>JBGSOF010000002.1:0-99059 GCA_041739275.1 Schleiferiaceae bacterium | reverse complement strand
GCTGTCAATCGTCAAATCAACAAAGTACTCTCAAACCAACGAGGTGCCCGAATATCAAGGTGCCTAAAGCCTCTCGACTCCGTGACCCGCAAGCGACGCCGAGTCGCACAACAGCCGCAACTTCCTTTTTAATATTCTGCTGCGGCGACCTCGGCCAAAGCGTACCTAAAAAAATCAAAAACGAGGTAGGACAAGAGAGCGCGACCGGTAGAAAAGATTCAGGGTTGGATCTCCGACAGAGCCACGAGCCATCGTGGCTCTACTCTTTCTTTGGAGCAGCAAAGAAAGAAGGCCTCCGCGGCAGCGGGGAAGACATCAAGGTCGTAGAGAGGGAATGAACAGCGCAGGCGAACTTTGAATGCTCAACGGCGTAGCCGGAAGACATAGAGCCGAAGACCCAGAAGTATTTTGGGAGCCCCAGGTTAATTCAAACAATCGTAAACCTTATTCCGCCAGAATGCAGAACCTTGAAATGATTGAAGAAACTTCTCTCCCCAGAAATATTCACTGTCCCTAAACTCCTCCCAAATCCCTCTACTTCAACCCAATCTCCCTCAGCCGTTGATCGAGAAAAGCTCCAGCGGTGATCGGGGGTTCCATGGGCGCATGGACACCAGGGGCGTCCAGCGACCAGTCAGAAGGGGGGACCAACAACACATCCGGTCGAAAGTGCAAAAAGAACGGAATCGAATAGCGTGACACCCCGGCATAGGCCTCGGGGGTAAGGATCACGAGGTGGGTGGTTGATTCAGCTTCCTCTCGCTGAACGGGTTATTCCATATTGCAATACGAGATATTTGTCCATATATATTTGTAAATCAATTATTCATTGTTTAATATTGCATATCACAATACACGATATAAAGGGTGAAGGCGTCCGGTAATCACATCAAACCGCAGGATATTTTGATTCTTCTGAAAATCATAGCGCAGGGGGATCACCACTGGCAACAAATTTCTATGGCATCGGCTTTGGGCATCAGTCAGTCTGAGGTCAGCCAATCGGTAGCGCGGTCTCAGTATGCGGGATTGCTTTACGCAAACGGCAAAGAAGTCATGAAGAACGCCCTGCTTGAATTTTTGCAATATGGCATTGCGTACGCTTTTCCTCAGAGACCCGGACCGTTGGTTCGGGGCATGGCAACCGCACACGCTGCTTTTCCACTTAAAGAGCACATAGACAGTACAGAAAGCTATGTTTGGCCCTATGCCAAAGGCCAAGAGCGCGGACAGAGTATTGTACCGCTCTACCCTTCGGTGCCCAAAGCGGCCTCAGAAGACCCTAAGCTTTATGAACTCTTGGCTTTAACCGATGCACTGCGCGTAGGTAAAGCAAGGGAAAAGGCACTGGCGATTGAAGAGTTAAAGAAGCGACTGTGGTGAAGAACGCCGTCATCAATAGAGGTGTCATCCGCAAAGTGGCTCAAGGCTTGGGTGAGCTCAACGAGCAGGTTGTTTATGTTGGAGGGGCAACCGTCGGTTTATACATCAATGACCCTGCTGCGGATGACGTGCGACCTACCAAGGATGTCGACATCAGTCTCTCGATTGCTTCAATCGGTGAGTTAGAACGACTGAGGGAAGCATTAAGCAAGAAAAGATTCATTCAGATTGCGCAAGATGATGTGATGTGCCGCTTTCGATATGATGATGTTCAGGTGGATATTATGAATACCCAAGCCATTGGTTGGGCCCCGGCCAATCCTTGGTTTGGACCTGGATTTCATCATCGAGAACAAATAGATGTTGAAGGACAAAAAATCTGGATTTTGTCTTTGCCTTTTTTCTTAGCTACAAAATTTGCCGCGTACGATAATCGCGGGAACAACGATACGAGGTTCAGTCATGACTTTGAAGATATTATTTGTGTGATCGATAATCGATTAGACATTGTTTCGGCCATAAAGCAGTCCACCGGAGAGGTAAGGCCCTTTTTGAGAGAAGAGTTCGAGCGAATAATAAATGATCCGTTGAAGCTTGAAGCGATTTCGGGCAATCTTTATTTCGAAACCAGAGAAGAAAGATTTGCCATGATTATGGCTAAGTTGAAAGGAATGACTGAAATACTTGCACGTTAGAATTGTCCAATACAATCCTGAACGAAGTAATTTCATCGATTTCGCGAAAAAAACAATCAAGCCCTACGATCTACGAGTTCAGGCAAAATCCTCCTAAATCCCCCTACTTCAACCCAATCTCCCTCAGACGTTGATCGAGGAAGGCTCCGGCTGTGATCGGGGGTTCCATGGGCGCGTGAAGACCGGGGGCATCCAGCGACCAATCGGAAGGGGGGACCAACAGCGCATCCGGTCGAAAGTGCAAAAAGAACGGAATCGAATAGCGAGACACCCCGGCATAGGCTTCAGGGGTGTTGATCACCCGATGCGTCGTCGACTTGAGCTGTCCGCCGCTGAGGCGTTCGAGCATATCGCCCACATTGATCACCAAGGCCCCGGCGGGTACCTCGGCATCGAACCAATTCCCATCGCGCCCGAGCAATTGCAAGCCCCCGGCAGAGGCCCCCATCAAGAGCGTAATCGCATTGATGTCTTCGTGTTCCGCACTCCGCAGCGCCCCCGGTTCGGGATTCTGCAAGCCCGGATAGTGGATCGGGCGCAAAATGCTCTCGCCCCCCTGAACACTTTCGGCAAAGCGCTCCGGGTCTCCCCCAAAGGCCATCGCCAAAGCCCGCATCAGTTCCGTGCCAATGGCCTGCAAAGCGCGATACACCTCCCGACCGCGGAGCCCGAAATCAGGGACCTCGGCTACCTCGGGATTCTGATCCGGTCCAAACTGCCAAAACTCCTTTAAATCAGGTTGTTCCCGGTCTTTGGCGTGCTCCACGCCAAAAGGCGTATACCCCCGTTGACCGCCCATCCCATCGAGCCGATAGCGCAACTTAGCTTCCTCGGGCAAGGCGAAAAACGCCCGAACCGCCGTATACAGCGCCTCGATCGAATCTGCTTCCAAAGGCGGATCCACCAAAACGGCAAAGCCAATTTCTTCAAAGGCATTTTTCAAAACCGAACCCGACAACTCCCGGTTGCGCTCCGCAACCCAAGCGCCTTCGATCAAGGGTAAATTGGAACGGCTCATTCGACCCAGTCGGCAATGAACAGATTCGTCGCCCGGGTACCCCCGTTTTCGCGGTTTGAGGCGAACACCAGTTTGGTGCCGTCGGGCGAAAACATCGGGAAGGCATCGAACTGCGGGTCGAAGGTTACTTGCTCTAGGCCAGTACCGTCTAAGTTGATCAAATACAGGTGGAAGGGAAAGCCTCTGGGGCTGGCGTGGTTGGACGAAAACAGAATTTTCTTGCCGCTCGGATGAAAAAACGGCGCCCAGTTGGCCTGACCGAGTTTGGTCACCTGCCTTAGATCGCTTCCATCGGTCTTGCACACAAAGATTTCCATATTCGTCGGCTTCACCAAGCCCTGCGCCAAGAGCTCCTTGTATTCCGCCACTTCCTCAGAGGTCTTCGGACGCGATGCGCGAAACACGAGGTATTCCCCATCGGGCGAGAAAAACGCCCCCCCGTCGTAGCCCAGTTCGTTGGTTACCTGCTGCACATCTGAACCATCGGGCTTGCAGGTGTAGAGCTCCAAATCCCCGCTCCGCATGCTCGTAAACACCATGCGATCGCCCTTGGGCGAAACCGTGGCCTCGGCATCGTAACCGGGCGTCTTGGTCAGTTGGCGTTGTTTCGCTCCCTTGCGGTTGGTCACAAAGAGGTCGAAACTATCGTAAATCGGCCACACATAGGCCCCGTCTTCGCGCTTGGCCGGGGTCGGAGGGCAGTTTTCCGAAACGTGGTGGGTCGAGGCGTAGACCATGAGCGAGTCGCCGGGCAGAAAATACGAGCAGGTGGTGCGGCCTTTTCCCGTGCTGATCCGCGTTGGAGGACCTGACTTTAAATCGCTCCCGGCCCAGTCAAATGCGTAGATCTGGTCGCACTGCGTGCCCCAATCCGGGTTGTTGGCCTGAAAGACCAGCGAGCGACCGTCAAAACTGAAATAGGCCTCGGCATTGTCGCCCCCAAAGGTGAGCTGACGCACATTGCTCAGGTGTTTTTCTTCAGCGTAGTGCAGGGAAGAAGCGTATGTCTTTCCTTTCCAATCTTCAGACTTTGTTGAATCTGAATCGGATGAATGATCTGAATTTCCTTGGGGATTGCCGCAAGCGGCCAAAGCAATTGAAAGGCCCAAAATTTGGGCAAAAGAAACAGCACGCATGAGGATGGGGCTTAAAATGAAAATGAGCGCACAAAGATAGACGTGCGCTCATCCCAAGCCCCTCAAAGCTTCGCTTGAATAAGCTTTTGTCTTCTAAGGCAAGCTTTGTATGCAGTGAATCAAAGTGGCTGAAGCCAAATACATTTTGCCCGTTGCCGGATCGAATACCGGATTCTGGTAAAACCACCTCGACCCCACCGGAGGCATCCAAGTGCGCACAGCTCCATTGTTTTTGTGAACCGCATACAGCCCTTCTCGGCAATGGTAAATGTAGTTTCCGAATTCTGTGATGGGTTTGCCGTGACTGCTGCCAATCAACACTTTCCATCGCTGCGTTCCATTTGATTTGTCAATGCAATAGAGTTCTCGATCGAAGGCTTTCGCGTACACATAGTCGCCCGAACACAGCAATGAGCCTTCGGTAAAGGTCACGTCTATTTCGCCCGGTATGTAGGTCCAGAGGCGATCGCCCTGGTCTACATCGAGCGCAAACAAATGCGACCCACCCAATGCATAGAGCACCCCATTTTCTTCGATCATCTCCGAAACAACGCCTCCGGTTCGGGTTGCGGTCGATTCTAAGCTATCGACTTCCCATTCCACGGTTTCGAGGTCCAAATTGTACGCCACAAGCCCGAATCGATATTGTCCCGAAGCCGTTTCTATCTTTTTGCCAATCAGCAGGCGTTCCCCTTCAGAGTTGGTACATACCAACGGATTGAACACTTGCACTTGCCAACCGGGCTCGGCATAGAATTTCAAGACGGTATCAAAATTGGGCAGGTCTGCAGAGGTCCGCAAAATGCTGGTCTCTTGGCGACTGCCGGTGTTGAACTCATTCACCGCAAAAAAGAGTTCGTTCCCCTCGTAGGCAAAGTCGTCGCGGACAATGCCTTCCGGAAAGAAATACGACCAGCGCGTAACCGGCGCTTGTCCTTGTTGAGGCGGACCGACTCGATAGATCGAGAAGTTTTCCTCATCGCTGAGAATCAGATCGCCATCTTCAGTTTGTACACTTTCCATATTCCACCCCCGGTAGTTGCCGGACGGAATAAAATCGCTCCACGTGGCCAGAAGAGCCCCCGACTCCGGATCTCGGAATTTGACAAAGCCGTGGTCGCTGTTTTGGTCGGCGTAAAAGGCGACATAATCGCTTCGGAATTGCAAGGGCATACCCAAGTGACTCGGATAGGCACTGTCGACGGGTTTACTCCAGTACACGAAGAAATCGGTAGGAGAAGGAGTGGGGGTTGACGTTTTCTCCTTGGAACAGGACATTCCCAGAATACCCAAACCCATGATTCGCAGTGAGTGGTGTCGTAGCATAGAGCAATTTTACGCTTTTCCTGTCAGATTGGAAATACGTTATCGAACAAGAGTTTGAAAAAAACCATAGGCCCCGGGATCCAAGTCTCCATCGAACAAGGCATTGAGCACTCGTTTGGTCTCTTCTGAGTTCCTCATTTGCTGGTGATTGGTATTGCTCATAGCCACGGGCGGGGCAAAGTGAGGCAGACCTGCGGCCGACTCAGCCAAAACCACCCCATCGTTGGGTTTTCTGATCCGCACCGGCTTTATGTATTCGTACGTTCTGCACGATTCAGAAGCCACGATGGGCATGCAGTCTGATTCATTTGCCACTCGACTCAGCCTCAAGTTTTGCCAAGAACTGGCCGCGTTCCGGCATACGCAGAGGTATTCGCCCGCATACATGGTGTCTTTGAGGGCCCCGATCAGTCGTTCCCATTGGTCGTTCGCGTCGCGCAGCCATTCGTGGGCTCTCATATTGGCTTGGTGTTGATCCCAGGCCTTCCAAGTGTTGCGAGAAGCAAAGGGCACCAAGCCCCGCCTTCTTTTCCAGTAGTTGTAGCGTCCCTTGTAGAATTCACTTTGACCCCAGTAATGGGCAATCATTTGATTTGCGGCGTCCACGGCTGCTTGGTCGGCATCGGCTCCAAAGGGATTGTGAGAGATCGTGGTATCGTTGAGCAAAAAGGAACCCATGGTTCTCCAGAAAACAGGGGCCTGTTCAACCCCGTAGACCGCGACAATGGGAACGGGCAAGGTGTCTGCATTTAACGCATTTAGAGAATCGGCTCCTTGTCGATAATCTATGGTGATGGGCTGATTCAAATCCTTGAGCATCAAGGGTAATAAAGTGTTTGCAAAAGCATCGCACACCAGCGAGCTGACCTCCGAAATCGTGGACTGACTCACGAGGATGTCGGTCCAGAAATTTTGCCGCATCAAGTTGGCGAGCTCTGCGTTCGATAATGCGCTGCAGCCGTCTTGAACGAAGCGTCCGACCGGATAACTGCCGTTGGGATTGGCGTTGTTCAGCAGTGCAGCTCCTCTGTGGGGCGTACCAAAGGTGATGATTCCTCCGTATTGACGGCTCAGAGCCCCGCGTTCAGCCATTTGACTGTGTTTACGCGCCACCAATCCGCCTTGACTGTGGGCGATGGCCAGGTGTCGAGAGCGCGGAACCGTATCCCAACTCGGGACGGACGCAAGGGGGTCAATAAACCAATCTAAGCTTACTGCGGCGGTATTCAAGGAGCCGTACTGGTCGTATACGGGAACCACAGAACGAACGTTTCGAGGCTGATAACCCGGGGTTCCGCCTGCTTGAGTGGCCGCAGCCAATGTTCCCCAAGATTTAACGCCTCCGCCCAAACCGTGAATCCAATAGAGCGTTCGTTTTCCATGCGGAATAAAAGGAGAACTGCCCGTTGTCCATGGGGCGGTAAAAGCGCTCGCGCTATCCTCTCCGCTGCCGAGAGAAAAAATGATATTGCCTTCCCAAAGCTCGGTCTGAGCCGAAAGCTTGAAAAAAGCACACAAAGCGAAGCTCAGAATTGTGAGAATTGACGATTTCATTGGGTGTTTATTATTGATGTTGAACAGTTTACGTGGCAAGGACGAATCCGTCGGCAGAGCCATCTTTCTCAGGAGCTCAATTTTTTGAAATGAGGCGGTGAAACACCCCCTGATCAGTCTGGATTTCAACCAAAAGCAGTCCGGAGGGCCATCCCGAAGCGCTGATTTGAATGATGCTCGAACCCCCCAAGATTTCGTGGGCAAGGACGGTTCCGTTGGTGCGGCGCACAATCACTGCGTGAATCGGAATGTCCAGACCGTATTTCCATTCAATATTGAGTCGGGCCTTGACAGGGTTTGGGTAGAGCCGAAGCGCTTGGGCATAGAAATCGGGATCGGCTTTGATCGAACCGTCCTGCCAAATCGAGTGGCTCAAGACAATTTCTTCTTCGATGATGCGAATGGGGACCGGGGTGCTGTTGAGGTCGAGGGTATGGATGCGATACGTTTGGAGAAACCCGAGATCCTCAAAGTGTTGATAAGCGTCTAACTCAGTCGCCACGCCCCGATTGGTTTCTCTTGTCCATTGAAGCGTTTTCTGCACTGGGTCCAGCGTCCAGTGTGTTCCCTCGTCATCAAGCCAGTAAATGATCTCTCCTCTGCGTTCAATTTCAACACTCCCCATGTTGATCAACTCCTTGTCGCTTGGAGTTTCGAACGAAGGCAGACCCGGATGGTTCAGTGCATAGGGCTCGTCGTCGAAATTCCATTGGGCCGGGACGGGCATCTCTTCCGAATATCGCACCATGAGTTCACCTTTGGCAGAGTAGTGCTCCTGAACCCCTGCCTGAATGGCGATTCGAGCGGGCCACTCGATCCAATCGGGGTATCCCACAGTCGAATCGATCGATATTTCGAGAAATTCTGATCCGTCTTCGAGCGGATAGCGCGTTTTGCGCAAGTACATTTCGCGGGGCATCAGCATTTCAATGGGGAGGTTGTCGAAGCTGCCCGCATTGTAGGCCTCCATGCTCAGCGCGAATTGCCGGTGGTGTTCGGAGGTGGTGTATTCGAACCTTTTGGCATCCGGGTGTTCGGGTGCTCCTTTCCACTGAATGGGCGGAGGGGCGTTTTGCTGTGCTTGGGCTTCGACCTGAGTGCAGGCCAACACGGCGAGCAAGAGCAAAACGAGTAGGGCCTCGATCGATAGTTTTAAGTTTGAGCGCATGGCAATTGAGTTTGATTGAACTCAAAATTGCGCAAACCCATGTCAGAAAAAACGCACGTATTCTGTTTTTATCGACCGAGCAAGACAGAATATGCCGCAGGCCCTTCTGAAGCCAATAAGTCGATGCTGCTCAGATTTTCGAGAAAACCGTGTCTGTGCTCAAAGAGTTGAGGGTAGCTCGATAATTTCACGGGCGGTGCGCAGTTGCCGGTTTCGGGCAGGCTCGGCACACATTCGGCGGAGCGATGTTCCACGGGAACTCCGATCTGAAACCACGTACAGAGCAGCTGGATTGTCGCGCGGTTCCACTCCACGAGATATTCGTACTTATTCGAGTACAAATCAGTGAGTTCGTCGTGTAAAAACAGAAAAAAGGGGGTCTTGCCGTAGGCACTTTCAAAAGCTTTCAAGTGCACCTTGCGCCAATTTTCGGCATACGAAATGCGCTGTTCACAGCTCTGCTTGAGCGATTCGTGCTTGAGCGGAATCACCAAGAGCATGCGTCCGTTGGGCCCGGAAATGGAACAGCGGTTGCGAAAGCTCTGTTTTTCAAATCGCTCGCCGGTCTCGATCGCGGCTTCGGGCCGGTGAACAAGGGCAGACATCCACGAGAGAGAAGGCCAGTAGGCCGTGGGAAGAATTGGCCGCTCAGTTTCGTTCATTGAAGAACCATGTGTACGCATCGAATAAATGGTGCGCAAACACATTCTTCTGCTCGAGTGGAAAGCGCTCGTAATAAGACGCGTCGGGATACAGCACAATTTGAGTGCCGCAGCGCGTGTAATTCATGGTGTGCGCGAATTCAGGAGCAACGGCCAAAGGGTATGCGGGTTCGACCGCCATCTCAAACACTTTGTCGCCTAAATATTCTTCAAACGTTCCGCTGGCTTTTTCGAGTCGTCCTACGAGTTTGCCGTACATCCCGATCAAAACCATATCCTTTGGCCAGGGTTGTTTTTTAAGTTCCTCTCGGGCACCTTTAAACGGATTCGTGGGATTGAAGTCCTCCAAAGTCTGAATCGAAAACGGAGTTTCAGGCACCCAATCGGCTGCATTGACCAAGGTAAAACACCAATCTCGGCCGCTGAGGTGTTCGTATGAATAGGTGAAATACAAATTGCCGGGCTTCGGAGCTGCTGTAGCATACGTCTTGATTTTCAACCCGTTCCACTTGCCGGCTTGAACCTTTCGAAGAATCGACGCACTCATTAAATGAGCCAGGCCTCCTCCTTGGCTGTGTCCGCTCACGATCCAGTCTTTATGCCCGTTTTGGTAGAGCGAATCGAGACAGCTTTCGAGTTCCCGGCTCAAAGAGAGCGCCCCCAGTGCCCATCCCACGTGGACCCCGGCGCGAGGATGGTCGGAGAAGTCGTATTCTACGCGCACACCATCTGTAAGCGTCATGCTCCCGATGCCCGGAACCATGGCCGAATAAAAATTCTCTACCCAGCTCAGCGGTTCAGAAACCGTCCCGCGAAGATTAATCCACACCGTTCCGTCATCGCTCTTCCAAACGTCCCCGCGGTTGTACATGCCGACCACCCGACTCCTCTTGATCAAGCGAAACGAGCTCTTTATTTTGCCAATGCTGTCGAGCGAAATCGATTGCCAGGCCCCGAGTTGGAGCGCAGAAACACATTCGGTGGTGTCGAAGCCCGCGCGCAGTTGAGCCTTGAGCGTCTGGCCAAACCCAATAACCGCGATGGCCGCGACTAAGACGAGTGAGGGGCGGTGTTTTGCTTTCTTTTCCGGTAGATGCTCCATGCGTATGCCATGAGTCCAAGACCGAGGACAGGCCAAAAATAGCTCACGGGCTTTCCTTTGCCATGAACCGTTGTAAACACCCTTTCGGTGCGGATTTTATCTTTTCCGCTGCTGAATTTGTCCAGACTCATCCACACGAACACGGGCTTTCCGACAATGTGGTCTTCGGGTACAAACCCCCAAAAACGAGAGTCGAGCGAGTTTTGTCGGTTGTCGCCCATCATCCAATAATAGTTCTGCGCGAAGGTGTAGTGGCTTTGTTCGCTGCCGTCGATCAGGATTTTTCCGTCGACTTCTTCGAGTTCGTGGCCCTCGTACACCGTGATAATTCGCTGATAGAGCGCCAGGTTTAAGGGATCGAGAGCCAGCCGGTCGCCCGCTTTCGGCAAATAAATCGGCCCAAAATTGTCTCTCGAATGAATCAGCGCCGGTTTTTCGTTGTGAAAGGTGTTGGGAAAAAGCTCCGAGGCATGAGGCACGTAGGGAGAGTTGAGATACGCCTTCAACAGATCCGGACCCTTGGCGCTATCGGCCAGGGCGGGGGCGACCACCCTTTGGGCAGAGCGAACGTTGGGCAGTTTTTTGAAGGCTTCGACCTTGCTTTCAGACAGGGTGACGATGTACACATTGGCTCCGATCATCAATACATCTCCGGGCTCCTGAAACTTCTGTTGCTCTTCCTGAGAGAGATAATTGATGTCGAAGCGCTCTTTCAAGTCTTTTCGACTAAAATTGGTGCCATTGGTCTCTACGTACCAAGTCATCTGGGGGTCGGCTCTGTCAGGGGTGGGCAGCGGCTTTCCGTCGATCATCACCTGTCCGTCGACCACTTGAAGGCTGTCGCCGGGGATGCCGACGCACCGCTTGACGTAGTTGGAGCGCTTATCGATGGGCAAGTCGCTCTCCATGGGATAGTTGAACACCACGCTTTCGTTCCGGCGCACCGAGTGCAGGCGGGGAGTCCTCAAATACGGAAAGCGAACCGCTTCGCTAAAGCTCGGGATTTTGACAAAGGGCACCTCGGCGTGGAGCAGGGGCAGGCTGAGCGGGGTTAAGGGAAGGCGACTGCCGTAGTGCATTTTGCTCACAAACAAGAAATCTCCGACCATCAGCGATTTTTCCATCGAACTGGTGGGGATGGTGTACGCCTCGAAACTGAAGGCGCGGATCACCGAAGCTGCGACGATCGCAAACAAGCCCGCGGGCAAGAAATCGCCGAGTTGGCGGTGCATGGCATCGGGATTCTTGCCGACGAAACCGGGTCGCTCTTTAAAGCCGATCCACGAAGCGTACAGACCCAAACTCAGAGCGCTGAGCCAGAAGTCGCTCCATTTGCGCTTTCCAAAAACGTGCAGAAGTTCGTAGAGCGAAATGAGATACATCACGTGGTTTACGACCGGGATCCAATACAAAATGATCCAGCCTTTTGGCCGATCGGTGAGCGAAAGCATCCCCCAGGTTTTCAAAAAAGGAACGGCGGCATGCCAGGCGGGGCGGCCTTTCAAGGTGAAATAAGGCCACAGGAGGGCGGTCGACAACACTTCGACGATCACCAAATACTGCCAGAGATTCAAATGCATAACATCAGAGGTTAGAAAACAAATCGTCCATGCCATATACCCCGCTCTTGCCGCTCAGGAATTCGGCCGCAGCGACGGCGCCTTCGGCAAAGCCTTCGCGGTTTAACGCCCGGTGTTCGAGGCGAATCACGTCTTGAGCGGTTTGGATTTCGAGCAGATGCGTCCCGGGTACTTCGCCCTCTCGAATCGATTCAATCGGCAGTTGAGCGGGGCCGGCTTGGTCTTTCAATGCCCAAGTGTCGAGCTCTGTTCGGTGCTCTAGGACGCGCTCGGCCAGTCGAATGGCGGTGCCGCTGGGTCGATCGAGCTTGTGTTGATGATGAATTTCAAGGATCCGAAACTGCGCCTCGCGCTTCGAATTTAGGCGTGCCAATAGGCCCGAAGCACGAATAAAGGAGTACACCCCGATGCTGAAGTTCGAAGAGGTGAACAATCCGAGCTTGGCTCTTCGAAACGCTTCGGCCACAGATTCAAAGGATTGGTCCCATCCCGTGGTTCCGCAGACTACGGGAACTCCTGCGTCCAAACAGCGGTTTAGATTCGCGACCACAGCTTCAGGGCGGCTGAATTCAATCGCCATTTCGGCTTCTGTCAGGCTGCTTGAATCCCAGTCGCGACCGAGCCGACACACCACCGTATGTCCGCGGCGCAGCGCGGCCTTTTCGACCTCCAGCCCCATCTTTCCGTATCCGACAATCGCGATCTTCACTGCAGAGAGAAACTGATTTTTACACCGGCTTGCGGTCCGACTCCCAAGTCTGTGAACACTGCGCTCGGCTCGATGCGCATGGTCAAATCGTCTGAAATGTCGAAGTAGTACAAGTGTCCATCGACATAGGCGTCCACAATGTTGAGCGCATAGGCCGTGGCGGCCAAAATAACACTCAAATCGCGCCAGCGCCGATAGGTGGTTTGCAAGGTGATGAGCTGTTCGGGCGAATAGAGCCCTTCATAGGGATTCTGCGTATTGGGATCGCTGTCGACGGCGGCCAAATAGGCATCGCTAAACTCTCTGTACTGCTGTTGGTTATAGATGGCAAAACCAATCGGGGTACCGATGATGGCCCAAGCCAACGGGGCTTTCCAATATTTTTTATTGTAGATCTGGCCCCAACCCGGCAAAAGGGTCGAATAAAGCGCCGCGCGTTGCGGGCTGTGCGTTTGGAGTTCGATATCTGATTTTCTCTCGGGCTCGGGCTCGCCTTCCGCCAACACGGCCGCAGTGTCCGCGCCCGAGAGAGGGTTTGCCGCCACAGGCGTTTGAAGGGAGTCGAGGGGATCTTGGCCCAGCACGCGAACTGCAAAGAGCAAATGCACCGCCAGCAGTGCAATCCATGCGTTGGAAGCGAAGTTCATCTATGGATTGACCAGGGCAAGGATGCGCTCAAGCTCGCGCTCGTCTTTGAATTCGACCACAATTTTCCCGCTTTTGCCCCTGCCGGGCATCAACTGTACACGAGTGCCTAAAAGCGCGGTCAATTGGCGATCGAGTTCTTTGAAGTGCTCCGGAAAGTGCTCCGCGGCCGATGGGCGCACTCGCGGCTCGGGCTTGCCCCGATCGGGGCTTTTTGTCTGTTGCACCAGTTCTTCGACGGCGCGCACGCTCAGATCTTCGGTAACGATGCGCCGATACAGCCCGAGCAGTTCTTCTTCGCGCTCCATATTGACCAAGGCCCGGGCATGCCCCATGCCGATCATTCGGTCGCGAATTCCCGCCTGAACCAAAGGAGGGAGGCGGAGCAATCGGAGGTAATTCGTCACTGTGCTGCGCTTTTTACCCACGCGTTCGCTCATCTGCTCCTGAGTGAGGGCGCACTCTTCGATCAATCGCTGATACGAAATCGCGATTTCAACCGCGTCGAGCTCCTGACGCTGAATGTTTTCGACCAAGGCCATTTCGAGCATGCCCTGATCGTTCGCAAGCCTGATGTAGGCGGGGATGCGCTCGAGTCCGGCGAGTTTCGAGGCCCTGAGGCGGCGCTCTCCGCTGATGAGCTGGTACTGCCCCTTGCGCAAGCGGCGAACCGTAATCGGCTGAATGATGCCCAATTCTCTGATCGATGCCGCGAGTTCTTCAAGTGCTTCGACATCGAAGTGCGAGCGAGGTTGAAAGGGATTTTCGACGATTTGACCGAGCGGAATCTCGGCGATACTCCCCACGACTTCGTCGGCTCCCGATTGCTCTGCCGATTGAATCTCTTCTCTGGGGTCCTTGAGCAAGGCCGATAAGCCCCTGCCCAATGCCCTTCTCTTGTCAGCCATTTTCTTTGGATCCGGATGATGATTGCGCTCGACCGGGGCGCTCGGCCGCATTGGCCGCATTGTTCGCCAAAAACTCTTGCGCCAAATTTAGGTAATTGGCAGCCCCCGTGCTCGAAGCGTCGTACATCAGAATGTTCTCTCCAAAACTCGGAGCCTCGCTCAGGCGCACATTTCTCTGAATGACGGTTTTGAAGACCATTTGCCGAAAATGTGCCTTGACTTCTTCCATCACCTGATTCGACAATCTCAAACGGCCGTCGTACATCGTGAGCAGCAAGCCTTCGATGTCGAGTTCGGGGTTGTGGAGTTGTTGAACGCTTTTGATGGTATTCAGGAGCTTGCCGAGCCCTTCGAGCGCAAAATACTCGCACTGAACGGGAATCAACACAGAGTCGGCCGCGGTCAGGGCGTTTAGGGTAATCAAACCGAGCGAGGGGGCACAGTCAATTAAAATGTAGTCGTAGTCGGATTTGACTTTTTTGAGGGCTTTTCGGAGCATGTGCTCGCGCTTGGGGCGATCGACCAATTCGATTTCGGCTGCGACCAAGTCGAGGTGAGAGGCGAGGAGCCAAACGTTGGGCGTCGAAGTTTCGAGTATGGCCTCAGAGGCATCGACGGTGTGCTCGAGCACTTCGTAGGTTCCGCTTTCGACCTTTTCGGGGTCTACCCCCAGATTCGAGCTCGCATTGGCCTGGGGGTCGGCATCGATCAACAACACGCGTTGTTCGAGCACGCCCAGCGCAGCCGAGAGATTTACGGCGGTGGTGGTCTTGCCGACCCCTCCTTTTTGATTTGCGATGGCGACGATTTTGCCCATGAACGGATGCTGAAGAGCGCTTGATTAAGTCCTCAAAATTCAGGAAAAGCGAGGGTTATTCGATCGATTTAAAAATAACGCGCCGGGGCTTTATCAACAATTCAAGGAGCCCGTTTAAAAATCTCAGAGGTCTTCGAAATCGAAATCGCCTTTGCTCAACTCATTATCAGAATCAAAGCGATTGGAATGCCCCTTGGACTCGAGCTTCTGCTCGATAAAGTCGATCATCTCGTTTAAATGCTCCCTAAATACCTCAAAATCTTCTTTGTACAGATATATTTTATGCTTTTTGTAAAACTCCTCTCCAAATTCAGAGCTGTGTTTTTTGCTTTCGGTAATCGTGAGGTAATAGTCTTCGCCTCGGGTGGCGCGCACATCGAAGAAATACGTTCTACGGCCTGCGCGCATGGCCTTGCCGTAGATTTCGTCGGGGTTTTTACGGGGGTCGTTTCGATCGCTCATCCTTGAGTACAAAACTACTCATTCGACCTTTTTACAGGCTGCCCAAAGCGGATTTTGTATTCATTGAACCGCGATTTTCGACGGTCGAGGCATGGCTCTCTTCTTCGAGCTGTTGCCGGTACAGATCGGCATAAATGCCCGAGTGTTCCATCAGAAATTCGTGGGTGCCGCTTTCGGCGATCTCGCCTTTTTCGAGCACCAGAATGAGATCGGCGTGCATCACCGTCGAAACTCGATGACTGATGATGATGCTGCTTCGGTTTTTGCTGACTTCCTTGAGATTCTGAAGAATGCGCGCTTCTGTTTCGGTGTCTACGGCCGACAGACAATCGTCGAAAACCAACAGGGGTGGGTCTCCAACCAAGGCTCGGGCAATGGAGACGCGCTGCTTCTGACCTCCGCTGAGCGAAAGCCCGCGCTCGCCGACACGGGTGGCATAGCCTTCGGGAAATCCGAGGATGGTTTCGTGAATTTCGGCCGATTTTGCTGCGCGTTCGATGGCTTCGTCCGAGGCCGATCGGCTTCCGAACGCGATGTTGTACTTGAGGGTTTCAGAGAATAAAAAGGCATCTTGGGGAACAAAGCCCATGCTGCTTCTCAGCTGGCCTAAGCTCCAGTCGCGCAAGGGTTTGTCGTCGAGGTATATCTCGCCTTCGACCGGGTCGTACAGCCTTCCGAGCAAGGCGGTGAGCGTGGATTTACCCGAACCCGTGCGCCCGAGAACACCCAGGGTTTGACCCTCTTGAACTTCGAAACTCAGCCCGTGCAGCGCCCTGATTCCACTGTCGGGATAGGTAAAGCCCACCGACTTGAATTCGATTTTGCCTTTGGGAGGGGCAGAGGGAATGCCTTTGTCTTCGATTTCAGGGCGTTCTCTCAAAAACTCGTTGATTCGTTCTTGAGAAGCTTCGGCGCGCTGAACGATCGAACTCACCCAACCGATCGAGGCCACCGGCCAAGTCAACAAATTGACGTAGAGCACAAATTCCGCGATATTGCCCGCGCTGATCTCTCCCCCAATGGTTTGTAAACCACCCACGTAGATCGTGGCCAAGGTGCTCAGGCCAATCAGCAGCGACATCAGCGGAAAAAAGAGCGCATCAACTTTGTACAAGCGATCGTTCAGCCCTCGATATTCGTCGCTGAGCCGGGCAAATTCCGAAGAAGCCCGCTCTTCTTGAACGTAGACCTTCAACACCCGGATGCCCGAAAAAGCCTCCTGAACATAGGTCGAGAGATCGCTCAACTTCGATTGGACGCGCTCGCTTCTCTGGTTGATGGCAACGCTGATTTTGTAGATGGCATAAGACAAAACAGGCAGGGGTGCGAGCACGTAGAGCGTCAATTCCACGTTGATGCTAAGCATGATGGCGATGACCATCACCAAAGTAATGGCCACGTTTACGGCGTACATAATTGCGGGGCCGATGTACATGCGCACCCTCGAAACGTCTTCGCTAATGCGGTTCATCAAATCGCCCGTGCTGTGCGTTTTGTAGAAGCTCATCGAAAGCCGCTGATATTGCTCGAAAATTTCGTTTTTAAGATCGTATTCGATGTGGCGCGACATCACAATAATGGTTTGCCGCATAAAAAACATAAAAAGCCCCGCGAGCAAACTCGATCCAATGATCGACAAGCCATACAAAATCAATGTTTTGCGAAGCTCTCCGGCGCTGCCGGCACTCGGGTCTTGCGCGGCCAACGAAGCCTCGACCGAGTCGAAGCTCGCGCGAACCAACTGAGCGGGATAGATTCGAAAAACGACCGAAATCGCGACAAACAACACCCCGCCCAGAAAGTGGAGGCGATACTTGAAGAGATAGCGATTGAGGTGTGCGAGAGCTTTCAAATCACGAGGCCTTGTTTGGAGCGAGCAGACGGAGCACAGTTGCGAATTGCAGTACCTTCGCGCCACTGCCGTGCCTTTGCAAAGATAGACGAGCACGGGCCTTTTCGTTGTTATACCATCAACCCCCTTCGAACGCTGCTATGAACGATCGCATTTCAGCGGAAACCGAGCTCCGCGCGGGTTCGGTTTTTGGAAACCCTTCTTTTGACGAACACGAGCAAGTTGTTTTTTGCAGAGACCGCAAAACCGGTCTCCGCGCCATTATCGGCATTCATTCGACCGTTCTCGGCCCTGCTTTGGGCGGTACGCGCATGTGGCCCTACGCCAGCGAAGAAGAAGCCGTTCGAGACGTGCTACGGCTGAGCCGCGGCATGAGTTTTAAAGCTTCGATTTCCGGTCTCGCGCTCGGCGGCGGCAAAGCGGTGATTATCGGAGATGCGCGCACCCAAAAGACCCCCGAGCTCATGGAGGCCTTCGGTCGCTTTGTGGAAAGTTTGTCGGGCCGCTACATCACGGCCGAAGACGTGGGGATTTCGACCACAGATATGGTGCACGTTCGCAAACAAACCGGCCACGTTACGGGCATCCCCGTCGAAATGGGGGGGAGCGGAGATCCTTCTCCGTACACGGCTTGGGGCGTGTTTCGCGGAATGCAGGCCGCGGCTTCGGTGCGCTGGGGAACCGACGCTCTCGAGGGCCGCACAGTCTGGGTACAGGGAGTTGGCCACGTAGGCGAAACCTTGGTAAAACACTTGGTCGAGGCCGGCGCGAAAGTCCTTATCAGCGACCTCTATGCCGACCGCGTCGAGGCCATTTCCAAAAAATATGGAGCGTTGGCGATCGGAGCCGAAGAGGGCTATTCGATGCCCATAGACGTTTATGCGCCCTGTGCTTTGGGCGCTACCCTCAACGACCGCAGCATCGAATCGCTCAAGTGCACCATTGTTGCCGGAGCGGCGAACAATCAGTTGGCCGACGAAAACCGACACGGTTTGATGCTTCGCGAAAAAGGAGTGCTCTATGCCCCTGATTTTCTCATCAACGCGGGCGGTCTGATCAACGTGAACCGCGAAATCGCGCACTATTCTGAAGCGGAATCCATGCGTCGCACCACGGCGATCTACGACACCGCGCTCGAATTGTTCAGGAGATCGGAACAAGACGGAATTCCTCCCCATCAAGCCGCCCTGCGCATGGCCGAAGAGCGCATTTCGACTTTAGCTCAGGCGCCGGTTTAAACACGAAGCATGCTGACGCGACGCCACATTCGGATCAAGGTATTACACGCGCTCTACGCTTGGTTTCAAGGGGGGGGTGGAGATGCCGTGGCCGCAGAGAAAAACCTGTCCAAGAGCATCGAGCGAATTCACGAACTCTATCTCTACGAACTCAAACTCTTGCTCGAGCTGCGATTTGCCGCCGAAACCGTGATTGAGCGGGGCCTGAACAAGCGACTTCCCAGTCCGGAAGACCTAGAACCCAATCGCCGTTTTTTGGCCAATCGATTTCTGACGGCACTGGCTGAAAGCAAAGAATTTGAAGAGGCCTGCGAAAAGGTCAAAGTGCGATGGTCTGAGCACAGAGATCAGATTATGAGCTTGTTCGTGCAAATCCGTCAGAGCGCCGCATACTCGGCTTATTTGCAGCTTGAGAAAAGCGATCTCGAAGACGACAAAGCCTTTATTCGAAAGATTTACGAAGGCTTTATCACCCGCAATGAACTTTTTCATCAGATCTACGAAGAGCGAAATCTCGACTGGTCCGACGACCTCGATGCCGCGCAAATGCTCGTTCAACGGAATTTGCGAAAAGGGGGAGAAAAAGAACTCGAAGCGGGCTTGGTATTGCCTCTGTACAAAGACGAAATCGAAGACCGCGCCTTTGGGCCCGCCTTGTTTCGATCGGTCATCCTTCACTCAGATGCCGTTGAAGCGCGCATTGCCGAGAAGGCCAAAAACTGGGAAATGGATCGGATTGCCTTTGTCGACATGTTGTTGATGAAAATGGCGGCCTGTGAATTTGAGCACTTTCCCCTAGTTCCGCTCAAAGTAACCATGAATGAATACATTGAGCTCGCCAAAGAGTACAGCACTCCAAAGAGCAGTGTATTTATCAATGGGGTGCTCGACAAAATCTTGATCGACCTCAAAAGCGAAGGCAAGGTGATTAAACTCGGCCGCGGCTTGCTCGAAGGCTGAGCCTTGCTTCGTACTTTTGGCCTCCTATCGAAAGTCCCGAAGATCTTTTACGATCGGGAATTTTGAAAAACACTCACTCAAAGTTCAAAAAAAATGAAGATTACCGCCCTAGTGCTCTCCGCACTGTTCGTTCTGTCATATGGATGCGACCGCGCCAGCAGCAAGATCAAGAGCGCTGAAAACTCAGAATCTGCCGCGGGAGGCGTAGACCCGGCACAGGGAACGCCTCAATTCGCGTTTGAAGAAGAATCGCACGACTTCGGACAAATTGCCGAAGGAACTTTGGCGCAACACAGCTTTAAGTTCAAAAACACGGGAAATGCGCCCCTGATCATTTCGAACGCCCAAGGCAGTTGTGGTTGCACCGTTCCCGAATATCCGCGCACGCCGATTGCTCCGGGCGAGTCGGGAGAGATCAAAGTGAGTTTTGACAGCAACGGACGCCCCGGGCGCAACGACAAACAAGTGACGATCAACGCGAATACCGTTCCGAATGTGATGGTTTTGAAAATCACTTCAGAGGTGATTGGCAAGCCTGCGGACGAAGCGTCTAAAGAGGCCGCGAAATGATGCAATTTCTCGGATCAATACTCCTTCAAGCCGGGGGGGGAATGGACTGGATGGGCATGCTGCCGCTCATCTTAATGGTGGTGGTGATGTACTTCTTCTTCCTCAGACCTCAAATGAAAAGGCAAAAAGAGGAAACGAGTTTTCGCGATTCGATTGTCAAAGGAATGCGCGTGGTCACCGCTTCGGGCATTCACGGCAAAATCCTCGAAGTCAACGATACCAACATTGTTTTGGAGTGTGAAAACAGCCGTCTGAAGGTGGAGAAAAGTGCCATTTCAAAAGAGATGAGCGCACAATACTTGCCCAAAGAAGAGAAGGCCGGCAAAGCGGTCGCTACAAACGGGGGCGCGAAAGAAAAAGAAGAAGTCAAGGCCTGAGCTTTTCACACTGATTCCGCCGAAGTTTTCGGAATTTTAGCCAAGATCACGTGCTATGCTCCGAAGGCCTCGGCTGTTTTTTTTCGCACTCGCCTTGTTGCTCTGGACGCTCAATCGCTTGGCGGCTCCCGATCAGGAGGCCATACTTTCGTTTAAAGCGAACTTCTCGGGTTTTCCTAAGGCACAGCAAAACTTAGGTCTGGACCCACTTCCCGAGCGGGTCAGCTTGCGACTCCACGCCCGGGGCTTTGAGCTGTTGGGTCTGGCGCTTCGCCCGGGCCGCAGCATTTCTTTCGATTTGCCTCAAGACGCTTTGGCATCTGCGGCCGATTCCGTCGCATGGGTCGATTGGGCTCAGTACAAAGACGATATTCGAAAACAGCTTCCGGCTTCGGTTGCTTTGCTATCGGTCGAAAATCGCCCTTTTTCGCTGCGTTTTAGAACCCTCAAGAACAAAATGCTTCCGGTTGAATGCGCTTTGCCGCGTTCTTGGGGTGGGCGCTATCGGCTTGAAGACCTGAGAATCGAGCCCGATTCAGTGCGCGTTTTTGGGTCGTCTGCGGCTCTGAGCAATCTGCGAGCCCTCAAAGTTCTGTGGCCGGTTTCTCAGCGCTCCGAACCGCAAGAAGCGCTCGAGTTGACATTGTTAAATAGCGATTCAAGGAATGTCTTGGCGCGCCCCGACCGGGTCTTAGTCCGTTCGCGACCGGTCAAACTGAGTTCTTCGGTGCAAGAGTTGCGTCTGCCAAAGCCTGCAGTGGTCAAAGGCTTGCGCTCGGTTTTATCGCCCGCACACAGCTCGGTTTATTCTACGGGCTCGCTCGAATCCTTCGAAGAGTGGAGTGAGGCCGTCCCCAAGCCGATCTTGAATTCCGACGCTCCAATTTCCGAACCCGGGGTCTACACCTTGAAGTACCGCTTGCCCGAAGCAGAAAAGGGGGTTGAACGACGATTGTCGATCGCCGAAGCCAAACTTTACGTCTTTCGAGAATGAAGCTGGGGGTAAGCGGGGGCATCGGAAGCGGAAAGAGCACGGTTTGCCTTATTCTCAGTGCATTGGGCGCTCGAGTGTTCGATTCTGATTCCGTCGCCAAGTCGCTTTATTTGGAGGCCGATATTCGAATTCAGATCGAAGAGATTCTCGGCTCAGAGGTGTATTCAAACGGTCGGCTCGACTCCGCGCTCATGGCGGAACGCGTGTTTTCGAATCGCGAATTGTTGAAACAAGTCGAGGGAATCATTCATCCGGAGGTGCGTGCACGTTGGAAGCGGTTTTCTCAAGATGCACAAGATGAAGGCTTTAATTCGGTGATGGAGTCTGCGCTTTTATTTGAGCGAGGCCGTCCCGAAGGTTTTGATTGCACCATTTGGGTGAGTGCACCCGAGGAAATTCGCATCCAAAGGGCGATGAAGAGATCTGCGCTCAGCCGGGCTCAGGTGCTCGAACGGATGAACAGGCAAAAAAGTGAGCGAGAGCTCATGTCCTTGGCCGACGAGCTTGTTCTGAACGACGGGATTCACTTGCTGCTGCCTCAAGTTTGGGCTCTTTGGAACCGACTGAACTCCCGCAGG
Organism: Schleiferiaceae bacterium; assembly: GCA_041739275.1. GTDB lineage: Bacteria > Bacteroidota > Bacteroidia > Flavobacteriales > Schleiferiaceae > WGMI01. Next base: position 77,325 of record JBGSOF010000002.1, on the reverse strand, counting down.
TGATTCGAATTCTCGATCGAAACTCCATTTTGCTTCAAGATCGAAGCTGGCTTGAGGCGCATCCGCAAGAGCCTTATGGCCGAATGTGCGCCGTAGGTGCTGAGATCGGTCGCCGGATTGCGTGGAAAACCAAACCAAGCGATTCCATTTCAATTTTTTGCGGTCCGGGGAACAACGGGGGCGATGGTTTGCGCATTGGATTAAAATTATTGGAGTTGGGCCGAAAGGTTCGGGTTTATGTGATCGACCCTGAGCGCAAGCATCCGGCTCAATGGCGGGAGTGGGCTGAGCTTTTGAAGGCAGAGCCCACGGTCACATTCGCCGAATCTCTGAGGGCAGACCTCATCGTGGATGCCGTTCTCGGCGCAGGGCAAGATCGCGAGACCAAGGGAGTGTTTCTCGAATTTGTGCGTTGGGCGAATTCGGCGCAAACCAAGGGTTCGAAGGTCTGGTCCGTAGACCAACCGACATCATGGTACGAGGGCTTTTCGGCTCAGAGCTCGAAAGATCGCCTCCGGGTCGATTATTGTTTTTGCGTCGGTGCGCCTCGACTCGAAATGCTGCTCTATCCCGAATCTAGAGGCTGTCTCGGTTTTGAGATGATACGCCTCAATGGGGAGCCCGATGTGTTTTCGAGCGTTCCGGCTGCATACAGTTTGACTCAAGATGTTGATTTTGAACGGGAACTCAAGTTGTTGAACCCGCATTCGAGCAAGTCCGACCGAGGAAGTGTGGTCGTCTGCGCGGGTTCCGAGACCATGCCTGGAGCGGCGGCCCTAAGCTGTCGCGCGGCCTTAAGGTCGGGTGCGGGAAGGGTCTGGCTCAGTGCTCCGGGCTCCGTTTTTAGACAGATTTCGCCCGGCTTGCCCGAACTGATGTCCTCTAATTCCATTGAGACTTCTTCGAAAAATGCCGTGTGGCTCGTAGGACCGGGTCTTGGACGCGATTTTGAAGCGGTTTTGAGACTCAAGTCGAGTTTAGAGCGAAGCGCTCGGCCAATGATCCTCGATGCGGACGCTCTGTTTTGTCTCGCCGAGCAGCCCGAACTTCAAGCGCTGATTCCCAAGGGCAGCATTTTATGTCCACACATCGTCGAGTTCGATCGGTTTTTTGAGTCCGAGCCAAAGAGTGGACGCGAACGGCTCGAACGGGCCCGAATTTGGGCGCAAAATCAAGGGTGTATTCTGATTTTAAAGGGTCGCCACACCGCAGTATGCCTGCCCGACGGAAGTGTGCGCTTCAACCCAAACGGGAATGCCATTCTATCGATTCCGGGCAGTGGAGACGTGCTCTCGGGGCTTCTGGCCGGACTTTTGGCTCGGGGGCTCAGTCCGTCTCAAACGGCCATCGCCGCTGTTTTTCTCCACGGACGCACAGGCGACCTTCTCCGCGAAAACAATTCGGAAACCGGACTCTTGGCTCATGAATTGGCGGACGGTCTGCGCGCTGCTTTTTTAGAATTCGGAATTTGAGTTTCTGCCGAGATCGCGCCATTGCATTTCTCGGTGTTTGAAACGAGCGACTATAAAATCCCCCTACCTGATCGTAGAGGATTAAATAAAAAGGCCGCCTCATTGCTGAGACGGCCTCCACAAAGAGATTGAGTAATCTTAGCGGGTCAACGAAATTTCTGCGCGGCGGTTTTGCGCACGGCCTGCGTCTGTATCGTTGTCTCCAACGGGTACGCTGCTGCCGTTTCCATTGGTGCTGATGCGCGAGGCGTCGATGCCTTTCATCACCAAATAGTCTTTGACGGCCTTGGCGCGATTCTCAGACAAAGTTTGGTTGCGACCGGCATCGCCTGAGCTATCGGCATGTCCTTCGATTTTAACCTTGGCAACCGCAGACTGCTTGAGCGCCATGGCCATTTGGTCGAGTTTGGCCTTGTCTGCACTGTTCAACTCGAACTTGGCGTAGGCAAAGCTCACGGTGACGCGGTCGTTCATGGTCGGAGCAGGCTTGGGGGTGGTCGCCGGGGGAGGAGTGGTCGCCGTTGGAGCAACGGTTACGCGGTTCTCTTTCCATCCGTACTGGAGGTAGTGGTCGACATACTTGCGGTAGTCGCTTCCGAAGTTTGCCTTGAGGTCGAGGTTGTTGTCAGCGTAATACTTCACGTCGAAATTGGGATGGCTCTTGCGTCCTTCGGCGATTCCCGCGTCCAACCAATGCTTGGCGGCTTTGTCGTATGCTACCTGACCAAAGGCATCTTGAAGGTCTTTGTGGTTCATCAAGTAGTACTTGACATCAAAAACAGGCGAGCTCACGCGTCCTTCTTTGAGACCGGCAGCCTTCCAGTGGTCTCCGGGCTTGGCTCCCGCAACGGCTACGTCGCGGTTCTGATCGAGATAATAAGTGCCTTCAAACACAGGCTTTTCTTCAAAGCGCTTGTCCCATTCCATGGTCTGAGCTGAAACGCTCAAAGAGGCAATGGAAAGAGCTGCGATAGCGATGATGTTTTTCATTTTTCTTGATTTGTTGGTTTGACCTTGAAGTCTAATTTACATTTTGTCTTCTGCGACCGGAGCGGTCTTGCGGTTCTCTTTAATGCCGGTCGACAAGTAGTGATCAATCAGTTTTTGATACTGAAGACCAAAGGCCTTGTAGAGATCGGGATTGTTCTCAGAATAGTACTTCACGTGGAAGTTGGGGTGGCTTGGACGACCTTCTTTGATGCCGTATCTCAACCAATGCTCCAAGGCCTTGTCATAACCTTCTTGACCGAATTGATCTTGGAGGTCTTTGTTGTTCATCAGATAGTACTTCACGTCAAAAACGGGCGAGCTCGAACGACCTTCTTTCAGACCGTATTCTTCCCAGTGCTTTTGGGCATCGATGCCGCGTGTTGCAACGTCCATATTCGCAGCGCGATAGTACATCGCATCGAACACGGGCAACTTAGACCATTCTTTCTGCCACTTGGTCTGAGCCTGAGCGACACCGCTCACGGCGATCAAGGCAGCGAGCACGAATAACTTCTTCATGGATCGGAACTTTATTGGTTTGGGCAAAAATAGCAGAAACCGACTACGCTAATACAAACGCGCCAAAAACGATACCACCGAGTTTTTCAACAGCTCACGCCACACCGCTCTCGATGGAATTTAAATGAATTCGCTTTCCGCGAAGTGCGCCCAGCGCTCTTCCATAAAGCACGCGCCCGGAAAGAGGCATGGGAGAGCCCCCCGAAATCCAGTTTTGCGCATTGAAAAGTGCGCTCGCTTCGGGTTCGAAGAGGGTGTAATCGACGGCTTCCGATACTTGGAAATATGCAAGATTCAGGCCTAAAATGGAGCGTGGTCCTGTGCAGAGAAGTTGGAAAACGCGATCCCGAGAGTCTGTGCCGAGCGCTTCGTTCAGCAGCGGATACACGGCTTCGATCAAGGCCATACCGGCTTCGGCAATCGCAAATTCACAATCTTTGGCTTCGGGCCGAACGGGGCGATGGTCGCTGCACACTGCGTCGATGGTTCCATCGATGCACGCCTGGATCAGAGCGCGCTTTGTTTCGAGACTTCGAAGGGGGGGATCGGTTTTAAACTCCGAATCAAAATCAGAAAGAACGGAATCGTCCCATACCAAATGAGCAATGGCCACGTCGCAGCTGATGCGCAGACCCGATTTTTTCGCCGCGCGAATGCGATCGAGCGATTCCTCCGTAGAAATCGAACAAAAATGAAGGGTGCAGCCCGTGTCTTCTGCCAGCCTCAAGAGCCTTTCGAGCCCGATGACTTCCGAAAAACCCGGAATCCCGGGCAAACCGGCCAGCACAGCCTGAGCTCCTTCGTTGGCTAAAACCCCTCGCTTCAAGTAGGGGTCCTCGGGTCGAACCATTACAGGCTTCCCGAGTTGCGCCGCATATTGAAGCGCGATCCTCAAATTATAGGTGTCTTTGGAGACTTCAAAATCGTCGCTCAAGGCAAGAGCCCCGTGAGAGATCAACTCGAAGTGATTGCTCATTTCTTCGCCCTTGAGGCCCTTGGTAAGCGCCGCGATGGGCAAGAGACCGCATGTGGATTCTCTTGCGGTTTCGGTCCAATAACGAAGTCGCTCCACCGAATCGATGGCGGGCTGGGTCGAAGGCAAAACGCCGGCATGGGTAAATCCTCCGGCCGCAGCGGCAGCGAGCAAATTCGGCAAGTCTTCGAGGTATGGGAGCCCGGGATCGGTGCAGCGCGATCGCATCTCAACCCAACCCGGAGAGATCGAGCCTCCTTGGTACACCACCTGGACATCCGAGCGCTCGATTCGGCGATCGATGGCCGCGAGATGTCCATTTTCGATCAAGAGATCGACCCGTTCTCCGTGGAGTTCGTGTCCGGGTAAAAAAATCTCTACTGAACGCAGCAAGTATGTTTCGACTTCGACCATGGCTCAACGAATATTTCGTGTGGATTCGAATGGTTTGGCACCCGCTTTTTGAGTTTTGAATGGATCAAAACGAAAGAGCGCCGCTTCGATCAGGGCAAAGAGGAGCGCGGCGAGGATCAGCATTTTCCAAGGTTCGATTTTGCTCGGGTAAGACACAATTGCACTCCTTTGATTCTGAGCATCTGCCCCTTGAGCCGCGAGTGTGTTGACGGTCCAGGCTTCGGGAAAGTCGGCGGCAGAAAGCACGTCTCTCGATTGCTCGATGGGTTCGGGATTCAGATAGAAGGAGCCGATGCGATTCCCGGTTTCGTCTATTAATGAATAAGGTGCCCCATCGGCAGAGGCCGTTTCGAGCGAGACGCTCAGTCCGCCCCGATTCCTTTTTTGTTCCGGAACCGAACGCTGTCCGTTGTGAATCCAGGCAACTTGGAGACCGTCTTCGATTCCCGACAATTCGATGCGATTTTCGGCCGCAGAAATGGAAGGGGGAATCGCCTCGGCGCCCGAAAAAGCCGTGTTGAGCACCAAGGGGACCCAGAGCGGATGCGCCCCAACAGAGCTCCAATCTCCCTCGGGGCGGGTGCCCAATAAGGTCAGACGTCCGGAGCGAATCACCATGGCTGCCCCCCGCGCGCTGCTTGCGGCTGTGCTAAAACCGCTGCCCCTCAGAGAATACGAAAGGCGATTTAAAGGAAGGTCGGGGCGATCGGGCAATTCTTCAATCGAACCGAACCACAAGGGGTGATCGAGATTCAAACCTCCCCAACGAGACTTTTGAGTGTCGATGGGTTCTGCCCATTCCACCGAATGACGCTGTCTGAGCCAGTTGTTCAGTTTGGCAAAAACGGTGAGATCTTTGGGTGGATAAAGCAAAATGGACCCGCCTGATTCTTCGAAATCGCTCAAGGATTTGAGCTCGCCCTCTGTGATGGATTCGACGTGATCGAGCACGACAAAATCGCAGTCGAGTGCAGACAAACTGCCTTTGGGCGAAAGGATTTTGAGCTCGAAGTCCGGGGCCTTGAGCAGGTTTTGCCAACCTTGCCCCGAGCCCACCACGGCTACGACCAAGGGTTTGCCCGGGTTTACGGCGAAATTCTGTTCGAAGCCCGGTCCAAAAGCGGTGGCCTGGTTTTGTTCGAATCGGATGCGCACCTCACCACTCGAAACGGAGCTGTCGGGAACGGTAAAACCAAAGCGCAAAACAGTATCGCCAAGTGGTTTCATTCGCGTGTTGTAAACGCCTAAAGCCGAGCCCGCCAACGAAACATGCACGAGGGCTTTTTGCTCGGCCTCCGAAGGGTTTCGTATCGAACAGACCAATTCTTGCCTTAAACCGGTTCTCATAAAGGGTTTCGAAAACCAGATGCTGTCCAGATAGGGGAGGTTCCTCCATTCTTCATTCTGCAACAGCAGTGCATCCACCCTTCGACTTGCGCTTTGATTGAGGGCGGCCGTATCTGCGTTTGCGTCTATTTTATAATCGCGATCTGCCTGAAAGTCAGACACCAACCAAAGATCAAATCCGGCTTCGGCGGTTCGAAACTGTGCGAACAAATCGCTTGCCGTGCACCGCTCTGAACCCGGTTCAAGCGCATCGATGCGCGCAATGGCCTCGTCTCTGCCCATTTCAGAACTGCGTCCACGATCCGGTGTCCACAAGACGACCACAGATTCGACATCGGCATTTTCAAGTTTCGAACGCACCGCTTCTCGAGCTTTTTCAAAGAGCGAAATCCCCGAAGCCCCCGAGTTCATGCTGGGAGAATTGTCGAAAGCGATCCAGATTTTGCTCGAAGCATCTCCAGCGACAGCATCTTCTGAAAATCGAGGCTCGGCAAAGGCGAAAATCAATGCGGCAAAGAGCAACAGCCGAGCCGCGAGCAAGAGTCGCTCGAGCAACTTTTGACGCGCGGAGCTTTGAGAACGAGTTTCTTCTACAAAACGAAGATCGCTGAATACGAATGTCTTACGCGGCCTGAAGCGGAACAAATGAAGCGCGATGGGCAGTGCGAGCGCCGCAAGCCCCCAAAGCACCCAGCTTTGGCCAAAACTCATGTGGATTGGTTGATCAAAACCCCCTCATTTAAGAACAAACCGATCGCGCGTCTCGTTCGAAACGCCGCCGCAAGCTGAACTTCCGATCGATGTACACTTTGGGTCGAGCGCTTGATCAGAGTTTGACCGCGGTTCCCGATGCGCTGACCATCAACATGCTCCCTCCTTGCCCAATGACCTCGTAGTCGAGATCGATGCCGATGACGGCATTGGCACCCATGGAAAGAGCGGTTTCGCGCATTTCGCGCAGGGCTGTTTCGCGCGCTTCGCGGAGGACTTCTTCGTACGAACCCGAGCGTCCGCCGACGATATCTCTGATGCTGGCAAACAAATCGCGAAAGAGGTTGGCGCCGATGATGGTTTCGCCGGTTACGATGCCGAGGTATTCCTGAACGGGACGGCCTTCGATGGTAGGCGTGCTCGATAAGATCATTTCAGTCGAATTTTGTGCGTGAAGATAATCGACAAGCACGGCCGCTCGCTTTTTGATTCGCCCGTTCAATTTCCACATGCTCCACATGGGGCGATGATCAATGCAGACCGACGTTGGGTCGCGGGATGTTTCTGAGGAGAGACATGGTTTTCATGCAGACATTTAGACGACACTGGAGCCGGCATGAATGAAATGCACTGATTTCCTTTCCTTGTTCGATTTTGTTTGTTTAAGTCTTGGATTCGATGTTTTCCGGCTTCGCCGATGCGTATTGTGTAGTGCCGCGATGCATGGTGGCGGTACGATTTAAAGGTAGGAGTGGATATAGGCCTTCGCTGTTCATTCCCTCTCTACGACCTTGATGTACACCCCCGCACAATCGTGCGGGGCTACATGTGTCCGTTGGTGATAATCTATCGCGATGGGCCTTCGATCCATGTATCTCCAAAACAATACAATAGGACCGGATATGACGCCCCTGTAGGGCTCGAATGATTGCGATTCTGCGCCCACCGCGTGGCGGTGGGCTGATCTATGCCGCCCTTTCAGGGCGAGTAGAGTCGCATTCGGTGCGACTCGGCGTCGCTGCCCTTGGGTTTTCTAAATCAACATACCCGGAGTCGAGAGGCCTTAAACAACTTGATGACCGGGCAACTCGTTGATATCTAGTGATATTAAGTGATTCTTTTACCAATACTGCTAAGAGAATCCCTCGAACCAACTAGAGTCTGTCCCTTAGAGTTTCTCACTGAAAGGATATCACTAGAGCTAGTTTGCGCATTTTCTCCTTGTCCCCAGAAATTTCCGCAGTCCCCCGACGATTCCAATTTATCAGAGCCTTCAAAACTGGATGAAAAGTCTCGAAAAGTCCAACACCCCGCTAAGAATCGAAGAGCAAGCCGTGCAAAAGCCGAAGTACATTTCGCTTGATTATGAATCACAGTCTTTTGAATTCGAGTGTCGTCGCGTTTCAGCGGCTCCGTCAAAGCCACATCGACGAACCCGAATGGACGCACCGAATGCACTTGTTGTCGGCTTGGGGCATGCTCGCCGAACACAGCCTGAGTCGCACAGGTTCGAGCAAATCCACCCAAGACTTCGAACGCCTCTTTGAAATGTTTAGCGATCTCATTCGCAAGCTGAACCTCAGAAACGGAATTCCCAACAATCTGGAGCGCGGATATCACTATACCATTACGCGCTATTGGCTGCTGCGGCTCTACGCGCTCTTTCCCGATCACCAAGCCTTTGCGGCCTTTTTAAACCGGCCCGAACAATCGGGGGCTGAGGCCATTTCTGTTCATTACTCCCAAGCGTTGATTTATTCGAGCAAAGCGAGAGGAGAATGGGTCGATCCCGATCGAAATTCGCTGGGAGATTTTGAGGGAATACAAGTAGAGTAAAATGTCGTTGGGCAACAAGGAGCGTCTGAGGCGTCAAGATCAAAAGGTCATCAATGGTTTGCGATTTTTGTACATCACCGCACTGCTGAGTGTGGCATTTTTGCTGGCCAGCGTGGGTTGGATTTTTATAAAATCGATTGAAGACCAAGGCCATGCATCGCGTGTGGTGAACATAAGCGGAAGGCAGCGCATGCTGAGTCAGCGCATGAGCAAGTGGATGCTTTTGTTGAAAAGCGGAAATGCGGCAAATCTCCAGCAGCGAACCGAGTGGATTAAGCGTCTTAGGATAGATCAAAAAGACTGGCAAAGAGGACATTACGCCCTTCAATACGGAGATTCTCTCCTGAGTCTTCCCAAAATGGTCGAAGATTCCACCTTAAAAGAGTCGTTTATCCTCCTTCAACCGCGATTCGATTCGCTCAATCTTTTGGTGAAGCAAACCCTTGTCGCCTCAGAGTTTTCGTTGAATGAGCACCAAGCAGTGTTCCGAGACTCTGCTCAGGGCGCGCCCGTTTTTCCTCGGCTGGCCCAATTGCTCGAAATGGAAAGAGATTTTGTCGAACTCATGGATCAAATCACTTTTCGATTTGACGAAGTGTATCGAGCGCAGATTCGCGACTTGAAAAGACTTCATTTTTGGGTTCTTTTCGCCTCTTTTTTAGTGCTTTTGGCCGAGGCCCTCTTCATATTTAGACCCATTGTTCGCCTGCTCGATCAACGCTTGATCACCCTCGAAAAAACGCGGATGGAATTGCGGGCCTCGAACGAAAAAACGCGGATTCTCGGAGAACAACAACTGGAAAATCAGAGGCTTCATTTAGGCGATATTGTGCTGGCCGAAGAAGGAGAGCGACTCCGAATTGCGCGCGACCTTCACGACAGCTTGGGGCAGATGCTCTTGGCCGTGCGCATGTATTTGTCTACGGCCATTCAACACCAAGGTTCTCGCACCGGAGAACTCTTGCACAATGCCCTGATGCAGCTCGATCGGAGCTCCGAAGAACTCGAGCACATCTTGAAAAATCTCAGCCCGCCCTCGCTCGATCGGTTCGGCTTGGTCGATGCCATTTCGGGCGAAATAGAGAAATTCAGACTGCCCGAATCGAAAGTCGAACTCGTCTTTCAGCATACCTTGAACCAAATGCGGTTTGACAAGAAAATCGAATATTTACTGTTTCGAATTTTTCAAGAATTGCTCGGGAATGCCATCAAACATTCAGAGGCTTCATATATCGAAGTTCAGCTAATCGAACATCCCGATTACCTCACTTTGATGATCGAAGACGACGGAATTGGCTTTGACCCCTTCGATCCAAGCCTGCAGGAGAGAGGGAGTGGAATGCTGCATCTGCGCTCTCGCCTCGAATTGCTCAAAGGTTCGATGAGCCTCGACAGCAAGCCCGGTCAAGGCACGACGGCCATCGCTCAAATACCCCTGATTTAAGACTCGATATGCGCACATCGAACGGCCCCCAGCCCATCAAACTTTTACTGGTCGACGACCATCGAATCTTGCTCGACGGTCTGCGCACCTTGCTCGACCGAAACGAGGAGTTCGCCGTGGTAGCCGAAGCTTCAGACGGACATCAGGCGCTCTTGAAGTTGCGCTCTTATTTAGTGGATATCGTTTTGATGGATATTCGAATGCCGAATATGGATGGATTTGAAGCCGCCAAAGACATTCTCGCTCAATTTCCGAATGTAAAGGTGCTCATCTTGAGCATGCACAACGAGCGGAGTTATATCGAAAAGATGTATCAAATCGGCGTTTCGGGCTACCTGTTAAAGAGTTCGGGGCGCTCTGAAATTCTCGATGGAATTCGAAATGTGGCTCAGGGAAAACAGCATTTTGCGCCCGAATTGCTCCCGGGTTTGTTCGAAGAATCCAATAAGTCGAACAAAGGCGAGATTACGCGCAGAGAACGAGAGGTATTGGGCTTTATCGCTTTGGGAATGAACAATCAAGAGATTTCTCAGCGCCTGAGCTTGAGCGTCGAGACCATCAACACCCACCGCAAGAATCTGCTCCGAAAACTAGAGGTAAACAATACGGCCGCCCTGCTGAGATTGGCGATGCAAAGAGGCTGGTTAGAGCTCTGAGCGAATTTTTGAAGTTTAAACGAAATGAACCCGCGGACTCATAAATCCACCTTTTTGGGGTATCATATGTTAAATGAGTGTTAAGAAAACTCGATTGTTGTCGAGTACAGCCGTCCAAATTCGATCGAGATACCCTGTTTAGGGGATATATAAAATTCACCTTTTAAGGGCTGTTTCAAAGAGAAGGGCGGGCGCTAGGTTTGGGTCGTACAAGAAATCCAATAGCGCAATGAACAATCAACGCACATCCTCGAGCCGCAATCAGAATGGCGCTCACAGCAACGGAGCCATCGACGTTTCAACAGCCCCGAACGATCGCCGCAAGATCTCCGAAATCTTTGCCGAGAATGTCTTCAACCTTCAGACCATGAAGGAGTACCTCACCGAGAGCACTTATTATAAGATGGCTACGGTGATTCAGAACAACGAGAAAATCGACCTTCAAACGGCCGAGAACGTCGCCAAGGGGCTCAAAAAATGGGCTACCGACAAAGGTGCCACACACTACACCCACTGGTTTCAACCGCTCACCGGCACCACTGCCGAAAAGCACGACGCTTTCTATAAGCCTTCGCTCGATTTGAACGTACAGGGCATGGAATCGCTCACCGCTGCAGAACTGGTTCAGCGCGAGCCCGATGCTTCGAGCTTCCCGCACGGTGGTTTGCGCTCTACGGCCCAAGCTCGCGGATACACCATTTGGGATCCGAGCTCGCCGGCCTTCATTCTCGAAACCGCTTTGGGCAACACCCTCTACATTCCTTCGGTATACATTTCGTATACAGGCGAGTCGCTCGACTTCAAAACTCCTTTGATGAAGAGTTGCGAAGTGCTCAACCAAGCGGCCACTCGAGTGTGCCGGTTCTTCGACCCTACCGTCCACAATGTCATTGCGACCCTGGGTTGGGAGCAAGAGTATTTTTTGATCGACGAAGAGCACTACCGTCAGCGCCCCGACTTGATTCAATCGGGCAGGAGCTTGTTCGGAAATCGACCCGCAAAGAATCAGCAGTTGGAGGATCACTACTTCGGCAGCATCCCCGAGCGCGTGCAGAACTTTATGGTCGACTTTGAGCGCGAAGCCCTGCGTTTGGGTATTCCGGTCTTGACCCGTCACAACGAAGTGGCTCCGGCTCAATACGAGTGCGCCCCGATGTTTGAGGAATTGAACGTCGCGGTAGACCACAACTTGCTCGTAATGGACACCATGAATCGCGTGGCACAGCGCCACGGCCTTCGGGTGTTGTTCCACGAAAAGCCCTTTGCCGGAGTGAACGGTTCGGGCAAGCACAACAACTGGTCGATGGCGACCGATCGCGGCAAAAACCTCCTGAACCCCAGTGATTTGCCTGGAAGCAACTTGTCGTTCTTGACCTTCTTTATCAACGTTATCGCGGCGGTCAAGCGGCACGACGCCCTCTTGCGCGCGAGCATAGCGACTGCGGGCAACGACCACCGCCTCGGTGCGAACGAAGCGCCCCCGGCCATCATCTCGGTATTTACCGGAACCATTATGGCCGATGTGTTGGAACACTTCAAAAAGCACGGGCTGACCACCGACAGCAATGCCAAGGAGATGTTCGATTTGAACATCCCCAAAATCCCCGAGGCCAAGATCGACGCCACCGATCGCAACCGGACTTCACCCTTCCCATTTACCGGCAATAAGTTCGAGTTCAGAGCTGTAGGGTCTTCGGCAAACTGCAGTTCAGCCATGACGGTACTGAATTCTATGGTGGCCGATCAACTCGACCGTTTTGCCAATGCCGTAGAAGATCGCAAGCTCAAAGGGGCTTCGATAGATGAGGCGGTCATTGCCCAACTGCAGAGCGATTTAGCCGATTGTGAAGTGATTATCTTCAACGGAGACGGGTATTCGAAAGAATGGGAAAAAGAAGCCGCCAAGCGGGGACTTCAAAACATTCGCACTACCCCCGAAGCCCTCGACGCCATGGTTTCGGCCAGCGCCCGCGACTTGTTCGTAAGACACGGCATTTTTAACGAAAGAGAACTCGAAGCCCGCCACGAAGTGATGCTCGAGAACTACATCAAAAAGAGCGAGGTCGAAGCCGAACTCTATGTGGAAATGTCGCGCACCATGATTTTGCCCGCGGCCTATGCACATTTGAGCACTTTGATCGAGAATTTCAACGGAGTGCAGGCCATGGGCTTGAGCCGCGCCGCAGAAAAACTCAAACTCGAATGCGAGCGTTTGAACGGCCACATCGACGAACTGCGCGAATCGACCGATCAACTCGTAGATGCACTCGAAAAAGCACACAGCCGCAAAGACAGCCGCTCGATTGCCATCTACTTTACCACCAAAGTGCTGCCCTTGTGTCAGTCGATTCGAGTGCACGGCGATGCCCTCGAACTCTTGGTGGACGATGCTCAATGGAGGCTTCCGAAATACCGCGAGATGCTCCAGCTCGGCTGAGCGGTTTTGACCTTGGATTGATTCCTCTTTAACCCCATTCCCATTATGGCTACAAGTACGCGGGTCGCTCGCGCCAAAAACGCCGATTCAAAGTCGGTGGAGTCTTCTGCGCATCAAGCGACCATTGAGGGCGATATGTTCAAACTTTTCAACGCGCTCGATATCGAGTCGGTCGGCAGAATTCCGGTGAGCCGATTGGTCAAGGTGCTCGATGGGATGGGGATTAAAGAAAACGACCCCCGAGTTCGACTTGAAAACAAGCGAATCTTAGAAGAAGAAGACGCGGGCTATTCCATCGATTTCGAAGCCTTCAAGCAGATCATCCACGAGAGCAACGGCACTTTGATTAAAGATGCCATTGAGGGGAATTTAATCATCCCTGATTTCAAGGAATTTGTGCGCGAAATCAAGGAAGTTTTCGACCAAACCAAAGCGAATAAATCGGGCAAAGTCGCGACGTATATCCCTCAGTTGGGCAGAGTGGATCCGGAGCAATTCGCGGTTTCGATTTGCACCATCGACGGGCAGCGCGCCGCCTTGGGCGAAAGCGACCGCTACTTCTGTATTCAAAGCATTTCCAAGCCGATTAATTACGCCTTGGCGATGGAAGAAAACGGGGTGGAACAAGTGCATCGACATGTGGGGCGCGAACCCAGCGGAATTTCTTTTAACGGATTGGTTCTGAACGAGAAAGGTATTCCGCACAACCCGATGATCAACTCGGGTGCCATCATGACGTGTTCTTTGATTCAACCCGAAAAGGACATGTCCGATCGCTTTGATTATGTCCTGGACATCTGGACAAAACTCAGCGGCGGAATCCCTGCGCGGTTTAACAACTCAGTGTATTTGAGCGAGCGCCAAACCGCTGATCGAAATTTTGCCCTCGGCTATTTTATGAAAGAGAACGGTGCTTTTCCCGAAAATACCGATCTCATTGCCACCTTGGAGTTCTACTTTCAATGCTGTTCGATTGAGGTGAGCACCGAAGCCATGGCTGTGGTGGCTGCAACTCTGGCCAATGCAGGGGTTTGTCCGATCACGGGCCTGCGCATTTTCAAGCCTGAAACGGTCAAGAACTGCTTGTCGCTGATGTATTCCTGCGGTATGTACGATTTCAGCGGAGAGTTTGCGTTTAGCATCGGTTTGCCGGCCAAGAGCGGAGTGGCGGGGGGCTTGATGATCGTCGTGCCCAACTTACTCGGAATGGCCGTTTGGTCTCCGCGCTTAGACACCCACGGCAATTCGGTGCGCGGAATTGAATTCTGCAAAGAGCTCGTTCAGCGCTTCAACTTTCACAACTACGACAGTTTGATTTCAGGCGTGAGCAATAAAATCGACCCGCGTTTGCGCAAAAACGAGTCGCGGATGAACAGCCTCATCGACCTGTGTTGGGCCGCCAGCGCCGGAGACGTCTACGAGGTTCAAAAACTGATTGCCCGCGGGGTCGATGTCAACGACTCCGACTACGACAAGCGAACTCCGCTGCATATCGCAGCCTCAGAAGGCCATCTTGCGGTGGTCGACTACTTGCTCGCCCACGGCGCTTCGCTCGAGGTGCAAGACCGCTGGGGCAATTCTCCCTACGACGACGCCCATAGAAACGGGCATCAAGCCCTGGTGGAGTTCATGAAGAACTTCAGAAAAAGCAGCTCCTCGAACTAACTCTTTTTTTGTCGATGGCAACGGATAAGCCCCTTCGTACCCGTGCGGGCAAGCTGGGACGCCTCAGCTTTGCACTGCTGATTCTTTTGAGCGTGGCGGCTAGCGTTTGGCCGAGCGAACACCCCGTGGCTTTGCCCGGCTCGATCAACACCGGCGATGTGGGCTGGATGCTCACGGCCACGGCTCTGGTCTTGCTGATGACCCCGGGGCTCAGCTTTTTTTACGGCGGCATGGTGCACCGCAAGAATATGCTCTCGACCATGTTGCAAAGCTTTGTGGCTTTGGGAGTTGTGAGTTTGATATGGTATGCCGTGGGCTTTAGTTTGGTGTTTGGAAGCAGCATTGGCGGTTGGATCGGAAACCCGCTCGAATTCGCCTTTTTTGACGGGGTAGGCACGGCGGCTCACCCGAGTATCGCGCCCGGACTGCCCTTGATTCTATTCGCCGCCTTTCAGCTCAAGTTCGCCATCATTACGCCGGCGCTCATTACCGGTTCGTTTGCCGAGCGCATTCGATTCTGGAGTTACATGATTTTTATGGTGCTCTTTACGTTCTTCATTTATTGTCCGGTGGCGCATTGGGTCTGGAACCCCGGGGGCTTCTTGTTCAAAATGGGCGTACTTGATTTCGCCGGGGGTGCGGTGATTCACCTTTCTGCCGGGGTCGCCGCCTTGACGGGCGCCTTGGTTTTGGGACGGCGCCATTCTCATCGCGAAGGGCACGTGCATCAACCCTCGAATATTCCGTATATCTTGCTGGGAACCGGGCTGTTGTGGTTCGGATGGTTCGGCTTCAACGCAGGTTCTTCCCTGGGTGCCAATGAGGTCGCCATCAATGCGATGGTGAACACCAGCTTGGCATCGGCCTCGGCGATGATGGCTTGGATGCTGCTCGATGTCATCAACAACAAAAAACCTTCGACCGTGGGGGTGTGCATCGGCGCCGTAGTCGGTCTGGCCACCATCACGCCCGCTGCAGGATATATTGTTTCGGGGCACAGCTTTTTGATTGGAGCTGTCGCCAGTTTGGCCAGTTACGCTGTGGTTCACTGGAAGAATCGCTCAGAAATAGACGATACCCTCGATGTCTTTCCTTGCCACGGGGTGGGGGGGATTTTGGGAATGCTCTTTACCGGCATTTTTGCGACCAACGGCGGGCTCTTATACGGGGGCTTTGAATTGTTTAAGGCCGAGGTGATCGCCGTTTTGGTGATTGGGGTTTACTCCTTCCTCGCCACTTGGGTCTTGTTGAAAATCACCAACCAAATAACACCTTTGCGGGTGAGCGCCGAGCACGAAGGCATTGGTCTCGACCTGAGCCAGCACGACGAGACGGCTGAGCCCATCCTGGAACGCGCTTGATATTATTGATTTCGAACGCCTTAGAAGGAGCTTCTCCACTTGAGGCCCAGCACAAAACCACTGATCAAGCCATCGGGGCGCACTTCGCGTACAAGGAGCGGAAAGCCCACATCCAAGCCCAGCGAATTCTTTGAATCCCAGTTTCTTCGAACCGAGCCCGTGAGGTTTAAGGTGAGGCCTTCAGAACCTTCGATGGAGCGCATCTCGCCATCGGGCTCTTCGTATCGGTCTTGACCGAGGTGGACAATTCCGAGCGCAGAGGTCGAGAACACCCAAGGGTCGCTGTCTTGGCCAAACTGCCTGCCAAAGCGCACCACAGCATCTCCTCGGCGCTCAAAGTTGCGGGTCGACGGAAAGGGCTCGGTCGAGAGGCTGTCGAGTGTTGCTAAATACCCATTTCGATTCGAATTGAGCGGCTGTTGATATCCCGCGCCAAAAATCCAGAGCCCCGGGCGATAGCTCACACCGAGAATGAGGTCTACGGTGCCCAAACTGGTTTGATACGGCATCGGCAGTGGGTCTCCTGAATCGAGGCTTCGGTTGGCTTCGCCTGTGGGGATGCGCAGGCCCAGATTTGCAATGAGGAGTTTAGTGTCTGAAAGTTGAAAATCGCGAATCCAGGTCGCCGAGACGTCAGAGAGCCCGAAGACTTGATCGAGATCGCCGTTGATGAAGCGGACGGGCAGGCGCAGGTCGATCCGGTTTTTGGCACCAAAAGGGAGGACGGCACCCAATTCGGCATCCAAATAGACAATTCCCTGCTCTCCGAGTCCGTATTGCATTCCGAAACTCCACTGGGCTTTTTCTGAGGGGCCGTGGCCCAAGCTCCCCGCGGTGCATACCCCCGCATCGCTGCAACCTTGGGCGTGCGCGGACCATGTCCATAACATTGAGAAAACGAGCGCAGTGGTCGATAGTGCAGTTTTCATTGGATGCTCAATCTGTGGTGAATTTTTCGATCTCGGCTTTCGAGTTCTAGGATGTACATGCCAATCGGAAGGCGCGGAAGCAAAAGGCGGTAGCGATTCTCTTCAATTTGGGAAGCCTCGGGGCTCTCTTCGAGCAAAAGGCGTCCGTTGAGGTCGAAAAGTCTCAGGGAAGTCCATTCGGTAGCGGGCTCGATGTTCAAGGCTTGAAGCCCGTTTTTGAGCGGGTTGGGATATACCGAAACACCTGAAGAATTCGACTCGTCCAGGCCGATGCCGCTCACCGCAATCGAAACCTCGGCGGTGTCTGAACCGCATTCATTCCAAGCACTCAGGCGAACGGTATACGCCCCGGGATTGGCATAAGCATGCACCGGCTGAACGGCATTTAAGGCGGAGTTTCCATCTCCAAATTCCCACAACCAATCGGTGGGCTGGCCTTGAAAGTTCTCAAAAAAGGCATATTCGTAAAGGTTGGCGGTGAGCGACGAGCCGAAGACTGCAGAAACGTCCCCTCGAACGGCAATCGGTGCGCTGAGTTCGACCAACCCGCCTTCGGAGAGCATTTCAAGCCCCAAGACCGGGTTTGAAACCGATTGTGCGATGACATCCACAGGCCCTTGACCTGCGGTGTTGGGCATGATCAGCCCGGGGCCCGGTCTCCAACTGTAGGACACGGCACCGGGAGCCGAAGGAACGGCTGTGGCCTGCAAGGTGTCTCCGCGACAGACGTCGTTGTCGGAGAGTATGATCGCGCCTCCAATTGCGGGTTGGGAGATGTCAACCCACTGAATTTGATCTAAATAGAGATGATTCCCGTTGCCGTTGATCGCCGTGAAAGAGAAAATCAATTCTTCGCCGGCAAAGGGCGAGAGGTCCAGCGTATCCCACACCCAATCTGAACTCTGAGGCTGGTAGGCCTGAGAAGAGAATGCCGCGGTCGCCAGATCTGAACCGAATTTTTCGAAAATCGACGCGTCAAAATCCAGCCCGCAATTGCGACTCAATTCAATGCGCAACCCGTCGTAGCTCATTCCGCCCATCGATTGGGCGTGTGCTCTTCGAAAGACCAGCGCCGGGCTTCCTTGATTGGGAACCCGAATCAGCGGGCTGATCAACCGATCGACCTGCCCAAAGTCGGCATAACCGTAAAACGACATCCTCGTGCAACGGCTGCTCTGGCCATTGGGCCCTGTGGCATTTGAAGCGACCCATGTATTCGAACCGTCGGGATTGCTTTGTTTATAGCCTGCGGGAGGGAAGTTTAATGCGCTAAAACTCTCGGCCTGTGGTAGATCGCGACCTCCGTCGACAGAGACCGCTTGAGAAATCGCCAGGCTGTCGCTTCCCAGCGAATTGGAGGCGACGAGTTTGGCCGAGTACACTCCGCCTTGCTGAAACACGACCACTGGATTGGCCGATTGAGCGCTCGTTCCCTGCACATAAGCCACAGTGGCCGGACTGAACACCCATTGAAACTGATTGGGGTTGTGGGTGCAATCTTCGAAGAATTGAATGGGAACCCCAACGCAGCCCGCAGAGGCCGAAGCACTGAATTGAACCACAGGCGCGCTGCTGACTTCAGCCACCGAAACGTGATCGATGGCGAGATCGCTGGCAAAATCGCTTCCCGTAACACCGCGAATTCGAATCGAAAGGCTCGAACCCATATAGGGGCGGAGGTCGAGCAAGGCTTGCTTCCAAACATTTCCCTGATTTCCGAGCACGGGCGCCAGGGCGTCTTCAATCCAGATGCCGTTTGAAAGCAGGTCGAGGTGCAGTTCTCCCTGATTGGCTCCGTATTGATGATACCAAAACGAGAGTTCCGGAGAAGTCATCGCCGACAAATCGAGACAAGCCGATTGCAGCACCGCAGTTTGAAAGCTGCATCCGTTCGAGGCTTCTAAGTAGAGGTATTTTCCGGCTTGGGTTCCCGGGTTTTGATCTACGGAGGGCCCGGTTCCCGATGTGGGCGTACCCCCGTTGTCGGTGCGCCAGTCGATGTCGTCCAAGCTTCCGTTTGTGGTATTTGTCCAAAAACTGTCGAGCGCACAAACGGTGAGTTCGCAATCTGTGGTGCTCGGGCAATTGGTCAAGTTTTCAAAATCTGAAACAAAAGCCCCCGAGTGTACCGACGAAGCAGAGACGACAAAATTGTGCGCCAAGCTGTCGTTGGAGGGGTTTCCGTCGAGGCTGAGAAGCACTTCGGCTCGGGCGAGATAAGAGCCGGCCGGCAGAGCGAATCCGAGCGGAATAAAAACCGTGTCGGTTTGCCCGGGCAGCAGGGTGTCTGACGAGCTCAGCACGGAGTCGAAAGCAAGAGAGCCGCTCAAGCGAAAGCGCATAGCGTACGAATGAATTGAAAGAGAGCCCGAATTTTTTATGATGAGGCCGGCGTTCAAAGAATCGCTCATGCAGTCGGGAATCAGCCCCGGAGCGGGACTCAGAATCGAAACCGCCTCGAGGTCTCTCGAAACCGTGCACTGCAAGAGCCCCGCAGGTTTAAAGATCGCTCTGCTGCGCTGCCCCGGACCCTGCGCATTTCGGCTTCTCACCGCAAACCAGTGTTCGTCGGCGCCTGCAATTCCTCCGATCTTGATCGAATTCAATCCCTGTGTGGAAGGGGCCGTACCCACTGAATCCATATAACGCTGCCCCAAAGCGAACACATCGTAGGCTGTGGCACCCAAAACACCGTACCAGCTCAATTCGACCGTATCGGGACAGGCTTGAGCCACAAAAAGCCCCGAGGGTACCGACAGGCAGCTCAAATCGCCGGTCTGAGTCGAAAAGCCGCCTTGTGTCAATCGAACCCGACAGCTTCCGGTGCTCGAAAGCGGTGGATTCCAGTTGAACCAACGGGCCGTCGAAGGCAGGTTTTGGGCAATCGAAACCCAAGTATTTCCTTGGTCGAGGCTGTAGTCCAAGGCAATATTGGCCGTGGCATTTGCGGGGCTCCACCAGCGAAGGATCTCCGATTGTCCGGGCACCAAGGCCTGTGAGGGCGCGGGCGATTCCCACAGAGGTTCGCTGCCCTCGAAGCGATAAACGATGTAGAATTCTTGAGGCCCTTGCAGCACGGCACTGCCGCTCACCGATAAGCTGAGTAATGCAGGAGGATTGTCGATGGTGATTTGCTCGATATTATTCAAGCTATCGACCCCTTGAACCGCAGGATTCGCCAAAGTCACCGCATTCGGACTCGGATCGAGTACCCAGGGGAGGTAGACGCTTCCTGCCGCGCTAATCGAAAAATCGAGATTGTTGACCAAATCGCGCAAGGCCGCCGGGCTGGCCGCGGGTTCGGTCCAAATCAACATGGCTTTAACCTTCGAAGTACCGGCCGGAACGTTGAGAACAAAGGTTCTTTGCTCCGATTGATCGACAGACTGGGTAAAAAAGTGATTGGACTCGAGGTCTTCAAGTGCCGCGCGCGCATTGATCCGCCCATAACCGTGAATAAAATCGGGCCCGAGATTTCCGAGATCATCCGCTCCGTTCAACAGATATCCTTTGAGCAGGGCCGAGGCGGGGTCGTTGCCCGAATGTGTTTCTCTATACGCTTGATACAATACCGCTGTGGTTCCGGCGGTGCCGGGGCAGGCCATAGACGTACCCGTAAACGAGTCGTAATCGTTCGGAGGCACCGTCGAATAAACATTGGTTCCCACGGCGGCTACATCGGGTTTGATTCTTCCGTCGGCCGTCGGTCCGCGGCTGCTCGAGGAGTTGATTCCGTCTGTGGAATTGAGATTGGCCACCGTAATGGTGTTTTTCCCCACTTTGTGCCCGCCCGTGATGTTTCCCCAGAGGTTTCCCGCTCCGTACCCACAGTTTTGAGTGCCGTTATTGCCGGCCGAAAAAACGTGCTGCAAGCCGGGATTTGCGTTGATGTCGGCGTCCACTTGCGCAGAAAAACCGGTGTACCCCGCATTGCAGCCGTTTGAATACGAAGAATTGGTGATGCGCACCCCGTATTGGCTGAAGTCCAAATCGACATCGTTGAGGTTGTCTGGATAGGTGTAATAGACCAAGTCGGCGCCCGGTGCCATGCCCGCGCCCCTGGGGTCGAGATTTCCTCCGCCCAAAATCGTACCCGCCACGTGGTCTCCGTGGGTACCGCTGCTGGCGCCCGATTTGTCGGCGAGCATTCGGCCTTGATAGTCGATGTGCGGACCGATGGCCCCGTCGTCTCCGTGGCCGATCACCACGCCCGCGCCGTTGTAACCCGATTCGATGCGCGGCTGAACGCTCAAAATTCGATGAGCAGAACGGGCGTTGAAATTTTCGGGTTGACCGGGTTCTTCTGATTCTTGCAGGTAAAGCACAAAAGGCAGATTTGCAAGGTTTTGGAACTGATCCGGGCCTTCGATTTCAATCCAAACCCGGTCGCTTTCGCGGCGAATCGAACGCAAGGAGTAGCCCAAGCCTTGGATGCGAACGAATTGTGTGGAGATTTGGTCGCCGGGCAAGAGCATGGCGTTAAACCGGGCGCGGCCGTTCGTTACTCGACTCCATTCAGGTATGCCTTGGCTCAGCACTTTTGAAATGCGATCGTCGCCCAAGGGCAGCCAAGAGAAGTACTTCGAAAACCTGCTCAAAGAGGCTGCGGCATCGATGGGAACTTCGGCATAGCAAACAGATGGCGGCAAGGCGGGGCCCAGGAGAATCCCCATGCGCTCAAGTTGAAACCGTTCGTCTTGGGTGAGCGGCGAGCGAAAAACCAAGAATACATAAGCAGCCTTTGCCTCTCGATCGAAGTTCTCGCCGAGGGCGACACTTTCGGGGAAACCCGAGGATTGAACCACGCGAACTCCGCGCTCTAAAGGAACCCTAATTTGGGTTTGAGCTGAAGAAGAGAGCGTTGCAAATAGGAGGGCAAGTGCGGCAAAGTGTTTGAAAAACATCGTCATGGAGGGTCGCTTGGAAAGGGTGTTAAGGCGAAGTTAAGAGGACTTGACGCTCCGTTTAGAACGAATCTATCCTGCGAATGTTCCTTGCGAGGTCAGCTGCGCGACAAGAACTTAATTTTAGCCTTCCGATTTAAGCGGCCTTTTATGGATCAACAACTCATCCTCGATACGCTCAACAATTGGGGAGCCGAGACCCTCATGAAAACCCTTGGAATTCGCTACACTGCCGTAGGCGAAGATTTTATCGAAGGAGAAATGCCTGTCAACGGGCGGGTTCACCAGCCATTGGGCTTGTTGCACGGTGGGGCCACGGCGGCTTTGGCCGAGACCCTGGGCAGTGCGGGATCGTCGCTCCACATCAACCGCGAAAAGCAGGCCGCGCTCGGTATCGAAATTCAGGCGACCCACGTTCGTGGGTTGCGCGAGGGGGTCGCCAAGGGCCGTGCTCGGCTGATCCACAAAGGCGCATCGCTTCACCTCTGGGAAATCGAAGTGCGCGATCAAACAGAGCGAATGCTCTCACACTGCAAGTTGACCGTAATGATTGTCCCGCGACGCGATCGCTGAGCTCCGTTTGCTTTCCTTTGCTCGATGGACTCCTCAAGGCGAAATTTTGGCCTGGATTTAACCCGCGCCATCGCGATCTCTGCGGTGGTATGGGCGCACAGCCTGCGTTCGCTCAAACTCGGTTTTGGCGAACGAGTTCCCGGCTTGTTTCCGGTCGACGGGGTGAGTGTTTTTTTTGTTTTAAGTGGATTCTTGATCGGTCGAATCATTTTTCGGTCGGTCGAAGGCAAAACACCTTCGGAATTGTTTGCGTTTTACAAGCGCAGATGGTGGAGAACCCTCCCGAATTACTACCTCTTTTTGCTCTTGCATATCGCGGCGTATATCGCTTTGGGCATCTCTGAAAAGATCGACTGGAGGACGCTCGTTTTTCTCCAAAACATCAACCTCCCGAATACCTTATTTTTTCGCGAAAGCTGGAGTTTGGCGGTCGAAGAGTGGTTTTACATTCTTTTTCCGCTGCTCTGGTTTCTCGCACTCAGGCTCGGACTTTGGCATACCACACGCAGTTTTTTCTTCTTAATTCTCGGCATTTTAGTCTTAGCGACAGTTTCTAAAGCGATCTATTTCAATGCGATTCAAACAGGCGATCCCTTTGCGATGCATCCCGGTTTGAGCCGCTTGACGGTCGTTCACCGCATGAGTTCTATTCTCTGGGGGGTGTCCATGGCCGCATTGTTTATCCACCGGCCTCAAGTGAGGCGCAAGCCGATCTTGTTTGCGACCGCGGCCGTGCTCACCATCGTCTTTGGTCATTGGGCCCTCAAAGAACTGGGGGGGTACTGGTATCGGGTGTTCATTTACGATTTGCACAGTATTTCGGTGGCCTTGCTCTTTCCGTTGATCTTGCGGATACCTGCTCCAACGGGCGGAACCTTTCTTTGGATCGGGCGTTTTATCACAAAAATGAGCCAGTTTTCGTACAGCGCTTATCTCATCAATCTCCCCTTGCTTTCACTCTGTGCTTGGTGGATCCAACGAGATCATTTGAATTCGAAAACAACTGTCGCCTTGGCCGTCCTCTTTGCGTACGTCCTTTTGTGGTTTTCTTCTGCTTTGGTCTACCGAAAATTCGAGAAACCACTCACCGACCGCCGCGATCGATAATGGAAAAATCGATCGATTTTGTGGGGCAAAAGGGGAGATCGGCACTTGAAACGGCGTCTGATTTGGCGGCAGAATTTAAATCGTTTGCGTGCCTCAGATTTCCGGGAGAGTCTGAATCGCGGGTCTTTGTGGCCGACGAAAGCGGTCCATACGTCCTTCGACTTCGTCCCTTCGATTTGAATCGAGAGGCGCTCGAAATCAGGTGTTCGGTCTTCAGTACCCGGAGTGCAGGTCTTGAGCTCGAAGATTTTAGCGATGCCGATCGCAACCCAGCTCAAATCGACACAGCTCATGAAGCCTATGTCGAGCGGGGAAGGGCAGCTCTCGATTTTTTGAAAAACGGTTCCGTCCAAAAGGTGGTTTTGAGTCGGATTCGCTCGCTCGACGCTCAAACATTGTCGAGCGCTTTGGCATTTGAGCGCCTTTTGACCAGCAGGGCAGACGACGCGGTCTTTTGGTTGCGGTTTAGGGAGGTTGGAGAATGGATGGGAGCGAGCCCCGAACGCCTCTTGGTGCTCGAGCCGGGTTCAGCCCAAACCGATGCGCTTGCAGGCACGCGCACTACCGAATCGGGCCAAGAGTGGACCCACAAAGAAATTCGAGAACAAGAGCTCGTGGTTGAAGACATTCGAATCAAGCTGCGAAAAATCGGAGCAGAAAACTGGAGCGAGTCGCAGTCTGAGCGCGTCCAAGCCAAACTCGTGCATCGATTGACTCGATTCGATTGGAAAACAGCTGCCTCAGCGGTTTCGTTTTCGGGAGCATGGGCAGACTTGATGCATCCGACCCCGGCAGTGGCCGGTTTGCCTTTGGCAGAGGCACTTGCGATGATCCGCAGATGCGAGGCCCACGACCGTCGATTGTATGCGGGTTATCTTCAGTTGATCGAGCCCGATCGCTCTCGGGCGTATGTCGTTCTTCGGTGCGCCGAAAATACCCAAGGCGGCTGGCAGGCGTATTCGGGGGGCGGATGGACGTCCGAGTCGAACATCGAATCGGAATGGCACGAAACCCGGCTCAAAACAGAATTGATCTTAAACAGCTTCGATCTCGACCACGGATGACCACCACCGATAAACCGGGAATCGACCGCTGTATTCGATTGTTGGCTCAATACGGAGTTCGCGACTGGGTCTTTTCGCCGGGCTCGAGAAACGCTCCTATGGCGCTTGCAGTTCGGTCTTTATCTGAAGCCAAGATCGAAGTGGTCGTCGACGAGCGCAGCGCGGGCTTTATTGCCTTGGGGATGGCGCTGGCGAGCAAGCGTCCGGTGGTTCTGTGCTGCACCTCGGGCAGTGCGGCGGCCAATTACCTCCCCGCAGTGGTCGAAGCCTTTTATGCCGGTGTCTCGCTGATCGTGCTCACTGCCGACCGCCCCGAACATCGGGTCGATCAGTTTGAAGGTCAGACGATCAGGCAACGCGGGCTCTTTGGCAAGCACGTATTGTACGAGGCGATCATCGAAGAAAGACCTTCGGGAGAATCGAACATGGCGGGGCTTGAACGCCTCGTTTTTGAAGCATTTTACACTTCTCAAAGCGGGGGCCCCGTGCACCTAAACGCCCCCGTGAGCGAACCTTTGTATGGAACGCGCGAAGTGGAAGACCTCCCGCGCCCGGCAATCGCCCGCGTGCGCGTTCAAACCGCCTTAGAAGCCGACTCTCTGACGGAATGCGCGCGTCGGCTGTCATCGGCCAAAAAAATACTGATTGTTCTGGGGTCCTTTCCCGATCGGTCGAAAAGGCGCGGAGACCTCCTGGAGCAATTGCTGCGCGACCCGCGGTTTTACCTCCTGAGCGAAAGCCTCTCCAACCTCGATCGAGAGCTGGGTTGTGCCCACATCGACCGCCTTGTTCTCACCCTAGACCCCGGCGAAAGAACGCATCTGCGCCCCGATGTCGTGCTTGCCTTTGGGGGCGAATTGGTGAGTCGAAAACTCAAGCTTTGGCTCAAAGAAGCCGGCGATTTTGAATACTGGCAGGTGGGAACGATCCGGCCCGGAAGGGTTTCGAGTCCCGACCCCATGGAGCGCCTCAGCCGAGCGATTCCCGTAGATGCGGAGCTGTTTTTGGAGAGCATTCTCGGTCATCCTGAATATATTCATCCTGAATCTCAAGGCGATTACGCCCTTTTGTGGAAAGCGAGCCATGCGCGTCGAGAACTGCTCAGCAAGAGCTTTCTCGAAAAAGCAGAATGGTCCGATCTCGCGGTTCATCATCAAATACTCAAAGCGCTGCCCACCCATGCGCATCTCTTTGAAGGCAACAGCAGCCCGATACGATATGTGCAACTCTGCGATCCGCGCCCCGACCTGCACCACCTGGCCAATCGAGGTGTGAGTGGCATCGAGGGCACCACCTCAACGGCCCTCGGCTATGCGCGCCGCACAGAACAAACCGTGGTCTTGCTGACGGGCGATTTGGCCTTTTTCTACGATTCCAATGCTTTTTGGCACGCCAAACTCCCCGACAACTTTAAAATTGCCGTCATCAATAACGGAGGGGGCGGAATTTTTAGAATCATCGAGGGGCCAAACGACAGCGGATGGCTCGAAGAACATTTTGAATGGCGCAACACCCGCAGCGCAGAATTGCACTGCGCGATGTTTTCGGTCGCCTATTTTCGCGCTTCTTCGTCGACCGAATTGAACACTGTTCTGACCGATTGGTTAAATACCCAGGGCACAGCCGTGCTCGAAATCTTTACCCCGGCCGGGCGAAATCCCGAAGTGCTCGACGCGTATTTTGAAAACCTCAGACATGGCTGAAGTCCGTAATTGGCAACCGATTAAGCAGTACAAGGACATTCGCTTCGATTTTTTCGAAGGAATTGCGCGCATCACCATCGATCGCCCGCATGTGTACAACGCATTTCGCCCCGAGACCAACCTCGAAATGATCGATGCCATGGACATTGCCCGAGAAAGGGGCGACATCCGCGTCGTGGTCTTAACCGGGGCAGGAGATAAGGCCTTTTGCTCGGGCGGCGATCAGAACGTCAAAGGAATTGGCGGCTACATTGGCGAAGACGGGATTCCGAGGTTGAACGTCCTCGAGCTGCACCGAAAAATTCGCTCTTTGCCCAAACCGGTTGTGGCTATGGTCAACGGCTACGCCATCGGCGGGGGGCACGTCTTGCACGTGGTCTGCGACCTCACCATCGCCTCCGAAAACGCCCGATTCGGGCAGACGGGCCCAAAGGTGGGCAGTTTTGATGCCGGCTTTGGAAGCTCTTATTTGGCGCGACACGTCGGTCAAAAAAAGGCGCGAGAAATCTGGTTTTTGTGCCTTCAATACAGCGCGTCCGAGGCTCTTGACATGGGCTTGGTGAACAAGGTCGTTCCCCTCGACCGTCTCGAAGAGGTCACCGTGGAGTGGTGCAAGCTGATGATGATGCGCAGCCCCTTGGCCCTGAGGATGATCAAACGCGGTTTAAATGCCGAACTCGACGGGCAGGCCGGTTTGATGGAATTCGCCGGAGACGCGACCTTGCTCTACTACCTCACCGAAGAAGCCCAAGAAGGGAAGAAGGCCTTTTTGGAAAAACGCGACCCCGATTTCGGACGCTTTCCGATGTTCCCTTGAGCGCCCAAGCCAAAACCGCTTCTGTTTGGATCGCTGCCGCACGTCTGCGCACCTTGCCGCTGGCGCTGTCCGGAATCGCATTGGGGAGCTTTATCGCCGCTTCTCAGAGCATGTTTCGCTGGCCGATCGCTCTGGCGTGTTTTGGTTTGGCGACGCTCTTTCAAGTGCTCAGCAATTACGCGAACGACTATGGCGACGGAGTAAAAGGAACCGACACACACCGCGTCGGAGAGGCCCGCATGGTGGCCAGTGGCAAAATCTCGCCCGAAAAGTTGAAAAGGGTCATTTGGAGAGTTGCGGCGGTCGGAAGCCTTTTTTCGGGTTTGTTGAGCTACTGGGCTTTGCGTACATCGGGGATTTGGATCGTGTTGCTGTTCGTCGGTTTGGGATTTGCGGCCATTTGGGCGGCGGTGAACTACACTATGGGGCGGCGCGCCTACGGTTATTATGCGCTGGGCGATTTGGCCGTGTTCCTGTTTTTCGGCTGGCTTTCGGTTTTGGGAAGCATGTTTGTTCAAACCCAAAGCTTTGAGTGGATTCATCTGCTCCCGGCTTCCGCGCTTGGAGCTCTGAGTGCCGGAGTCCTCAATTTGAATAATATGCGAGACATCGACACCGATCGACGCGCAGGCAAAAGGAGCTTGGCGAGCCTACTGGGCATGCCCGGTGCCAAAATCTATCAGTCGATCTTGGTCTTTGTCGCTTTCGACTGTGCCTTTCTCTATGCCGCGCGCATGGAGGGGAGCGCATGGAAACACGCCTACGTACTGGCATTTATTCCCCTGTTAATCAACCTAAATCGAACGTTCAGAAGTTTCAAAAGCCCCGATTTTGACAAACTGCTCAAGCCTTTGGCGCTTTCGACTTTGCTGTTTGCGCTCTTGCTCGGGGCGGGTATTTTCGCCGCTCAATGAAACTTGAGTGGTCTTGCTCGGCGCTTGAATTCAAAAGACCGGTCGGGACTTCGCGCGGAACACTCAAAAGCCGTTCGATCTACGAGCTTGCACTCGAAATAAATGGTCTGTGCTACAGAGCCGAATGCGCTCCGCTTGACGGCCTGAGTCCCGAAGCCTTAGACCTGCGCTGGCAAAGCGTGTTCGAAGAACGACTCGATCAACTCTGTTCTCGGGAATTTGAAGAGGTCCTCCTCGATTTGAAATTCTTGTCTGCGTCTTTTCCGAGCCTTGCTTTTGCAGTGCAGTGCGTTGAGGCTCAACTGAAAAATGGCGAACCGGGCCTTTGCTTCGATTCGAAATACAGCGCCGGAGCCGAAGGTTTGCCGATCAACGGTTTGGTGTGGATGGGCAACGAAGCATTTGAACGAACTCAAGCGCTCGATTTGATTCGCAGAGGTTTTCGGTGTTTAAAGTTTAAAATTGGAGTGAATTTTTTTGGCCAAAGCCTTTCACTGTTGCGCGAAGTGCGCGACATCGCCCCCGAAATCGAACTCAGGGTCGATGCCAACGGAGCCTTTTCGGCCGAGCAGGCCTATCGAACCATGATCGAACTCCGGGAGTTGGGGGTGCATTCGATCGAACAACCCTTGCACACCAACAACGACCCCGAGCTCGGCGAACTCATCCGGATTGCCCCGATTCCCGTGGCCCTCGACGAATCGCTGATCAACCGAAACCCCGAAACCTCGTTCGATTGGTTGGATCTTCTCAAACCGCATTATCTCGTGCTCAAACCGACGCTGCTGGGCGGTTTTTTGAGCTGTGATGGGTGGATTGATGCCGCCGAAAAGCGCGACATTGGATATTGGTTTACCTCGATGCTCGAGAGCCCGTTAGGGCTCGATGCCATTGCCCAATATGCGGCGATTCGCCGCAGTTCGAAGGCCGATGTGCAATTTCAGGGGCTCGGAACGGGGTCGATCTATCGTTCAGAAACGCCCCTGAGCTATGGCAAAAGCCTCGAAGTAGAGCGTGCCGCTTTGTGGAGAAGGAACATCCCTAAATAAAGACACCGCCTCGAAAGGCGGTGTCGTCGAACGGGGCTTGTGTCGCAAATTCCCGAAGGTTGGAAAAGAAATACATCGCAATAACGAATTCGCACATCGATCGGTTGGGAAATCAAAAAAAAAATTTAGAAGTGCGCGCCGAGTTCGAAGGCATGGGATTTGTGTTGCCCTCAGACCTTCGAGCATGGACCCAATCGCAACCCGCCGAGGCCGAAGTCCGCGCGTTTTTCGAGCAATGGTTCGAGCTCTCCGATACAATTAAACAATTCAGCTCGGGCTCGACGGGTCTTCCGAAAGAGTTTGTCATCGCAAAGTCTGCAATGCGCAAGCATGCCGAGCGCAGTGTGGATTTTTTCAAACTCAATGCCCGTTCGAGAATCGCTGCGCCCTTGCCGGTATCGAGCATCGCCTGGAAAATGTCCTTTGTACGCGCCCAAGCGGCCGGGGGCACTTGGGTCTGGATGCCCGCGAGCACCGACGGATTCTTGGAACGGCTCGATCGGGTCGATTTTGTATCGATTGCACCGCCTCAGCTCCATGCACTGATCGACGCGCGGGTCGAATTCAAATCGAAGGTGCAAATTCTGGTCGGTGGGGCTGCGGTCGATCAAAGTCTTGTGGAGCGTCTCGGCTCGCTCGGCAGCGAAGCGCACGTATGGCAGAGCTACGGCATGTCTGAGTCGATTTCGCACGTGGCCCTGCGGCGGCTCTATCCGAATCCCGAATCGAGCTACCGAGCCATGGCCGGAGTTCAATTCGACGTTTCGAGCGAGGGTGGCCTGATCGTTTCTGATTCGCTCACGGGTTTGTCTCTTCAAACCACCGATTCCGTAGAATGGATCGATCGCACCCATTTCACGTGGAAGGGAAGACTCGATGCCGCGATCGTCAGCGGGGGGCTCAAAATTCTGCCCGAGCCGCTCGAGGTCGAGTGGACAGAGCGCTTGGGCAGAGAAATTATGTTTTCGAGCCTCGAGGATGCCGTCTGGGGCCGCGCGCTGTGCTTGGTCGTGCAAGGGCCTTACGACGCCGCACTGGTTGCTCGAATTCAACAGTTGAATTCCCCTTTGAGCCGAGACAAAAAAGCGAGATGGATGGCCTTTGTCTCTGAATTTCCCAGCCGTGGAGCCGGAAAGCGCGATCGAAAGGCACTCGAAGATCTATTGGCGCAACAGACCGAGTCTCGCATTCCGCTCCGATCTTAGTCGCTCTACTTTAGCTTGGGCTGGCCCCGGAGCGACGGTCGATCAGCACCGCGAAAAAGTACAAGGCCTCGTTCATCGATCGGGCTCCGAGAATCTCAAAATGTATTTTTTGTTGATCGACCCGATAGAGAATCTCGAGGGTCCCCCCTTCAGAGGCGGGTCGTTTAAACGCCATGCGATGCTCTTTTTTGGGGTTGCCTTCGTCGGCGAGCAGAAAATAATCGAGCCCTTGACCGATTTGGAAGTACTTGCTCCAGTGGGTCCAACGACCGAGGGTGTCGGCTCCGTCGAGCGAAATCAGTTGAAAAACCGATTCGCTTTGCTCGATGACATAGCCGCGCTCTTCAAACCAAAAAACAGCACCGTCCCAATAGGCAAGCGACTTTCCATGTTCGTCTGTCAAGCGCACTCGATTTCCGGAAGCATCGCCTTGGCCGTAAAAGCTGCGATCCAAATTCTGCGCATGGGCAGAATCGAAGAGCATCAAAAAGCCGAGCGCTGCGCTAAAGGCGAATTGAACTGTGGTTTTCATGTTGACTTTCAGATTAGTAGTTGGTTTTAAGCTCAAGGTTTGGGACTTTCAAAATGGGGGGCAGGGTAGAAACCCGCACCTTCAAAATCGAGATAGATCCGATCGGTGTGCTGATCGTCTGATAATGTGCCTGAAGCGCGGCTGCCCAACAGCATCAACAAAGCGATCGACAGCAGTTCGCTCCATTCGATGCCGTGCAGTCCCGCATATCCTGAACCTTCAATGCGCAAGCGCAGCTGGTTTTTGGAGACCATGGTCAGGCAGAATTTCAGGGCATGAGGCTTCCTGAGTTCGACGCAGAGCGCATCTCGGCCCTTGGGCTTGAAGACGGCCGTCCATCCGTCGAATCGCGCGATCCGGCTACCGCCCCAGCCGAGAACCACTTTCACAGAGCGACCTACATCGCTCTTAAAGACTCGGTCATTCCAAAATCCGTGCTTTACGCTCAAGTAAGTCGCCCCTTCGATTTCGAAACGCGGACTTTCTCGATTAAAGCCGAGTTTAAAAAGCAATACTCCTAAGTGCAGCACCTCCAAACCCGGGCTCATTCGCCTTTCAATGGAGGAGTATTCAGACCGACTGCCGGGAAAAAACCGCTCGGTTTGGTCGGTTTCCTCGGAGACCGATGAACGGTTCGAAATCTTCAAACAAGCGGATTGGAAATCCGACGCGTTTTGCGGCTTTTCAAACCCTTGTTCTGAGTTGCAGATCGTTGGAAGCTTTGCTTTCACACTTCAAAAGTGCGTGCGACATTCTTCCCCTTAAAGCAAAAAGGGACGAGCGCAAGCCCGAGGTGATGAGTGAAGTCGCCGTTTGGAAATTCGCAGCGGTTTCTTGTACAAACCGATCGCTGCCCCCCTGAGTTGAGCCGTGGCTACTGAGCCTTTACATCTCGTACAACGCGCTGAAGTAGGCCAGTCTGCCGATCTGTGGGCCACCGTACACCTGATAAGCTCTTTGGTCGAGCAAATTCGAAGAGCCGAGTTTAAAAGTGGTCTTCCACTCGGGCTTGCGCCAATTGATCTGGGCGTCGAGCATAGAATAATCGTCGATCGAGCCGGTGAACTGCGGACTCCCCTCGAATAGAAAGCCTTGAATCCACTTAAAGTTGGTGCTGAAACCGAGGTTCTTCACCTTGCCAATTTTCAAGTCGCGGGCAGAAATCCCGACGTTGAATTTGTTCTCGGGAGTGTTGAACGCGGGGATAATCGGGTCGTCAGAAGCGGTGTTGAGAACGTTCCAACTGTAGTTCCCCGAGAGCGCGTAATATTCGGCAAAGTAGTAGCTCGCCCCGATCGAAAAGCCTTGAGTGGTGACCCGGTCTTGTGCATTGGTGGCAATTCGGTAGGCCTGAGCCCCGGTAAAGCGCTGAATCGGTCCGGCCGAAGGGTCGTCTTCGATGTCGAGCCCGATGTTGTAGCCGATAAAGTTGTCGTAGAAGCTGAAGTAGTAGTTTAAATCGAGGTAAAGCTTGTTCCAAAGCGTGGTGCGATAGCCCATTTCAACGGTTTGCACCCGCTCGGGGCGCACGGGGTCCAGGGTGTAGTAATCGAATACCCAGTCGGCTCGTTCTTGAACTCCGGCGCCCAGAAAATCTTCGACTTCTTCGACCGTAACCAGCGAATCGTAGCCGTTGAGATTGCCCAACAATATGGCTCTGCCTACATTGTAATACAGATACTGATCTTGAAGGGTCGGATTGCGAATCGCACTCGAAAAAGAAAGGCGCAGCGTGTTGATCTCGTCGATTTGGTAAATCGCCGAAATGGCCGGAGACAGCAGGTAGTCGAAGTTTTGGTTTTTGTCGAGGCGAAGACTCAGCCCCAGTTTGAGCCGATTGCGCCAGAACTTTTGTTCCCATCCACCGTAAAAACCAAATTCGGTATTGGAGATTTTTAGGTTCGCGCTGTCGCTAAAAATCGTGCCTTCCGAACGCGGGCTGTACAAGCGAAAGTTTCCTCCCAGGCGAAAGCGACCCAAAGCGGTCGAATCGAAAAGATACTCGCCTTGCAGGTGATAAAGCGCCGAACGATCGACCAGACGCGTTCCGCCCTGATTGAAGTCTCTGGAAGTGACATATTGAAACAGAGAGTCATAACTCGCAGTGCCGGGAGTCAGCCCCGGGCCTTCGTAGGCGGCGGCCACCAAGCGCTGAATCGAATCGTGCCAACCGTTAAAAAACTCGGGATTTTCTGCGACCAGAGCATCCATTTGGGCACTGAATTCATCGCTCGGCAAGGAAGGATCGGGATAGCCTTCGAGTTGTTTGATCGAAGGAACCGCAAATGCCGAAAAAAAGTTGCGATAAAAATTGCCCCAGCTCTGTTCGCTCAGATAAGCCTCTTGCATTCTCAAGGCTGTAAAATAAGCGTCGTACGAATTGCCCGCGTCTTCGTTGGTGGCATAGGCCCGAACAAACCACTTGTTCTTTCGCGCCAATTCGAGCCGGTTTTGAAAGAAAAGCACGTCTTTGAGGCTATATCGATTGTCGCCTTGATACACCGTGGTTCCATTTCCAAAGTTGAAGGCATAGGTCATTTCGAGATCGGGCTGAAAACGATAGTGAAGCGAGCTTCCCAACTTGAGGTTTCGGGTGTCGTAATCGACCAAATCGCGCTCGAGCAAACCGGTTCGATAATAGGTGCCCAAACCGGGATAGGTTTTTACATCGCCCCCGTCGTCGAAGGCAACTTCGTCTCCATAGCGATTCACGGCATCGTAACGCCCGGGGTTCTGGAGGTCTGTCAAACTTTGAGAAGTGGGATCGAGGTTTTCGGCCACCCAGTCGTCTGCGCGCAGGTAAAATAAATTCACTTTGTAAGCAAAGCGCTCGCGTCCCGAATCGTCTTTGAACACCTGCGCATAGCGAAGGGCAAATTCGGCCAGGGAGCGCTCGCCCACCTTTGCGGAAGCGCTCAGGCCCGGAAAATCGAAAGGGCTTTTGGTCGTTATGGCGATGACCCCGTTGAACGCATTCGGGCCGTAATAGGCGCTGCTCGCCCCTGCGACGAGGTCCACCTGACGCACGTCCAAATCTGAGGCACCCAGAAAATTCCCCAGCGAAAAGTTGAGCCCCGGAGCTTGGTTGTCGACCCCGTCGATGAGCTGAAGCGAGCGAACCGGGCTGGTGCTGTTAAACCCTCGGGTGTTGATGACCTTAAAACCGATGCTGGCCGAAGTCAAATCGACGCCTTTTAAGCTGGCCAGGCCTTCGTAAAAATTGACCGAAGGGGTTTCTTTGATCGCCAGGGCATCCATGGCCTCAACGGTGAGGGCGCTTTCTTTTTGTTTTTCGCTCAGCCGGCGCTCGACTACGCTGATTTCGCCCAAGGCCGTTGCATCGGGCTTCATTCGAATGGTGAGCCCTGATATGGCCTTTTTGACTTCGACCGCCCGATTGAGGTAGCCTATATATTGCACGCTCAAAGTGCAGGGAAAGGAAGGCGGAACCAGCACAAACTTTCCGTCAAAATCTGTGGCCACGGCTATTTTGCTTCCCTCGATCCGCACTGCGGCACCGACCAGCGGTTCTCCTTTTTCGTCGAGAACGCTGCCCGAAATTTGGGGGTTTTGCGCGTTCAGCAGCCTTGGGCACAAAAGAGTGAAGGCTGCGAAACAGCAGCCCGTAACAAGCCCCACCCATCTTTGAAGCCCACCGATTCGGGGCTTGCGCATTTGCTTCATCCGCTGTGTTAACTGTGGGTTAAATGTACGAAAGCCCAAACGCGCAGGGCGAGGCTTCGATCGGACTTATCGATGCTGGTCGATCAAAATCGCGTTTCCGTCGGGGTCGCGAATCATCAAATGCCCCGGGCCCGAAAGGTTGGGCAGGTGTTCTCCCTCTATTTCAATTCCGTTCGACACCAAGTGCCGTCCTATTTTTCGAATGTCGTCGAATGGGTCAACCGCCTGTGCTTCTTCGTTCCAGCCCGGATTGAAGGTCAGCATCCAGCCGTCGAACATTCCCTCGAAAAGCCCTACCAGCGCATGCCCGTTTTTCATAATGAGGTATTTCTGTTCGAGGCTACCGCCGTGCACGGCAAAACCCAGTGTCTCGTAAAAGCTCTTGGATCGTTCAAGTTGGCGCACCGAAAGACTGATTGAAAAGGCTCCGAGGGTCATCATTGCAGAGTGTTGATTAAAGAACTCAAGAAATAAAGCTCGCGAGAAATCAATTGTAGGTTCGCCCAACCTTTTGCTTTTATTTTCGTTTAATATCTTTGCCCTTATTGTTAAACAGCTTTAGATGCAAAAGTTTCTTCAGGCTTTCCAATCCCCATTTTGAATCGTGGAAATTAAGTACAGCATTCGCGATCTCGAGCGCCTGTCGGGGATCAAGGCCCACACACTGCGTATCTGGGAGAGCCGTTACGGCATCATCGAGCCCCGTCGCACGGAGACCAATATTCGGTATTACCTCGATCCCGATCTCAAAAAAGTCTTGAATATTGCTGCTTTAGTCAATGCGGGGCATCGAATTTCGAAGGTCGCAGGCCTCAGCGACTCCGAGCTTCGGAATATGGTGCTCGATCAGATGCAGAACACCGAAAGATCGGATGCCCATCTGCACGCTCTTCAACTGGCCATGCTCGACTTCGATCAAGAGCTTTTCGAAAAGGTGCTCGACCAAAGCATTGTTCGAATGGGCACGGAACGCGCATTCAATGAGGTCGTGGCGGCCTTTATTCGAAATCTCGGCTTGCTCTGGCAAACCGATGCCATCACGGTGGCGCACGAGCACTTTGTGACCAATTTGATCAAGCAGAAACTCTTTGCCAGCATAGACCGTTTGGCGGTGAGTCCGCGCCCTGGAGCGCCTTTCAACCTACTCTTTTTACCCGCTACA
Source organism: Schleiferiaceae bacterium (assembly GCA_041739275.1). Classification (GTDB taxonomy): domain Bacteria; phylum Bacteroidota; class Bacteroidia; order Flavobacteriales; family Schleiferiaceae; genus WGMI01. Next base: position 41,857 of record JBGSOF010000002.1, on the reverse strand, counting down.
GAAATGCACGAAATGGCTTTGCTCTACCTCCATTTTCTGCTTCGTAAAAAAGGGGAGAGGAGCTTGTATCTCGGTCAAGACGTGCCTCTTGAATTCCTTGCCGAGGTGCGGCCAAAGCTCAATCCCGATCGACTTGTCTGCATGATTACTACCGCGCCGAGAACTGAAGATGTGGCTTCGTTTGCCGAGAGTTTGGCGAGAATGTTCGACCGACCCGACATCGAAATTCACCTCGCGGGCTATCCCGTTCGCATGGCACAAGAACTGGGATGGCAGAATCGCGACCCTCGGGTGATTGCGCATCCTGGGCTCGACTCCCTTCGACAGCGGCTCACCGAGGGTTGAGTCATTCGCCCAACTCTTTTTTATGTGTTTAATGTTTTGTCAAATAAATTAAACATAATGTTTGCACACTAACATTCTGTGTTTAACTTTGTCGAGCAAACCATTCCACAAAACCATGTCGACCCGAGAATTTACCAATCTGATTGTTGCCCAGCAGAGCTTTCTCAGTCAATTGGCTTATAAGCTGACTCGAAGTACCGAAGATTCAGCCGACTTGATTCAGGATACCATGTTCAAAGCCCTGAAAAACAAGGATAAATACCAAGATGGGACCAATCTGAAAGGTTGGTTGTACACGATAATGCGGAATACGTTTATCAATAACTATCGCAAAAAGAAAAATCAAAACACTTTTATCGATGATTCTGAAAACAAGTACTTCATCAACAGCAAAGAGGCTGACAAAGAGAGCTCCACAGATCGAGGAGTCGATCGCGAGTTCATGATGCGCCAAATCGAATCGGTCGATCGGCATTATGTCGATACCTTTATGATGTACTACAACGGTTATAAGTACGAAGAGATCGCGGAAAAACTTCAAATTCCGCTGGGTACGGTCAAGAGCCGAATCTTTTTGGCAAGGCGCAAGTTGATGGACAAACTCAAGGAGTTGCGCTACTGATTGGATTCACAAAACCGAAAGGAAACCGAGCGAGGTGTCTGACATAAATACGAGAAAAAAAGTCGTGGTGATCGGTTCAGGCTTTGCCGGATTGAGTGCTGCTTGTTTTTTGGCCAAAGCGGGTGCGCATGTTCGGCTGGTCGAAAAAAACGCAGATTTTGGTGGTCGAGCCCGTTCCTACGACGTCGATGGATTTCGCTTCGACATGGGTCCGAGTTGGTATTGGATGCCCGACGTCTTTGAACGCTTTTTTGGTCACTTCGGCAAAAAAGTATCAGATTACTACGAACTCGTGCGCCTCGATCCCTCGTATCGAATTTATTTTGAAGGCAATCGCCAAATAGATGTTCCGGCTTCTATGCCCGAACTCGAGGCTCTGTTTGAAAGACTCGAGCCCGGCTCGGTTCCGAAACTTCGAAGTTTTTTACAAGAGAGCCAGGCGAAGTACGAAGCCGGAATCGGCGACTTGGTTCAAAGACCGGGATTGTCGGTGTTCGAGTATGCCAATTTCAAGGTGCTCAAAGGTTTATTTGAGCTCGACTTGTTGCGCTCGATGAAGCACTATGTGGCAAGGCATTTTAAACACCCCGAGCTCGTAAAGCTCATGGAATTTCCGGTGCTTTTTCTCGGAGCCATGCCGCAAGACACTCCGGCGCTCTACAGCCTCATGAACTACGCCGACCTCGCCCTCGGAACTTGGTATCCGAAGGGGGGGATGAACAGAATTGTTTCGGGTATGGTCTCACTCGCCCGCGAGTTGGGTGTGGAGCTCGAAGCCGATTGGACCGTCGATGGCTTTGAGTACGACGCCCGAGGGGGAATTTCCAAAGTGCTGGGTTCTCGATCGGGACAGCGTTTGTCCATCGAATGCGATGCGGTGGTCGGAGGCGCCGATTATCACCATCTCGACCGCGAGGTGTTGCCCGCGAGCAAGAGCAATTATTCCGAAGCATATTGGGATCGCCGCAAAATGGCGCCCGGCAGTTTGATTTTTTACATCGGGCTCGACCGAAAGCTCGACGGCCTGCTGCATCACAATTTGTTTTTTGACGCGGATTTTGACCGCCATTCCCGGGAGATTTACTCCGAAGCGCGCTGGCCATCCGACCCTTTGTTCTACGTCTGCCGCGCGAGTGCCACCGACGATACCGTAGCTCCGGAGGGTATGGACAATATATTTATTCTCATCCCAACCGCTCCCGACTTAGACGATCCGAATTCCACCCGCAACGCCTACTTGAGCCGCGTGCTCAAGCGCATCGAGGCGCGCTGTGGTTTCGATCCCGAACCTCATATTGTTCATTTGCGCACATTTGCGCATTCCGACTTTAAGCAAGACTACAACAGTTACAAGGGCAATGCCTACGGCTTGGCCAATACGCTCGACCAAACTGCGGTGCTCAAGCCGAGCATCCGGAGCAAAAAGGTGCCGAATCTCTGGTTTACAGGGCAGTTGACCAACCCTGGTCCCGGAGTTCCGCCGGCCCTGATTTCGGGCGAAGTGGTGAGTCGTGAGCTGCTCAAAACATTTTCGCAGGCCTAATGAAAGACTTGTTCGACAACATAGCGCTCAAAACGAGCCGTTTGGTTACCCGCAGCTATTCCACTTCGTTTTCGCTGGGCATCTATTGTCTCGATCGCCGTTTTCACGATCCGATTTATTCGATTTACGGTTTTGTTCGATTCGCCGACGAAATCGTTGATACGTTTCACAACTATCCCAAACGCGAACTGCTCGATCGCTTCGAATCGGACACGTGGATGGCGATTGAGCACGGAATCAGCTTAAACCCGATACTGCATTCTTTTCAGGCCGTGGTGAATGGCTATCAAATGGATCGGGGCTTGATCCGAGCTTTTTTGAACAGTATGAAAATGGATCTCGATCCACTCAATTACGATCGGGGTTTGCTGGAAGAATATGTCTACGGCTCGGCCGAGGTAGTGGGCTTGATGTGTCTCACGGTGTTTTGCGAGGGCGACGAACAGAAATACGCTTCTCTGCGCGAGCCCGCTCGAAAACTGGGTTCGGCCTTCCAAAAAATCAACTTTTTGCGCGACCTCAAATCCGATGGGCTCGAGCTCGGACGCACCTATTTTCCCGATGTCGATCTGAGCCGTTTCGACCGCGATATCAAGCGCTCCATCGAACTTGAAATCGAAGCGGAATTCAACGATGCTTACCGTGGAATCCTCAGCTTGCCCAAGGGGGCGAGGTTTGGGGTGTACATCGCGTATGTCTACTATTTGGCCCTGCTCAATCGAATTCGCAACACCCCGGCAGATCAACTGCTCGAGCACCGCATACGAATCCCGAACCAACAGAAGTACACCTTGTTATTGAGTTCGTACGTCAAGCACAGCCTGAACCTCCTTTGATGCAATCACTTCAAAACACCCGGAGCAGTTTTTCGGGTCCAATCGAATCTCACGTAGAATACGTGGTCTTGGTGGACGAGAACGACCGCGAGCTCGGAAGTCTCGAAAAACTTGAAGCCCATCAATCGGGGCTGTTGCACCGAGCCATCTCGGTCTTGATTCGCGATACACAAGGCCGAATGCTCCTCCAAAAGAGGGCCTATGGCAAGTACCACAGCCCCGGTCTTTGGACAAATGCGTGCTGCTCACATCCCCGGCCGGGAGAAGCAGCGGTAGACGCTGCGGTTCGCCGGAGCAAAGAAGAACTCGGCCTCGAAATCGAGACCCGATTTTTGGGTTCGTTTATCTATCGTGCAGAATTCGAAAACGGTCTGATTGAGCACGAATTCGATCACATTTTCACTTCGATAAACGAGGACATGCCCTGGCCCGATCCCGAAGAAGTGGCCGAATTGCGCTGGGTGGACGAAGCGGAATTGCACACATGGATGAGCTCCAATCCCGAGCAATTCACCGTGTGGTTTCGATTGCTCGTCGACCGATTCCGCAACACACTCTTCTCATGATAGCCAGTGTTTCGCGCCATGCGCATTTCAATGCGGCACACCGGCTTCACCAACCCAATTGGAGCGACGACCGAAACCGCGAAGTCTTCGGCAAATGCAACAATCCGCTTTATCACGGCCACAATTACGAACTGATTGTCGAACTCAAAGGGCCGGTCGACCCAGATACGGGCTACGTATACGACATCAAGGTGCTGGCAGATCTCATTTCTTCTGAGATCGAAGACCGCTTCGACCACAAAAATCTCAACCTCGAATGTGCTGAATTTGCCGAGCTGCTGCCGAGCGCCGAGCACATTGCCTATGTGATCTGGGGATTGTTGAGACCCCGGATACCTGAACAACTCCACCTCAAGATCACACTCTATGAAACTCCGAGAAACTTCGTTGTCTACCAGGGCGAGTAAGCGCTCTGAACATCCCATCATAGACCTGAATAACCTGTCCGAACACCTCGAAGTGGGCTCGACTGGTTCTAAGTCTCCTCAGCTGGATACGCCCATGCGCCGCGACGCCTTTGCTTTGAGCCCGGATCAAAAAGTCGATTTGATCGAAGAAAAGTTTCGAGACATCTTGGGAATTCTCGGCCTAGACTTGACCGACGACAGCATCAAAGGCACACCGCGTCGGGTGGCTAAGATGTATGTAAATGAAGTGTTTAGCGGCCTTATTCCCGAGAACAAGCCCGAGACCACCCTCTTCGAAAATGCCTACCGCTACGGGCAGATGTTGGTCGAAAAAGACATCGAGTTGCACTCGTATTGCGAACACCACTTGGTTCCGATCATCGGCAGAGCTCATGTGGCCTATATCTCTTCGGGCCAGGTGGTTGGGCTCTCAAAGCTCAATCGGGTCGTGCGTTATTTTGCAAAGCGTCCCCAAGTACAAGAGCGCTTGACGGAACAAATCGCCGCAGAGCTCAAAAAAATGCTCAAAACCGAAGACGTGGCTGTACTCATTGACGCAGAGCACTTTTGCGTCAAAACGAGGGGAATTGAAGATTGCTCGAGCAGCACCACCACCGTTCACTACGGGGGGAAATTTTTGGAAAGCGAACTTCGAAGAGAATTTTTAACGCACATCGAACGAAAATGAGTCGCACCATTGTACTCGTAGGCGGCAATTCGGGCATCGGTCTCGAAGTGGCGCGCAAACTCACGGCTCAAGGACACACGGTCAAGGCCTTTGCCCGAAACGCCGCCGAAACCGGCGGATTGCCCGGGGTGGAGTATCACAACTACAACGCGAGCAATTTTCTCGAAAGGCCTCTGCTGCCCGATTCCATCGACGGCTTGCTCTACATGCCGGGAACGATTCGCCTGCGTCCGTTCAATCGCTTGAGCATAGACGATTTTAGAGAAGAATACGAGATCAACTTTCTCGGAGCGGTGCACTTTATTCAGCACGCCTTGAACGGGCTTAAAAACGGAGATCACCCCTCGGTGGTTCTGTTCAGCACCGTGGCGGTTCAAATGGGAATGCCCTTTCACAGTTCGATTGCTTCAGCCAAAGCCGCCATCGAAGGATTGGTTCGCTCGCTCGCAGCGGAATATGCGCCCAACATTCGATTCAACGCCATCGCCCCATCGCTCACCGAAACCAACCTCAGCGAGGCCTTGCTCAATACCGACGCAAAGAGAGAAAGTTCAGCCAATCGACACCCGCTCAAGCGCATCGGCCAACCTGAAGACATCGCCTCCGCGGCCTGTTTCTTGTTGTCGCCCGACGCCTCTTGGATTACGGGGCAAGTTTTGGCAGTGGACGGGGGAATGTCTTCGCTACGCATGTTTTAAAATTGAGTTCGCTGATATTGAACGGCTTGGAAATCGAGGCTCTCGATCGAAACCATCGCCGGATTCTGGTAAACCGCATGCAGGGAGTTCGCGCCGCGGTTTTGCTGGGCACGTACTCTGAGAAAGGGGTGGCAAATCTGGGCTTGTTTTTTTCGCTACAGCACCTCGGCGCCGATCCCGCTTTGATGGGGGTGGTGTTTCGACCCGAATCGAGTATGGGGCAAAGCCTGGGAAACTTGAGATTTCGCCGGTGGATCAGTGCGAATTACATGCCTTCAGAAGAGATCGATCGAGTTCATCGGTGCTCTGCGGCCTTCGCAAGCGAAGTCTCCGAATTTGAATCCACGGGCTTGCCTCTGCACACCGAAACCGACATCCCCGCACCCTTTGTGGGCAATGCCCCGATTCGGTTGGCCTTGGAGTATCATTCAGAGATAAAGCTTCCCAACGAGTGCATTCTCGCGCTGCTTCATCTGCGCAAACTCTGGATCGAACCCTCGGCCTTAGATTCTGAAACGCGTCTTCCGCGATTCGATTCATTGTTGCACGTCAACGGTTTGGACGCATACTACAGCCTGCGATTCGATCAAATAAAGAACTATGAGCGCCCTTAAATCGCTCGAAGCTCTCATGAAGGCCGATGCCGAGCCCTGGGTGGCGCATTGGTTTCGAAGAGATCTCAGGCTCGAAGACAACAAAGCGCTCGATGCCGCGCTTCGTTCCGGGCACAAAGTGGTCTGCTTTTTTCTTTTTGACCCCGAAATTCTCGACGGGCTCGAAGATCGAGACGATGCCCGAGTCACTTTTATTCGCGATCGCCTCGTCGAAATCGATCGCTTGCTCCGCGAACGAGCTTCGAGACTTTTGGCTTTCTACATCAAACCCCTCAATTTTTTTGAGGTGCTCTCGCGCTCTGAATCGTTCGCCGGGCTCTACGCCAATCGAGACTACGAACCCTATGCGCTGCAAAGAGATCAGGCTGTTTTTGAACTGCTCAAACAAGGAGGGAAGGCGTTTAAGGGATTTAAGGATCAGGTGATTTTCGAAAAGTCAGAGGTCGTCAAGGCCGATGGTGCGCCCTATACGGTCTTTACACCCTATATGAAGCGATGGAAGCAGTTGTTCCGCGCAGAACAGCTCGCAACAGTCGACAGCTCAGGCTTTGATGCGGCTTGGATGCCGGTGGTCGAAGCGGCGATACCCACGCTGGAGGAAATGGGCTTTAGGCGCTCGAATCTGGAATTTCCGCCCTCCAAAATTTCTCCGGACCGAATATCGAACTACGAGCAACAACGCGACATTCCCTCTGTTCTCGGAACCTCTCGTTTGAGCCTGCACCTGCGCTTTGGCACCATCAGTATACGTTCGGTGGTGGCGGCGGCTTTAAAGTACTCAGAGAAATGGCTCAATGAGTTGATTTGGAGGGAGTTTTATATGATGATTCTCTATCATTTTCCCCATTCGGTCAGTCGATCGTTCAAGCCGGCATACGACCGCATCGCTTGGGAAGATCCAAGCTCGAATTTCGAGGCGTGGTGCCAAGGGCGCACAGGTTATCCATTGGTGGATGCCGGAATGCGCGAGCTCAACGAAACAGGCTTTATGCACAATCGCGTGCGCATGGTTGCGGCTAGCTTTTTGACCAAGCACCTTTTGATCGACTGGAGGCTGGGAGAGCGCTATTTTGCGCGCAAACTCTTGGATTTTGAACTGTCTTCAAACGTGGGTGGATGGCAATGGGCGGCTTCTTCGGGCTGCGATGCGGCTCCGTATTTCAGGGTCTTCAACCCCGAACTCCAAATGCAGCGATTCGATCCACAGAACCGCTACATTCTCAAATGGGTCCCTGAGCTCCATACCCCCTCGTACCCAAAACCCATTGTGGATCACCGCTTTGCTCGAGAACGCGTCCTGCTGCGTTTTAAGGAGGCCCTCGGCACAAGTGCCTGATTCGCATCCTAATTTGCACCCATGAAAATGGACTTATTGGCTTTCGGGGCCCATCCCGACGACATCGAACTCGGGGCAGGGGGCAGCATTGCCAAAATGACTCGTTCAGGGGCTCAAGTGGCTCTGGTCGATTTGACCCGAGGCGAGCTCGGAACCCGCGGAACACCTGAAGTGCGGGCTCAAGAAGCGCAGAGGGCCGCAGAAATACTCGGAGTGCAACATCGGCACAACCTCGGTTTGCGCGATGGCTTCTTTTTGAACGACGAAGACAGCAAGCGCGCGGTCATCGCACAAATCAGGAGGTTTCGGCCCGACATTGTCCTCGCCAACACGCTCAAAGACCGTCATCCCGACCATGGACGCGGTGCAGATTTGGTGCGTGAGGCCGTTTTTCTCTCCGGGCTTTCCCGGATCAAAACCCAGTGGGAGGGCGAAGATCAAGAACCCTGGAGACCTCTTCAACTCTATTATTACTTGCAGTTCTACGAGCCCCTGCCCGATCTGATTCTCGACATCACCGGCTTTGAAGAGCTGCGCTTAGAATCGGTTCTTGCGCATAAATCACAGGTGTACGACCCGAGTTCCGCGGAGCCCAAAACCGTGGTTTCGTCCAAGGCCTTTCTCGACAGCGTTCATTTTCGCTCCGCCAACTGGGGCAGATTGATCGGGGTGCCTTATGCAGAGGCCTTTCAAGCCGAACGAACTCCGGGCATTCGCGATTTTCGCGACTTGATTTGAATTCCGGAGTTGAATCAGGGCATCGCGCTAACTTTCGCCGATCAAATTCTCATCAAATGATTCGCAAATCCTTTTTAGGTTTCGCCATGCTGTTGTTCGCCGCGAGCGGATGTGGCAGCTCCGCGGTCGTCACGGGCAGTTATTCGGCACCCGATCGAAGAACCGAGCCGCTCAAAAAAGTTTTTGTCTCGGCCTTGGTCAACGACGCCACCACTCGGGCTATGGTTGAAGAGCGCATGGCTCAGAGCCTCCGGAATAAGGGCATCGAAGCCATTAAGAGCATCGATGTGGTTCCCGTTCGCCTGCCCAATGTCGGCAGTCCCGAAACCCGCGAGGTCATGGTCGAGGTAGTTCGCAAAACGGGAGCAGACGCCGCTTTGGTCATGGCCCTCGTGCGCGAACAGAGCGAAACCCGCTACGTTCCCGGCTCGACGTATCCCGCGGCATCTTATGGCTATTACGGAGGCTATTACGGCTATTACGGTCACATGGGGGGCATGGCGTACTCGCCCGGTTACTACACCACAGACAACACCTTTTTCATCGAAAGCAATTTGTATGATGTCGCCAGCGAAAAGCTCATTTGGTCGGCTCAAAGCGAACTCATCAATCCTTCGAATCGCGAAAAAGCGGTGGCGGAACACACCGAGGCTCTGATCTATCGCATGCAGAAAGACAAAATTTTGCGATAGGCTTTATTCGAGCTCGATCTCTCGATTTTTTTTCTGACCTTAGAAATCAAATCGATCCCGAATTCAACAGTCCTCTGGCGAACGCTTGCCGCGAGGATCATCGGGAAAAGGAGGTGTGTTCAAGCCTCTTGAAATTCGATTTCGAACCACCGACTTCAAACTGCGAAAAAATCATGGACACCCTGTCTCCGTCCTCTTCGACGACCCCTGAAATTGCCAAAGAAAATATGCGCGGCCTGCGCTTTCCCGAAGTTGAAGTTTTGCAAAGCGAAGCCAAGCGCATCGAGCGAAGCGAGGCATTGCACCGAGCCACCCATTTAGGCAATCTCGAAAAACAGAAAGTGCACATCTATTTCGAAGACGATTCGGGTGTCAAGAAGGTGCACACTACGATTTGGGCCTTCACAGAGAAGAAGATTATTCTCAAAGCGGGTCTCTCCATTCCGATTTGCAGAGTGCATTTGGTCGAATTGGTCTAGAAGTTCGTCTCGACTTAAAGTCGCGCTTTTCTTTTTGCGATCTTCGCGCCCCCTTCAATCGAGGAGTCTGATCTCCACCTGAGGCTTTATTCCCGAAATCGGGTGCATCTGTATCGTCCGTGTCAAAAAAAAACGCCACCGCTTCTAAAATTGATATTCGAAATCGCAGGGCCGGTTACGAATACGAATTGCTCGATCGGTACACGGCGGGTTTGGTGTTGATGGGCACAGAAATCAAGAGCCTTAGGGCGGGCAAAGCGCAACTCTCTGAAGCGTATTGTGTCTTTCACGGCAGCGAGCTCTGGGTGCACGAAATGCTGATCGAGCCCTACGCTTTCGGCACGCATATCAATCACACCGCACGGCGTGAACGAAAGTTATTGCTCGGTCGAAAAGAACTCGACAAGCTCGAGGCCAAACTCAAAGACGTGGGCATGACGCTGATCCCGACTCGTTTATACATTAACGAAAGCGGGTTTGCCAAGCTCGACATCGCCTTGGCCAAGGGTAAAAAACTCCACGACAAGCGCGATTCGATTAAAGATCGAGACGTAAAACGAGAAATCGACCGCGCAAAACTTCGCTGAGCCGATCGCCGGGAATCGATCAGATTTCTATAATGAGCCCAAAAGAAGGAAGGGTGCTTCCGCTCAAATTCTCGAGCTCTTTGACGAGATAGCGGCTCGCATCGTTCGGGTCTACAATGGGTTCTCCCGCGGCATCTCTTTGGACATCGACCAAAGGAGGGCCTTCAATTTGCTGACCCAGTGCATTTTGAATATCAAAGTACACATCGAGATTCCATTTTTCGAAATACCACTTTTTGTCGATCCGCACATTGAGCCGGTTGAAATTGGCAAATCGAAGGGTGTTGAGTGCATCGTAGTCGGGAATTCCAAAGCCGATGTTGTCCCAATTGCTTCGAAGCGAGCTCTCGTCAAGGTCGTAAGGGGTATAAGGAGCTCCTCCCAAAAACTGGTATTGCAGCCCGAGCTCCCAGTTCTTTCCGAAGCGTTTGCCCGCGGTTGCAGTCACGATGACTCGGTTGTCCCAAGCCGTGGGAACCAAAGTTCCGCGCTTGTCTTCAAACTCGCTGCGCACCAAGGTCACTGCGAGTATTCCGAAATAGCCCTTGTAGAGCTTTTGTTGATACGAAAGTTCGAGACCGTAACTCAGCCCTTCTGAAATCGAACGGCTCGGGGCATTCCCGATCACCCCGAAATTGCTGCCCAAATTCGCCAAGCTGATCGAATCGTTCAACAAAAAAGGATAGTTGTCGTAGTCTTTGTAAAAAGCCTCCACCGACCATTTTGCGTTGATGGGCAGGTAATTGCTCACCCCTAAAACATAATGGGTCGATCGGATGTAGGTGGCGTCGGGGTTGACCAGGCGCCCTGTGCCATCGCGATATCCGAGCAGGGTGTAGGGGGGGAGTTGATAATAGATGCCCCAGTTGGCATTAATGCTCCAGTTGGGATTGAGTGCGTACGAAGCCGAAATCCGAGGCGAAAGTTGTTCGAGGGGGTTTCGAGTTGAAGAATTGAAGTCGACGGCGTCGGTGCGCAAACCCGCCGAAAGCTGGAGCCTTTCGCCCAAAAAAGCCTTGCTCGCCTGGCTGAACAAACTGTAGCGATACATGCGCAAATCGGTGGTGTACACCCGAGGTTCTTGACCTTGCGGCACTCTGTAGTTCAGCTCGTCGGTCGAGTATTTGAGTTCTTCGACCCCAAAGCCATTGGTCAATCTCCAGCCCTTGTTTCGGTAAAAATTCTCCACCCTCAATTTGTTTTCGATTTCGCGGCTGTCGTAATCGAGCAATTGCGTTTTATCCGGGTCGTTGTCTTCGAATTTATAGGCGGTATTGTTGAGCATAAAACGACTGAGCACGACGTTTGTAAAGCTCTTCTGGCCAAAATAAGTGTACTTGGCGCCGACTGTATAATTCCATTGTTCGTTTACGTCGAGGGCGTTGAGCAAATAGCGCTGCTCTTCGGTATCGTCTGCCTCGAGGTTGAGCGCAAAGTCGTCGATGGCACCCAAGCCTAAAAATTCAATTTGGTGCTTTTGATTAAAGCGGTGCTTGAGCTTGACTTGAAAATCGTTGTACGTCGGTAAAAACGGGAGTTCGAGCAGGCTAAAGAGGAATTGCAAATACGAGCGACGCGCCGAAACCATCAATCCCGTATTGGGGCCGAGCGGTCCGTCGAGTGTCAAGCCTATGTCGCTGGCACCGACCTGTCCGATGGCGCCCCAGCCTTTGGTTCGCGCATCTTTGAGCTGGAGTTCCATCACCGAGCTCAAAGTATTTCCGCGTTCAACCGGGAAAGCGCCTGTGTACAAATTGACTTCTCTCAGAAAGTTGACGTTGATCATACCGACAGGCCCTCCGCTCGAACCTTGGGTCGAAAAGTGATTGATGGCAGGGATTTCGATTCCGTCGAGATAAAAGCGGTTTTCGTTGGGCGCCCCTCCTCGAATAATTAAATCGTTCCTAAAGCCGGGTTGAGAAGCCACGCCGGGCAAGCTTTGAACCACCTTGCTGATGTCCTGGTTGCCCCCCGGGTTGCGCTGTATTTCGTTGATGCCAATGGTTTGGAGAGAAACCGGGCTTTCGGGCTTGCGTTCAAATCGATTCTGAGCGCTCACTTCGATTTCGTCCAGACCCGTTGCAGAGGCGTTCATTTGAACGTCCACTCTCGAAGGCCGGGCATTGGTTACCTGAACTTCGAAAACGACAACGGGTTCGTATCCGAACATTCGAAATTCAAGATTGTACAGTCCGGGAGACAGGCCTTCAAGCGCGTAGTTTCCATCGAGGTCTGAAGCTCCCGATACCGCGCTTCCTTGAATCTTGATCGTCGCCAAGGCGAGCCCTTCGTTCGACACGGCATCGGAGATTCGGCCTTCAATTCGGGCGGATTGTGCACTTGCGGAAATCACACCGAAAAGCATTGAACAAGCGAACCAAAATTGTGTTTTCATAAAGTACAATTCAGAGCGGGGGAAGTTTGATTATGATGAAATGACAAAGAAGACACTCAAAAGTTCCAAAACCGTAGAAAAAAGTTTAACCCTTCGATTGGTGAAAGCTCTGGCTCCTCATTTTGAGCGAGAAGAGCTGCTGGGTGAGCTTCAGAAGTGCTCTGATCGAGAGCTTCTCCATCAGTTTTTTACACGGATTGAACAAAACGATCGGAGGTCGTTTTCTCCGCCCCCCGTAGAAGACGAAACGACGCGCCAAATTCCGTACCTCATCGCCAGGCTGAGCCAGTTTGCCCGGATTTACATGAAAAATGCCCTCGCGGAATCAGAGGTTCAAAGCCCGGAAGAATTCGGTTTTCTCATGGCATTGCCCGACGGGCGAAGCATGGCCAAAAGCGATTTGATCCGCGAACAGCTCATCGAGATTCCCACGGGTATGGATATGCTGCGCCGCATGCAAATCAGGGGGCTCATCGAAGAGTCGGAGGCACAGCCCGATCGAAGATCGAAATGGATTCAGCGCACAAAAAAAGGGAGCTTGGCCGCAAAAACATGCCTTGAGAAACTCACGCCCGTCATTCAAGTGATTTCGGCCGAACTCAAGACGGGAGAACAATCGGAGTTGACATCTATCCTTCAACGGCTCGATCGCTTTCACACGCATTTGACCGAGCATCCCGAATGGCCAAATGCGCGGCTCATGACGCAAACGAGGGCCGAAGCCCCCGTTGTTTTGAAAAGAGTGTAAGGCCCGAGAGGATTTTACTTCCAGCCTGCCATTTCTTTTTCGATCACCGCTCTGTACGAAAAGCTGCTGCCTTCTTTGGCCGAGGCGGCTTCGCCCAGCTCGATCGCCTTGTAGGCGGCTACCCGAGCGTCGACAGTGCGCTTTGACTTCTGGAGCAACTGAGCTCTCAACCAATGGCTATACCAATTGTCTCCTTTGAGCTCGATCGATCGATCGATATATTCCACTGCTTTTTGAGTCTGAATGCCCTCGTTGTTGTAGTAGTTGGCTGCATTGCGATACACTCTCCAGTCTCCCGATTGCTCGGCAATGGCTTTTTCGATATTCTCTTGAGCTTTTTTGCGCACTTCCACCTTGAGCGGGATGGAGACGGCCGTTTGTTCCCATTGGATCTTTAAATCGGCCGATGCCGTGTTGACGTTGACAAACTCAATGGTAATAGTCTCGGTTTGGCTGCACGTCATCGATTTTACGCGGGTGCGCAGAACGTCTTTGGCAGGATCGTGCCCGTCGACCCCGGCAAGGGTGGTATCTCGGTTGAGGACAACCGTCCACTCGCCTTTGGCGGGGATGGTCAACAAGCTGTACGAACCTGCGCTCACAGGAATTCGATTGAATTCCACTTCAGTCGAAAAGCGAACGATGGTCGCGCGGTTGGCACCTGTTCTCCACATTTGGCCGTAGGGAACCAATTCGCCAAAAATGACGCGTCCCTTGGCGGAAGGTCTCGAGTAGTCGACCGCCATTTCTGTGAGCCCAACCGTTTGACGCACCAGACTCATGGGGCTGGGTTGTGGCAGCTTTTGGGCTGTGGCCGAAAGTGAAGCAAAGGCAAGAACGAGCAATGTTTGACGCATCATCAATCGGTTTAGTGTTTGAACAAAGAAAGCGAACGCAAGCGGGAAATAAAAAAGCAATTCGGAGCCTTCCTCAAGAAAGTTCGGGTAAAAATCTCCGAATCAAGGGAGCGAGTCCCGAAAAGAAGAATTCGACCGCAATCACCATCACAATGAGGCCCATCAGGCGCATCATTACGTTGTTGCCCGTTTCGCCCAGAGCTTTCGAGAGGGGGGCAGCAAAGAGCAATCCAATCAGATTCAGGCTAAAAACGACGATCATCGCGATCACCAGCACCGCCTTGAGTCCCAGGCTGTGGGCGTCTTCCATCATCACAATGGCGTTGGTAATCGAACCAGGGCCGGCGATCATGGGGATGGCCAAAGGGGTAACCGAAATATCTCCCACATACGAGCGCACTTCGTGTTTGGGAACGCGAATTCGACTCAACCGCGCCTGCAGCATGTCCATGCCGAGCATGAAGAAAATAATGCCTCCGACCACCCGCAAACTATCGACCGAGATGCCGAAGAACCCAAACAAAAATTGTCCCGTAAAGGCAAACAACAAGAGCACCGCAAAGGCGACCACATTGGCGCGGATGGCGGTAAATTGCCTCGCTTTGGGGCTGAGCTCGGCCGTCATGGTGAGGTAGACCGGAAGAATTCCGAACGGGTTGACAAGCGTCAGGAAACTCGTAAAAACAACAAGGCCAAATTCCCAGTATTCGCCCATCGAAGTTTATGCAGATAAATCGCGATACAAGCGCGCCATGCGAATCGCGGCTTCGGCCGCTTCAGTGCCTTTATTTCCCAGCGCCCCCCCGGCACGCGCTCGAGATTGCTCGATGTGGTCGTCTGTCAACACACACAAAATAACCGGAGTTCGCCCCGTGGCGTTGATCGAACCGATTCCTTGGGCCACCGCCTGAGAGATGAACTCAAAGTGCCTTGTTTCGCCTTGAATAATGCTGCCGATGGCGACTATGGCATCGAAATTCGATCGGGCGACCATTTTGGCACAGGCGCCAATCAATTCAAAACTCCCGGGAACTTCAAAGACATCCGGCTGCGTACACCCGGCTTCTTTCAATTTTGCGATGCAGGCGTCTCGCAGCGCGTCCGTGATTTCAGAATTCCACGAAGAAACGACGACGCCGAATCTAAAGCCCTCGGCTGAAGGCAGTTCGGAGCTCGGAGGGCGGTAGAGCTCGGTGGCCATTACTTGGTCGTAAGACCCTCGATCCGAGCAATGTATTTAGAAATATCCGAGCCTTCGGTCGATTTTGGGAATTCCTTTTTGATGCGTTCGTAGTGCTTTTGAGCCCTTGAATATTCGCTCAGCATCTCTGCGGTCAGCCCCGCTTTTTTGACGTAAAAAGGCGTTAAAAACTCGTTGGAAGCCGAGCGCGCTGCTTTTTCGTAATACTCGAGGGCTTCTTTGGGCTGTCCGAGTTCGTGAAAGGCGTCTCCGATGGCCCCATTCCGCATGGTTTTCATCACGGGGTCTTTTGCCTTGAAGCGATCGAGCTCTTTGATTGCCTCTTCAAAAGCTCCCTGTTGCAGATGGGAGATTCCCGCGTAATAGTGAGCCAAATTTCCCGCCTTGGTACCCGCATAGGTATCGGCCAAATCGACAAACCCGAGCTGATCTCCTTTGCCATTCATGGCGATGTCGAGCGAGTCTTTTTCGAACATGATTTGCGCGTAGGCAATCGCGTCCAATGCTTCGATTTCTCTCGGCTTGCGGTAAAAATTATCATAGACAAGGAACAAGGCCACCAGACCCGCGGCTCCTCCGACCGCAATCGAAAGCAATTTTTTGTTGCGCTCAAGCCATTTTTCAACCTGCGTCAATCCGCCGGTTACATCAAACAAGACTTCGCCGTCCTGCTGCTTCGAAGTTTCTTTTTTCGCCATCGTTGAGTGAGATCGGGGAACGATTTACCCCCCCGAATCGGTCGGCAAAGCTAATTCATTTGGGGCACGAGCCGTTTATCTTTGAAGCCGAATGCAAACCCTTTGGCTTTCGGAGCTCGAACTCGTCGGTTTTCGAAGTCACGAACACTCCCATTTTCGTTTTGCGCCCAAGTTTAATGGGCTCGTCGGAGACAACGGACGGGGCAAAACCAATGTGCTCGATTCGATCTATTACCTGTGTTTGGGCAAGTCGTATTTCTCTTCGAGCGATCGCCAAGCAGTCCGCATCGACGGCGATTTTTTTCTGGTCAAAGGCAGCTTTGTCCGCTTCGACCGAGCCGAAGAGGTCGAGTTGGCCTACGCGCCCGCCGATCGCAAGCAAATCAAGCGCAATGGCAAAGCCCTCGATCGGCTTTCAGACCATTTGGGCAATTTCCCTTCTGTGGTGATTGCTCCGCGCGATCAAGAATTGGTGGACGGACCCGCAGAGGAACGCCGAAAATTTGCGGATCAGGTGATCGCGCAGAGCGATAAATCCTATCTCGAGGCTCTGATTCGGTACCGGCAACTGCTCAAACAGCGAAACGCCTTGCTCAAATCGGCCCAGGGACGAGATCCGGGCGAGGCCCTGTCTTTTTACGATTACGGCCTTTCCATTTCTGCAGAAATCCTCGTCGACGCGCGCTCCAAAATGGTGGCCGAAATCGTGCCTCTGCTCGAGCAATTCGCAGATCAGATCGGTGGGGGAGAGTCGGCTTCGATGGTGTATCGACCCGATGTGGAGCGCGACCTCGAAGCGGTGCTCGCCGCGGGCAGAAGCACGGACCTGCGCTTTGGGCACACCCGAAGGGGCATTCACAAAGACGATTTCGAATGGACACTCAGGGGGAAATCCCTGCGCGACTACGGCTCTCAAGGGCAGCAGAAATCGTACTTACTCGCATTAAAACTGGCCCAGTATGCCTTTATGCGCTCCAAACTCGACCTTACGCCCATCTTGTTGCTCGACGATTTGTTTGACAAGCTTGATATCAAAAGGGCGAAAGGACTCATTGAACTCCTGAGAACCAGCGAATTTGGCCAAGTTTTTGTCACCGATACCCATCCCGAACGCGTCGAAGCCCTCTTTGAAGGTTTGAATGAAGGAGCAATGGTTCACTCCCTGAATAACAACAGCTTGTGACTTTAAAAAAACGCGGAGACAACCTGCGGCACATCGGGGAGGCCCTCGGGCAATGGGCCGAGAAACTCAAACTCGAAAAAGGCTTGCAGCACGCCGAAATCTTGGCTCTTTGGGAAGAATTCGCAGGACGCGAACTCCACCGATCGACCAAGAAAATCGAAATTCGACATTCGATTCTGTACGCATCCATGACCGACAGCACATCGAGGCACGAGCTCTTGATGCGCAAAACGGAAATTCTCGAACAGCTCAATCGAGCTTTGCCCGAAGATCAAGCCGTTCGAGAAATTCGCGCCTTCTGAGCGAAGCAGAAGCCTCGCTTTCGATCAATAAGCGTATTCGCGGCGCGTTCCGAAGAAAAAGGCTCCTTCGATGTTCGCGTTTTCGTTGCTGTCGGAACCGTGAACGGCATTCGCTTCGATCGATTTGGCAAAGTCGCGGCGAATCGTGCCCTCGTCGGCCTTGGTCGGATCGGTGGCTCCGATGAGTTTGCGAAAATCCTCTACGGCATTTTCTTTTTCGAGTATGGCCGCAACGATGGGCCCTGAGGTCATAAAGTCGATCAGTTCACCAAAAAACGAGCGCTCGGCGTGAACTGCATAAAACTGAGAGGCCTCAGCTCTGCTCAGGCGGGTCAACTCCATGGCAACAATGCGGAAGCCCGCTTGATTGATGCGGTTTAAGATCGCTCCGATGTGGCCGTTGGCCACCGCGTCTGGCTTGAGCATCGTAAAAGTTCTATTCGTGGTCATGTTGAGGGGGTTCGATTTCAGGCCGCAAACCTACGCAATCGACCGTACGCTTTTGAGCGCGCGTACCTTCGCCCCTCATTTCATTCTAAATTCATCGATCGATTGAATTCTTCGACTCCACAGACTTTGAACTTGAAATCGTGGCTGGGCGAGCGCCGCAAAATCGGGCTCATTGCCCATATCAATCCCGACGGAGACGCCGTGGGTTCTCTCCTCGGTTTGTCGGGAGCCTTGAATCGCCTCGGTTTTCTTTGCCTTCCCGTGGTTCCCAACGCCTTTCCCGACTCCTTTCGACGCATTGGCGGCGCAGAGCGGCTTCGAGTGTTCGATTCTGAGCCCGATCTGGTCGAGTCTGAATTGGCCGGCTGCGAACGCATCCTTACCCTCGATTTCAACAGGCTCGACCGGGCAGGAGAGCGGCTCGGCCTTTGGCTCGGACAATGCGGAATCGAATTGGGGATGATCGATCACCACGAACAACCCCAAGATTATGCTTCTTGGAAATGTTGGGAAACGACTTCGCCCAGTACCTGCGAATTGGTCTGGGGTGTCTTGAAAGAATCGGGTTGGAGCGATGCCGTCGAAACCGAAGAGGCCATGTGGCTTTATTTGGGCATGGTGACCGACACCGGCTCTTTTCGCTTTCCGAGTGTTCGCCCCAATACCCATCGCTCGGCTGCTGAACTCCTCGAGCGCGGCGCGCGGCCTGAAAAAGTGCACGAATCGCTGTTTGAAGGAGATGCACCTCGCAGACTTCGAATCGTCGGAGAGGCCTATCGAAACATGTTGGTCTGGGAAGATTTAAACGCGGTCGTTTTTGCGCTCGACGAACCCGAATTGACGGCGCATGGCTATCAGAAGGGCGACACCGAGGGTTTGGTGAACCACGGACTGACCCTCGAAGGCATCAAACTCTCGGCACTGTTCATGGTGCGAGACGGCAAGGGCAAGGTTTCTCTTCGTTCGAAAGGCGATTTAGACGTTCACAGCGTTTGCGAAAGGCTTTACGAAGGTGGCGGACATCGCAACGCGGCGGGCGGCAGTTTTTCAACTTCTATTCCCGAAGCCGTGTCGCGTCTGCAAAACGAGCTCGAACGATTGCTTCACAACAAATGAACACAGGTCCTTATTCGAGAGCTCTGGTCTACGGCCTCTTGTTTTTGGAGATGATGGCGTGCGCCCCTTCGGGCGGTCAAAGAGCCGATTCAGAATCTTCAAATCCGCAACCCAATCGAGCCGAAGAGGTCATCGATCGGAGAATTCGACATTTACAAGCGGAAAGAGCGGACATAGAAAACTTTATCGCCTCCGAAAACAGGACATATCAGCGCACGGGTTCGGGCATGCACTATTTCGTGATCGACGAGTTGGGGCGAGAAAAGCCCAAACCGGGAGATCGTGTGTCGATAAAGTGCTCCATTTCCCTGCTCGATGGAGAAGTATTGTTTTCTGCTCGCGAACTGGGGGTTCTTCGCTGGGCCGTAGAACGCGAAGACATGGAGCCCATTGGCTTGCACGAAGCGGTTCAGTTGATCGGGCGCGGCGATTCGGCACGCTTTGTCTTCCCGGCCCACTTGGCGTACGGCATTTCGGGTTCACAGGGACGCGTTCCCATGGCCTCGGCGGTGGTCCTCGACCTTCGTTTATTGCCTTGAGACCGCTAAGGGCAGCGGTTTTTTTACGTTCTTCGCAGCCCCGAAAGGAGCCTTCAAAATCCTTCGGTTTATTCTAAACTTCCATGAAGAAATACGCCTTTTTGCTGATCGCCTCTTTGGCCTTCATCGCCTGCAACTCTCAGAACAAAGCCAAGGTAAACGGGGAGAACGTCAAACTCGAAGACGGGCTCTACGCCTTGATGAACACCACTGAAGGAGACATTCTGATTCGCCTCGAGTTCGAAAAAACCCCGATGACCGTGGGCAATTTCGTGGCCTTGGCCGAAGGTAAAATGCTCGGTTCGGGCAAACCCGAGGGCACTCCGTTCTACGACGGCACCATTTTTCACCGCGTGATCCCCGAATTCATGATTCAAGGCGGAGACCCTGCGGGCAATGGTTCTGGAGGTCCGGGCTACAGTTTTCCCGACGAGTTCGATCCAAGCCTGCGCCATGCCGAGCCCGGGGTTTTGTCGATGGCCAATTCAGGCCCGGCGACCAACGGCAGCCAGTTTTTTATCACCGTGGCTCCCACCGAGTGGCTCAACGACAAACACAGCATTTTCGGAAAAGTGATTTCGGGTCTGGACATCGCGGTTAAAATGACTCAAGTAGAACGCGATCCGCGCGACAAGCCCAAAACAGACATCGTCCTCAACAAAGTGACCATTCTCCGCAAGGGAACGGCCGCAAAAGCGTTCGACGGATTGGCGGCTTTTGAACAAGGCAAAAAAGATGCGGTAGCCAAGATGGAGGCCAAGAAGGCCGAAGCGCAGAAAATGGCCGAAAAGGCTTTTGAAGGTGTAGAACGCACTCCTTCGGGTTTGGGTTATGTGATCACCGAAAAGGGTAAAGGTCCCAAGCCCAAAGTCGGTGATAAGGTAATGGTGCACTACGCGGGCTATTTGATCGACGGAACCCTATTTGACAGCTCCAAGAAAGAAATCGCCCAGAAATACGGCAAATACGATCAAGGTCGCGAGCCATATGCACCCTTTCCGGTCGAGATCGGTCCGGGCGCTCAGCTCATCGAGGGGTGGAAAGAAGGGCTTCAATTGCTTTCGATTGGCGACAAAGCCAAACTCGTCATTCCTCCCGGCTTGGCTTATGGAGATCGCGGTGCAGGCGGTGTGATCCCTCCGGGAGCGACTTTGATTTTCGAGATCGAGATGATCTCCATGGCCAAATAAGACGAATCCTCTTTTTTCCCTTTTATGACGACTTTGCCAACCGACGGCTTGTTCGCGCGCTTTGTAACGAGCCGAGGCGAGATCTTGGTTCAACTTGAATTCGAGCGCTGCCCTTTGACCGTAGCCAATTTTGTGGGTTTGGCTGAAGGCGGGCTTCCCAATAAGTTTCGATCTGTGGGTCAGCCTTATTATGATGGTTTGAAGTTCCACCGGGTCATTGCCGATTTTATGATTCAAGGGGGCGACCCTGAGGGGAAGGGCAGCGGCGGGCCGGGCTATCAATTTGAGGACGAATTTCATCCCGATTTGAAGCACGACCGTCCGGGGATTCTCTCCATGGCCAATGCGGGCCCAGGAACCAACGGCAGCCAATTTTTCATTACCCATGTTGCCACCGATTGGCTCGATGGAAAGCACACGGTCTTTGGTCGCGTGATCGCAGGTCAAGAGGTGGTCGATTCGGTTCGTCAGGGGGATGTGCTCGAAAAGCTCGAGATTCATCGCCAAGGCGATGCGGCCGTTGCTTTTGACGCTCCGGTGGTGTTTAAAGAGTTTCGGAACAAGGCCGAAAAGGCCTTAGAAATGGCCAAAGCAGAGCGCGAAAGCGAGTGGCTGCACGAAAGCGAGGGGGCTGAAATCAAGCCGAATGGTTTGCGCATTCGGATGCTGAGCGAGGGCTCGGGGCCGATTCCGTCTCGTGGCCAGAATGTGAGCGTTCACTACACCGGTCGTTTTGCGGGGGGAGAGGTTTTCGACTCGTCTTATTCGCGCAACAAGCCTTTGCAGTTTAAGGCAGGTTCGGGGCAGGTGATTGAGGGCTGGGACGAGGCGATGCTGTATTTGCCCGAGGGCAGCAAGGCCGTGCTTTATATTCCTTCTGATCTGGCCTACGGAAGCCGCGGTGCCGGAGGGGTGATTCCTCCGAATACGCCTTTGGTTTTTGAGGTGGAGATGGTGAAGGTGGGATAGTTTTTTTATAAGGAAAGGCACGAGCCAGAGACTCGCGCCAGTGCTCGTTCCGAATAGGTTTTACTGCATTTTGTTGAACATATATCGGGCAATTTTCCATTGTCCGTTGCTTTTTTGAAGCACGAAAAGCTCGCGATTCTCTTCCGGTGCAGTTTGCCCATTGGCGTGTATGAGGGTATTCCCCCTCGACTGACTGCGGGCAAAGGCGATGTCGCCCTGAACAGAAATTTCGTCCACGAAAAATTCAATGTTCAATTGAATTTGGGAAAAGACAAAGTCGTAGGCTCCTTTCACTTGCTCTTGCCCCACGGCCGTAGGACCTCCTGAGGGCATAAAGACTCCGTCGGGGGTGTAGAGTTCCAAAACGCGCTCTGTGCTTGAGGCATTCAAGGCATCGCGGTATGCGAACAAGAGTTTCTCGATGTTTTGCACTTCTTCTGTCGTGTTCATGGTTGGGGTTTTTGGAAGGTTTGAGGAAGGCTTGTGTTCGTTCGGCTGACAGGCGGCCAGCACAAGAAATCCCGATAACATCCAGGACCTACGGATACAGTGTTTTGGGTTCATGCTTTGGTTGATGTTGTGCGGATTCCTTTGGAAACAATCGTCAAACCGCATCGAGCTGCCTGTCGAACATCCCTTGGGAACACGACAAAGGTGCCCCGATCTCCATGTCGAGGACAATAATCCACCCCAAGAAATGCGCTTAAAGTAGATTAAGTCTTGAGCTCTGCTTATCGTTTTTCGCTCTTGATTTTGCTCAAGAATTCGGGCGTAATCCCCAGATAAGAGGCGATTTGGGTGTTGGGCAATCGCTGAATGAGCTTCGGATGGCGGGCCAAAAACAGCTCATATCGCTCCAGGGCCGTTGTGCTGAAGGTCTGAAAGAGGCGGTATTGAAGCTCGATGTACTGCTCTTCGACAATGACGCGAAAGTTTCGATCGAATTTGGGATAATGGGTAAACAAATCCCACAAATCGGCTTTGGCGATTTGCAGGACCACCGAAGGTTCTATGGTTTCTATGAACAATTGTGCGGGTCGTTCGCTGTGCAGGCTGTCGATGTCGGCCAACCAATCGCCTTCTGCGGCAAAGAGCAAATTGTACTCCTTGCCCGCCGCATCGGCCCCGTACATTTTCAAACAACCTTCGGCGACAAAAGTGTAGTGCTTGCATACATCGCCTTGGTGCAGAATGCAGGTTCTGCGCTTGATTCGGCGCTCTACGATGCGATTTCTCAGTGCTTCTTGCTCTGTGCCGTCGAGGGGTAGGTATTTCTCGAATTGTTGAACCAGGTACTCAAAAGGGAGCATGGAATGCGATTTACCTACCGAAAGTCGGTAGGATAGTGCAATGAAGGGCAAGAGTCAAGAGTCTCAGATCCGTGGGCTGCCAACGGGGGCCATTCGAAATCATGCGGACCCTTTCACAGGTCATCCCACCGGAAACCGCTCCATATCCCAATCGAGGGGACGGCCGTAGTGTTCAAAAGCGAGGCGGCTGGCGTGGCGTTCTACCCCAGTCGCGAAGTGGCGATGGGGTTTCCAGAGCACAGACCAGAAGGCGCTGCCGAGGCTGAGCGGGGCCAAGATCAAATAGTACAACAAGAAGCCCTTTTGCCGGTATTGAAGCCCGTGGCCTTGTTCATGTCTCAACAAGCCCGGGCCGCAGTCGGGAGAGGCCCATATGCCCCAAGGTGGAAGGCAAATGGCGGCACCCTTGGGCCAGAAACGAACCGTGACGCGGTGGACGGGGAGGAGACGGATCGACCCTGTGGTTCTTTCATTCATCTCGAACGTCTTGCCATTTCATGGATTTAGGATGAATGAGGCTTCAATATTTCATTCATTCAGGAACATAAATTCATCGTCATTCACTATGATCCGATGTAATTCAATAAGGCAATATTATCATTCTTTTTTAGATGATATATCAAATATTCCTCTAATGCCGGGGCTAGGAAATACAGATTATCTTTGAGTCCAATACTGGTGACAAACTCAAGGAGAAAAATATTCCCACTCTTATCTGGGTATTCGTATTTTCCTTCCTCACGCCATGCTCGGTACAGATGCGCATACAATCGAGCTCCAATAAAGGAACTGTGTGAGGCTTTGCCTATGTAAACACCAGTTTTTAAACCCGATTCTGTCTCAGAACGGCCAAATATGAAGTAGATTCCCGCTTTATTGCTATTCGGAAAAGATAATTGTTTCCAGCCTAAAACTCTCAGATTCAAATATGACTTTTCTTCTGCACAATGTGCGAGGTTTTTAAAATTAACTTTGTCTATATTTAAGTAACCTATGAATTCTTCAATTCCTTCGTTTATGGTCTTAATAATGTGTTCATAATCTCGTATTTCCATAGTTTTTAAATTTTATGAAATGATCAGATTACTTTTCAATTTCCAGTTTTGTATGAATCCGAGACTAGATAAACAAATTAAAAATCTAACAAGATCGGCACGAGGAAGTATGCTAACGCCACATTGGGAGAGGAAACGATACAAGTGTTTCAATAAAACTAGATTTTCCGACAATCCCTATCAGTCGACCAACACCGGAAGTGTATACAGCAGTTGAATTCGATTGCACAACGACTCGATCTTGATTTGCAGCCGAAGCAAGGCGGGGTCTCCGCTGTTGACTACCGCCTGCCAAGCACTTTCGCTCGGCCAATGGACAAGGCTCAGGTAACGCCCGGACGCCTCGTGCAGCAATTCCGCTTTGCCGAGCTGCGCATTTCGGCTCCAAAGCCCCTTGAGTTCGCTCCAATGGCGGACAAATTCGGCTTCGAAAATCGGATTTAGAGAGTATCGGGTAAAAACGGCAATCACAAGGCCAAGATAGGGGACGGAATGCACTGTCCGCGCAATTTTCCCGGCCCCGACACTTCATTTAACAATACCGAAACCACCCGGCCCGGAACCGCTTCGCCCTTGGGCACAGACACCCTGAGATAATTCGGCGTATAGCCCTCGATCCATTCCGCCCCCTCCGCGTCTTTGCCCTCTTCAAACAAGACGTCGAGGATCTTTCCCCGGCTGCGCTCGGCCGACAACAGCGCCAATCGATCGCCCATGGCTCGAAGACGCGTGGTTCGCTCTTTGCGCACCGCCAAAGGCACTTGCTCGAGCAAAGCCGCTTCGGTTCCCGGCCGCGAAGAATAGGTAAACACATGCAGGTAGTCGAGGGCGTGTTCGCGGACAAAATCGACGGTTTGTTCAAATTCTGCTTCGGTTTCGCCCGGGAACCCCGTAATGACGTCCGCGCCGATGCAGGCATGGGGCAAAACGCGTCGAATCTCTCGAACTCTATCCGCATAAAGCCCTGAGCGATAACGCCTTTTCATTCTCGCCAAAACCGCATCGCTGCCCGATTGAAGCGGGAGGTGAAAGTGTGGCACAAAGCGCTTGCTCTCGGCGATAAACCGAATCAAGTCTGCGCTCATCAAATTCGGCTCAACCGAAGAAATCCGCATGCGCGCCACCTCAACCCGTTCGTCCAAGGCCTCGATCAATTGCAAAAAGGTGTGCTCGTGCTTTTTATCGCCAAACTCTCCCTTTCCGTAATCGCCGGTGTTGACCCCCGTCAAAACGATTTCTCGAACCCCGCTCTCGGCCAGTTTCTGCGCTTGTTTCACGACGTTTTGGAGGGTGTCGCTTCGGCTGGCCCCCCGCGCCATCGGGATGGTGCAATAGGTGCATTTGTAGTCGCATCCATCTTGCACCTTTAGAAAAGCCCGGGTGCGGTCGCCCAGCGACCAGGCTGTTTCAAAACCGCCCAACGCTTCGGTTTCGCATCGATGCACCGCGGTTTCGCTCGTCAGCAGATCGGCGGGCAAACGCTCGGCAATCTGGAATTTCTCGTTCGAACCCAGGACGAGTTTTACGCCCGGAATCGAGCGGACTGCCTCGGGTTGCAATTGGGCATAACACCCCGTCACCACGACATAAGCCGAGGGATTGGCCCTCAGCGCACGGCGTATCAGCAGAGCGGTTTCCTTATCCGCGTTTTCCGTCACCGAGCAGGTGTTCAATACGTATACATCGGCGGCCTGATCTCCGGGAACCCGCGTAAAACCGCGCTCTTCCAGCCGTTTGCCCACCGCAGACGTCTCGGCCTGATTGAGCTTGCAGCCCAGCGTTTGCAAGGCCACGGTATGACCCTCAAAACGAGTTGGGGTCGGGGAGGGGGAGACAGCCATTTCCATAGGGGCCGCAAAGGTACTTCCGATTTACCTTGCCCCCCATTCGATGAAGCTTTTTGGTCTATTTAAAATACTGGCTTATAGCGCGTTGATCTTTAGCTGCTCAGGCGCTTCAGACGAGCGCGATCCCCGTGTATTTCGATACAACGAAGCCTCGGGCATTTCGTCCCTAGACCCGGCTTTCGCACGAGTACAGAGCAATATCTGGGCTGTGGGAATGATTTTCAACACCTTAGTCGAGTTAGACGCCGAACTGAACATCACACCCGGCCTCGCAAAGTCGTGGAGCACCTCACCCGACGGGCTCGAATATCGATTTGCCCTGCGTCGCGATGTATTTTTTCACCCCGACCCTTGTTTTGATCAAGCGCCCGAAACCCGCAGACTCCGCGCTACGGATGTCGTTTTTAGCCTCTATCGCCTCAGCGACGCGGCCACGGCCTCTTCGGGGGCATGGATTGCTCGGCCCATCGACACGGTTTGGGCCATAGGCGAAGATTCTTTGATCATCCGGTTAAATGAGGTCTTTCCGCCTTTTTTAGCCACATTGGCCAATGCCTACTGCGGAATCGTATCTCGACGCGCCGTAGAAATCAAAAAGGGTGATTTTGGAATACATCCCGTCGGAACCGGAGCCTTTGTGTTCAAGCGCTGGCTCCCGAACGAGAAGCTCATTTTGAGGCGAAACAACGAGTATTTCGAACGCGATTCTTCCGGTGCGCAACTCCCTTATCTCGAGGCGGTTTCTATACGCTTTCTGCCCGACCGCAAATCGTCTTTTCTCGCGCTTCTGCAAGATCAAGTCGATTTTATTTCGGGCCTCGATCCTTCGTATGCCGATGAGTTGCTCGACCCGAGCGGAGCCTTGTCAGAACAGTACAATGAGCGCCTGAATCTCCTTAAAGCGCCCTATTTGAACACCGAATATCTCGGGTTTGGAATAGAAGTGCTTCAATCGACGGCCTGGAGCAAACCTGAAGTTCGCAGAGCCTTTGCGCTGTCGGTCGATCGAGAAGGTCTGGTGCGCTATCTCAGGAGGAACGTCGGAATCCCCGCGAGTTCGGGCATGGTTCCCCCGGCGCTCAACGGCAGTCTCGAACCCGCTAGCGGATGGTCTTATCAGCCCGAAAAAGCGGCAGAACTCCTCGTCCGCGCCGGATATCCCAAAGCCGAAGGCATTGAACCGCTGCGCTTGTATACTTCTGCCGATTATGTCGATCTCGCCGAATTCGTTCAAAGCTCGGTGAGCAAGCTCGGGTTTGCCGTTGAAATCGAAGTGATGCCAACTTCGAGTTTGCGCGATGGAATGGCCAATGCGCGCTTTGGTTTTTTTCGGGCGTCTTGGATTGCCGACTATCCGGAGGCCGAAAATTATCTCTTGCTTTTTTCGGGAGCCAATCACAGCCCCAACGGACCGAATTACACCCACTTTTCGAATTCCCGTTACGACGAAATCTTCAAAGATTTACAAAAAGAGACCTCCGAATTCAGGCGAAAACAGCTCGCCCGGCAGCTCGAAGCCATTCTCCTTCAAGAAGTCCCGGCTTTTCCGCTCTTTTACGACGAAGTGGTTCGCGTCAGTCGTCCGGGATGGCGAGGACTTGAACCCGACCCTTTGAACAGGCTCGATCTCCGAAGAGTCCGATTTAGTTTGGAGCCTTCGGAAGCCGAATAAAATCGACGGCGATGGGATAGTGGTCGCTCAGCTTTTTGCGAATCACGCGGTGCCCGACAAAAACGGTGGAAGAATCGCCCCAAACAGCGTCGATGCGCAGGGGCAGTCTGCTGCCCGCAAAGGTCTCGCCCAGACCTCTGCCCGACTTTTCGAAGCTGTCGATCAAGCCGTGTCGCTTGATGCGCTCGAAAGCATTCGAAGCCGGAACATCGTTAAAATCGCCGCAAACAAGCACAGGATGGGGGCTATTCTCGAGAAATTCCAACAAGTCGTCGATTTCTTCAGCTCGGTTTTGAGACGAGCGGACCAGTCGCCTCAGACCCTCGAGCACTCCGGTTTTTACATCCTCAACATCTTCATTGTCACCAGCTTCTCCCTCCATCCAGCGGCGCTGTTTGTTTCCGAGCCCGAGGCTGGCAAGGTGTACATTGATCAATCGAAGTGTATCGCCTCGGACGATTAGGTCAGAATAAATGAGCGACCGCTGCTCCGGGTTTGTTCCTTGACCCAGTGCCAAATAGCCTCGCTTGACTTCGGGAAACCGGCTGAGTATGGCCAGCTCGCCAGTGTTTCCGTTGGCGAGTTTTAGAATATTGCGCGTCGGGTAGTCGAATTTCGGGGTATTGCTGTTTTCGTGGTACTCCTGAAAGCAAATGATGTCGGGCGCATAGGCCAATACCAGGTCTTTGATTTCTCCCGCCACGCCCTTGCGATCGATCCATTTGTATCGATTGAACATGCGCACATTGTAAATCATCAAGCGAATGGGCTCGGCTTCCATCTCGACCGGCGAACCGATTTTGACCAAACTCGCAAGGCGGGGAGCAGACAACACCAGCGCAAGAACAGACAAAACAAACGGCCATCGCAGCTTGGCAAGCCAAAAACCGACAAAGAGCACATTGACGATTGCGAAGTAGGGAAGGCTCAGACTATGTAGCGAAGACAGTGCATAATCTCTCGGATCGAAGCTCGCCGACAATGTGGCCAGTGTGAGTCCAACAATGGACAAAACATTAATAATAAGTGCAAACCGGGCTCGCCAACTGAGCTTTTCAAACATGATCTACTTCTGGCTCATCTTGAAGAGCAGCTCTTTTTCTTCTTTGCTCAGGCTGTCGTAACCTGAACGCGAAATTTTATCGAGCAGGGCGTCGAGCTGCTCTTGGTTTTGAGCCGGGAGATTGGCCGCCGGCCGCATGGGCTTTTCTCCGACAAACGGCTTGACCACCCGAAGCCTGCTCCTTTTGCCCGTTTGCAAGAAGGCATCTCCCGAATCGAGCAAGTGCGCAATTCCACGTGTCCAATCACGACCGCGATCTAATTGCCGAACTATGACATAGCCCAAGGCCGCTCCGCCCAGATGCGCCAAATGTCCTCCCGCATTTCCCTCGGGTAAATAGGCGAGGTCGATCAACAAAAGCAAAAGGGCGATCATCCAAAGTTTGACGTCAAGGACAAAAAACAATCGCACTTTGAGCCCCGGTGCTTTGGTGGTGAGCGCAAATAAAACCGACATCACCCCGGCCGAAGCTCCGCGCAAATTGGCACTCGGCAGCATGCCGCGGAGGGCAGGGAAGAGATTGTAGCTCAGAACATACAAAGCTCCTCCGGCCAGTGCCCCAAGGATGAAGACAGGGATTAAGCGCTGTGCCCCGAGAAAGTCGACGAACAAGCGCCCCGCGAAAAAGAGGTACAAAAGGTTGAAGAGTAGATGCAGAAACCCTTCGTGGACAAACGAATAGGTCAGTAAAGTCCACGGTTTCCACAAGAGCTCCGAAGGCGAAGCCGGCAACACCAAATACGAGAGCAGGCCATCGGCTACGGGAATACCGCTGAGGTGTTGAATGACTTTGAAAAGCGCGACCACGGCAAAGACGCCCATCAGCACAATGCTGAGCTTCGAAAGCGGCCCTTCGTTAAAATAGCTCCTGAGTTCCTCTTTTACTGGGTTCATAGCTTATCGGATATACCCTCGACTCCGCCAAAAACGAATCAGAATCCAACCAAAAAGCATCCCACCGAGGTGCGCAAAATGGGCAATGTTGCTGCCTCGATCCATAGAGAGGCCGTTCCATAATTCGACGAGTCCATACCCAATCACAAAGTACTTCGCTTTAACAGGTATGGCGAAGTACAAATAGATTCGCTGATCTGGAAAGCTCATTCCGAAGGCCAGCAGCACTCCGAACACCGCTCCCGAGGCTCCCACTGTGGGGTAGGCGTACTTCGAGGCATAATCTTGGAGCAGGCGCGCGTATTGCATGCTCAGTTCGCTGTTGAGATACTGACCTGTGCGGGCGAGCAAATCGAGGTCTGAAGCGCTAAAGCCGGCGTCTAAAAGCTGATTGCGATAGTTGAGCGCTTCGATCCAGCTCACTCCCAAATGCAAGAGGGCTGCCCCGAGCCCCGTCACCAAATAGTAGGTCAGAAAGCGCTTCGCGCCCCAGTAGTTCTCCATGGCCAAACCGAACATCCACAGCGAGAGCATATTGAGGAACAAATGCAGCAACCCTCCGTGCATGAACATATGCGTTACGAGCTGATAAGGCCTAAAGTGCTCGGAACCCGGCAAGTACAAGCCGAGATTGCGCGTTAAGTCGATGCCGTACAGCCCGAGACTCAAGGTGGCCAAATAAAAAAGTCCATTGATGATCAATAGGTTCTTGATCACCTCAGGCAAGAGGGCAAATCGGTTTTCTCCGTTCATTTTTCAAATTGTTCTGATATTTCGCCGGGCTCGAATTGAACCCACATACGGCGTCCGAGGGCATCGCGCTCGCACCAATTCCACGACTCCAAAACCCGCATCAGTTCTGAGAGTTCCAGCTCGCTGTTCCCAAAGTGCATCGAAGCGCTCTTCCTCTGAGCGAGCGCCAGCTTTCGACCAAACCACAGCCTTTCGGAATCGGGTTCGTGCAGGGGCTCGTCGAGCCAGAGTTCGAGGAACTCCGCCGCTTCGTGCGCTTCAATTCCAGTGGGTGTCCCTTGCATCACGGCGCCCTGCTTTGGATCGAGATCGATATCGTAACCCAACATACGCAAGCCCGGCAGCATTTCGGCCAAGCGGTCGAGATCCGCAGCTCTGAAAGGCAGTTCTTGAGGGTAAAGCAATTGCTGCGAGAGGATCGAACCGCCTTCCCAACGGCTCATTTCGGTGCGAAAGGTTCGCTCAAAGAATATTCGCGCGGGTTCTAAAGCACACAGACTGTTGTTTCGCTCGAAAAAGACAAACTCGCCGATGCGAAGCAAAGCGCGGCTGGCCCTTGTTTCGTCTGCCGACCAAAGCCGACCGTTTTCGAAATAAGGCTCGGGTTCGGTGGCATAGCGCATCGCCTGAGCCGGCGCCGGGCTTTGAGGCTCAGAAAATGGGTTGAAATTCGGATTTACGCGTATGTTCGGCGCAACAGGTCTCGGAGAACCCGGAGCGAGGCTCGGAAACGAGTTGGCATCGAGTTCGAAATCGATGCTCGGCGCGATATTGTTTCGGCCGAGGGCGTGCCTCACCGAAACGCGCACCAGTCGAAAAACCGATGCGTCGTCTTCGAACTTAATTTCTGTTTTGGTGGGATGTATGTTGACGTCGATTTTGCTCGGTTCGATTTCCAAGAAGAGAAAGTAGGCCGGAAAATAGCCGTCGGCCAACAAGCCTTCAAAGGCCGAAGCGATGGCCGAGTGCACCACCGAGCTCTTTACAAAACGCTTGTTGACGAAAAGGAATTGCTCGCCCCGGCTGCGCTTGGCCGTCTGAGGCTTTCCGACAAAGCCCGAAATCGAAACCCAATCGGTCGTTTCTTCAACGGGCACGAGCTGCTCGTCTTTTGCGGTGCCGAAGAGTTGAGATATCCGCATGCGCAAGCCCGAAGGATCGAGCGAGTGCACGATGTGTTTGTTGTGGTAGAGGCGAAAAGCGCGGTCGGGCCGAGACAGAGCCACGCGATTGAACTCGTCGCCAATGTGCCTGAATTCCACGGCATCTGACTTTAAAAAAGCCCTTCGGGCAGGGACGTTGAAGAAGAGATTTCGCACCTTGATCGAAGTCCCGACCGCTCGTGCCACACTTCCTTGATCTGTTTTTTTGCCGCCTTCGATCTTCAAAAAACAGCCCGCTTCGTCCTGGATTCGGCGGCTGTCGGCTTCAATCGACGCCACGGAGGCAATCGAAGCCAAGGCCTCGCCGCGAAACCCCATGGTGCGCAAGGCGAAGAGGTCGTCGGCCCGGCTCAGTTTCGAGGTGGCGTGGCGCTCAAAGGCCATCTCAAGATCTTCGGGGCTCATGCCCATTCCGTCGTCCACCAATTGAATCAAAGCCCTCCCGGCTTCTTCAACAATCAGCTCGATGCGCGAAGCTTCGGCATCGAGGGCGTTTTCGAGCAGTTCTTTTACCACCGACGACGGCCGTTGAACGACCTCACCCGCGGCGATTTGATTGGCCAAATGCTCGGGAAGTACCCGGATAATGGAGTCAGACATCGGCTGCGATCAGCGGGTCAGCCATACGAACAGAAGTGCGAGAATCAGGCCGATCAGCAATCTGATTCGAGTGGCCTGAGCTCCTTGCCGCCTCATTCTCGCGGCCTGTCGAAAATCGGGCTTAAAGACATGGTTCGATGATTCTACTCGATGCGCATTTTGAAGATTCTCCAATCTTTCTTTCCTTTCGCTGTAATACCTCGGCTGAAACTCGAATGATTTTGCGCGGCGTGATTTGAAGAAAGAGGGCAGGCGAGGAGCTTCCATGTTTGCAAATTTAATCAAGCCGAGGCGGGTCTCGTTTCGGCTACATCAAGAAACCTGCCCATGTTGGCCCGAAGTTTTTTCATCAATACACCCGAAGAACCTTTATTCGATCTCGGCTTCACACCCGATTTGATCTTGGTTTTTTCGAATTGCGAACGCTCTTGCGCCGATATTCTCGCGCGCCGTCTTGCTGAAAAGTATCCGAATGCTCGGCTTTGTGGCTGCAGCACCGCAGGGAGTATCCTCAACGCCACTGTTTTGGAGCAGGGAAGCGCCCTTCATTTTTTTAAATTCGAGCGAGGGCAAATCCGCGTTGAATGGATGCCCATCGAAGCCTCGCTTTCTGAAGAAGCCGGGCAGAGTTTGGGCGCCTTGCTGCATGGCCCCGACCTCAAGCACGTGCTCATCTTGAGCGAGGGGATTAAAGTCAACGGTACGGCCTTGGTGCGCGGTTTGGCTTCGTCTCTGAGCTCGTCGGTGTCGATTACGGGTGGGCTCGCGGGCGATGGAGATCGCTTTTTTGAAACCTGGGTGTACGACCAGCATCACAAGGCACGTCCTCAAATGGTCTGTGGCATTGGCTTTTACAAAGATGTTTGGGAAATCGGATTCGGTTCGGTCGGCGGGTGGAGCGCCTTTGGCATCGAGCGATTGGTGACTCGTTCAGAGGGCAACGTGCTTTACGAAATCGACGGGCAGCCCGCACTTCAACTGTACAAGAGCTATTTGGGCGATCGAAGCGACGATTTGCCTTCGGCAGGTTTGTTGTTTCCGCTCAGCATCCGCGTAAATGCCGAAGATCGACCTGTGGTTCGAACCATTCTCGGAATAGACGAAACCCGACAGAGCCTGACGTTCGCAGGGGATATTCCCCAAGGGTCTTACGCCAAGTTGATGAATGCCAGCGTAGATCGCTTGCTCGGGGGAGCCGAAAATGCCGCGGCCACCGCATTGAACTCCTTGGAGGCCAAACCCGAATGGGCTTTGCTCGTGAGCTGCGTCGGTCGAAAGCTGGTTTTAAAGCAGTTGGTTGAAGAAGAAGTTGAATTGGTCAGTGCCATGCTCGGTCAGCCTCACCTCTCGGGTTTTTATTCCTACGGCGAAATCGCACCTTTCGAGAAAGGTCTGCTCTGCGATCTGCACAATCAAACCATGACGGTAACTACTTTTCGCGAGCGATGAATTCAACGGAGTCCAAACACCACCGATTGCTCAAAAGGCAGTTGGAGAGACACCTCAACGGAAAGGTTCTCCCCGCCGATCAGTGGACTGATTTCTTGAACTCGGTCGATCAAGCCTATCGAGACTTCGATCGGGATCTGGTCCAAAGCGAGGCCATCCTCGAACAGAGCCTCAGAGAGCTTTTCGTCGTCAATCGTCAACTGAGCATACAGGCCCGTCAGAGCCAAGAAGAAGCCCGCCGAGCCCGGGACGAACTTCAGGGAGTGGTCGACAATGTCTCAGAAGTTGTCTTTCAAACCGATTTGCTCGGTCGATGGGTATACCTCAATGCCGCTTGGACTCGACTCACCGATTACCCTGTCTATCAATCGCTAGGTCGTAGGGCGATCGACTACATCGACGATTCAGACAAACCGAAAGTTCTGGAGCTCTTCCGGCGCATGGAACGGCAAAAAGCCGAGCGATTTCAGGCCCGAGTGCGGGCACAAACAGCCAACAACAGCATACGTTGGATCGAATTCAGGGCCCGTTTTCTGTATCAATCAGACGGCAAGCCCTATGGACTTGCGGGTTCGCTCAACGATATTACCGAACAAGTCGCGGCTGAGCGCAGCATTCGAAGATTGTCTTTGGTTGCCGAGCGCACCGCCAACGGTGTCATCATCACCGGGCGCGATGGGCGTATCGAGTGGGTCAACGAATCGCTTGTTCGCTTGAGCGGTTTCGACTTATGGCAAATCGGAGACTGGCCTTTGCTTGATTTTTTTAAGAGCGAATACGCGCATCCTGAAGATCTGGAGGCCATCCAAGAGTGCATTGCCACCCAAGGCTCGCACAAGGGCACCATTCGCAGCAAGCGCAAAGACGGTTCCGCTTGGTGGGTATCGCTGAGCATCGATTCCCTGACCGGCGAAAAGGGCAAGCACCAGGGATTTATCGTCATTCTTTCAGATGTCACCCACGAGCGGCAGATTCAGGAAGAGGTTCAGCTGTCTGAGGCCCGTCTCAGCGCTGTGTTCGACAGCATAGACGACATGATTTGGTCGATCGATCGCAGCGGTCGGGTCGAATTGATCAACCACAGAGCGAAACTCGATTTCGAACGCCTGTTTGGTCGAAAAATTGAAATCGGGGGGATGTTTCTCGATTTGATACCTGCCTCAGAACGAGAGTATTGGCAGTTGATGATGGACGAGGTCCTCGCCGGGAACCCAAAAAAGGACCGCATGAATCGGTGGTTCGGAAGCGAGCGCCGCTATTTTGACCTCTCTATGAATCCCGTTTCAAGGCAAGGCGAATCGGTGGGTGTCCTGGTCTACTTGAGGGATGTCACGGATTCCGTGAGGTCTGAAGCCGCCCTTCGCGCCTCGGGAGAACAACTCGACCGCGCTCAAGAAATGGCCCGCATGGGTTCTTGGGAGCTCTCGCTTCAAAATGGGGAATTCTCGTGTTCGCGACAGATGAACACCTTGATTGGGCGAGGCGAAGACGAGCATCTTTCGTGGGAGGCCTTTGTTTCTGTCTTTTCGCCCGAAGACCGAAAAACCCTGCTCGAAGGGGTCGAATCTGTGCCGGTGGAAATGCTCGAATTTCGCTTCGAACATTCTCTCAAAGCCCCGGATGGTTCGATCACCATGCTCGAAACCACCATGGCCCCCGCCCTAGATCGCAGAGGACAGTTAAAGAGTATTCGGGGGGTGAGCCGCGACGTCACCGAATGGCTCTCTCAACAAAAAAAGCTTCGAGAATATTTATCGAGCATCGAGCGGAGAAACAAAGAACTCGATCGGTTTGCTTATTTGGTCAGCCACGACTTAAAATCGCCTCTGCGCGCCATCTTCAACCTTTCGCTTTTTATTCAAGACGAACTGGGCGAGCTAAGTCCGTCCGTGGGCGAGAAATTCAACGAAATCAGGCGCAGAGGAGAACGAATGGAGCGCCTCATCGACGGCATACTATCGTATTCGAGGGTGGGCCGCAAGAAATACGAAGTTCGAAGCGTTTCTTCGATGAGCTTGCTCAATTCGGCTCTGCAGCTTTCGAACTGGCCCGAGCATATCGAGCGAATTGTTTCAGGAGACTGGCCTGAGCTGCGGGTCGAAGAGACCCCATTTATTCAAGTTTTTTCGAACCTGATCAACAATGCGATCGCATATCACGACAAGCAGATCGGAGCCCGGATTGAGCTCTCGGCTCATTTGGATTCAGACCCTCGCTATGCCGTATTTTGCGTTCAAGACAACGGAGCGGGCATTCCCGAGGAGTATCGAGACAAGATTTTCGAAATTTTCCAAACCGTTCCCGCAACGAGCTTCCCTTCAGATCGAGTTGAAAGCACGGGAATTGGCTTGGCTTTGGTTCGCAAAATAGTCGAAGAAAAGGGAGGGCGAATCGAATTGGAA
Organism: Schleiferiaceae bacterium; assembly: GCA_041739275.1. Lineage (GTDB taxonomy): Bacteria > Bacteroidota > Bacteroidia > Flavobacteriales > Schleiferiaceae > WGMI01. The sequence goes on along the minus strand of JBGSOF010000002.1, from coordinate 5,850 downwards.
TCCTCTGTGGGCAAAGGAAGTGCGTTTCGTTTTTGGTGGCCGATTCTCGAAGAAATCTAGTAAAAAAATGAGCACCCCCATCAGCACACATTCTTCGGAACGCGGTTCAAAGTTGCCTCGAATCTTGGTGGTCGAAGACGACGAAATCGACATTCTCAACATGGAGCGTGTGTTTCGCAGAAATGGGGTGTTGAATTCGCTCGAATTTGCTCGAAATGGCGAAGAAGCCCTCGAAAAATTGCAGAGTCAGGAATTTCGGAGGCTGGGGCCCTTCGGAATCTTGATGGACCTCAATATGCCCAAAATGGGCGGGCTCGAACTGATCAAGCGAATTCGCGAAGACGCCTCGCTCAACGGCGTGCCCATCGTGGTTTTCTCGACTTCCGATCAAGAAGAAGATTTAGACGAGGCGTTTCGATTTCACCCCACGGCCTATTTTGTGAAGGCCCTGTCGCAAGAGCGTTTTCAAGAAGACATTCTCTCCGTTGTCAAGTTTATGAATTTGAGCAGACAACCCCGCGCTTGAAGCCGATTCTCCTCTCCGTTCTTTTAGGGGTCATTTCAATGTTTACAGGCTCCGCACAGCCATGGAAGAACGACTCCAAAGCAGAGCGCTGGGCCGACAGCGTTTTGGCCGGCCTGGACGACAGCAGCCGCATTGCGCAACTCTTTGTCTTGAGCGCATATTCGAACAAAGGCGAAGAACACAGAGTGGAGCTGCTCGATTGGGTTCGGAAAAAGGGCGTAGGAGGGTTTATTTTTTTTCAGGGCGGTCCGGTGCGGCAAGCATCGTTAACTGCTGAGCTGCAGTCGAATTCTCGTGTGCCCTTGTTGATATCCATCGATGGAGAGTGGGGCGTATCCATGCGTCTCGACAGCGCTCTGAGGTTTCCCTGGGCGCTCAGCCTGGGGGCGGTAAACGATAGCGCGTTCCACTACAGCAGCGGTCAGCGGGTAGGAGCTCAGTGCCGCAGTTTGGGCGTAAACTGGAATTTTGCCCCTGTTTTGGATCTGAACACCAATCCCGACAATCCGATTATCAATGCCCGGAGTTACGGTCAAGATCAGGGGCGGGTTTCGAAGGCTGCGAACGCCTTTGCGCTAGGGTTGCAAAGCCAAGGTGTTTTGGCTTGCGGAAAGCACTTTCCCGGCCACGGAGATACCCGTGACGATTCGCACAAAACCTTGCCCGTGCTCGATTTTAAGCGCGACCGGCTCGAAGAAGTCGAATTGGCGCCTTTTCGAGAGGCCATACGCATCGATATCGGTTCCATGATGGTCGGGCATTTGTCGGTTCCCGCGCTCGATTCGAGCAAGCGTCCCGCCTCGCTCTCGCCTCTGATGACCGACAATCTGTTGAGGCAGCAAATGGGCTTTAATGGGCTGATTGTGACCGATGCCTTGAACATGCAAGGCGTCGATGGGTATACCGAACCGGGCGATCTTGAATTGGCTGCTTTTTTGGCGGGCAGCGACGTCTTGCTCTGCCCGAGAGACCCCCTGATGGCCATGCAGAAAATTCAAACGGCACTCGATTCGTCCGCAATCGATTCTATGCGGCTTGCAGTAAGCGTAAAGCGAATTCTTCTGGCAAAGTATTGGGCTAAGAATCAAGGAATTATTCAGCCTGACGTATCTGCCGTCGAAGCGTCGATGCAAAGAGTTTCAGATCGAGACTGGGTATCTGCGGCCGCGCGCAAGTCTGTGGTTTTGTTGAAAAACGATGCCAAAATGCTCCCCTTCGATCCGGCTTCGATTCGGTCTGCCGCGGTGGTGCTGGGCAAAGAGGCGGGCTCGGGATTTGTTTCTGCGCTGCGCGACTACGCCCATTTTGATCGGTTCGATTACGCCCCAATGTTTGATCAATTGCTGCTCGATACCCTTGATACGTACGATCGGCTTGTGGTCGCGGTGTACACTTCAGGCCTCAACCCCTGGAAAAGCTACAAGATTAGGGCCGAGGAGTCGGCATTTCTCGACCGCCTCGCCTCGCACAAAAAAATAGTCTTGGTCTTTTTTGGAAACCCCTACGGTCTAAAGTCCTGCGGAGGCGTTGATCAGGCCCGAGCGGTCCTCGCGGCGCAACAAAATCACCGAGCATATGAGCAGGCGGCCGCCGAGCTGTTGTTCAGCGGTCAAACGGCCATGGCCAGTCTTCCGGTAGATGTTTCTCGTTCGTTTAAGCTGGGTGCGGGCAAGCAAACGGAGGTCAAAGAGGTATTGGGAAGGTCCAGGCCGAGCGAGGTGGGCATGGATTCACTCAAACTGCACCAAATTGACGGCTTGATGGCCGCGGCCATGGGCAGGGGAGACTTGCCCGGAGCACAGCTCCTGGTTGCGCGAAAAGGAAAAATCATTTACCACAAAGCCTTCGGGACCTTGAGCAAACACGGAACCGATACGGTGCGGCTCGACCATTTATACGACATCGCGTCTATCACAAAAATCGCTTCGACCACCTTGGCGACCATGCATTTGGTCGAGAAGAAAAAAATAAGCCTGGACGACACCCTCGGCGCGCTTTTGCCTGAGGTGCGCGGAACGAACAAGTCGAAAATTACACTTCGGAATTTACTCGCCCATCAAGCCGGTCTTCAGGCCTATCTACCCCTTTGGCCGCTCAGCTTCAAAGAGGGGAGCCCCCGAGAAGATATCTATCGCAGCCGTTGCGAAGAGGGTTTTGAACTCGAAGTGGCCGATTCGCTTTTCTTGATGACCGATTTTAAAGAACAGCTCTTTCTCGAAGTCGTCCGTTCGCCTCTATCGCCCCAGCAAGGGTATAAATACAGCGATTTGGGTTATTATTTTCTGCAGCGCATCATCGAGCGAGAAACGGGAAAACCCCTCGATGTGTTTGTCGAAAACGAGTTTTACCGCCCCATGGGCTTGACCCATTTGCTCTATCGACCGCTCGAGCGATTCAGCTCCGGCGAAATTGCCCCTACAGAAAACGATCGCTTGTTTCGTAAACAGTTGATCCGGGGGCATGTGCACGATCCGGGCGCTGCATTGATGGGGGGAGTAGCGGGGCACGCCGGTTTGTTTTCCAATGCGCACGACTTGGCAAGGCTGATGCAAATGCTTCTGCAGCAAGGCAATTATGGAGGTCATCGCTTTTTCGAAGCCTCCACGGTCGAAGAATTCACGCGCTGCGCTTTTTGTCGATCGGGAAATCGCCGGGGGCTCGGATTCGACAAACCTCAGTTGGCCGGAAGTGGCCCGACCTGCGGATGCACTTCCCCCAACAGCTTCGGGCACACAGGTTTTACAGGAACTATGGTATGGGTCGATCCCGAACAAGAAATCGTCTATGTCTTTCTCTCAAACCGGGTTCACCCCGACGCATCCAATGTGGGTTTGATTCGTTCTAATTTGAGAACCGAAATTCAACAGATCATCTACGATGCCATTCAAAATGAAACGCTTTGATTTTAAGGTTTTCATTGTTCTCTTTGGGCTTTCTACAGGGCTTTGGGCCCAATCACGTCCCGAAGACGTTCAGCCGAAAAACGCACAAGGCATGGCCGAGGGCATATGGGTGCTGCATCATCCCAACGGAATGCTCCGGCAGTTGACCCACTATTCGAATGGCCTCAAGCAAGGCGAGCATTGGGATATCGATCCGCAGGGCAGGGTTACCGGGCGGTCGAATTACCAGAGAGACAGCCTTCACGGTGCTCAATACGCTTATTACAGCGGGGGCACGGTCAAGTCCAAAATAGAGTACGAACGCGGTGTTCTAAACGGGACGATCGAATTGTATTCTTCGAACAATCAGCCCACCGAAAAAGGCTCTTATGTACGTGGGCTCAAACACGGGGTGTACACTTGGTTTTATGCAGATGGAAAAAAGGCGACCGATTATCCGTATCAAAGCGGAGTGATCGAAGGCGAAGTCGTTTTTTACCACCCAAATGAATTGGTGAAAAGCAAACAGACCTACCGAGCGGGCAAACGTCAAGGGGTCTATCAAGAATTTGACGAAAACGGACGCTTGGTGGTTGCAGGCGAGTACAAAGACGATCTAAAAGAAGGGGCTTGGGTAGAGTATGATGCTGAGGGAAAGATCAAGTCGAAGACCAAATTCCGCGCAGGCGCCGAGCGCTAAAGAAGAGGAGCAAGCTTTGGGTCGGATGGGGCCGTTGTCGCCCGAACTTTGCACCATTCACTTTAGGCACATATTTCTATCCTCATGAAGATTGGCATTGTTTGTTATCCCACCTTCGGGGGGAGCGGCGTGGTCGCCACCGAGCTCGGAAAGCACTTGGCCATGCTCGGCCACAAGGTTCATTTTATCACTTACAGTCAGCCTGTGAGGCTCGACATTCTCGTCGAGAATATCTATTATCACGAGGTGAACGTTCACGATTATCCACTTTTTCAATATCAGCCCTACGAGCTGGCGCTGTCGAGCAAAATGGTGGATACGGTGTTAAATGAAGGGCTCGAATTGCTCCATGTACACTACGCCATTCCCCATGCGTATGCGGCATATATGGCGAAACAAATACTTAAAGAGAAAGGAGTTAATATACCTGTAATCACAACATTACACGGAACGGATATCACATTGGTGGGCAAGAATCCTTCCTACAAACCCGCGGTTACTTTTTCAATTAACCATTCAGATATCGTTACCTGTGTATCGCACAGTCTCAAAATGGACACTTTGCGCTTTTTCCCGGTGCGAAAAGACATTTTGGTGGTTCCTAATTTTATCGACACTTCTCTTTATCAGGGAGATGCAAATTGTAAAAAGGCTCAACTCTCCCCTGAAGGCGGACGAATTTTAACCCACGTTTCGAACTTTAGAAAGGTGAAGCGAGTGCGCGATGTGGTGTCGATTTTCGCTTTGATCAACGCCGCGGTTCCTTCCAGACTGGTGTTGATCGGAGACGGACCCGAGCGCGAACGAGCCGAAGAGCAGGCCAAGGAACTCGGCATTTTCGACAAGTTGATTTTTCTGGGCAAGACTACCGAAGTCAATCGGGTCTTGTGCATGTCTGACTTGTTTTTACTGCCTTCAGAAAGCGAGAGTTTCGGACTCGCCGCGCTCGAGGCCATGGCCGCCAAAGTGCCGGTGCTTTCGTCGAATGCAGGGGGCTTGCCGGAGGTCAATATCGACGGGCTCACCGGGTTTACCGCCGATGTGGGCGATGTCGAGACCTTGGCTCGAAAGGGAATTGAACTTTTGCGCAACGATGGACTGCACGCCAAGTTTCGAGCTCAGGCCTTCGAACGTGCCAAACTCTTCGAGATTGAGCGCATTTTGCCCCAATATCTGGAACTCTACGACAAGGCCTTGGGCATGTTCAAAAAGCCTCGAACGAAAAAGAAGAGTGCTTAATGTTTGATTGCTCTGTCTTTGTAGCCTTTTTTCGTACTGCTCACTAAGTCGAAGTTCTCAGGGAATGGAGAGCCCGGAGCAGAGGCGGGGCCAAACATCACGCCGTTCTTCGGGGCCTTGATCCGGCACAGAGCTCATGAAAACCAAAGCAATCCCCATAAATTTCCTCGAAACACTGCTCATCCTGGGTCACAGAGTATTTCTGGGGAGTGACTTGGTTTTCTTGCAAACATTTAGATGACACTGGAGCCAGAATGAATGAAATGCACTGATCTCTTTTCTTGTCCGATTTTTGTTTACATAAGTCTTGAAATCGATGTTTTCCGGCTTCGCCGATGAGCATTGTAAGAGGGCCTTCGCTGTTCATTCCCTCTCTACGACCTTGATGTTCACCCCGCTGCCGCGGAGGCCTTCTTTCTTTGCTGCTCCAAAGAAAGAAGGAAAGAAAGGAGCTTTTTAGACCGGCGCAGCCCTCTCTTGTCCTACCCGCGTACGCTTTGGCC
>JBGSOF010000039.1:0-27937 GCA_041739275.1 Schleiferiaceae bacterium | reverse complement strand
GAAATTATTTTAGTTGTTATGGGAGGTCTTTTTCTATATTGCCCGCCAAAGCACGTTTAACAGCGATCGATGTCCGAAAAAAAAGTCCTGGAGCTTGAATATGCCGTAAAGGCCTCAGCTTCTATGCTGTATCCATTTTTATCAACCCCCAGCGGGCTTTCTGAGTGGTTTTGCGATGATGTCAATTCGCGCGGAGAAGTCTTCCATTTTATTTGGGAAGGCAGCGAAGAAACCGCAAAGCTCTTGCTCAAGAAAAATGACAAGTTCATCCGCTTTCGTTGGATGGCTGACGAAGAAGCCGGCGAAAAGACCTTTTTTGAATTTCGAATCGTCGTCGACGAATTGACCAACGATACTTCGCTCATCGTTCTCGATCACGTTCTGCCTGAAGAAGAGGAAGAAGCCCGGCTTTTATGGCACAGCCAAGTTCAGCAGCTCCTGCACGTTCTCGGTTCTTGAGGGTCGCCCTGAGCTTCGCGCCCGCGCTCCTTGTTCCGAGCATTGCATGGACAGCGCTTGAGATTCGCCACGGCAAACTCGGTGGGCATCTCTACCTCAACGGCTTTCGTTCAGAAGCGGCCGATTTCTTTTTCGCGCTTGCCACTCATGGGGGCGAAGCAGTCGTCATTGTCCCTGTGTTTGTTCTCCTCGCCTTATTCGCTTCATGGAGAGCCGCATGGGCCGTTGGTCTCAGCTCTGTCTTTGTATTGATCGCAGCGGGCATTCTAAAACAACTCGTTTTTGTCGATTCCTTGCGCCCCACCGGGCTAATCGATCCCGAGGCGCTTCACTTGGTCGAGGGGGTGCGAATGCACAAAAATCACAGCTTTCCGTCCGGACACACCATGGCAGCGTACGCGTGGACCTTGGCGGCCTTGTCTTTTTTAAAGCATGGTTTTTTTGCATGGCTCTTGCCGTTCACGGCCCTGGTCGTCGGACTTTCTCGAGTTTATCTGAGCCAGCACTTCCTCGTGGATGTCGCGGTCGGCGCGTGGATCGGGTCGCTCATCGGTTGGGCAACCGCCCGCTGGGTTGTTTCCTGGAAGGCTGTTTGGCTCGATCGAAAGCTCTTGGGTCAAAGGAGCTGAATACTCGAATCAGTCTTCGAACAATTCGGCTGTTCGCTTCCCAACCTCTGCTCCAATAGCGATTCCCATCCCTCCCAAACGCACGCCGCAGGCAATCCTAGGGCTGATTTTCCGTATTGACACTCCCTTTTCGTTTTGCGCTCCGAAACCCATCACCCCCGCCCACGAATCTTGAACTTCGATGGGTCGACCCGCGCTGAGGTGCTTTCTCAAGAATCCCTCCAAATGCCTCTGAACTTGAGCCGTAGTGACCATCCTCAAGGTGTTTTCAGATTTTCGAAAAAGATGCCTCCCGCCCCCGAGTAAGATTCGATCGCCTACATTTCGAAAGTAGTAATAGCCTTTGTGGACGTGAAAAATGCCCTTTAGGCCGAGATTTGAAATCGGAGCGGTGATCAAAACCTGAGCCCTTGCCGGCGATACGGCCGAATTTTCGATCAGTTCTCGCGCAAATCCGTTGGTGCACAAGGCCAGATGTCTGCTCAAGATTCGGCCGGCTTCGGTATCGATCCATACGCCCGTGCCCTGATCTTCATAGCCGGTCACCTTCAGTCCGTGAATCAGTTCAATTCCTCGATTGCGTGCCAGTTTGATCAGATTGAACATGGCTTTGCCCGTATCGATCTGCCCTTCGAATTTGAGGGCGATTGAACTTTTGAATCCACTGAGTTCCAAATGCTCAGGCACCGATTTTTCGGCTAGAAAAGGGTCCTGTCCGAAAATGGACCTCAAATCGGAATTGAGCTCAGATAGATGATCGAACACGCCTTCGCTTTCGTCGATTGAGCCGTTTCGGAACAGTTCACGTCCACCGAACGCTTCATATCCCAAAGAGTCTTCGCCCAAGAGTTCAACCAATTGTCGAAAACCCCTATACCGCTGCTCTACCCGAGCAAGCACCGAATCGCGACTTTCAGACTTTAGGTCGTCTAAGAGCTCTGAAGGACTGCCGTAACAGGCGAAGCCCGCATTTCGGGTGCTCGCGCCAAATCCGATGGCCGCGCGCTCAATCACCATCACTTTAGAATTCGGAAAGCGATTCTTGTAATAAATGGCCGTGCTCAGGCCTACCAAACCTCCTCCCACAACTGCCAAATCGAGTTTGTGAAACCAGGTCTGCTTTTCCCAAAAACTTAGCATTTTCAGGGCGCTAAGCCCGGACGAATCGCGCGGACAGCACGCGATCGGCGGCGAAAATCACCCCGGAATAAAACAAGGTTCCCGCCGCGAAGCTGCCGAAGAAGGGAATGGCCATGGCATAGCACTGCATGAGGCCGGCATAGTCCGCCGAATACATACCCGATCCGTACCAGACCCCGAAGTTGGTCACAATAAAAAAGGCGAGAGATCCCAAAAATCCGTTACCGACGATCGATCCGACTTTGTTCAAGCGGGTGTTTGCGCCCAAGAGCCCAATCAGGATCATTGAAGCGTATACCCAGAGTAGGTCGAGCGAAAATCCAAAAATCCAATCTGTGCCCAAAAGAATTGCGATGGGGAGCATTAAACCTAGGCTCAAAGGTTTTACCCGTGCCCCGGCGAACAATGCGACAGCTCCAAGAGCGGTAAAATTGGGAGGGTGGGGGAGTGTACGGCTCAAAACCCCGAGAACAATCAGCGAAACGGGAATTGCAAACTCGGCAGAGCGCAAGCGGTCAAACGAAAAACGGTTATTCGGCATGCCTCAAAAATAAAGCGGAAATAATCTGGGCGCTGCTACTTTCTCGGTAGATATCTCTGATAAGTTCCATCCGTGTGGAGAACGAGCAAGCGTTCTTCGGGCTGGACGTCGTGAATATCCGAAAGAGACTCCGCTTTAACATCTTGTTGAACCGGTGAATCCATCGCAGGGGCGCTTTCCAAAATCGGATTGCGAATCGGCTTTTCTTCAGGTATAACTTGCATTTCACCGGTAATCAGCCATCGCAGATCCAAGGCGGGATACGACAACGCCATCCGCTCGACGACTGCCAAGCTGGGTTTATTCCGCCCGCTGAGCAGGTGAGATACCATAGACCGATTAATGCCTATCGAGTCCGCGAACTCAGATTTGGTCAAACCTAAGCTTTCCAAAAATTCCAGAATTCTCTTGGTGGTAGGGTCGGAGTCGATCAATGAAGTAGATGTTTAATAATGTAAATTTCGAAAAATCACTTCGACAGACAAGCGTCTATCTATCCAAGTTTTAAGCTTAAAGTTTTACTTCAGGTTCAAAAAGTAAAACGCACATTAACAACGATTAATGATTCAAAATAGAAAAACCCTATGGATAAAACTTACGGTTCCACGATTTTATTCCAGACAGAATTCCCCTCAGCATCGATAATTTCAATTTCCAAAATGCGCTTTTTAAAAGTGCCCGAAAACTTGAGTAAGCCGAAGTTATTTACATTCACCAATGTACCCTCGACTCGGTTTAAATTCTCTTCATCATAGTCTTTTCCTTTGGTCGACGATGTCAATGGACTACACGTCAAATCATGCACAACAATGCCGCCCTCCAAAGTCAACTTAGACAGCTCCGTATGATGGCGGTCGCCGGTAACAAAGACCACTCCCTTGATTTGCTCTTGCTCAATCCGCTTCAAGAGATAAGCTCTCTCCTCTAAATAAACGGCCATGTTTTCGTATTTCTCGAGACTGTTGAGCACTTGACTCCCACAGGCCACGACTTTAAATGGAGCCCTGCTGTATTTTAAATTGTCGATGAGCCAATCGATTTGACCTTTGCCAAGCATGGCCTTTCCCGAACTCAAGTCGCTGCTCGTGCGGTATGTGCGGTTGTCAAGTAGAATAAAGTCGATGCCATTTCTGTTGAAATAGCCTGTTTGATCGCCGGGCTGATAGGCACCGTAGACCGAGTTTGCCCAAAACAGTCTAAAAGCCTCGGAGCTCCATGCTCGATAGGGGTAAGAGCCGACGGCATCGTTCGGGCCGAAGTCGTGATCGTCCCAAATGGCGTGGTGGCTACAAGTCGAAAGCAAGCGCTGCAGCTCAGGCACCTTACGACTGTCGGTATATCTATGCAACACGCCCGAACGGCTTCCGAAATCGACGGGGCGGAGGTAGGTGTTGTCTCCGAGCCAAATCATGAGCTCAGGCTGGCGATCTGCGATTCGCTCGAAGATGGTCGGAGCCTGTCCATAAGGCTTTCCCGGTCGATCGGCCTGAACTTCGTTGATATAAGTACAACTCCCGAGGGCTACTTGAAAAACGGGCGGATCGCGACGAAAGGCCCAGTCGTCAGGGGTAGTGAATGAATACTCTTTTGACTGGTCACTGGCTGAATTTACATATAATTTATACTTGTAAACTGTATTTGGATTGAGGCTATCAAGTGTAAATAGCGCGGTGAAAGCGTTCGACTTACTCGTTTGTAGAGACTGAGATCGACTCGGAAGTCCTTCAGAAGTCCATGAAAGGCGTATTTCTACGGAGCGATCGGTCTGAACCCATATCTTGGCTTCTTTCATCTCTAGGGCACCGAGCATAGGCCCTGCAATGATTTGAGCAAACGATTGAACCGACACAATGCAGGCGATCAACAGGGTGATCTTTGATAGACAGTATTCCGGGAACTTCATGGCAATTGTTAAGCGACGAAATGTAAGCCGATTGAATTCGATGAAGGTTAAGCTCGGGTTATGAGTGATCAAAGCATAAAATCAAGCGATATCGGCTTCGATGAGCTATGGAAAGTGGTCGTCCCTAAGGATTTAGGTCGCTTTGTCAAACCTGAAGCTCTTTCGGAACGACTGACTCACAGCTCTCTGTCTAAACGGCAAGGCCTGTCGGAAGAGGGGAGGCCAATTCACAGTTGGCAATGGGGCGAAGGACCGGTTCGAATTGCAGCTTGGAGCCAGATGCATGGAAACGAAAGCACCGGCACGCGGGCTTTGGAACTTCTCAGAATATTACTCGAAGAGAATCTCAGTGTTGACATTTGTAAATTAAGGGGAGTTTTCTCTTTTGTCGCCTTGCCTATGTTGAATCCCGACGGGGCTCATCTTTGGACTCGACGCAATGCCCTCGGGATTGACATCAATAGAGATGCATTGGCTCAACAGAGTGCCGAGGCGCGCACACTCGCTCAATTTCTCCAAGAGTTCGACCCGCACCTCTGCCTGAATCTGCACGATCAACGGAGTACATTCCAACGAGGGGATTCAGGTTTGGCCTCAGAGCTCTCTATAGCAGTTCCACAATACGCCCATCCCGAGGCAAAATCTATCTCGGGGCGGGACAAGGCCGTTCAATGGGTTGAGCGATCATTTACTTTTGTAAATAACGATTTAATTCAGCGAATGAGCCGATTTGATGAGCGCTATTACCCACGCTCCTTTGGAGAATGGGCTCAAAACCGGGGAATGGGTGCCGTCTTGCTCGAATCGGGAGTCGGAGGGAGAGACTTTGAGCGCAATAGCAGCTTAAAGTTGCTCTTTGAATGGATTCTCGGTATGCTCCTTTCAGCAGAAGAGTCTGTGAATTCGCCCGATATTGAACTGACTAAGGGTACTCAGCGGCTCTCATTACCCGAAAACAACGAAGGCTTGCTCGATCGAATAGATCGTTCCGCCCAGATTCGTTTTACTCAACACTCCTTTGTGACCGACTTGGGTTGGAGGCTCGTAGAAAAACGTTCAGAAAATGGATTGTCTCTGGAGTGGGAATTAGAAGATATCGGAGATCTTTCGTCTGCTTTTGCTCGTGAAGTGCATGAAAACACTCATTTTCAAGTATTGAATGGCGAGCGTTTAGAACCCGGGCTAAAACGACCTTATCATAGGGTGCCTTGATGCCGTCTTCGGGTAAGATGTATTTGTTTTTACTTTAAGAAGATAAGGGCGCCCCGAGTGGGGCGCCCTACGCATCACTCTGCAGAATTGTTCGATCCGAACAGTACGACCTCGTTGGCAACGACTTCCGTGACGTACTTCTTCTCGCCGTCCTTTTCGTACGATCGATTCACCAGCCGTCCGGACACAGCCAGATGCTGCCCCTTGGTGACGTTCTTCTCTACGAACTCCGCATTCTTGCCCCAAGCCACCACATGGTGCCATTGAGTCTCTGTGACACGCTCCCCTTTGTGGTTTTTGTAATTTTCGTTAGTGGCGATGCTCAAGGTTGCGAGCTTGCCGTTTTCGCCGAAGGTCTTGACTTCGGGATTGGCCCCTGTGTTGCCGATGAGTGTTACCTGATTTCGAACGCTGTTCATGATGTGATTTGTTTGATGCAAATATGGTAATTGTTTTTATTTTCTTACATTTTTAATTAATTTTATTCGCTTATAAATGCTTTTAAGAATCATGAATCGTCCGGATGAATCAGTATTTAAAGGTAATGTAGAGCGAGTCACGCCTCGAACGTGCCTCGAGTGTGGGGCATCGCTCAACGGTCGTTCTGACAGAAAGTTTTGTGACTCTGCCTGCCGAAATGCATTCAACAATAAAAAGAGGGGCCTGAATCACAGCGTGCGCGACATCGATCGGATCCTGCATTCAAATCACTCGATTTTCGAGTCCTTGAATTTGGAAGTTCCCATGGAAATCTCTGTGCTCTTGCTCAAAACCCGCGGATTTCACTTCGGTTTTTTCACCCATTGGGTGGGGGGAGATCCGTGGTTGTATGGTCTTTACGAGTTTGAATTCGGCGTGTTTTCAGGCTCGACCGTTTGGATTCGGAAGTCGGGTTGAGCAGGGCGATGCTCTTTTTGCGACCGGCGCCATCCTTAAATTCCCTGTATCGAGTCTTTGGGCTAGCGCGAATGGGCGTTTCGCGTTTAATTTTGCCGCCTTGCCTCTTTAGCTCAGTTGGTAGAGCAACGCATTCGTAACGCGTAGGTCGCGGGTTCGAGTCCCGTGAGAGGCTCTTTAAAGTCCGTTTTTAGAATAAAAAGAGGCCGCAGAAGCGGCCTTTTTTTGTGCGGATGAAGGGACTCGAACCCCCATGTCTTGCAACACTGCCGCCTGAAGACAGCGCGTCTACCAATTTCGCCACATCCGCTTTGATGGGCGGCAAATTTAGGCATTCTCCGCAAATAGAGGCTCGGCTCTTTTCTATGGCGTTTCGTTCATGCAAACCTGCCGCAAAGCTTGATTTTTATTGCGCTCGCGATTGAATTCACCCCTTGCTCAATTTGAAATTTAACAATTGAAGTGTTTATAAAAGGCTCAGGAAATTAGATTTCTTTTTATTTTAGCAAAATCAAAAGGTGACTCAAAATGCTCTCAAATCAGTTGCGGATTCTCCGAAAACAAGAAGGACTTACACAAGCTGCGCTCGCCGAACGCCTCGGGCTGAGCAGGGCGGTAATCGGCGCCTACGAAGAGGGTCGAGCAGAACCGGGTTTAAAAACGCTGGTGCACATGGCCTCGCTCTTTAAGTGCACGATCGACGAACTCGTCTCGGGGAATCCTCCCGGCGGAGTGCGAGAGGCCGATCCTTCGGGGCGAAACCTCAGGGTACTGCCGGTTACCGTAGACCTTGAAGGCGATGAGTTCGTCTCTTTGGTGCCGATCAAGGCAGCCGCGGGCTACGCCAATGGGTACGGAGATACCGAGTTCATCAAGAATCTGCCGCATTTTAGAATGCCTTTTATCGAATTGTCGCCCAAGCGCAGCTACAGAGTCTTTCAAATTGAGGGGGAGAGCATGTTGCCCGTTCACCCGGGTTCGTATGTTTTGTGCGAATACTTGGCCGATTGGAATGAGATCAAAAGCGACGAATGCCATGTAGTGCTCACCAGAGAAGAAGGAGTCGTCTACAAGCGCGTGGTCAATCGGTTGCGCGAGGACGGTACGCTGCTCATGAAATCGGATAATCCGAAGTTTCGGGCTTTTGTGCTTGGGGTTTCTGAGGTTTGCGAGGTTTGGCGCGCGAGGGGGTATGTGAGCTTTCGCCTCCCCGAGCCCGGAGAATCGAACGATGGGCTGCGCCACGTAAGCGAGGTATTGGACGAAATCCGCAGCGATCTGCGTTCGCTAAAGCAGAATCTGATCCACTGAATACTCTCGAAAGCCCTCGATTTTTCTTTTCTCAATCTCATTTTATGTGCGGACGATACACCACCGTAAGTCGAATCGAAGAATTCGAATCCCGATTTTCGGCTCATTTCGAAAAACCGGGGTTGTTCACTTCGAGCCCGAATGTGGCTCCGGGAGAATTGGCTCCGGTTATTGTCTCGGGACGCCCGGAGCTTGTTCAATTGCTCCGTTTCGGACTTAGCCCGTTTTGGGCCAAGAAGCGGATGTACCTCATCAACGCGCGCGCCGAAGGAGACCACAATTCAGAGAATGACCCGGCGTATGCCGGGGCTCCGGGCATTTTTCAGAAGCCTTCGTTTCGCAAACCGATTCGAAGTCAGCGATGCTTGGTTCTCGCCGACGGCTTTATCGAGGGGCCTGAAAAAGAGAAGCTCTCCAAACCCTATCTCATTCGCCGGACCTCTCCCGACGCGCTCTTTGCCATGGCGGGAATATGGGATCACTGGATCGATCCGGTTACGGGCGAAATCATCCACGGCTTTTCAATTGTAACCACGGCCGCGAATCCCTTGCTTTTGGAAATTGGCCATCATCGCGCCCCTCTTATTTTGCCGCGGGAATCAGAGCGGGAGTGGCTAGACGAGAAGCTCTCGAACGAGGCCTTGGGCGAACTGTTTCGCCCCTTTGATTCCAATGGTTTTGCGGCTTGGAGCATCAGTCCTGAAATCAAGAGACCCGACCGAAAGTCCTTCGATTTACTCAAGCCAACCGGCGAGCCCATCGAAGTGGGAACGACCCTCCAAACGACTCATCGGCTCGAGCTTCAAGGCATGGGGCACAGCTCTGCTCGGGTCCGGCGGAGAAAACAAGAAGATGAAGTGAAAAAACAATCTTCACATCATTTGTCTCCATCGAATGAAACACCGCTAAAAGCCGGTTAAACCTCCCTCGACAACTCGATTCTATCGTTGACCATGAGTTTAAATGATCGCCGTATTTGGCTCAATTTGAGCATGATGGATTCTCTACCCGGAGGGATGGGGAGGTATTCTCTCAAGCTGTTTCAAGAATTAAATCGCCGCCCCATTGCGCGACGGATGGTTCTTTTATTGCCTTCGGGGCTCGACGATCTTCGGTCGGGTCCTTTCTCTGAGTTTGAAACCGTTTGGATCGATCGAGGACTCCGGGGCGATCTCTACCCGAAAACCGCACCGTTCCGACGATTTGCTTGGAATCGATTCAGTCTGAGTCAGATCGTGGGCAAGCGCGACCTGATCTACGCCTCGAGCAGCCACGGGCCGCTGCCATGCGCGCCTCAGACGATTTTCACGATTCACGACACGCTCGCAAAAACCCTAGTCGAATGGGTTTTTGAACCGCCCCCCGAATGAGCTAAGCGCTCGAATCAGTTTTATATCACAGTTTTTCAGGGTTTTAAACAACAACCCTTCGCCTTCTATTGCCCTGATCTCACTATGCTCATCCAAACACACACTCATTTCAGTCTCGGCTACGGGGTGCTCAGCCCGGTGGAGTTGCTTCGAGAGGCCTCGGAAAAAGGCTATCGCGAGTTGGCGCTTACGGACGTCAACAACACATCGGCAGGCGCTGATTTTGTTCGACTTGCACCGCGCTATGGAATCCGGCCGCTGCTCGGAATCGACTTTCGCAATGGGTCGCAGCCCAAATATTTAGGCTTGGCGATGAACAATCGCGGATATGAAGAACTCTGCGCGCATTTGAGCGAGCATCTCCATTCGGGGAACCCATTCGAATCTCCACCTAAATTTCGCGAAGCGGCGCTGGTATTCCCTTATTCAGCCTATCGAAACACCCCGCTCGGGCCGAACGAATTCGTCGGACTGAGGCTCGAAGACCTCATTGCGCTTCAAATGGGCCGGATATCGATCCCGAAAAGCCGATTGCTCCTGATGCATCCCTTTAGTTTTAGGCATCGGAGAGACCACAATGTGCACAGACTGCTGCGATCGATCGATCTGAATTGTTTGCTCAGCAAGCTTCCCGAATCCGAGACGGCCTCCAAAAACGACCTCTGGATAACCGCTTCCGAGCTTCGATCGAAGCTCGAAGGCTTGGAATACCTCGAAGAAAATACACTTAATTTACTAAAAACGTGCACTTTAAGTTTTGAATTTAATCCTGGAGACCGACACAAAAACCTCAAGAGCTATACCGGAAACGAAGATCTCGACGCTCGGTTGATGCGACACATCTGTTTTAAAAACCTGAGATTCAGATATCCGGATCCCAGCCCTCGGGTACTCGACCGAATCGAAACCGAACTGGACATCATTCGGCAAAAGAATTTCGTTTCATATTTCTTAATCAATTGGAAAATATTGAAATACGCTCGAAGCAAGGGCTATTTCTACGTCGGAAGGGGGAGTGGAGCAAACAGTGCGGTGGCTTATCTCATGCGCATCACCGATGTGGATCCCATCGAACTCGACCTGTTTTTTGAGCGATTTATCAACGTACACCGCATCAACCCGCCCGATTTCGACATCGATTTCTCGTGGGCCGATCGAGACGATGTCACTCGATTCATCTTCAGTCGATTCCCATATGTCGCGCTGCTCGGAACCTACGTCACCTTTCAGTACAAGGCCGTGGTACGCGAACTCGGCAAGGTATTCGGACTGCCCTCGGCCGAAATTGAGAAACTCTCTGAGGCGCGGTCGCTCTCGCAGCCGGTAGACGAAATCAGCCGTTGGGTTTTGAGTTATGGCGCACTGATTCAAGATTTTCCGAGACATCTCGGAATTCATGCGGGAGGGATTCTAATCACCGACGGGCCGATCGAGCGGTTTTGTGCGTGCTTTCTTCCCCCAAAGGGTTTCCCAACCGCGCAAATCGATATGGTCGTGGCTGAAGATCTGGGGATTTACAAATTCGACATCCTCAGCCAGAGAGGGCTTGGCAAGATTCGAGACACCCTCGGATTGATTCGTTTGAATCATCCCGATCGCCCCCTACCCGAGATTCACAACATCGCGCCCTTTCGCTCAGACCCCTTGATTCGCGAAATGTTGGTCGAGGGGCGTGCCATTGGATGCTTTTACGTGGAATCGCCCGCCATGCGAATGCTGATGCGGAAACTCAGGGTGCGAGACTACCTCGGGTTGGTGGCCGCCAGTTCGGTGATTCGCCCCGGGGTGGCCAAGTCGGGGATGATGCGCGAATACATCCTTCGCTATCGATATCCCGAGCGCAGGGCAGAGGCACACCCGCTCATGCTCGAATTGATGCCCGAAACCTTTGGGGTGATGGTTTATCAAGAAGATGTTCTCAAGGTGGCGCACTACTTCGCGGGGATGAGCCTGGCCGAGGCCGATGTGTTGAGGCGGGGCATGTCGGGCAAGTTTCGCGGCAGAGAAGAATTCGAGGGTGCCCAACGCGGTTTTTTTGAAGGCTGCGCGTCTAAAGGGCACGACATCTCGCTCAGCGCGGAAGTATGGCGGCAGGTAGAGAGTTTCGCGGGCTATGCCTTTGCCAAGGGCCATTCGGCCTCGTACGCAGTCGAAAGCTATCAAAGTCTTTATTTGAAAGCGCATTACCCGCTCGAATACATGGTTGCCACCGTAAACAACGGAGGCGGCTTTTACGCGCCCGAGCTCTATCTGCACGAGGCGCGGATGCTCGGGGCCGAGGTTCAGGCGCCCTGTGTCAACCGATCGGACGGCTTGTGCACTCTCGACGGACGCGTGATTTACCTCGGTCTCGGAATGTTGAAAAGCCTTGAACACCGCGTTATTTCCGAACTTCTCGAAGCGAGAAGCCAAGGAGGTGAATTTGACTCGCTCGGAGATTTGATTCGCCGCGTTCCGATGGGGGTTGAGCAGGTTCGGATCTTAATTCGGGCAGGGGCGCTTCGCTTTGCGGGGCGGACCAAACAACAGCTGCTCTGGGAGGCGCATTTGTGGTTTGGCAAAGCGCGAAAAGAACCCGAGCGAGGCCTGTTCGACAGCCCCGTGAAACCGTTTTACCTGCCCGAACTCGAGAGCGAACGCATCGAGGATGCCTACGACGAAATTGAATTGATCGGCTTTCCGCTCTGCGACCCTTTTGATTTATATGAATATGACAATCAATCTTTAAATGCGGAAGACTTAAACAATTACATCAATAAAGAAGTCGAGGCGGTCGGCTATCTCGTCACGTCAAAGACCACGCGAACTTCGCGGGGCGAACGCATGATGTTCGGCAACTTTATCGATCGAAAAGGCGTGTTTATCGACACGGTGCACTTTCCCGAAGCCGCCTTAAGGCACCCGTTTCGCGGAAGGGGAGTGTATTCGATCCGAGGAAGGGTGAGCGAAGAATTCGACTGTTTGAGCATCGAGATCAGCTCCATGGAAAAATGCCCCATGCGCCCCGATCCCCGTTATCAGGACCGAGTGCTCAAGCGCCCCGAAAAAAGGAAAAGCCTATGAATGCCGCAGATCGCACCATTGTGCACATGGACCTCGACAGCTTTTTTGTTTCGGTTGAACGACTGCTCGATCGACGCCTGGAGAATCGCCCGGTTCTGATCGGCGGAACCAGCGGTCGCGGCGTGGTTGCTTCGTGTAGCTACGAAGCGAGGTCATTTGGAATTCACTCTGCCATGCCGATGAAGCTGGCGCGTCAATTGTGCCCCGAGGCCATCGTAATTCGAGGCAATAGCGCAACGTATAGCGCACATTCTCAAAAGGTTACTGAGATTATTCGAGAGGCGGCTCCCGTTTTTGAAAAGAGTTCGATCGACGAATTCTACCTCGACTTTACGGGCATGGAACGCTTTTTTGGCACCTATCGCTATGCCACAGACCTGAGGCAGAGAATTTTAAAAGAGACAGGGCTTCCGATCTCGTTCGGCCTTTCGGTCAACAAAACCGTCTCAAAAGTGGCTACGGGCGAAGCCAAGCCCAACAACCAAATGATGATCGAACGCGGATTCGAGCGCGGTTTTTTGGCTCCGCTCTCAATTCGAAGGCTCCCGATGATCGGGCAGCAGACCTATAAAACCCTCTCTGAATTGGGTGTGCGGCACATACGAACCCTTCAGGAAATGCCCTCGGACTTGGTGGAACGAGTGCTTGGCAAAAACGGTAAAACGCTTTGGGACAAGGCGCGAGGAGAAGACCCCAGCCCCGTGGTCCCCTTCCACGAGCGCAAATCGATCTCGACCGAGCGAACCTTCGACCGAGACACCATCGATGTGCACCGACTGCGCGGTTTGTTGACCGCCATGACCGAAAACTTGGCCTATCAACTCCGCCGGGGAAACCGACTCACCGCCTGCATCACCGTTAAATTGAGGTATTCGGACTTCGATACCCACAGCCTCCAGGAACGAATACCTTATACTTCGGCCGACCATGAACTCATCCCCAAGGCGCTGGCCCTTTTCGAACGCCTTTATCAACGGCGGGTATTGGTGCGACTCGTCGGGATTCGGTTTAGCGAATTGGTCGGGGGCGGACATCAGATGGATCTATTTACCGCCGACGAAGAGCGGCTCGAGCTTTATCGCGCCATGGACAATATGCGCAACCGCTATGGAGA
This sequence comes from Schleiferiaceae bacterium, assembly GCA_041739275.1. GTDB lineage: Bacteria > Bacteroidota > Bacteroidia > Flavobacteriales > Schleiferiaceae > WGMI01. The sequence continues at coordinate 14,298 of JBGSOF010000039.1, read as the reverse complement.
CCGCGCCGTGATTCGCGCTTCGGGTCTCGAAGCCCGGACGATTGGAAGGAGCAACCCTTTCAACGGCGAGCCGCCTCCACTACTCGCAAATCGCAGGCAATGAAAGAAGATCAAAGAGCAGAAAACCCACGGACGCACAAGGGGAGGGGTGCCCAAAAAGAGACGGCAAATCGCTTTTCAAGTCGTTCTTATGTAGATGAAAACACCGGAGAAGTCACATCTGAAAGCAGAAATCTGAAGCTCGTACCGACTCATCCCAAGAGCATCCTAAACCCGATAAAGAGCACCGATGTACCCGCGGCATGGGGCTTAAACCCGTATCAGGGCTGCGAACACGGCTGCAGTTATTGCTACGCCCGGCCGACCCATGAATACTGGGGCTATGGGGCGGGTCTTGATTTCGAACAAATTGTGTTGTACAAACCAAAGGCGGCGGAGCTCCTCCGCGAGCGATTTGAGCAGAAGAGTTGGAAGCCCGAACCTGTGTTAATGTCGGGCAATACCGATTGCTATCAACCCATTGAACGCCGCCTCAAGCTCAGCCGATCGCTGCTCGAGGTGTTCGTCGAATATCGCAATCCGTTGAGAATCATAACGAAAAACGCATTGATTACCAGAGATATCGACCTGCTTCAAGAAATGGCCTCACATCGGTTGTTGGAAGTACACATCAGTATTACTACATTAAACGAAGCACTTCGGTCTAAGCTCGAACCGCGAACATCGACCATCGAGCGAAGATTCGAAGCCATTCGCCAACTTCGCGAGGCGGGAATCAAGGCATCCGTATTGATGGCGCCCGTGATTCCGGGACTCACCGATAGCGAAATCCTCGCTGTGGCAAAAAGGGCCTCAGACTCAGGTGCAAATCACTTTGGATACTCCATTCTGAGACTGAGCAAGGGGGTATACGAGATCTTCGAGGACTGGCTCCAACATTCTGTGCCCGAAAGACGCTCAAAAGTGCTTTCTCAAGTCAAGTCCACACATGGGGGCACGAGCAGTTCCGGCGAGTGGGGGGGTCGAATGAGCGGACGAGGACCGATGGCCGAGAACATTCGACAACAGGCCGAACTCGCGAAGAAGAAGTTCTCTTTTGACGTGGAGAGCCTTCCTCTGCGCTGCGATTTGTTTCGACGAAGCGCACATGGGCAATTGAACTTGGAGTTCTGACGGGGGGTTTAAAGAAAAAGTGTTTATCACAATTTGGCGATTTTAGTGAACAATCGCGGTCGGTCCCATGTGGAATGCCTATCTTAGCGACGTTTGGAATACCTATTAGTATTCTTATTATCAAGTCTTAACAAATCAATCTCTCCGATGAGCACCGTCTCTGAACACCGATCTGAACGCATGATACCCGGTATTGATTTTTGGGCTCAATTGTTGCCCGACTCCTTTGATTTCGACCGTTTAAGAATCGATGGATCGAGGAGTTTGATTCACCACGGGGATCTTCGCGAATTGCTCGGACTGGATTCAAAGGAGCTTCTCAAGACGATCGAAGCCCATCATTTGGAAATCGAAATGGGATGGCTCGAGACCGACGAAAACGGAGATGCACATGCTTGGCTCGAACCTCAAGGAGTGCTTGTTTTAGTCAGTTTGGTTGAAACCGATCGAAGCCGTGCGCTGAGGTTGGGTTTGATTCGCCATTATGTGATGCTTCGCTCGACTTTGGCTTCGCAAGTAGAGCAAGTGCGAATTGCCAGCACAGGAAGTCAGGTTTTGCGTTTGATTGACTGAGTAGTGCCTCTGGATTAATCGCATCATTTAAAATTCCTTCGGTTCAACTGGCCACTGCTCGGGCTCCTTTTGTTCGAATTCAGATTCATCATAATTAATATTATGTTAACTATAAATGCAGACATTTCGAACATGAACATTTTGGACCTCTTGAATGCCGTCATCTGAAAAAAGCTCTTCCCCGATGTGTACTAAAACTGAACAGAATCGGACGACTTCATCCCCGATTGGAAATTCAATGCAGACGTTCCATTCTTTTTCCAAATAAAAAAGGCCCCGAAAGGCCTTTTCTCACCACATCACAAAAAAAACGTTCAATTCAAAGTCTTGAGCAAATTATCCATCTCCTTGCTCTTTTCGGCCTTTCCGAGACGGTAGTACACCTCTTTAAGCGCTTTAATCGTTTCGGTGTCCTTGGGCTCCGCCTGATGCGCACGCTCAAAAAGTGGCAAAGCCATTTCAAACTCCTTGGTTTGATCTGCCTTTAGCTGATTGTATTTCTTAGTCGCGCTCAACGGAAGCTTGTTCATTTCTTCGGACATCATGTTGGCGCGATTTACATACAAAGTGCCCTTCATGTACAAAGCGTCCAAATAAGTGGGATTCAACTCAATAGCCTTGTCGTAAGCCGAAATAGCCTCTTCGTCTTTCTTCAGGTTTGTCTGCAAAATGAACCCTTTCACATAGTAGAACAATGGGTTCGTCGGCTCTTGGGCAATGGCCTGATCCAAGTTGCGCATGGCCGATTCATAATTGCCCGCGTCCAAATCGTCTTGCAATTCCATCCTCAAGAGCTGCTCATCGTCGGGATACAGCGCTCGCGCTTCGGCCAAGGCCTTGCGGCGGCTCTCTTTGTCGCTTTTCTTTTCGTACAGTCGAATTTTGGCCTTATAGAGCTCGTGGCGAATGGATTCGCCGATTTCCAAATCCTTGTAAATCCCACGCTCAATGCCTTGCTCTGCCAAAGAACGGCTCGCCATTTGCACTTTTTCTCCTTTTTCGACATCGGTCACTGTGTAGGTAATGCCGTCGTACCCCATGTCGATGAGCTCCTGATTCCAAACCAAAGCGCGATCGATTGATTCGGGATCTCCCGCCTTTTCTGCAAGCAGTGCGGCGTTGAAAAGTGAGGTCGAATCGAAACTGCTCGGCTCGGCTTTTTGCCGGATGTCGTACACTTTCTTAAAGTCCATGCTCGCCAAGGCATCTTCTCCCAACTCGCTGCGCTTGAAACCGCGGTTGGCGTAGCCCGCCGATAGGTTTTGGAGATCGCCCATTTTGATCCTCGGGCTAAACTTCTCTTTGCCCGAACTTTTTTCATAATCCAAAGACCGGAAATAGAATTCCTCTGAAGTCTCCATCGCTTTCTCGTCGAGGCTGCTGATGGCGGGATCCTCGGATGTAGCGATAATCAAATTCATAAAACCCATGTAATACAGATATTTCTGCATGTTTTTGGGCTTAACCTCAGAAGCGGGCTTGCTTTCGATAATCGATCGAGCTTTGTCCATGTAGGGCTTGGCCGTCGCAACATCGCCTTTTTCGAGGGCAATCACGGCGCTCGACAGTTCCGGACCTTCTTGTGCGTGGCCCATAAAAATGCCCAACACAAACAATATCAACAATTTATACTTCATTTCAATCGAATTTTGACAAAAATACAACAGCGACTTTGCTCAGGTTTTCAAAAACTATTCCAAAGAACCTGAATTCTCTTCATTCGAAGGCGACTCTGCTTCGGGAGCATCGAGTATGGCCTCGTCTGCGGGAACTTTCATAATGCTCGAAATCCGATCGTTCCCCTTGAGATTGATCAATTTGACGCCCTGAGTGTTCCTGCCCATCACCCGCAAATCGCGCACCGGCATTCGAATCATCACCCCGCTTTGGTTCGTGATCATCAAATCGTCGGAATCGTCAACATCGATCAAGGCGATTAGAGATCCCGTTTTGTCGGTGACGTTCATGGCCTTTACCCCTTTCCCTCCCCGATTGGTCATTCGGTATTCACCCACTTCAGAGCGCTTGCCAAAGCCATTTTCAGAGAGCACGAGAAGCTGAACCGGGGCATTTTCGTCGACACAAACCATTCCGATGGCTCTTTCGCCTTCTTCGAGTCGAATGGCGCGCACCCCACTGGCATTTCGGCCCATCGGACGAACGGTCGATTCGTTGAAGCGTATGCACTTACCCCCCGACGACGCGATGAGAATTTCGCTCGAACCATTGCTCAAGCGGGCCTCGAGCAGGCGATCGCCTTCGCGAACCGTAATGGCGTTGATGCCGTTGGCCCTCGGACGACTGTAGGCCTCGAGAGTGGTCTTCTTAATGATTCCCTCTTGAGTACAGAGGGTTATGAAGTGATTGTTGATGTAGTCGACATCCTTCAGGGTTTCGACATTGATCAGCGCGCGAATTTTATCGTCGGGCGGCAGAGCGATCAGGTTTTGAATCGCGCGGCCCTTGCTGGCCTTGCTTCCTTCGGGAATCTCATAGACCTTGAGCCAAAAACAACGGCCTTGTTCGGTAAAGAACAAGAGGTAGTTGTGATTGGTGGCCGTAAATAGCTGTTCGACGTAATCTTCGTCTCGGGTCGTCACCCCCTTTTGCCCTACCCCACCCCGGTTTTGCACCTTGTATTCGGAAAGGGAGGTGCGTTTCACATAGCCCGCATGCGACAAGGTGATCACCACCTGCTCGTCCGGAATCATGTCTTCGATGCTCAGATCGCCCCCTGCGTAGTCGATTTCGGTGCGGCGTTCGTCTCCGTATTGCTCCTTTATTTGAAGCATTTCGTCTTTGAGCAACTTCATGCGAAGTGCTTCGTCTGCCAAAACCTCTTTGTAGAAAGCGATTTTTTGCATCAGCTCTTCGAACTCCAGCTTGATTTTGTCCCGTTCGAGCCCGGTGAGGCGCTGCAATCGGAGGTCGAGAATGGCCCGAGCCTGCAACTCGGAAAGCCCGAATTGGGTCATCAAGCCTTCTCGGGCCTGATCGGGGTTTTCGGAGCCTCGAATCAAGGCGATGACCTGGTCGAGGTGATCGAGCGCGATGAGCAAACCTTCGAGAATGTGTGCTCGCTTTTCGGCTTGGTCGAGTTCGTATTGAGTTTTGCGAATTAAAACTTCGTGTCGATGCGCCACGTAGTGACGAATCATATCCTTGAGCGCCAGGGTCATCGGGCGGCCCGCGACCAGAGCAATATTGTTGACGCTAAAGGCGGTCTGCAGCGAAGTATACTTATATAGGGTGTTGAGCACGATGTTCGGAATCGCGTCGCGTTTGAGGTAATACACGATCCGCATCCCCTTGCGGTCTGACTCGTCTTTGATGTCCGAGATCCCTTCGATCTTTTTGTCGTTGATCAAGTCGGCCGTTTTCTTAATCATCTCGGCCTTGTTGACCTGATACGGAATCTCCGTAATCACGATGCAGTCTCGGCCGTGGATTTCTTCGAAGCCGGCGCGGGCGCGCAAGACAATTCGCCCTCTGCCCGTGGCAAAGGCGTCTCGCACCCCTTCATAACCATAAATGATACCCCCGGTCGGAAAGTCGGGCGCCTTGATGTAGTTCATCAATTCCGAAAATTCGATCTCCGGATTGTCGATGTACGCCACTACCCCATCGATGACTTCGCTCAAGTTGTGCGGAGGCATATTGGTCGCCATACCCACGGCAATTCCCGAAGAACCGTTGACGAGCAAATTCGGAATTCGAGAGGGCAGCACGGTGGGTTCTTCGAGCGAATCGTCGAAATTGAGCTGAAAATCGACGGTGTTTTTGTCGATGTCGGCCAGCATTTCTTCGGCCACTTTCCGGAGGCGCGCCTCGGTGTATCGCATGGCCGCCGGACTATCGCCGTCTACCGAGCCAAAGTTGCCCTGTCCGTCGACCAAGGGATACCGCAGCGACCACTCTTGCGCCATGCGCACCATGGTGTCGTACACCGAAGAGTCGCCGTGGGGGTGGTACTTACCCAGGACTTCACCCACGATTCTCGCAGATTTCTTGTACGGGCGGTTGCTCATCACCCCGAGCTCGGACATCCCGAAGAGCACCCTTCGGTGAACGGGCTTCAAACCATCTCGCACATCGGGAAGCGCTCTGGAAACAATCACCGACATCGAATAATCGATGTAGGCCGTTTTCATTTCTTCTTCGATGTTTATCGGAACAATGCGTTCTCCTTCAGCCATAATGTCAGTAAGTCTAGCAAATCGATTTGTGCCCTTGTCCGCGGCCTCAAACCGGGAAAGCGAATCAGGTGTTCTTTCGACATCTGCCTTCTCGGTTTAAACGACCCCGGAAACTCGAGTTAAGCGCTCTATTGAATAGTTTCTTGACCCGAGCCTGCTTTTTGAGCTTCCGGCAAAAATACGGCGCGTCTAGGGACGTTAAACCCCGTATCTACGAATGCGGATTTCAATTATGCACAATTCGGTGTGCACAAGAGTTTGGGGATCGAAGCGACAGCCTGACACCGACCTCCGTTACATTTGAGTCAGAACCGCTTTGGCACTACATTCGTTATAGAAGGCATTCCCACTTTAACGACCATCGGTTCTAAACCGTCACAACGAGAGATCAGTCGCACACACCATGGATGAAAATTTTTCGCCCCGAGTTAAAGACGTCATCAGCTACAGCAAAGAAGAAGCGCTGCGGCTGGGTCAAGACTACATAGGCACAGAGCACCTTATGCTCGGGCTGATTCGCGAAGGCGAAGGCAGCGCCGTTCGCATACTCAAGGACCTGGAGGTAGACCTCAGGAGTTTTAGGTCGAAAATCGAGAACATCGCCCCTCCGGGTGTTTCGGTCGGAGCGGTGGCCAAAAAGAATCTGCCCCTGACCAAACAGGCTGAGAAAGCTCTGAAAACCACGTTTTTAGAGGCTAAAATCTTTCAGAGCAGCGTGATTCGGACCGCCCATTTGCTCTTGTGCATTTTGAGGAATGAGGACGATCCGGTTTCGCGTATTTTGAAGAACTATCAAATTGATTACGAACGCGTCAAGCGCGAGTATGTCAATCACTATGCCGATGGAGCCTCGAGCGCGAGCCCCATCCGCAGCGAGAATCCCTTTGAGGAAGAAGAGGAGTTTGAAAAACGCGAGTCGGGTTCTTTTGGGTCGAGACCTAAGTCTGAAGGCAAGACCAAGACGCCTGTGCTCGACAACTTTGGCCGCGACCTCACCCGCCTGGCCGAAGAAAACAAGCTAGACCCCGTGGTGGGACGCGAAAAAGAAATTGAACGCGTCAGTCAGATTTTGTCTCGGCGCAAGAAGAACAACCCTTTGTTGATCGGCGAGCCCGGCGTGGGCAAGAGCGCCATTGCCGAGGGGCTTGCACTGCGCATTGTGAAGCGCAAGGTGAGCCGAGTGCTGTTCGACAAGCGCGTGGTAACCCTCGATCTGGCTTCGCTGGTGGCGGGAACCAAATACCGAGGTCAGTTTGAAGAGCGCATGAAGGCCTTGATGAATGAGCTGGAAAAGAACAGCGACATCATTCTCTTTATCGATGAATTGCACACCATTGTTGGTGCGGGCGGCGCTACGGGCTCCCTCGACGCGAGCAATATGTTCAAGCCGGCATTGGCAAGGGGAGAAATTCAGTGCATTGGTGCGACGACCCTGGACGAGTATCGTCAGTACATCGAGAAAGACGGGGCGCTCGAGCGGCGGTTCCAGAAAGTGATGGTAGAACCCACCACCGTCGAAGAAACCGTTCAAATTCTTCACAACATCAAAGAGCGCTACGAAGAGCACCACAACGTGCTCTACACCCCGGAGGCCATCGAAGCCTGCGTTCGCCTGACCGATCGATACATCACCGATCGCTATTTGCCCGACAAAGCCATCGACGCCCTCGACGAGGCGGGTTCGAGGGTGCACATCACCAGCATCAAAGTGCCCGAAAACGTCATCGAACTCGAGAAAAAGCTCGAGGCCGTGCGCGAACAAAAGGTGCAGGTGGTCAAAAGGCAGAAGTACGAAGAGGCGGCCAAGCTGCGAGACGACGAGAAAAAGCTCGAAGCTGAATTGGCGACCGCCCAACAGGAATGGGAAGCCGAGGTTCGCATGAACAAAGAAACCGTCTCTGAAGACAACGTAGCCGAGGTCGTGGCCATGATGACGGGCATCCCCGTTCAAAGGGTGGCTCAAGCGGAGGGCAACAAGCTTTCGAAGATGGCAGACGAGCTCAAAAACAGGGTGATCGGGCAGAACGAAGCGGTGGACAAAATCGTCAAATCGATTCAGCGAAATCGCGCCGGGCTCAAAGATCCGGGCAAGCCCATCGGCTCGTTTATCTTCTTGGGCCCCACCGGGGTTGGAAAGACTCAGCTCGCGAAAGAAATCTCGCGGCTGTTGTTCGACAGCGACGATGCTTTGATTCGCATCGATATGAGCGAATACATGGAGAAGTTCGCCGTTTCGCGATTGGTCGGTGCCCCTCCCGGTTATGTAGGGTATGAAGAGGGTGGGCAGCTGACGGAAAAAGTGCGCCGCAAGCCCTATTCGGTCATCTTGCTGGACGAAATTGAAAAAGCGCATCCCGACGTCTTCAACCTCTTGCTTCAGGCGCTCGACGACGGACACATGACCGATAGCCTCGGGCGCAGAGTCGATTTTAAGAATACCATCATCATCATGACCTCGAACATCGGTTCGCGGCAGTTGAAAGATTTTGGCATTGGCGTTGGATTCGGAACGCAGGCGCGCACCGACCAAGTGGACGATTTCGCGAAAGGAGTGATTGAAAGCGCGCTCAAAAAGACCTTCGCCCCCGAATTTTTGAACCGCATTGACGACGTCGTCTTGTTTAACGGCTTGAAGAAGGAGGATATTCTGCGCATTATCGACCTCGAACTCGAGAAGCTTTACAGCCGGATTCGAACGATGGGTTACAGGGTCGAAATGAGCGAAGAGGCTCGAGTGTTTATCGCAGACAAAGGCTTTGACGAAAAGTTTGGCGCGCGTCCTCTGACCCGGGCCATTCAGAAGTATGTCGAAGACCCATTGGCCGATGCGATCATTCACAACAAAATCTCTGAGGGCGACACCATTCAGATCAAAATGGACGAAGAAGCAAAAGGCTTGAGCGTCGATTTGATTCCCGCCGTCAAAGAGAGCGAGACCAAGGCTCTTCCCCCTTCTAAAGGTGCCCTGCCCCCCGCAGTCGAAGAGGAATGAGCGATGCAGCCGAGTCGGGCTGGTATTTGGGGATTGCCAAGGAAGGAAGCTCTGAGACGCGAGAATTTGGAAGCCGCTTTTTAGGTTATTGCCGTAAAGCGGAGCACGTTGACGATCTGCGCGCTCAGTTGTCGCAGATCAAAAAAGATCATCCACAGGCCACGCATTGGTGCAGCGCAAGCCGTTTGAACCCACTCGTTCCCGAACTGCGATCGAACGACGACGGAGAACCTGCGCACACGGCGGGAACACCGATTTTGCACGCCATTCAATCTTCGGGCGTGCACAATGTGTGGGTGGGTGTGGTTCGCTACTACGGAGGAACCAAACTGGGGCGTCCCGGCCTGATTAAGGCCTATAAAGAATGTGCTGAGGCGGCTTTGGCAGACGCTGTCTTTGAACGCATCGAAATCGAACGAATGCTTCGAATTGACACGCCTTTTGAAGACGAGCATCTTTTTTATCGGCTGGCTCAGCGAAACGGCCTCAAGATTAAGTCGCTCGACAAGGGTCTCCGCTCTTGTTTAGGTTTGTATATCCCTTTATTGCGCTTTGACGAACTGGAAATCGAAGTGCAAAAACTCGCTCAAAGCACGGCTTCTAAAATTGAACTCTCAGACACATGAAAAATAGCATTCTCTTGGGGCTCTTGGCGTTTGGCTCTGCGCTGTTTGCTCAAGACGCGGCACCGGGCTGGACCTACGACCCCACCGGACTGGAAGATCGACGCAGTTTGAGGCGCTCTGCGGTGGCAGGTCTGGAATCGAATGCAGACATGGAACGTTGCGCAGAAGCGATTGGCCAATATCTGGCTCCCGGTCTTGAAATCGAGCTTCGAGAAATGAACTCGAGAAACAGCCCCTTTGCTGAACATGCTCTTTTTGAGCGAATTTGGAATGGAATCGCCGTTTACCGCGGCGAAGTCAAGATCAACCGGTCGAATTCGGGTAAACTTCTCTCTTGGTATGCCTTGGAAATGGAGCATCAGGAAGTGGATTTCGCCCTTCTCCCCTCCTCCGCTCCCTCGGTGGAGCCCGAACCTGCAGATCTGACTCCCTATCTCGAGCAAGAAGTGTGGTTCCCCGTTCGAGAGGGCTTGATTCGCGCTGAACTCAAGCGATATCGCAATTTTTCGAATCTGCACATCGAAACGGTTCGCGGACAAAACGGAGTGCTCTTGTTCGCGCGCGATCTGACGGCATATCACAGCGCGCTTCCAAACGACACAACCTTACAGCTCAAGGTTTTCAATCCAGATCCACTCACTACTGCGGGTTATACCTACGGAGGCGACCCGAATGGTTTGTTGATCGACAACAACGACCAAGACATCGGGGCCTTGAACAATCAGAGACAAAGCGTAACGGTAAAGGGAGAGTATCGAAACAATAGTTTTCAGCTGCGGAACAGCCGAATTGTACTGAAAGACTTTGACGACCCGGTGCAGGCTATCGCCGTGCGCAGCAGCCCCATTTTCGACTTTACGCGGGCACAGTCGGGCTTTGAAGACTGCAATTCGTACTATCATTTGAGCACCTATCAAGAGCATATGCAAAGCCTCGGGTTCAATCTGTGCGAAGACACGGTGTTTGTAGACCCACACGGATGGAGTGGAATGGATCAGAGTTCGTTTAACTACGACCCCTCGGGAGGCGGGAATTTGACCCTGGGCGAAGGCGGTGTGGACGATGCGGAAGATGCCGATGTCATCGTGCACGAGTATGGCCATGCGATCAGTTATAGCGCGGCTCCGAATACGAATAATGGCACCGAAAGGCGCTGTTTGGACGAGGCGCTCGGGGACTATTTGGCCGCTTCGTACAGCCATTCCATCAACCCTTTTGGGTGGGAGCGGGTTTTTAGTTGGGATGGCCACAACATCTTTTGGGCGGGACGCATGGCGAGTTCGACGAAATTCTATCCCAATTTGAATTTCGGAGGCAACATTTACATCCATGCCGAACTCTGGGCAGCGGCCATTATGGACATCTACTTTGCCCTCGGAAGGAGCGTTGCGGACGCAACTTTGCTTCAGTCGCTCTATGCTTATTCCTCGAACATCGGTTTTCCCGAAGCGGCGCTCGAGTACTTGGCGGCCGACAGTTTGCGAACGGGGGGTGCAAATGCATTGGCGATGTACACCGCATTCAACAACAGGGGAATACTGAATATTCCTAACTTTTCTACCGACGAATCAGGGGCTCGAGCAGCGGGCATTTCTGTTTACGGAAGCACCTCTTTTGCGCAGGGCGAATCGCTTGTGGTGCATTCTGAAACCGCATTGGGCGAATGGCGATTGAGCGATCTACTCGGGCGTGTGCACCGCTCGGGATTTTCGGGACAATACACTCTCGAATTGAGCTCTGAAACGCTCACTGCGGGGGTCTATATCTTGAGCCTACACACCCAATACGGGCTTGCGAGCTTTCGTTTGGTGAAGCATTAAGGGAGGGCGAAGGTCTTTTTAACCGAACCTCTGATTTGTCTGCGAAAGCGACAGCCATCTAATTTTAGTTCACGTTTTCGATCCCCTCATTGTAGGCCCGTATGAACTCTTCGGGTGCGCGCATGGGTCGACGCGTGTTGGCATCGACAAAGACCAGCTCGACGGTGGCCCGGGCCAACAAATCTCCGTTTTGGTGAAGTAGGCGGTAGGCAAAGAGCAAACGACTGCCCTTGGGCGGCTCGACGGTGGTTTCAATTTGGATGAGTTCGTCGTAACGCGCGGGCTTCAGGTATTCAATTTCGAGCTTTCGCACGGGCAGCATCACTCCCCGAGCTTCAAGCGCCGAATAAGGCATGCCGATCGACCTCATCGCTTCGACCCTGCCGACCTCCAAATAGAGCGGGTAGGCTCCGTAATAGGCCACCCCCATTTGATCGGTTTCTCCGTAGCGCACCCGAACTTCTGTAAATCGAACGAACATTTTTTGACAGCTATTAAGATTGACAACTAGCTCTTTCCATTGAAAACACTGGGGCTTTGAAGGCTTAACATTGGGTTAACCCTAGCAAAAGAAAGTCATATGTCAAGACCTCCGCCGATTTTTTGATAACGAAATGATGCACATTTTTGTCGCGGTCGGTCGCCCTGCCCCAATTGCCTCGACGCAATGTCCAAACCGAGGCGGAAGAAATTCCAAGTGCGCAGAACGACCGCCTTTTTGGCCAGTGGCCGCGTCGAAAGAGGTTGAACATTTTAAAGATACAGGCTCTATGGAGCGAACTGCAAAGACGGTGTGGGAGGGGTGTCTCTCGTTTATCAAAGACAACATTAATGAACATAGTTATCAAACTTGGTTTTTGCCGATCAAACCACTCAAGCTGCAAGAGCAGGTATTGAGCATTCAGGTTCCGAGCAAGTTCTTTTACGAATGGCTTGAAGAACACTACATCAGGCTCTTGAAAGCCGCCATTGGCCGAGAACTCGGAGCGGACGCAAAGCTGGTGTACAGCATCGTGATGGAGAATACGTACGACAACCAAGAGCCTACGTCGATTAAAATTCCGAGCAGCCAAAGGGCGCCCATCTCCAATCCGAAGGTGGCGCTTCCGATCGAGATCGGTGGAGCGGGCGGTTTGCGCAATCCATTTGTCATTCCGGGGCTTCGCAAGGTGAACGTCGAGTCTCAGCTCAACCCGAACTATACGTTCGACAATTTTATCGAGGGAGACTGCAATCGCTTGGCGCGCAGTGCGGGCTTTGCGGTGGCGGGCAAACCCGGAGGCACCTCATTCAATCCGCTTTTGATCTACGGGGGCGTCGGCTTGGGCAAGACCCATTTGGCACACGCCATTGGCATCGAAGTGAAAGATCGCTATCCCGAAAAGACGGTGCTTTATGTAAGTGCCGAAAAATTCACTTCGCAATTCATCGATTCGATTCGGAACAATACGAAGAACGATTTCGTCCACTTTTATCAGCTCATTGACGTCTTGATTATCGACGATGTCCACTCTTTTGCGGGCAAGGAGAAGACTCAAGATGTGTTCTTCGAGATCTTCAATCACCTCCATCAAAACAACAAGCAGATCATCTTGACCTCAGATCGCGCACCGGTCGATTTGCAGGGCATGGAACAGCGCTTGCTCTCTCGTTTCAAGTGGGGTTTGAGCGCAGATTTGCAGTTTCCCGACCTCGAGACCCGCATTGCGATCATTCACAAGAAACTCTACAACGACGGGGTCGAAATGCCCGAAGAGGTCATCGAATATCTGGCCTACAGCATCAACAGCCACGTGCGCGACATCGAAGGCGCCTTGATCTCTTTGCTGGCTCAAAGCTCGCTGAACAAAAAGAAAATCACGGTCGATTTGGCTCGCCAAATGATCAATAAATTCGTCAAGAACACCACCCGCGAAATCTCGATCGATTACATACAAAAAGTGGTGTGCGACTACTTTGACATGCCCGTGGAGTTGCTCAAGAGCAAGACCCGGAAGCGCGAGATCGTGCAGGCGCGTCAACTGACGATGTATTTCGCCAAGCAACTCACCAAGAGTTCGTTGGCAAGCATTGGTGCTCAGTGCGGCAACAAAGATCACGCGACGGTTTTGCACGCCTGTCGAACGGTGAGCAATTTGGCCGAAACCGACAAGCGCTTTCGCATATACGTCGAAGAACTGCGCAAAAAATTGACGCTCGCATAAGCGTGGCTCGAGAAAAAAAGAGCAAGAAACACGCGAGCGATTCCGAGCACGGGGGCTTTGTGTATTCCACGGGTTCCTTGAGCGCACTGCAGGAGGCGCTGGCATCTGCCGGACTTCAGGCTTCAGCAGATCCGGAGCCCTCAAAAACGGCCTCGATCACCCTCGAAGTTCGACTGGAGCGCAAGCACCGCGCAGGCAAGGCCGCAGTGCTCATTTCCGGTCATCCGGGCAGTTCCGACGAAATTGATGAACTGGCCAAGTGGCTCAAAACCAAGCTCGCAACTGGTGGCTCGGCAGAAGATGGAGTGATTCTTTTGCAGGGCGATCGACGCGACAAGGTGATGGAACTGCTCGAATCCAAAGGATATCGCTGCAAACGAGTGGGAGGATGAGGGGTCAGTGGAGATTTTTGGGGACTACGGAGATTTGAGCTCACCTTGAGCTTCTTAAAGATATTCGTTGCCTGAAATTATAAGGACATCGTCGCTGTTTAATAAAAATTGGTCTAAGCTGTCAATCGTCAAATCAATAGAGTACTCTCAAACCAACGAGGTGCCCGCATATCAAGGTGCTTAAAGCCTCTCGACTCCGGGACCCGCAAGCGACGCCGAGTCGCACAACAGCCGCAACTTCCTTTTTAATATTCTGCGGCGGCGACCTCGGCCAAAGCGTACGCGGGTAGGACAAGAGAGCGCGACCGGTAGAAAAGATTCA
>JBGSOF010000022.1:0-106093 GCA_041739275.1 Schleiferiaceae bacterium | reverse complement strand
ATTTACGTTTCCCGTAAGCGGCTTTAGCGGATTGGTCAAATTTGGATTGTACGCCAAATCCAATGCAAGTACGACGCCATCGGTTGACTTCTTTGTCGACAATTTCGAAGTGCGCGTTCCCCCGGCTTGTCCTGACCCGGTAACCCTCATTGGTTCCAACATAACAGGTACAACAGCCGACATCAGTTGGACTTCTGCGGGTACCAATTTCAGCATCGAGTATGGCCCTACGGGTTTTCAGCAGGGCACCGGAACCTTTTTAGTGTCAAACGCCCCAACGGTGGGGCTCAGCGGGCTCTCGGGCAACACCACCTACGACGTTTACGTTCTGAACAACTGTGGGGGAGCAGGTACTTCGCCATGGGCAGGTCCGTATACCTTCACTACGGCTGTCGTACCCTATTACCTTCACAATTTTTCGACGGCCACCACCACCCAACCGGGAACGGGATGGAACGAAGCCGATGGCAATTTGCAGAATCCCACCACCTTTACCAGTGCCACGACTTCTACGTGGATCCAAGATGGATTCGCCAACAACGGAACCACAGGGGCTTATCGCATTCAGAAGTTCTCTTCGACTACCCTGTACACCGAGTGGATCATTTCACCTTCGATAGATCTGGGTTCGGGCAACAATTACGAAGTACGCTTTGATGCGGCCGTGACGGCTGCGGGCGGAACAGGGCCTGGGGTACTCGGAGTCGACGATACGCTCGCTCTGGTCATTTCGACAGACAATGGGGTTACTTGGGAGCGCAACAATATTGTGGGAGTAATCACCAATGGCAACGGCATCAGCAACACCGGAACCAATTTTGTTTTCTCGCTTTCGGGCTACAATGGTGTAGTCAAGCTCGGATTGTATGCCAAATCGAACGCCAGCACGACCCCATCGGTCGATTTGTTCGTCGACAATTTTGAGGTGAGAACCCCTCCGTCTTGTCCTGATCCTACTTCTCTGACGGCGACAAACATCACGGGTACTTCGGCCGATCTCAACTGGTTCTCCACGGGCAGCAGTTTTGCCATCGAATACGGCCCGGCCGGATTTGGACAGGGTACGGGCACGACCACTACTTCAGGAACGAACAGTTTATCGGTGAGCGGTTTGACCGGCAACACAACTTATGATTACTACGTTCGCACCCTGTGCGGTGGTGGGCAGCAATCACCATGGGCGGGACCTTTCTCGTTCATCACGGCCATTGTTCCCTACTACCTCCACGACTTCAGCTCTGCCACGAGCACGACGCCCGGTACGCGTTGGAACGAAGCCGATGGAAATCTGCAGAACCCTACGGTATTCACGAGTACAACGACCTCGAACTGGGCGCAAGATGGATTTGCCAATAACGGCACCACCGGGGCTTATCGCATCACGCGCTTTAACTCGGCCACGCTTTACACGGAATGGATTCAATCGCCTCCGATTGATTTGGGCACGGGTAACAACTACGAAGTTCGATTTGAGGCGGCTTTGACGGCATCGGGAGCTACGGGTGCCGGGCTTTGGGGCGCCGACGACTCCACGATTGTCGTGATTTCTACCGATAACGGCGCCACTTGGAATCGTTCGAACACTCTGACCATGATTACTCAGGCCAACGCTCCCGGTGCTCAAGCTTCGACCTATTCAGCTTCTTTGGCAGGTTATAGCGGAGTGGTTCGGATCGGCATCTACGACAAATCGAATGTGGCCACCAATCCGTTTTCGGACTTTTTCGTCGACAATTTTGAAGTAAGGGTTCCTCCGGCCTGCGGCGATCCCACGGGTTTGGGAACCGCGGGGGTCTTTGGTTATGTGGCCAACCTCACTTGGACTTCGACAGGAACGTCTTTTAACGTAGAATATGGCCCTCAAGGCTTTACACAGGGTCAAGGAACCTTGGTTGTTTCGACCAACGACACCCTGAGCGTCTCGGGCTTGACACCTTTGACTTGTTACGATTATTATGTGCAGAACAATTGTGGCGGAAGCGGCCAGAGCACTTGGTCCGGTCCGTTCACCTTCTGCACGACGGTGAGTTGCCCGGCTCCGAGCAATGTCAACATCGCTCCAACAGCCTTTACCGCTTCCATTAACTTCCTTTCGGGCGCTCCCAATACCAATTATGTTTGGGGATTAGCGGGAACAACCCCTGCGACCGGAACGGTTCAAAGCACCACCCAGAATTCCATCAGCCTTACCGGACTCACGGCGGCCACGGTCTACACCATCTGGCTTCAAGACAGTTGCGGTGTCGGCGATGTCTCGACTTGGGCAGGACCTTTCAATTTCGCCACTTTGTGCGCACCGATTGTTGCCCCGTACACCACCGGTTTTACGGGCATAGCCCCTGGCTTGATCGGCACACAACCCACTCCGCTCACCTTGAGCAATTGTTGGCAGCTCGGAGCCGGAGGAACGGGTGTTCGCTGGGAAACCGAAGATGCCACAGGGGCAAATGAGAACTCTCTGGCAACAGGCCCTTTCTTCGACAATACCACGCCAAGTACGGTAGGTGGAATGTATGTCTTCCTCGAAACCTCATCTGGTGGAATAGGCAACGTGGCATTCTTCACGAGCCCCGAAATTGTCACCTCGTCTTTGACCAATCCGCAGTTGAGCTTCTTCTATCATATGTATGGAGCGACCATGGATACCCTTCGTGTCGACGTTTTCGACAATGCGACGGGCCAGTGGGATCTCAACGCTTGGTCGATTTTCGGCCAGCAGCAAACGAGCGGTGGTGCACCTTGGATTAATGCGACCCTTTCCTTGGGTAACTATGGAGATACTATTCGCGTTCGCTTTGCGGGTCGACGTGGGACGTCGTTTACCGGGGATATTTCTTTAGACGACATCAGCATAACCAACCCTCCGGCTTGCCCAAACCCCCAATTGTTGGGAGTTCTGGGCACCACGGCGACCAACGCATCTCTTTATTGGTCTCCGGGTGCGCTCGGCGCGAGTACGTGGTTTGTTGAATACGGCTCAGTGGGTTTTGCCCCCGGGACAGGAACCTCTGTGGTTTCCTCAAACGACACCCTCGTTCTGACGGGGCTCACACCCTCAAGCGCTTATCAGTATTATGTTCGCGAACTCTGCCCGAACGGAATCGACACGTCCAACTACGTCGGTCCGGTCAGCTTCACCATGCAGTGCGTGACGGCATCGGTTCCCTACACCCGCGATTTTGACACTTGGCCTCCGCTGTGCTGGAATCTCACCGGGGGAACTCAGACCGTTGCTCAGGCCGCTTCAGATTATATGGAGTTTAATTTCTGGAGTTGGACATCGGGCAACAATGCCTTGGCCACTACAGAGCCTATTGCCTTGCCCTCCGGCAACAGTCAGGTGGAGTTTCGTTGGTCTCACCTCTACAGCACCACCTATCCCTTGGATCAATTGTTGCTCCAAGTATCATCGGCAGGTTCAGGCAACTGGTTGACGATCAAAGATCTCATCGGTCCGAGCTTTACCACCCCGGGTGCAACCAACACGGCCCCGGCTCCGGATGCCAGCTTCATTCAAGAACTGATTTTCATTCCATCTCAGTTCCTGGGAGACACGGTTCAGTTCCGCTTTGTGGGCAACTCAGGTTTTGGTCCTGATGTATACGTGGATGATTTCAAAGTCAACCCGGCCGCAGCTTGTCCGTTCCCGACGGCATTGACCGCGACGGGCATTACCTCGAATGCAGCCACCTTGTCTTGGACGGCAGGTACCCCGGCAGCAACGAATTGGCAGGTGCAGTATGGCCCGACCGGATTTGTCTTGGGCAGCGGAACCCTGGCTTCTACGGTTGCTTCAACGTACAATGCCACGGGCCTAAACGCTTCAACCGCCTATCAATACTATGCGCGAGAGGTGTGCGTCGGCGGTCTGGACACCAGCAACTGGGCCGGACCTTTTGGATTTTCCACGCTCTGCGGACCCGTCTTGGCTCCTTATACACTCAACTTCACGGGTATAGCTCCCGGCTTGATCGGAACCCAACCCAATCCGCTCCCTTTGAGTAACTGTTGGGAATTGGGCGCCGGTGGAACCGGGGTTCGTTGGGAAACGGAAGACGCCACAGGAGCCAATGAAAACTCTTTGGCAACAGGTCCTTTCTTCGACAACACCACTCCGAGCACGGTGGGTGGCATGTATGTGTACCTTGAGACTTCGTCGGGTTCAACAGGCAACGTAGCATTTGTTACGAGTCCCGAAATCATCACTACAGCGCTGACTAGCCCCGAATTGAGTTTCTACTACCATATGTACGGAGCCACCATGGACACGCTGCGGGTGGATGTGTGGAGCAATGGGGTTTGGGATTTGAATGCTTGGTCGATTTTCGGACAACAACAAACCGCAGGCTCAGACCCATGGATCAGGGGGAGTTTGAATCTCTCGTCTTATGGCGATACCATTCGCGTGCGCTTTGCAGGGCGTCGCGGCACTTCGTTTACAGGCGATATCTCGTTGGACGACATCAGTGTGGACAACGCACCGGCATGTCCTGCTCCGTCTATGTTGAACGCCTCGCTCATCACCTCGAATTCCGCCTCTCTAAGTTGGACTCCGGGAACGATTCTCACTACGAACTGGCAGGTTCAGTACGGTCTCGCAGGATTTGCTTTAGGCAGCGGAACGGTGCAGCCTGCAACTGCGGCCAGCTATAGCCTCACCGGTTTGAGTGCGTCAAGCGCCTACGAATTCTACGTGCGCGAGGTCTGCTCCGGTGGTTTAGACACCAGCAACTGGGTCGGTCCGTACGGATTCTCAACCCTTTGTGGCCCCGTTTTGGCCCCGTATAGCGCGACATTTACAGGGGTGCCTGCAGGTTTGATCGGAACCCAGCCCAATCCACTCACTTTGAGTAACTGTTGGGAGATGGGCGCCGGTGGAACCGGGGTTCGTTGGGAAACGGAAGACGCCACAGGAGCCAACGAAAACTCACTAGCCACGGGTCCTTTCTTCGATAATACCACTCCAACGACAATCGGAGGGATGTACGTATACCTCGAAACATCCTCGGGTTCTGCCGGAAACGTGGCCTTCATCACGAGCCCGGAAATCATCACCACGCCGCTGAGCAACCCCGAACTGAGCTTCTACTACCATATGTACGGAGCCACGATGGATACGCTGCGCGTGGATGTATGGAGCAATGGGGTTTGGGATTTGAACGCTTGGTCGATTTTCGGTCAGCAACAAACGGCCGGCTCCGCTCCATGGATTCAAGCCACGCTCAACCTCTCAAGCTACACCGACACCATCCGCGTTCGCTTTGCTGGACGCCGCGGTACTTCGTTTACAGGAGATATCTCGTTGGACGACATTTCGGTGATCAACTCTACGGCCTCTTCGTGCCCACCGCCTTCGGGCATTGCCGTAACGGGTGTGTGCGATACGGCGTTTGTGACATGGGCCGGTCAGGCGAGCTCTTTGGTCCAATACGGCACAACGGGCTTTGTTCCCGGAACCGGAACCGTGGTCTCGGGCAGCAATGGAAGCGCGACCATTACAGGGCTTTCTTCAGGAACGTCTTATGACTACTGGGTGGCTGATATCTGTCCCGGAACGGGCGACACCACGCTGTATTCGGGTCCATTCACCTTTGTTCAGCCTTCGGGTCCGAGCGCTTCGTTTACGTCGAGCGTGAATGCGGGTACGGTCAGTTTTAATGCTTCGGCTTCGACCGGGGCAGGGCAGTACAGCTGGAACTTCGGAGACGGAAGCAACGGCACAGGTATGATGACGAGTCATACCTACACGGCTACGGGTTCGTATTCGGTTACGCTGACCGTGACCAACAGCTGCGGTCAAACGGCCTCGGTGACCCAAACCGTGGTGATTGTGTCGGTTTCGACCTGTCCGCAACCTTCGGGACTCAATGCCGCCAACGTGCAGTGCGACCGAGCTACATTGGGTTGGGCGAGTCTTTCGGGCAACTCCTTGGTGCAATGGGGTCCGGCAGGGTTTACCCCGGGTACGGGCACTGTGGTGAATACCAACAGTCCTTATGTGCTTATGGGCTTGAACCCGGGAACTGCCTACGATTTCTGGGTAGCCGACATCTGTTCTTCAAATGGAGATACGTCGGTGTACAGCGGCCCGGTCAGCTTTACTACTCCTACCGCTCCGTTGCCTTTCCTGAATAGTGTTTCTTGGATTCAAACGGGCACCACTCAGTTTGCGGCTGAGATCACCTTTACGACCAACGCAGGACCCTCTGGCGTCAACTACCTCTGGGACTTCGGCAACGGTACCAGCGCTACAACGGCCAATCCCGTAGCGACCTACTTGCAAAGCGGTCAGTATTCTGTTACGCTGCAGTTGTCCAATGCTTGCGGAACCTACGACACGACGTTTACCATAATGGCTACGATCAGTTTGGAAGAATCGGCTTTGGGTGCTGCCGTGTCGATCTTCCCCAACCCCACTTCAGACCGTTTTAATGTGACGATTGATCAAGGCGATGCGGCTCGTTTCCAATTCACTCTGACCAACGCACTCGGTCAAGTGCTCGAACAGCGCGATGTAAACCACCGCGGGGGCAACAGCCAGGTCGAGTTCGATCTGAGCGCTGTCGCCAAGGGCATCTATCTGCTCCGCATCGACAACGGCAAGGCGAGCGTTACGCGCCGGATTCACAAGAACTAAGCGCTATTTCTGAGGCTTTTTGCGAAGCCCGTCTCGAACTCTCGGGGCGGGCTTCTTTGTTTCTTTGTACATGCGATTCAAAGTCGGAGATCGGGTCAAGTTGATCGACGAAGCGGGCGAGGGAGTGGTGACCGCCCTGCTCGGAGACCGCTGCGAGGTTTTGTTCGAGCATGGCTTTTCGCAGGTGCATGCAGAAAGCGAGCTGATTGCCGCAGCCCCGATTGCGCTTGATTTAGCCAAGGTGTTGCCCGATCTCAAAGGCGATCTTCCCTTAAAACCGATTAAGAAACCCGCTGCGGTGAGCACTTCCGAGCTCCTCGAAGTCGATTTGCACCTTGAAGCTTTGGTCGATTTCCCCAGGAGGATTCAACCCGCTGAGGCGCTTGAAATGCAAAAGTCCGCGGCGCGAAATGCCTTAGCTCGTTGCCGAAGTCGAAAAATCGGGCGCTTGGTGTTGATTCATGGGGTGGGAGAGGGGGTGCTTAAATCGGCTTTGACCGACTGGCTGCGGCGCCAAGAAGGGCTTGAGTTTTACGATGCTTCTTATGCGCTCTACGGCCGCGGAGCCACCGAGGTGCGGATCTTTCGGTTTTAAGAGGGTTGGCCGGATGCTGTGCGATAAAATGCAAAGGGGAAGGGAGCTGTGTCCTTGCGGAATGTTCTGTTTTCGCGCCTTCGAAATTGTCGTCACTCGGTGAAAACGGACGACCGGCAAGGAGATTGGTGGACCAGAGAATTGGACTCGGGGGGTGGAGGGAAACAATTGAATTTATTCAATGGTCTTTTCAATGTAATCGGAATTCAAGAGCCGAAGCGCTCCCATGTATTTAAGGTGGAAGGCAACAAGGCTGCCAACTTTGTAGTTTTTTGACCTTCCTAAATCGATCACAAGCATATCCGAGCTGGCATCAATAATGGTTAAATCAGAATCGTCGGGAATGAGGCAGTCCGGTTGCATGTCTAATAAGCCTACGTCCAGAATCGCACGATTAGAAAATTCTTCCTTTACATCCTTTAAGTCAAATTTATTTCCGGCTACATTTTCGCCTAGCTCGCCTATGGGTATGTTGGGCTTTCGGGTTATTTCAATTATTTCGGCGTAGAGTGTTAAAACATCGGGTTTCATACCATCAATGATTCTTCCGGTAAATAAATCGTTTCCGAAGAATAACGCCTCTCCAACTCTAAAGTGATTTACTGCCATGGGTCTGATATTTTTCAATATTAATGGAACGGCAACTGAGGTGCCGCCGGAGACCCAAGGGATTGTAATATTTAATTTCGCTTCAATAAGTTGTTTATAAAGACTTAATTGAATGAGTTTGTCTTGCGTAGGCATCACTCCACTCAGACAATTCAGATTGGTGCCAATTCCAATAATTTCAATGTTTTCTAGTCCAATTATTTTCTGATAGAATTGTAAAATATTCTCACCCATCACCCCTTCGCGCAAGTCGCCCATTTCAATCATAATGATGATTTTATGTTTCTTTTTTTGCTTCACGGCTTCATTTGAAAGCATTTTGATGGTCACCGATTCGGTATTAAAACTGACATCAGCATACCGAATTACATTGGAAATGCTGCGCCTCGCCGGCGGCTTGATGTAGACAGTTTGAATATGTGGGGCGATCGATTTTATAGCTCTTAAATTACTTATACGTGAGTCGTGCATTTCTTTTACGCCTAATTGAATCAATTCTTTTAAATATAGCTTGTTGCCGCAAAGCAATTTCGACACCACGCCCCAGTGGATTTGTCTTTCTTGAAAAAGACGGTCCAGAAAGATATAGTTGTGTTGAAGATGGGCTCTATTGAGTTTTATAAATGCCATTGGTGTGCAATTTTGAAATATCGTGTGGTTTCGGCCGATTCAATATTATTATGAAGGCAGATTTCAAAGATTTATCTTGTTAAGCGCATTTCGACATACTTGCTGACGAATCCCAATTTTTTGTAGAGATGAAGGGCTGGGTTGTCTGGTTCTACGTGCAAGGCTATAGAACCGTTCACCTTATTCAGGGCTTCCTGCATCAATATCTTGCCTATGCCTTGCCCCCTGGAATCTTTATGCACGGCGATATACACCAGTATGTTTTCGGGAATATATCCTTGCATTCCGGTGTGATTGATGACAAGAGTCCCTATAATTCGATCGCTTTCGACACATAAAAAAACGTCGCCTCCTTTTGCCGGATTAAAGGCATATTCGAGACATTTATGAATGTCAGATTTCGAATCTCCGTATTGATCAAGATGTAGAAACAGGAATTCAACCATGGCCTCCAGGCCGTGAATTTTATCAGGTCCGGTATTCGTGGTGAAATGTTTAATTTTCATGCTGTATCGTCTTTTTTTGGAGAATGAAACTGAGTGAGATGAATAGAATGAGTGATGCGCTGATTCCGAATAAATTGGCATCTACTTGTTTTGGCAATGAAAGACCAAAGGGTAGAGATTTTTCACTGATAATTAGGTAGGTAGTAATTCCTCCACCGACAATCATTGCCCAAAATGCGGCTGTGGGATGCCCCTTTTTCCAAAACAATGCCCCAATGAGCGGCACAAACAAACCCGAAACCATAAAGGCATAAGAATAGAGCATCAATTGGAGCACATTCTCCATTTGTGATGCCAGCAAAATGGCAAACACGCCTACCGCTAATGTTACCCACTGCGATCGTCTCAATTGAGTTAGCACATCGCTCGAGTTCTTTGAAAATCGGCCAATGATATCTGAAATGATATTTCCGGAAGCGGCCATAAGGCAACTGTCTGCGGTTGAAAGTATAGCCGAGAAATAGGCCGAGAGCATCAAGCCCAAGAGACCTACAGGGAGAATCGTACTGAGCAGTATGGGCAGGCCCAGTTCGCTATCTAAACCTGAGGAATCTGTAACTCCAATAAGCAAACCTTGTTCGGCCGCAACTCTTGCCAATAATCCCAAGGTAACTCCCATGAAGGCCATGATTGGCCATTCAAATAACCCTGCAACAAACCAAGCTTTTTTTGCCTCGTGCTCATCGCGACAGGCATAAATTCGTTGATACAATGTCATCCCCACAAACCAAATGGGTATAATGGTTACACTCCAATTTAAGACTTGATACCAGCTGATGTTTGTCAGCGATAAAAATTCAGGTTCGAGGCTTGCCACGATAACTTCGTAGCCACCCACGGCTTTATAGGCCATTGGAATGCCAATAAATACCAAGCCTGAAATCAGAATAAGCCATTGAATGGTGTCTGTGTAGATCACAGCTTTAAGACCGCCCAAGCTTGTGTAAACGACTGCGATGACGCCCATGGCGATGAGTGCGGTTTGGAGGTTAATTCCATCGATGGTGGCCGATGCCAGTTTGGCTCCTGCCAACAATTGGGAGCTAGTAAAACCGATGTATCCAATCGCAGAAATGATTCCTGAAAGCAAGGCTACACGGGCACCATAAAAGTGACCGAATATTTGAGGAAAGGTGAAGAACTTTTTCGATTGCCCTAGTTTGCTCACTTTGGGTATTAAAAAGACAGCGCTTAGCCATGCGCCAATCAAGCCTGTAAACAACATCCACGATCCGGACAGGCCCATGGCGAATCCCAATCCGCCCAAACCGATCGAAAATCCACCGCCGACATCGGTTGCCACGACCGATAATCCCACATGCCAGCTTTTCATATTGCGGCCACTGACAAAATAGTCGTCGGGTGTTTTATTTCTTTTTAGAAAATAATACCCAACACCCAACATGACGAGCATGTAGAGAATGAAAATGGAAATGTCAATGGGATGCATATAGATCGCGTTCGGCCATGGGTTTGCCTCTTCGTTGTATTGAAATTCGGGCAGGGAGGGAGCGTATTGGAAGGTGTTATGTCCCCCTATTTCGAGGCATCTTTTTGCCGCGATCTCTGCCAAGGCGAGCATTCCATGAATGCTCCTGTACCTACCGAATCTTGCGCACAACAAGTTCGATTTGAGTTCTTGGGTTGGGAACAAAGGATCGATCGCCTCAGTCCAACCCGCTCAAGGAATCTCCGGACCCTACACTGTAGCGGAGAACCATACCTGGGCCACGAAGGTAACCCTCTTCTTCAAATCAGATATATATGTAGGTTTATTCCAACAAATGCAAAGTTGCATGGTAGACGAGCGAGACACGGTTGAACGGTGCAAGCACAGTCGCTTGGCCCAGCCGAGTGACGGTTCCGGGACCACTGCTTTCTTTGTTTAGATGGAATGGTGAATGGCTTAGCGAAAATGCCTCCCGTGTTGTTTGACGAGCTGGGCGTTCGTGCAGCACTTAACATGAATTCAGCGGACCAATCGAAATTTCGGCCTTCGGAATAGTCGTCACTCGTTGAAAACGAGCGACTGGGCGGGGGGGGCGGAGGGGGGTGCGTGAAAAAACAGTCGCTTGGCTCCAGCCGAGTGACAAATATTGGGACCGCTGCTTTTTGTTTCGAACAGGAACAGTGAACGGAAGGGGGGTTCAGTACCCCAAAGCCGTACGA
The DNA here is from genome assembly GCA_041739275.1 of Schleiferiaceae bacterium. Lineage (GTDB taxonomy): Bacteria > Bacteroidota > Bacteroidia > Flavobacteriales > Schleiferiaceae > WGMI01. The sequence goes on along the minus strand of JBGSOF010000022.1, from coordinate 94,947 downwards.
CGAACGGCACATTCATTCCACATCCAACGTGAACTCAGCGGTACGGTCGGAGTTTCGGCCTTCGGAATAGTCGTCACTCGCTGAAAACGAGCGACTGGTGAAGGGGGTGTTGACTCGGAATGGTTCTCGGAAGGAAATTGAATGAACAATAAGTTCTTATCTATTTGAAAGGGTTTATTCCTTTCTTTTTGAATCCAATTTCTTTGGTTTACTTTCGGACAAGTAGTTTTCATCAGACACTACTTTTTTTCCTGATTTTAATTCGAGTTGCTTTCTCGCATCACCGGCAATCTTTCCACCGGCCTTGGCTGCTTTTTGGTTGGCCGGGAATCCTTTTGGGTCGGTGTTGATCACGATTTCTTTTGTGGAGGCTTCACCCAACATGGAAAAAATGAGTTCAAGATCAGTCATATGATCTCTCAGATTTTGCGATTTTAAACCCTTGATATTTTTATACTCTAGAGGGGTCAGACCAAAAGTGGCTTTTGATATTTCCGCTGTTAGAATGGCATATTCTTTTTGCAATTTGATTCCTCTGTTATTCCATTCTTCGGTGAGTTCTTCTCGAATCGCAATGCTGCGCATTCTTTTTTCAATCCAATCGTCTGGATAGCCTTTTGCTTTGTAAAGATCTCGAGCTCTTTGGGTAGCGAGTTCCGGATTTTCGATTTCTTCCAGTCTTTCGGCTCCCACTTTTGCCAACCACTGCTTGAAGGGTTCAGCTTTGGGTGAGGAGATAGACTGGATCATTCGCAGCAACCCTCTTGCGTCAGAAGCTTGAATCTTGCGTTTCCTGCCGTCAGCCGCATTCATTTCAACCAGGGTACAAATTGTACCCCAGTTGTTTTTCAAAACCGCATCTCTGCTCAGCATTTTTTTGATATACTGCTTGACGTCAGAGCTTTCCGTAAGAACCTGTACGACGTCTTGAACGGAGAAGTACCACTTCTGTTCGTGTTCACTCCAACTCGTTCTGATTTGGGTACTTTCAAAAAGCTTGATGTTGCTCATAGTAGTTTTAATCTGACCAAATTTATTTAAAATCCATCGGGCGCTTCTACCTAGTTGCCTTCAGCCGAACGGGAGTGGCTTATTGAACCTGAGCACCGAGTCTAATGAAATTCCTTTTTTTTTCCAGTCGCTTGAGTCTTGTCGAGTGATGACCAAACAAGCCCAAATTCTGTCGCTTGGCTCCAGCCGAGTGACGGAGAGGGGGACCGCTGCTATTCGTTTAGAACAGGAATGTTGAACGGACGGCGGGGTTCAGTACCCCAAAGCCGCACGACGAACGGCGAATTCGTTCCGCGTCCAAGGTGAATTCAGCGAAACGGTAGAAGTTTCGGCTTTCGGAGTAGGCGTCACGCGCTGAAAGCGAGCAATTGGGGAAGAGGGGGTTATTGGTAACTGAGTCGTTGAATTTCCTCTTTCAAGGGTGTCAAATGTCGTTGGAGGATGGCCCAAACAATGGAGTTATCTATACCGTCGTAGGCATGAACGAGTCTGTTCCTGAAGTTGATAATTTGTTTGTCGCTTTCAATAAAAATGGATGGCTCTAATCTTCTAAAATGATTTAATGCTTCTCCAATAATGACCAGTTGACGTTCAACGGCGCTTTGGGTTTTTCGATCTTGTTCGTAGTCTGTAAAACGGTCGATACCGACCATAAACTCCTCAATTAAATCGAGGGCAAGGCGTATGTCGGAAATGTACTTTTTACTTCTTTCCGTCATAAATTAAAACTCTAGTGGCCTCTATGTTCTTTCGAAGGATTGGATTCCGGATGGAAGCATCGGTCAGCAGGTCCACTTTTTTCTGAAAGAACCGTTCGAGTTGTTCCCATAAATTCATCAGGTTCTCGCCCCGAGCAATGGGGTCTTGCGTTTCAAGTTCGACCAGCAGATCGATGTCGCTTCGCTCCTCATTAAATAAACTTGTCGTCGAGGAACCGAAGGCATACAATGCTTTGACCTCATGAACTTTACAAATGTTCATAAAGGCGATTGGATGGTTCCGTACCGTGTCTTGCAACGTCATAGCACGAAGTTACCCAACATTGGACTTATCGCCGCTCACATCCTGCTGCACGCATGGACGGACCGTCAAAAAAGTGTAGCGCTGCGTGCCTGTACCCAAAAATCCATGGGCTATGGGCTAATGAACGTTGGCTTTTAACGGCCTGATGAAACCTACTACAGTCGCTTGGCCCAGTCGAGTGCGGGCGATGGGGACCGCTGCTTTTCGTTTCAAACAGGAATGGTGAACGGAAAAAGGGGGCGGTAGCCCAAAGTCGTACGACGAACGGCTAATTCGTTTCGCGTCCAACGTGAATTCGGCGGACCAATCGAAATTTCGGCCTTCGGAATAGTCGTCACTCGCTGAAAGCGAGCGACTGGGTCAAAGGGCTTGGTAGGTGAGTATGGAATCGCACGACACGCGGGAAGAAGAGCGGTGCCTACGGGGCAAAGACAAAGAGCTGTTCAAGAACCGGGGTTCTCGTAACCAACCCACTATCGGAGCTTGCTCGGATGTAGTCCGCTTCCAACTCGATGCAACCAAACCGGAGCAGGAACCGAGCAAATGTGCGAACCATAAAACAACTGTTCGATTGTGCTTCAACGGTCCTCCATCGAGCTTGGAAAATGGCGAGGAAATGTGGAAAGGCTTTGAAGTACAACTCGGCATAAAAGCTCTGGGGACGAGGGGTGACTCCATAGAGATGAAGCGTATAGACAGCATAAGCCCAACCCAATTGCCCGATGGGTTCCCGGGGGTATCCATCGTGGATGTTCCACGATAGTTTGTCGGTATAGGCTTCGAAAAAATCGCGAAAGAGTTCTGAGCGTTGCCCTTTTTCCAGCAGCTTTGAGGCCTTTTTTGTCAGGGTGAGTCGATTGTTGGCTTTGCGCACCAAACCGGCATATTGGGCAGCGAGTCGAGCGCTGTTGAGCGCCATCCAGTCGGCTTCTTTCGTCAATTTTTGGATTCCGTGTTCGACGCTTTTGTCCAGAAGTAGTCGATGGTTATAGAGTTCGACCAATACTTTTTTGGGCAGGGCCCCGAGTGGAGTGAGTTGAATGAACTGATCGCGCTGGAGGATTTTGAGGTATTCTTCGATGACGCGAAATAGGGGTACTTGGTCGAGTGTCTCATTTTCAATCGTCTGCCTCAATTGAACAGGTGATTGTTTTCCATAAGGATCTTCCAGCAATCGATCCATGGAATAGGCAGTGAGTCCAGAAAATACTTCGAGGGGAGTATGGTGCGGCAAACTCATACAAGGGTTTTTTTTATCGGAATGCGTCAATCGGGACAAAGGAAAGAAACGGGTATGGTTCTGACGGTTATTGGGACCGCTACCTTTTTATTTGGTACAGCAGTGGTGAACGGCCGAACGAAAATGCCTCCCGTGTTGTTTGACGAGCCGCGAGTTCGTATTCCGTCCAACGTGAATTCAGCGGACCAATCGAGATTTCGGCCTTCGGAATAGTCGTCACTCGTTGAAAACGAGCGACTGGGCGGGGGGGCGGAGGGGGGGCGTGAAAAAACAGTCGCTTGGCTCCAGCCGAGTGACAAATATTGGGACCGCTGCTTTTCATTTCGAACAGGAACAGTGAACGGAAGGGGGGTTCAGTACCCCAAAGCCGCACGACGAACGACGAATTCGTTCCGCGTCCAACATGAATTCAGCGGACCAATCGAAATTTCGGCCTTCGGAATAGTCGTCACTCGTTGAAAACGAGCGACTGGGCGGGGGGCGGAGGGGGGTGCGTGAAAAAACAGTCGCTTGGCTCCAGCAGAGTGACTGCTATTGGGACCAATGCTTTTTGTTTCGAACAGGAACAGTGAACGGACGGCGGGGTTCAGTACCCTAAAGTCGTACGACGAAAGGCTAATTCGTTTCGCGTCCAACGACATTCAGCGGAACAATAGAAGTATCGTCCTTCGGAATAGTCGTCACTCGTTGAAAACGAGCGACTGTGACGAGCGGGTCTCCCCTCGGGTCCCCAAAATTCCCCTAATTTTGCCCCAAGCAGGCCGCTTCGTCGCTGTGTCGAGAGGCGCAGAGGAAAGTCCGGACAACAAAGAGCACCGTGCTTCTTAACGGGAAGGGCGTCTTGAAAAAGGCGTACAGCCAGTGCCACAGAAAAGATACCGCCTCGCTTGCGGGGTAAGGGTGAAATGGTGGGGTAAGAGCCCACCGCGCTTTCGGCAACGAAAGTGGCAGGGTAAACCTCACGGGTTGAAATGTCAAGTATACCGATGCTCGAGGGTTGCTCGCCCGATGTCGGGGGGTTGGCAGCTAGAGGCCTTCGGCGACGAAAGCCCCAGATCAATGACGAAGATTTCGCTCCGGCGGAATACAGAATCCGGCTTATAGGCCTGCTTTTTTCTATGCAACACAGAGTTCTGTTCTATTTTTGCCTTGTTTATAATCATTCCAAACAATGGCTTGGTGAAAGCTCGAGCCGCAGATCAAAGCGTTCCATTGAGCAAGGAAGAACTCAAAGGGTTCAAGGCCTACCGCAAAGTCCTCAAAGAAGAAGGGTTTAAAGGCCTCGTCCGCAAGGCAGGATGGAAGGTGGCCGTGCTGGTTTTTTTGTTTTTTTTGATCAAAGGACTCGCATGGCTGGTCGTACCCTATTTGATCGCCAAGGGATTAATAGGTTGAACCTGTCTGTTTTTCAGCTACTTTTGCACGCCAATTTCCCCTCATGACATTTTCAGAACTGGGTTTGATCCCCGGACTCCTCGAAGCAGTAGAATCGCTGGGCTTCGAAACACCAACCGAAATTCAACAGCGCTGTATCCCGCTTCTCCTGGAGGCTCCGAGAGATCTCATCGCCTTGGCGCGAACCGGAACCGGAAAGACAGCAGCCTTTGGCTTGCCCTTGCTCCAACGCGTCGATCTCAACAATTCCGACGTCCAAGTGCTCGTCCTGGCCCCAACCCGCGAACTCTGTCTGCAGATCGGTCGAGATTTAAATCGCTATGGAGACAAGCTCCCCGGCCTGCGCATCGTAGAAGTCTACGGCGGAGCACCGGTACCCAAACAACTTCAGGAACTTCGACAAGGCGCTCAAGTGGTGGTGGCCACACCCGGTCGATGCATTGATTTGATGGGTCGGAACGCGCTCAAGCTCGGCAATTTGCAGACCGTAGTCCTCGACGAGGCCGACGAAATGCTCAACATGGGTTTCTGGGACGACGTGCAACAAATTCTCTCAGCAACCCCCGAAGGCCGCAATATTTGGCTTTTTTCGGCCACCATGCCGACCGAAGTCGAGCGATTGGCCGGAAAACTGATGAGCGATCCCGCGCGGATCAACACCAAAAAAACAGAAGACCTCGGCAAGATCGATCACCGAATGGTGCGCGTCGACGGCCGTCACCGATATCAAGCACTGAGGCGTTTGCTCGACTTTTACCCCGAAATCTACGGCATCGTGTTTTGCCGCACCCGGGTTGAATGTCAGCAGGTAGCCGAACACCTAAACCACGACGGCTATTCTGCCCAACCGCTTCACGGCGATCTGAGCCAACAGCAGCGAGATCAAGTGATGAACGGCTTTCGCAACCGCATCACCCGAGTACTCGTCGCCACAGACGTCGCCGCCCGCGGAATTGACGTCAACGAACTGACGCACGTCATTCACTACCAGCTTCCCGACGATCTCGAAGCCTACACACACCGCAGCGGACGCACCGCCCGCGCAGGGCGCGAAGGCATATCGATTGCCCTGGTCGCGCGAATGGAAGAAGGCCGCAGCAAGCGAATCAAAAGCACGCTCAAAATTGATCTCAAGGATCAGTCGATTCCCTCGGCCTCAGAGATTTGCGAGCGCCAATTGCTGCATTTTGTCGACCGAATCAAAAACTCAGATTCAGCCCGCTTCGAATTGGTCGATGCCAATCTGGACGTCGCCTTAGAGCGGCTCGAAGGCATGGATCGCGCGGAGTTGTTGCGCCGCGTACTCCACCTCGAATTTGAAATCTTGTTGGGCCACTATCGCGATCAATCGTCGGTCGATTTAAACCCGAGTCAAAAATCGGTGCGAGACGATTCGACCGGAGACCGCAGCGAAGAAATCAAGTTGCGGATCGACGTGGGGAGCAGAGACGGTTTTGACTGGCAAGGCCTGAAAGACGCGATGCGCGACGCGGCCAAGCTCGATCGAAACGACATCGGCAACGTACAAGTCAATGCGGCAAATTCGACGTTTATGCTGCGCAGCTCTAAGCTGGAGGTCTTTCTCAAGCGAATGGAATCGCTCGAACTCGAAGGCCGCAAACTGAAGATTGAACCCGATACCGGAGGATATTCGAACGGCCCCGTGCGACCACGTCCCTACGGAGACCGCAATAATTCAAGGCCTCCGCGCTCAAACTCCGAAAGGCCGAGGTCTGATTCGTTCGGCAAAAAAGGCCCGCGCAGAGAAGACAATCGCTAAAAGCGTTCGATCGCAAAAGAGAAGAGCCCGAGTTCAAACCCGGGCTCTTTTGTTTTAGAGTTCTTTGTGCGCTCCGTCGCAAAAAGGAGCTTTCGCTGTCTGCTTGCACGCACACCAAGAGACCATGCGGTCGGTGTCGATTTCGACTTTGAGCGGGCTAAAAGCACTCCCCTTGTGCGATCCATCGCAAAAAGGCTGGCTGTTGCTCAGGCCGCAGGCGCACCAATAATAGGTGCCCGCCTTCATTTCGAGCCGAATATTGCTCTTTTGGGCGATGTTTCCTTTCTCGTTCATCGGGGTGTTTTGACTGGACATGGAACGAATTAGTCGCGGTTTCCGAGCAACATCATCACGTAATAGGCCAGTTGGGTCACCGAAGCCAGAGCCGCAACCAGATAGGTATTGGCCGCCCACTTGAGCGCGTCTTGAGCCTTGTCTTGTTCGGCCACGGTGGCGGTGCGCGTCTGTTTCAACCAAACCAAAGCGCGACGGCTGGCGTCGTATTCAACGGGGAGGGTGACGACCGTAAAGAGAGTGATGGTGCCTTGCAAGAGAATCATGGTCCAGATCACCGCTTCGAAGGGGAACATCTTGACCACAAACGAGCCGAAGATCATCACCATAAACAAAATGCCCAAGCTGCGATTGGCAAAGTTGACCGCGGGCACCATTTGCGAGCGGAGCTGCAACCAGCGATAGGCCGTGGCGTGCTGAACCGCGTGTCCGCATTCGTGAGCCGCGACGGCGGCAGCGGCAATGGAATGCCCTTCGTATACGTCCGGGCTCAGGTTTACCGTTTTGTCGGCAGGGTTGTAGTGGTCGGTCAGTTTGCCCGGCACGCTCTGAACTTGCACATCGCGAATACCGTGAGAGTGAAGCATCCGTTCGGCAATTTCTCGACCGCTCAAATTGGCTTCGAGCCGCATCTCTCCATAGGTCTTGAATTTCGAGCGCAGCCGCATTTGGACCAGCCAACCCGCGAGCATAAACACGATTAAAATGACGATCATCATCGCTTAAATTGTTTGTGTGCAAGTTATCAAAAAGCGTTCCCGTCCTCAAATGCCCGTTTAGCTTTGTCCCATGGAATTGACCGACATCCCCAACGACCGCCCGCTCATTCTGGTGTGCAACGACGACGGCATCACCGCCCCGGGCTTGAGACATTTGGTTCGACTTATGAATCAACTCGGTACGGTTGTGGTGGTTGCGCCCGACAGTCCCCAATCGGGCATGGGGCATGCCATCACCATTAACAGCACCTTGCGCTGCGATCGAATTCGCATCGACGAGGGTCCGCAGATCGAATACAGCTGTTCGGGAACGCCCGTAGATTGCGTCAAATTGGCAGTGAACGTCATTCTGCCGCGCAAGCCCGATCTGTGTGTCTCGGGCATTAACCATGGCTCCAATTCGGCCATCAACGTGATTTACAGCGGGACGATGTCGGCCGCGGTCGAAGGCGGTCTCGAAGAAATTCCCTCGGTGGGGTTTTCGCTGCTCGACCACAGTTGGGAAGCCGATTTTGAACCTTCGAGCCCGTACATTCTCCAGGTGGCTTCAAACCTGCTCGAACGCAAGTTGCCGCGGGGTATCTGTTTGAATGTCAATATTCCCAAGGTCTCTGACGAAGCCTATCGCGGGATTCGCGTCTGCCGGCAGGCCAATGCCAATTGGGAAGAAGAATTCGATGTTCGGGTCGACCCGCGCGGACGGCACTACTACTGGCTCACGGGCAAGTTTGTCAATTACGACCACGGAGAGGACACCGACGAATGGGCACTCTCTCAAAATTATATCAGCCTGGTTCCCGTCAGCGCTGACATTACGGCACACTCTATGTTGCAAGAAATCAACAGTTGGGATTTTGCCGGCCGTGCACCCTTATGAAGGTATACATTATTGCGGGTGAGGCTTCGGGCGATTTGCACGCCTCGAACCTGATGAAGGCGCTCCGGAGCCGCGAACCCGAGGTCGAATTTCGATTTTGGGGAGGCGATCGCATGGCCGATGTCGGAGGCAAGCCGGTGCGTCACATTCGCGAATTGGCGTTTATGGGCTTTGTCGAGGTAATCCAAAATCTGAGAAAAATCTTAGGTTTTCTGGATCAGGCCAAAAATGACCTGGTGGAATATCAACCCGATGTCTTGGTTTTGGTCGATTATCCGGGCTTCAACATGCGCATGGCTCGGTTTGCCAAGGAGCGGGGCATTCCGGTGGTGTACTACATATCGCCTCAGGTATGGGCGTGGAAGCAGGGCAGGGTGGAAATTTTGAAACAGACGGTCGATCGAATGTTGGTCGTGCTTCCCTTTGAAACCGAGTTCTATGCGCGTTTCGGAATGGATGTTGAATTTGTCGGACATCCCTTGCTTGACGAAGTGGGTTCCACAGCCGAAAATCGGATGTCGGTGGCCGATGGACGGGGCAAACCGCTGGTTGCGCTGCTTCCCGGAAGCCGAAAGCAAGAAATTTCTCAGGTCTTGCCCGTATTCGTCGAAACAGCCTTGCAGCTTCCGCAGTATCGATTTGTGCTGGCGGCCGCACCCTCGGTAGACCCCTCGTTTTACTTGCCCTTGCTCGGTTCGGCACCAATCGAAATCAGCCGATCGGGAACCTACGCTTTGCTGCGCCAAGCTTCTGCAGCCTTGGTGACTTCGGGCACAGCCACTCTTGAAACGGCGCTTTTCGGAGTGCCGCAAACGGTTTGTTTTCGCGCCAACGCCCTGTCGGTATGGATCGCGCGGCGATTGGTCAAGGTCCGTTACATCTCTTTGGTCAACTTGGTTTTGAACAGAGAATCGGTGAAAGAATTGATTCAGGGGGAGCTCAATTCACGTGCGTTGAAGCAGAACTTGCAAAAGCTTTTTGATGAGACTGAAAGAGAACGCATACGGCGAGATTACGACGAGTTGGCCAAGGCTTTGGGGGGACCCGGCGCCTCGGAACGCGCCGCCCTGGCGATTCTCGGGCTCGTTAAAAACCGGGCTCAAAACCTTGGTTTTGATCGCAGGAATTCTTCAGGCCTCGCTTGAAGCTTCTGCTCAGAGTCTGTCTGCCGAAAAAAATCGAGAACTCAGAGTGCGCATCCTGAGCGCAGAAGCTGTGTCGAGTGTCGAGATTTCGGCACATGCAGGCAGACTGGCCGTCCTGGCGAAGCGTTCGCGAGGAAAGCGAATCGACACCGTGGCCGTGTGTTCCACTGCTGGGCTTAAAATTTCTGTCGACGGCAAGAAGCTCAAGCTGCGCGAGCCGATCTCGGCCAAGTCGCTGGGAAAATACCCGGAGCTCAGCATTGTGCCCTTGGGCGAAGGCGGTCTGATTGAGGTCCGTTCAGGCGAAGCGCGCCGGCGCTATTCGGGCACTCTGTCTTTCGATGTGGAATCGGGTCGTCTGCGCGCGATCAATTCTGTGGGTTTGGAAGACTATGTGGCAGGGGTGGTGGAGGCTGAAGCGGGGCACGTGGGGACCCCCGAGTTTTTAAAGGCTCAATCGATTCTGGCTCGAACCTTCGCCTTGCGCAACCTGGGCAAACATGCCGACTTGGGTTATGACCTCAAAGACGATGTCAGTTCTCAAGTGTACAAAGGGCATCCGAAGGGAAAACACGCCGACACCATTTTGTGGGCGGTACGCAGCACCCGAGATACGGTTTTGCTCGATCCACAGTGCAAGCCGGCCTTGGTCGTCTTCCACGCCAACAGCGGTGGGCAAACATCTCCTTCGCAGTGGGTCTGGGGTCGGCCGATCGACTATTTGAGCTCCCGAAGCGATCCCCACAGTTTGCAAGGTCCCTCTGCGCGCTGGGAAAAGCGCTTGCCCAAAGAGAAAGTACAGCTTTGGATGGCTGAGAAATTGGGTTGCTCCGCAAGCGACCGAGCAATGGCAGAGGCCTTTGCACAGTTCCGGCAAAGCGAGCGAAAAGAGCGTTTCAGTTACGGACAGAAGAGTTTTCAATTGACCGCATTTCGACATGCTTTTGGGCTGAGATCCACGTGGTTTGATGTCTTTGAAGAGGAATCGGATTACGTGTTGAAGGGCAGGGGATACGGTCATGGTGTCGGTTTGGCTCAAGATGGTGCAATAAAAATGTCAGAAAAAGGATACGATTATAGAGAAATTCTTTATTTTTACTACGGCGGTCTCGAGCTGGATGCGTGGCATCCCTCGTCTTTGCTGCCGTAGCACGATTGAATAGAATACGAAGCTTTCCTTTATTTATGCCGGTTCTGGGTCTCGTATCCGGTGCCTTGCTGTGCGAATGGTTTGCCCTGAAGCCGGTGCCACGGGCCTATTTGGTTCTGTGCTGCCTTTGGTTCGCCGCTCCCGGTTTTCAATGGCCAAAGGCATTCCTCAAGGCCCGGAGATCTCGATTCGCTCGATTGTTAGACCGAGTTCGCTCTCCATTGGCCCTGGTGGGTCCGGGAATTTTTTTTGCGCTTTGGGCGGTCGATCGATGCGCGCAAATCGAGGTCGGAATTCCGAGCGGAGCTGAGGGAGCGCTGGCCGTGGACATCTTGGTGATCGACCCCCCCGCAATTAAAAACGGCCGTCAGAAATTCAGGGTCGAAGTGGAGCGGTGGCATTCGAGAGACTCCGGATTCAGCGGTTCGCAACCCTTTGTTCTACAAGCCTCCGCAGATACCTTAAGCCCCGTGCACTGGCAGGCGGCGGGGCGTTATCGAATCTTGCGCGCTCGGTGTTCAGCGGTCGCGCCCAATCTCAATCCCGGAGCCTTCAACTACGCGGCCTACCTCGAAAGACGAGGCATTTCGGGGGTGTTGTCGATTGAATCGAGCACCGTTATCGAAAGACCGCGCGATCAAAGCCTCAAGACTCTGGCTGTGCGCTTGTCGGAGTCGATTTCTGAGCACCTAAAGCAGCAAGCCCTCGACCCGGCATGTTCGGGCTTCATCGAAGCTTTTTTGTTGGCTCGAAGAGATCGAGTGGCCCCTGAATTGCTCGAACGCTTTTCGAACAGCGGAACCATCCACATTTTGGCGGTGAGCGGGCTTCACGTGGGCCTGCTCTATTCGGCGGTTCGATTTGTACTTCGCTCCGATCGGGTTTCATTTTTGATCGTGAGACTGCTCGTGCTTTGGTCGTACGCGCTCCTCACCGGCTTTTCGGCCTCTGTGGTGCGGGCGTCGGCCATGGTGAGCATTGCTGAGATCATTAAATCAACCGGGCTAAAACCCAAGCCCGGACAAGCGCTTCTCGGTTCGGCTTTTTTGCTGTTGATGTACAGGCCGGTTTGGATTTTTGACTTGGGCTTTCAATTGAGCTACAGTGCAGTGGCCGGACTGATTTGGCTGATGCCCCGGTTTGAATCACTTTTTGACACACATCGGCTCTGGATTCGAAAAATGGGCTCTTCAGCGGCCATGAGTCTATCTGCTCAACTGGCTTGCCTTCCTTGGTTGCTGCCGGTCTTTGGCAGCATTCCCCTATTGTTCTTGCCCGCAAATTTGCTGGCCGTTCCGCTGGCCGGGCTGGTGATGTACCTCGGGCTCCCGATCTTGATCGCCGCTCAGTTTGCGCGTATTCCCCATTTTTTTCTCGCTCCTCTCGAATGGGTTTACCTAGCGCTCGAGCACGTAGCTTTTTATGGAGGCGATCCGCGGTACGCGGTGTGGTCGGGTCTTCAATTCGATCGTTGGGATGCGAGCTGCCTCGCCCTGTTGATTTTGATGATGGCCGGATTTCGCCCTTCAAAAATGCGATTTTGGTTTCGCGCTTTCGGAGTGGTTCTGCTGATATGGATAGGATATCGAGCATACCGAAGCTCGAGAGCCGAGCGGGCAGTGGAGTTGGTGCTGCACCAGTCGGAGCGATTTTGGGCGCTGTCTGCCATCAGCGCTGACGATGCTTTTTGGCTGGGCAATGCGAATAGTTCAGATTTTCAATTTTCGATTGCACCGGGCTTTGAGAAGCGCGGCATATCAAATCCGAAGCATATTGATTCCGAAGGCTCTGCTCAAGGACCCGGCTGGTCTTATCGCGACGGGGTGCTGCGCATTCACGACAGTTACTGGGTTCTGCCGGGGGCCGCGGTTTCTGCCGAACAAGCTGAAAAACTGAAATGGAATGTGGTACAACTCAAAAACGGGCGGACGGCACAGCTCTTGCAACCGCAGCGGCCTGTCGTCGACTTAGCGGATCAGCCGTTTGCCGTCTGGATTTCTCCGGAGTGCTGAACTCGTTCTTCGGCGAATAGCTGATGGAGTGCAGACAAAAACGCGTAGGTCTCCACGGGCCTGATCAAAACGACATCCATGCCCGCGCCGATGGCTCTTCCTTTGTAGTCCATTGAGCTCAAGCCGAGGATTTTCATCTCTGATCCCGACTCGCGCCTAAAATTCCGAACGAGTTCAATTCCGTGAATCGGAGGGAGCTGTATGTCTAAAACCAAAAGGTCGAAACGTTCTTTTTCAAGGGCTTCCAAAACCTGCAGACCGGTGGTGGCGGTATCCACATCGCCGCCCATGCGCCGGAGCATAATTAAAAATTGTTGCTGTGCAACCTCGTTATCCTCAGCCAAAAGAATGCGTTTGCCGAGTAAAAGGGGAGTGCTAATGGTGATTAAGGGAGTTGCCATAGGGCAAAGTTAGTGTATAAGAAACACCAAGTTTCTCAGGCGGTGTTAAGCTTTTGTATCGATCCCACTGTTTTCTTTGACGCAAAAAAAAAAGAGCGATCCTCATGCCCCGCAAAAAAGTAAGTCGCTCCAAGCCGAGCGGGAATAGGAGTTTCTTGAAACGCGCCCTCCGGCTATTTGCAAAAGTTTGTATCGGCTTTGTAGGAATCAGTTTTGTCTGGGTGGTCTTGTTGAAATTTATCCCACCCCCGCCCAACATTTTGATGATCGGTCAATGGTTTGCCCTTCACGGAGAGGAGCCTCGTCTGGATTATCGATTTCGATCGTTCGAAAACATCCATTCGAATTTGGGCTTGGCCGTCGTAGCGGCAGAGGATCAGCGTTTTGCCCAACACCGCGGCTTTGACATCGAAGCCATCGAAAAAGCCATAGAGCACAACCGCAAGGGCAAGAAAGTGCGCGGAGCCAGTACCATCAGTCAACAAACCGCAAAGAATGTCTTTTTGTGGCCGTCTCGATCGTGGGTGCGAAAAGGATTGGAAGTTTGGTTTACCGCCCTGATCGAACTGATTTGGGGGAAAGAGCGCATCTTGGAAGTTTACGTCAACGTGGCTGAATTCGGCAGTGGGATTTACGGAGCTGAAGCGGCTTCTCAGCGATACTTCGGCAAGAGCGCGGCCAAACTCACCCGCGGAGAATCGGCCCTTCTCGCCGCGGTGCTTCCGTCTCCTCGGCGCTACTCGGCCGAGAATCCTTCAAATTATGTGCGCAGGCGTCAATCGTGGATTTTGCGACAAATGAGCAATTTGAGGTCCCTCGATGCGGTGCTGAACCCCGAACCCGAAAAGGAGTCGAAAAAGGCAAAGCGCGGCAAGAACTAAAAGGCTGCCATCCATCGATTCTGAGCTCTGTTTTTTCGCTTCGTCGACTCCGGTGCACTGGGTGCTATATTTGCACGCAATCTCTCGATTGCTATGCTGGATACCCCAAAAATTGTCGGCGAAGGCCTGACCTACGACGACGTCCTCCTGATTCCCGATTATTCTGAAGTCCTGCCGCGCGAAGTGGACATTCGTTCGCGCTTCAGCCGCGGGATCGAGCTCAAAACACCCATCGCAAGCGCTGCCATGGACACGGTTACCGAGTCTGCCATGGCCATTGCCATCGCTCAAGATGGCGGAATCGGGGTCCTTCACAAAAACATGAGCATCGAAAGGCAGGCGCTCGAAGTCCGCAAAGTGAAGCGCGCAGAAAGCGGCATGATCCTCGACCCGGTCACTCTCGGACCTCAGGCCACGGTGGGCGATGCCTCTAAGTTGATGGCCGAGTACCGCATCGGGGGCATCCCCGTTATCGACGAAGAAGGACTGTTGTTGGGCATTGTCACGAACCGCGATCTCCGCTTCGAGAAAGACGCGCGGAGGTTGGTTTCGGAGGTGATGACTTCAGAGGGTTTAATCACCACACACGAGAACACCAGCATGGACGAAGCAGAGGTAATTCTGCAGCGCCACAAGATTGAAAAGCTCCCCGTGGTGCGTGCGAACAATCGGCTGGTAGGTCTTATTACCTATCGAGATATCAGCAAGTTAAAGGTTAAGCCGAACGCGAATAAAGATCGGTTTGGGCGTTTGCGCGTCGCTGCGGCGGTCGGAGTCACGTTTGATCTGATGGATCGGGTTTCTGCGCTCGTCGAGGCCAATGTCGACGCCGTAATTATCGATACGGCGCATGGCCACAGCAAAGGGGTGGTCGAAGCCTTGGAAAAAGTAAAGGCGCGCTTCGAGGGGCTTGAGGTGGTGGTGGGCAATGTGGCCACGGCCGAAGCCGCTCGTCTCTTGGCCGATGCCGGTGCAGACGCGGTCAAGGTGGGCATCGGGCCCGGATCGATCTGTACTACGCGCGTCGTGGCTGGGGTGGGAGTTCCCCAGCTCACTGCCATTATGGAAGCGGCCAAAGGCTTGAAAGGCTCGGGTGTGCCCTTGATCGCCGACGGGGGAATACGCTACACCGGAGACATTGTAAAAGCGATCGCCGCCGGAGCTGACTGTGTGATGCTCGGGTCTTTGCTCGCGGGCACCAAAGAGACTCCGGGTGACACGATTATTTACGAAGGCAGAAAATACAAGACCTATCGCGGCATGGGGTCGATCGAAGCCATGCAAAGCGGCAGCAAGGATCGCTATTTCCAAGATGTGGAAGACGACATCAAAAAATTAGTTCCTGAGGGCATCGTCGGGCGCGTGCCGTACAAGGGAGAAGTCTCTGAAGTGATGTATCAGTTTATGGGCGGATTGCGCGCGGGCATGGGATACTTGGGTGCCGCGAATGTGCCCGAACTCCAAGAAAAAGCGCGTTTTGTGCGCATTACTTCAGCGGGGGTGCACGAGAGCCATCCGCACGATGTCACCATCACATCTGAAGCACCGAATTACAGCCGCTGATCGAATCGACTTTTGGCTGCCGTCATTCCTTATTTTTGCCGCCCAACCCCAATGAATTCGATATTTATGAAAGCGCCAAAGAAGACAAGACAATGGGTTTTGTGGGCGTTGACCCAAGGGTTTGCGCTCGGTTTGTTTGCACAGCAACCTACTGAAAAGGTGTTGTTTACGGTTGATGGAACCTCAACGGTGAGCGATCGAGAGTTCGAAGCGGTCTTCAACAAGAACCGCGAAATCGGCGAACAGCTCGACCCGAAAACCCCCGCAGAATACCTCGACCTATACATCAACTTTAAGCTCAAAGTTCACGAAGCCAAGGCTTTGGGTTTGGATCAGCGCGAGAGTTTTATACGCGAATTCAGCGGGTACAGAGCTCAATTAGCCAAGCCGTACCTCACCGATCGCGCTTTTGAAGACAGTTTGGTGGCTCAAGCTTACCGACGCGGATCTACCGATGTGCGCGCTGGCCACATCATGAAAGCGGTAGACGCGAACGCCGCTCCGGCCGACACGGTGTCCGCGTACAAATCGATGGTCGCACTCCGCACGGCTATTTTAAAAGGCGAAAAGACTTTTGAAGAAGCGGCTAAAGCCAGTGACGATACCTATTCGGCTCAGCGCGGGGGAGACCTCGGCTACTTCACGGTGTTCAATATGGTGTACCCATTCGAAAATGCGGCCTACGACTTGCCCGTCGGATCGATTTCGATGCCGATTCGCACCCAGTTCGGCTATCATTTGGTCAAAGTTTACGACCGTCGTGCCGCCCGGGGACGAATCAAAGTAGCTCATTTGATGCGCGTTTCCAACGACGAATCCACTCCGGATGCAGCTGCTGCGGCCGAGCGACAAATCCGCGAAATATATCAGACCCTCAAGCAAGGAACCGAAAGTTGGGAAAATCTGTGCCGTCAATACTCAGAAGATAAAACGACCAAAGACCGCAGTGGCGAACTGCCCGAATTCGGCATCAACGCCATGACGCCCGAGTTTGAAGAGGCGGCTTTTTCGCTTGCTCAAGTCGGAGATTTCAGCGAGCCCATCAAGACGTCTTACGGTTGGCATATCATTCGCCTCATCGATCGCCCGGCGCGCGCGGGCTTCGAAGAGAGTAAAACAGAACTCAAGGCGCGCATTCAAAGAGATCAACGCGCTTTGGCCGGACAGGAACAGTTTTTGGCTCGTCTGCTCAAGGAGTACAAATACAAACGCAATGAAGTCAATTACAAGGCATTTGTGAAGCAAGTAAACGCAAAGGCGTACGCTGAAGGAACTTGGAAGCCGTCTGAAGCCTTGTTGAAGAGTTCAAAATCGCTCGGAAAGTTTGCCGATCGCGACTTAAAAACCTCCGAATTCGCGACTTATTTGGAGTCGAACGCAAAAGCTCTGCCCGAGGGCAAGACGGCGAACGCAGACCTCGAAGCCCGGTTTAAGGCTTTTGTCGAAGCAGAGGTTTTGGTGTACGAAGATGGCAAGCTGGAGCAGAAGTATCCCGAGTTTCGTTGGTTGGTGAACGAATACCGCGAAGGCATTCTGCTGTTCGACCTCACCGATCAAAAGGTCTGGACCCGCTCAATTGCCGATACCGCCGGTCTCGAAGCGTACCACTCAAGGCACCGCGAAGAATATCGCTGGCCATTGAGGTATCGCTACGATCGCTTCGACTGCAAAACCGAGAAAATTGCGAAAAAAGCCCGCAAAATGCTGTCCAAAGGCTCAGACATCGAGAGTGTTCAGGAAAAGCTCAACGAAGAAAGCGGACTCAACATTCTCTACAGCAGCTTGCTCGACGAGGGCAAGAACGAGCCGTTGTTAACCGAACTCGGTCAAACTCCGGGATTGAGCTCCATAGTCGAAAGCAATGGGCAGTGGAGTTTTGTGCGCCTCGCCGAGGTCTTGCCTCCCTCCAACAAAGAACTCGACGAAGTTCGCGGCTTGGTGGCTTCAGATTATCAAAAGGAACTCGAACGCGAATGGATTGCCGAACTCCGGGCCAAATACCCTGTGGATGTAAACGAGCAGGTTCGCGCTGAACTCTTTGGCCGACTCGAGCGCTGATCGAGGTGGTTCGAAGCCTCAGTTTGTGTGTCGCGATTCTGTTGGCGGGCTGTGCTCCGAAGTCGGGCAAGCCGTCGACCGACCGAGATGCGGTTGCGCGGGTGTTCGATGAATACATCTACGCAGACGAGCTCGATAGCCTGATTCCGCAGGGAACCTCCGATGCCGACAGCGCAGATCGCGTTCGTCAATACATCGACCGTTGGGCGCGCGATCGCATTTTGCTGGCTCGCGCCGAATACAACTTGAGCGATCGCGAAAAGGATTTTGAAAAATTGTTGCGCGAGTATCGCAGCGATTTGTTGAGGTACAGTTACCAGCAGGCCATGCTCCGCCAATACTTGGACACCGTGGTCTCCGAAGAGCAAATCGATGCGTTTTATCAAGCGCATCGATCCGACTTTGCGCTCAAGGAAAACATTGTGCGCGCAGACTGGATGGTGCTTTCAAATCGCACTCCGAAAATAAATCTGGCCAAAAAATGGTTTTTTTCAAAGAATGATGCCGACCGGCAGCGGATTCTCGACTACGCCTTACAATATTCGACGCGTTATTCTTTGGGCGACACCAACTGGATTCGCTTTTCGGACCTTGCGTCCAACATTCCGCTCAGGACCTACAACCAAGAACAGTTTCTACAGAACAACCGCACGGTAGAACTCAGCGACTCCAGTCAAACATATTGGCTCGCGATTCGCGAATACCGCATGGTCGACGGAACGAGTCCGATTTCGTACGTGCGCGAAACCGTCAAAAGCATGGTGTTGAACGAACGCAAACAAGCATTAATTCTGAACATTGAACAAGATTTGCTCGAAGAAGCGTTAAAACAAAATGACTATGAAATTTTTGAACGCTAACTCGGTTCGGCTTTTTGGTTTCAGTCTGCTTTTCTGCGCGATTCATTCATTTGAATCTAAAGCTCAGCCTGTTACGGTTGATGGCATTGTCGCGGTCGTGGGGCGAGACATCATCTTGAAATCGGATTGGGATTTGCAGACCGACGCCCTTCGCGGGCAATTGCAAGGAGGTGCGTCGCCCGATCGATGCCGAGTTCTCGAAGAAATGCTCTTTGAAAAACTCTTAGTGCACCAGGCGGCCATCGACTCGGTCGAGGTGTCTGAAGATGAAGTCGAAGATGCCATGAATCGCCGAATCGATATTCTGATTCAACAGATTGGCTCGGCGCGCAAGCTTGAAGAATACTATAAAAAGAGCGTGATTGAGATCAAAGAGGAAATGCGCGAATTGGTTTCCAATCAAATGATTGCGCAAAAGATGCAGGGTAAAATTGCCGGCGAAATCTCGGTGACCCCAACCGAGGTTTACGAGTTTTACAAAAGCATTCCCGAAGACAGTCTGCCTTTGATCAACAGCGAGGTCGAATGGGCGCAGATCGTTCGTTATCCCCAGGTTCGCATCGAGAGCAAGCAAGAGGCCGTTTCGCGCCTCGACGAGCTGCGCCAGCGCGTGAGCAAGGGATCAAACTTTGCCACTCTGGCCATTCTCTATTCCGAAGATCCCGGATCTGCCAAGAATGGCGGAGAATATCGAGGCATTAAGAGGGGGCAGTTTGTGAAAGAGTTTGAGGCGGTGGCCTTTAACCTCGCAAAAGGAGAAGTAAGCGAGCCCTTCGAGACCGAGTTTGGATTTCACATTGTTCAATTGCTCGAAAAAAAAGGCGATGAGCTCGATTTGAGGCATATTTTGATCAAGCCTAAAATCAGCGATTCCGACCTCAACAAAGCCCGCGATGGATTGGACAGCCTTCGCGAACAAATTGCCCTCGGCAGCCTGAGCTTCGACAAGGCCGCCGCCGAGTTCTCGGAAGACGAGAACACTCGCTACAACAACGGTTTGATGATGAACCCACAGAGCGGAGATTCTAAATGGGAGCTCAACCAGCTCGACCGCAGCGTGTTCTACGCGCTCGACCCCTTAAAGCCCGGAGAAGTTTCCAAGCCGGGACTGCTCCGCAATCCCGACGGAAAAGAAGGATTCCGCATCATCAAAGTATTGAGTCGCACCCAGCCCCACAGGGCAAATATCAAAGAAGACTATGCGCGACTTCAAATGATTACCGAAAATCGAAAGCGTTCTGAGGCCATCGACAAATGGATTGAAGAGCGACTCGCAGAAACCTCTGTGCGCATCCGGGGTGAGTGGGTCGACTGCGACTTCGACAATTCGTGGGGGCTCGCTCGAGAAAAACAGAAAACACAGCCATGAAAGACCCTTTTGAAGGCGATGCCGTAGCGGCTGTCGGTCGTTTGCAACACCATGTCAAAGCGCTCAAAGCCGAGATCGGCAAGGTGATCGTCGGTCAAGACGAAGTGATCGACCAGATTTTGCTCTCGATCTTATGCCGGAGCCACAGCTTGTTGGTGGGGGTTCCCGGTTTGGCCAAGACCTTGCTGGTCAATACCGTGGCGCGTTCGATGGGGCTTAAATTCAGCCGGATTCAATTCACCCCCGACTTGATGCCCTCCGATATTGTCGGCAGCGAGATCCTGGACGAGAATCGACATTTCAAATTCATACCCGGCCCCGTCTTTGCGAATATTTTGCTCGCGGACGAGATCAACCGCACCCCTCCAAAAACTCAGAGCGCGCTGCTCGAGGCCATGCAAGAACGCGCCGTGACGGCCGCCGGGGTTTCTCACCGAATGCCCGAACCGTTCTTTGTCCTCGCGACTCAAAACCCGATTGAACAGGAGGGTACCTATCCCTTGCCCGAAGCACAGCTCGACCGATTTATGTTTTTGATCAAGGTCGACTATCCGAGTTTTGATGAAGAAGTCGCCATCGTCAAGGCCACCACGACCGGTCTTACCGCCGAATTGAACACCGTAATCGGTGCCGACGAAATCTTGGCTTATCAAAAACTGATTCGCGAAATTCCCGTTCCCGAAGAGGTTTACCGATTTGCTGTGAGTCTGAGCGAGCGTTCTCGCCCCAATCGCAAGAACAGCCCCGATTGGGTGAACCGATATTTCAGTTGGGGTGCCGGCCCGAGGGCTTCTCAATTTTTGGTTTTGGGCGCAAAGGCCAAGGCCATTCTCAACGGAAAGTACGCCCCCGATCAAGCCGAGGTTCGAGAGGTGGCCTACCCCATTTTGAGACACCGAATTGTGCCGACCTATCAAGCAGAAGCCGAGGGCTTGACCGTGGACGACCTCATCGATCGACTGCTCAAAGCCTAGGAAGGCTAACCTTTTCGACTAGCGCCCGAGATTGTAGCGCAGAATGCACCATATTGCTCGAAAGCCGTCTTTCCATCCGATTTTTTTGCCTTCTTCAAAGGTGCGCCCGTAGTAGCTGATCCCGACCTCATAAATTCGAACTCCTTGAATTTTAGCCACTTTTGCAGTGACTTCGGGCTCAAAACCAAATCTTTTTTCGCGCAATTCTAAGGTCTGAATCAAGTCGGTTCGAAACAACTTATAGCAAGTCTCCATATCCGTCAAGTTGAGGTTGGAGAAGGCGTTCGATAAAAATGTGAGCACTTTGTTGCCAATCGAATGCCAGAAAAATAGAATTCTGTGCGGATTCCCGCCCATAAAACGAGAGCCGTAGACCACATCGGCATGTCCCGCCAAGACGGGTTCGAGCAGAAGTCGGTATTCGTTGGGGTCGTATTCGAGGTCGGCGTCTTGAATAATCACGTAATCGCCTTGGGCTTGGGCAATGCCTGTGTGCAAAGCAGCGCCTTTACCTTGATTGACCGGGTGTCGAAACACGCGCAGGCCCATTTCCGGATGCTGTTCGGCATAGCGATTTAGCGCCTCCGAAGTGCCGTCTTTGCTGCAATCGTCGACCGCGATCACTTCTGTGCTCACGCCTTCGGGCAAGCGCGCGAGGCGCACTTTGTCGAGGATAAAGTGTATGGTCGCAGCCTCGTTGTAGGCCGGAATCACCACGCTGAGTTTCATAATGCAAATTAGCGAGCGAAAGTAAGGCCTTCAAAGCGAACCTTCATTTAGACATCGAGTCTTGACGGTGTCCGCGCAATCCGTTTATCTTTCCGCCCGATTATCGAATGGATTATGACTGAACGCTTCGATCGAATCCCTGAAAACGCGGTGCTTGCGGGTTTTGCGCGGTGGTTGCACCGCAACCGTTGGGTTTTTGGGCTCTTGCTCGGGCTCACGGCCCTCGATGCCCTGCTTTTGTTTGAATTCAAAGTCAGCGAGGGTGGCGATGACTCCTCCTACATCATGCGCGCCTTCGATCTGGCTCGCAGCGGCACCTACCCCACCTACCAAGGCCCAGCTTATCCCTTTTTCCTCGCGCCTTTGGTGGCCCTGTTTGGAATTGACATCCCCGTGCTCAAACTCAGCTCATATATCGGCATCCTAGGTTTCAGCTGGATTGGATATCGCTCCTTGCACACCCGCGTGCCCTTAATCCCTTTGTTTTTGATGATGGCGCTCTGCGCGCTCAGCCCCATTTTGCTCTACTTCGCCTCTCAAACCTACAGCGAAGCCTTCTACATGATGGTTCAAGCGGGATTTCTCGCCCTTTCCATCAAGTATTTGGTCGACGCAGATCGCATCGATTGGAAGCAAGCGGTCTTTCTCGCCCTCATGTTTTGGTTGCTCGCAAATACGCGGACCATCGGTTATGCTGCCCTGCCCGTTTTGTGGATTCACTTGGCGCTGCACAAGCGTTGGCGAGACCTTGGAATAGCCACGGTTTCCATTTTTGGGGTGCTCTTGGCTTGGGAGGGGGTGAAGCGGTCGATCTGGGGCGCGGACGAACTTCAATTCGCGAGCCAAGGCAAGACCCATCTTCAAAAAAACGCCTACGATGCCTCAGAAGGCAACGAAGATTTGGCGGGCTTGGTGGTGCGCGCTTGGGAAAATATGGAAGGCTATCTCAGCAAGCACTTTTTGCAGTTTGTCGGCTTCCAAAAACCCGATGATTTCAGTGAAAATGCCGTCGTAGGTCTCCTGATCGTCTCGGCCTTATTGGCCGTGGGGGTTTATGCATTCAAGAAGAACAAGACGGTTTATTTTTTGGCGCTGTACACCACAGTTTTGCTCGCGGGCAATTTTCTGGGGGTTCATTCGAATTGGGATCAAGTGCGGCTAGTGATTCCTTATTTTCCTTATATCGTGTTGATTGTGCTGTCGGGAGTCTGGCTCTTGGCGCATCACAGCCGGCTTAAATGGGTGGCTCCGGCCTTCGCGGTTGTTTCAGGGCTTTCGCTCCTGTTGGTCAGCAGTCAGCTCGGCCGAAGCATTGAGGCGAATGGAGCCGAGTTCCGCGCAGGTTTGTCGGGCAATGCGCTCGAAGGCTATACCCCCGATTGGCTCAATTACGTCAAAATGACGCAGTACGCTGCCGAACAGGTACCCGACAGCGTGGGAATTGCCTGCAGAAAGGCGGGAATCAGTTTTATTTACGGGCAGAGAAAGTTCAAGGGCATTACGCGCATTCCCTATTCGGTGGCCGACAGCCTCGAATCGAAACACCCTCATCTTTTGATTGTGCGCACTTCAGAGTCGGCGCGCTGGCGGCAATTGCTCGGTCTCGGAGCCAAACAAAGAGTCGGTTTTGCATCGGGACGGCCCAAACCGGGCACCATCGAAGCGCAAGAAGGGGAGTTTTTTGAAATCTTGAGCCTCGCCCAGTCCTTGCCCGCCGAAATTCAGGCGCCCGGAGCGCACTGGTCTGATTTGACCGACTTTATGGCCATGCTCGACGAAGGCTTTGTGGTCGAACCGGACAAACTCGTCGACGACTTGCGCAAAGACCGCGTGGAATATCTCATCGAGGCTTCTCTGCGGATCGATCCCAATCGAGTAACCGACCGAACGGTCAATACCATTACGCGATACTTGTACTATATCCAGCTCAAGTATCCCAACTCCTTTCAACAGGTGCATGCCATCGGGACCTCAGAACCGGCCTATCTGCTCAAACTCAACTACGAACTCATCGATCAGATGCGGGCTCAAAACTGAGCCTCGACAGCCTTTCGTGCGCTATTTTCGCTCGCGTTCACAAGCAGCGAACAAACGTGCTAAAACCTAAATCTTACCGATGAAAATTTCTGTAATTGGCGCGGGCAACGTAGGGGCCACCTGCGCAGACGTATGCGCCCGAAAAGAGCTTGCCCAAGAGGTCGTATTGCTCGACATCAAAGAGAATTTTGCTGAGGGCAAGGCGCTCGACATTTGGCAG
Organism: Schleiferiaceae bacterium; assembly: GCA_041739275.1. Classification (GTDB taxonomy): domain Bacteria; phylum Bacteroidota; class Bacteroidia; order Flavobacteriales; family Schleiferiaceae; genus WGMI01. Next base: position 71,209 of record JBGSOF010000022.1, on the reverse strand, counting down.
ACTGCTCCGATCGATCTGTACGACAGTCGCTTGCGTGGTTCTACCAACGATTATGCCGCCACGGCCAATTCAGACGTCGTCGTGATTACTTCAGGCCTCCCCCGCAAACCCGGGATGAGCCGGGACGACTTAATCGAGACCAACGCCAAAATCGTCAAGTCGGTCACTGAGCAGGTCGTTGCCCATTCGCCCAATGCAGTGATCATCGTGGTGAGCAATCCCTTAGACGTGATGACTTATTGCGCCTACCTCACGGCGCACATCGACCCCAAGCGGGTGTTCGGCATGGCGGGCATTCTCGACACCGCTCGATACAGGGCATTTTTGGCTACTGAACTGAACGTTTCTCCCAAAGACATCCAGGCTGTTTTGATGGGCGGACACGGAGACACCATGGTCCCGCTGCCGCGCTACACCACCGTGGGAGGAATTCCGGTGACCGAAATGATCGAACCTTCAGTTCTCGATGCGATTATCGAGCGCACCAAAGGGGGCGGAGGCGAAATCGTGAAACTTCTCGGCACTTCGGCATGGTATGCCCCGGGTGCGGCGGCGGCTCAAATGGTCGAAGCCATCGTGCGCGATCAAAAGCGAGTTTTCCCTGTATGTGCTTGGCTTCAAGGTGAGTATGGCCTCAAGGACATCTATTTGGGCGTGCCCGTTGTCTTGGGTCGCACAGGTATTGAGCGCATCATCGAACTCGATCTCAACCCGGCCGAAAAGGAGCTTCTGAATGCCTCGGCCATCGCGGTTAAGGAGGTGATGGACGTTCTCGACGCCATGAAGCTCTTTTGAGCTCAATCTCGAGACCAAATAAAATGAGCCGGATTTTTCCGGCTCGTTTGTTTTAGGAGCCTTCCATTGTTCTATCGGAACGCCGAAAGCGTGCCGTAGGCGTCGATTTTTTGAACCAATCGGCTAAAGATCGACAGGCCCGGAATGGGTCGGATGCGCAGGCGCTCTTCCTCTGAATGCTGCGGCTGCGCCGAGAAAACAAGTCCTGGGGTTGATTCCGCACTGCGTTTGCGAAGGTCTACAGATGTTTGAGAGGTGCTATCGGTCGAGTGAGCGCGGCTTTCGAATGGGTCGGCTTCGAGTTCTTCGGGGGTGCAGTCGAGGCATTCGAGCCCTTCAGGCCCTACTTTCCAGCGGTGGCCGGCCATTTCGTCTTCAGAGAGCAGGCTGTTGTTCGAGCTGTGGCCGAGAATAGCGGCCGCTTCGGCGCCGATGGTGACGATGCTTCCTTCGGGCAGTCGAATGAGGTGCCGCACGCGCTGCATTCGAAATGCTTGGTTCGAGGGGATTCCGTAGAGTGCAGGCAAGCGAATCACCGAATCGGAGATTTCGATCGGATGAGAAACCGAACGCGCGTTTTCGCGGGCGTTTTTCTCTGACGAACCTCGAGCATCAATGGTTGTCAGAATCGAACCGGGTTCGCTGCCCGAAGACTCGATCGAGACATCGACCCAACCCACGGCCAAGCTATCTCCCGCTAAAATCATTCTGAACTCCTCATCCTCAATTTCCAACTTGATATCTGAAGACAACCCTTCGCTTGAAGTAGTCTCCAACCGCCAGCTCGTTTGCTCCGGGTCGAGCGCCACCACCGTAGAAATCGAGTCTTCTTCTCTCCAATCGGCCGCCGCGCTCGAGAGCCCGAGCCCGAGCAAGACCCCTCCGGCAATCATGCAGACCAAGACGCCAGCCTTGAGTCTGAGGTCGAGTTTGGGGAGTTTTAAGACGGTGCGGATTAATACAGCCAGTGCGTAGAGTGCAGGGATGACGAGCAAGAGCACAAAGCCGGCATAGAGAATCCAGAGTTCGGAAGGGTGGTCGCTCGATCGGCTCAAAAAGGCGTGCAATTCAGAAGCCCCGATTCGACCTGCGCTGGTGTCAATGGTTCCGGTGAGCCAGGCGAAGACAACGATGAGCGCAAAAATCCCAAAGGCGACCATCATCCATCCAATCAAGCGCCCGACGGCCTTGATCGCCAAGAGAAAGAGCTGGGAGATGAACTCGCCGGCCTCGGCCAGAGCACCGGTTTTTTTGGCCCCGGAGTATCTCGTTCTCGAATCTGGGCCCGATTGGCCACGCGTCTGCTGTTCGCCTTGAACAAACTTTCTGATGTTGCCGACATTGGCCGCCAGACCGCGCATTTCGAGCTTTTGTGCGATGGTTTTGGCCTTGGGCATGGCAATCCACAGAATCAGGTAAAGCAGAAATCCAAAGCCTGCGAATAGGCTGACAATGAACCCGATTCGGATCAATATGGGGTCTATTCCGAAATAGGCCGCCAAACCTCCGCTCACGCCCCCGAATATTTTGTCGTCGGGGTTTCGATGCAGTCGCCTGGGGCCTTTTTCCATGGCTTCGCTTTCGGAGCTCGTTTTTTCGGAAGCTTCGTTCTCACTTTTAAGACTGAACTCTTCGGGTTCTCCGAGCACGGCGATGGCCTTTTCGACGTGTTCGATCGATACCACTTCGCGCTTGTCGAGTAAGGTGGTGTTGAAAAGTTCGACCAAACGAGCCTCGACGTCTTCGACCACTTCGGCGCTTTCGGCAGGTTGATCAACGGCTTTGTGAATGGCGTCTAAGTAGCGTCTCAGGCGCTGGGCGGCGTCTTCGTCTATTTGGAACGCAAAGCCTGCGAGGTTGATATGTTCGATGCGTTTCATGGCACTTTAGTTTTCGATGGGTTGGAGGAGGGTTTCGACGGAATGCACGAGTTCTTTCCACGAGCTGCGACTCTCGAGCAAAGCACTTTTGCCTCGCTCTGTAAGTCGATAGTACTTGCGCGGGGGGCCGGAGCGCGATTCTTCCCATTGGTAGGTGAGGAGTTCGGCGTTTTTGAGTCGGGTGAGCAAGGGGTAAAGCGTTCCTTCGACCACTTTGAGTCCGGCGTTTTGAAACTCTACAATCAAATCGGGGACATACGACGGTGCGCGGTCGAGGGCTGCGAGGATGCAGAGCTCGAGCACGCCTTTTCGCATCTGTGCGGAACTGTTTTCAGGCGCCATGACGCTTGGTGTTTTGATTCATTTTAGAACTATCACATGCTTGGTACATCACAATGCAAATATATATGTACTCTTTGGTACTGTGCAAAACATAATACTATGAAAAACGATTATAACGTTGATTATTAGTCAATTAAAATTTCATGGATTTTTGAGAAACCTAGGTGATCGATGCATTTTTGGTGTGCTTTCGCACCAATCACAGCTCGGCCATCGAGCGAGACTTTCGAACCAAGGCTTCAATTAGGGGAAAGGGCAGGGGGAGTGCGTGTGGAAATTGTACCGCACCTTTCGATCTCTTGTAGTCTCTGAGCTCAGGTTCAAGTGCCTTCAAGGCCCCAGGCCCGGGATACAAGCCGATGTGACGGGCATAAGCCGCGTAGTGAACTACATTTTTGCCCTTCAACCGAAGGGTTGGAATTCCATAGCGAAGCTCCTCTTCGAAGTCGGGGAAGAGCCTTGCGAGAAAAGATCGCAGCTCATCCAAGCGCAGCCGAGGCTCCCCTTCGAAACGGGAGAGATACGCATCGATCGGGTTCACCGGCGCGTCTGTCAATTGGGGATGATCGGCATCGAAGGTTCCATTCCCAGTTCGACCAATCGAGCGTAGATCGGTTTCAGATCGAGCGCCCACCGGTCGAGGGCCGCCTGAAATTGGGGAAGTTGAAGTTCTACGCGTTCCAAGGATCTGGCCTGAGTTCCGGTCGGGGGCGAATACTGTCGATCGAGGCCGTCAACCGCGGCGTAAAACACATTTGAAATGCCCGGTGCCACGGGCTGTTGCATCTCTGCCAATCGACTTTCGCCATACATCACCGCCTCAAGGCTATCGAGCCTGAGTTGCATCGCGGCCAAACTTTGGTTTATTCCGTCGTCGACACTTTGACCTACCGAAGCAAACGAACGCATCCGCTCGACTTCTTTTTTCGAGTTCGAAAGCTGTTTGCTCAGCATCCTCAAACTTTTTCCAAGCGAATAAGACCAAAGGCGAAAGGCGGAAAGCGAAGCCGGTTCTGAAGCGAAGCTGCCCATTTTGAGATGCTCAATTCGGAAAGGCTCGATCCCGATCAAGCGATCGCCCTCGCGATGGCGCAAAAAAACCGAGACCAAATAATCGCCTTCGGGCAATAATCCCCCCTCGCGATAGGCCGCCAACCCCCCTGAAACATCTACCGCACCGGGTTTTTGAAATCGCGCTTCCCAATGCAAGCGCTGCAGCCCCTTGGAAGCCTTGTAGAGCTTTCGCCCCACTTCAACCCCTCGTGCGTCGGCAAACACCAGCAGAATCTCGGGTTCGCGTTCGACCGACTCCTTTCTCAATTCTGAGGCCGACGGATCCGGAATGGCTTTGCCCGCTTTGCGGCTCTCGTCTTCGCGGGCTTCGCGCGTGGCTTTCAAGGTCTTGGGAACCTCCTTCAGCAAGACCGATACCACGACCCCCGGCTCCGGATTTTGAGATCGATAGAGCGTCGCCCCTTGGAATCCACCTCCGGGATATCCCAAGGGCAGGGTTTGCTCGAACAAGAGCGCAGCAGAGACGTCGAACACAAAGTCTTTGTCAGCGGCTTCGGCAAGCTGTCTCAGGGGCGAATAGTCGTCGAGGATATAAATGCCGCGGCCAAACGTGCCGACGATCAAATCGCTTTCTCTCGCCTGTATGTCGATGTCTTTCACGGCAATGGGCGGGAGTCCCGACTTCAAGGCCTTCCACGTCAGCCCCCGGTCGGTGGTTGCAAATAGGCCAAATTCAGTGCCGCAAAACAAGACATCTTCGCGGATTCCATCTTCGGCAAAACTGTAGACCGTGCCGCGTTCGGGCAGCGAAGCAGAAATCGACTTCCAAGCCCCTCCGCGATTGTCGCTCACGTACAAATACGGCTTAAAATCTCCCGATTTGTGCAAGTTGACCGCGAGATACACCCGGTCTCCCGCCGATTTTGAACACCAAATGCCTTGAACGTACGCCCGCTCGGGCAAGCCCGCCGGCAGCGGAAGTTCGCTCCAATTCGACGAGCCCGGTTCGAGCCGGTGCATTCGCCCGTCGTCGGTGCCCGCATAGAGCAAACCCTCGACCACAGGCGACTCGTCTAAGGACGTGATGTTGCCGTAAAACGAAGTGCTCTGGTGGCGCGCTACGGTTCGCGAGGGCCAAAAGCCCATGGTTTCAAGCTGATTTCGATCGATGTTTCGGCTCAAGTCGGGGCTCAGAGCCGTCCACGAAGAACCCTGATCTCGGCTCACAAAAACGTACTGTGCCGCGAAATAGAGGGTCTTCGGATTGTGCGGACTCAAAACCAGAGGCGCGTCCCAATTCCAGCGGTGTGCGGGTTCTCCGGCTCCTTCGATGGGCTTGATGTTGAGTTGTTCGCCGTTTGCGGCATCAAAGCGCACCAACCCCCCGTATTGACTTTGGGCGTAAACGATGCGCTCGTCGGTCGGATCGACCCGGGTTTCAAAACCGTCGCCCGTATTGGTCACCGTCCAGTCTGAATTCAGTGCTCCGTGTTGGGAAGGAGTTTGCGAAGGCCCTTTGAGGCTGAAGTTGTCTTGAGTTCCCCCGTAAACATTGTAAAAGGGAAGGGCATTGTCGGTGCTGATGCGATAGAACTGAGTAATGGGCAGATTCGTGGCGAACATCCAGTTTTTGCCCCCGTCGTAGGTGCTATAGAGCCCTCCGTCGCATCCAATCAACATGTTTTCAGGTTGCTGGGGGTCTACCCACAGGGCGTGGTTGTCGACGTGTTTGTTGCTTTCGCCCAAAGTCTGGAATGTTTTGCCGCCATTTCGGCTCACTTGTGCATAGGTGTCCATCGAATAGACACAGTCCGGGTCGACGGGGTCGGGAATCAACTCCGCATAATAGTTTCCCGCGGTGTAGTGATCTCCCGCCTTCGACCACGAAGCGCCGGCATCGTCGCTGCGGTAGGTGCCGTGTCCTTCGACGAGCAAATACATTCGGTCGGGTCTCGATGGGCTAATCGCGAGGCTCAAGCGCCCCAAATCGCCTGAGGGCAAACCGCCGCTCACCTTTTCCCAATTTTTACCGCTGTCTTTGGAGCGGTAGAGGCCCGAACCCGGTCCCGCCCCGATGTAGGTGTGCACGGCCCTGCGCCTTTGATGCGCTGTGGCATACACCCACTCCGGACGCCTCGGATGAATGTGCACTTCGTTAAACCCGGTATTCTCGTCTACGGAATAAACTCGCTCCCAAGTGTCCCCATCGTCTGTGGACTTGAAAACGCCCCGATCTCCGGCCGATTTCCAGAGAGGGCCGTAGGCAGCGACCCAAATTTCTCCCGGATTTTTAGGGTGAAAAGCCAAATTTCCAATGTGCTCGCTTTCTTTCAGCCCGACGTTCTTCCAGGTTTTACCTCCGTCTTTAGACCGATAAAGCCCGTCTCCATAAGCGACCGAGCGCTGATTGTTGTTTTCGCCTGTCCCTACCCATACCGAATTCGGGTCGTGGGGATCGAGCGCGACGCAACCGATCGAAAAACTGAGCTGTCCGTCGAAAATGGGTGTCCAAGTCGTGCCTCTGTTCTCTGTTTTCCAAACGCCCCCCGAGGCCGCGGCCACGTAAAACACATTCTTGTTCTGGGGGTGGACGGCTAGGTCGGCAATCCTCCCTGAGGTGGTTGCCGGACCGATGGAGCGCAAACTAAGACCTTGAATTTCGGGTGTTTGAGCGGGTTTTTCCGCCTTTTTTTCCTTTTTTGAAGTCTTTTGTGCAGAGACTTCAGACGAGCACAGTGCGAGCGCGGCGAAAGCGGCGAGATAAATCGATTTCATTCTTCAATGATCGCAAAAAGTACGCGATCAAACGCGGCCGAAATCGCTTAAAATGCGAAGCCGACCCCGAGCACCACAAGGTTTCTCCGGTTCGAGAGCTCCACCTCCGGTACGTATTCGGAGCTGTAGAGTTGAAGTTGTTGTTCAGATGCGGCCGTGCTCCATCCCAAGTCGAGTCGCGTTCCTCCAAAGTCGTATCCCAAGCCGAGCGAATAGGCCAATGACGAATTGTCTTCAAATCGATCGAGGGAGTTCGAGTACACCAGCCCCCCGCGCAAAGCCCAATGTTCGATGTTCCATTCGGTGCCGAGTCGGTAGGTCCAAGACCACTGCAATTGCTGCTCAATCTGGGCATTGATGTCGTCGACCGAAAAATCGCGGCTCTTGAGTCGGGTGTTGGCGGCATCAGATGTTTCACAACTAAAACTGATAAACCCGCGGTCTTTGTAGACATAAGCCAGTCCCGCCCCGATTCGTTGAGCACCCGTTGTCGAATATTCGATCCCTTCGTTGAAATAGCCTGTCCGCGCATTCGGTCCTCCATCTCTAAAGAAACTTTCGGCCGAAGTGGTGTAGTTTGAGTTGGACGCATACCAGCTCGGACTTCGATAGCTCAGAGAAAGCCGAAGAGATTCGACGGGTCGGTATATGACCCCAACATTGAGATTGAAGCCTATAGCATCGGTTTGATATTCCTCTGTGAGCGAAAAGCGATCGATGGTGCTGTTTGAATCAAAACCCGATTCGAGATAGGTCCACTGCTGGTTGAAGTTCAAGAGCGGTATGCCGATTCCGACTCCGTAAAACCAGCGGTGGTCGCTGCTGCCCGCCAGGTGAAATTGCAAGGCCGACCGCCTGCCCGAGCTGGTTTCACGATAGCTTTGGTCGAGGTTGAGCCCCGTGGCAAAAGAGGTGTACGACCAATTGCCGCTGTCTTGCACATCGGTGAGAAAGGTTTCCCAAGCCATGCGCTCGAAGAGCAGCCCGTTGCCAAGTAAATCGTTGGGAGCGATGCCATTGGAGTTGTCGATCCACTGGTCGATGATGGAATTGTCGGGATTGCGCGCATCTACTTCGATCGAACGGCTAAAGTCGAGTTCGCGGCGAAGGACAAATCCAAAAAACCACCTTCGACTTTGATCGGGAGCGACCGAAAAGACTTTATTGAAACCGAGTAGCGGCATCCCCATGCCCGATTCGGTAGCGTTCCCACCACCGCTCAAATAGCTGCTCTCTGTTTTTCGGATTCCGAGATCGATTGAAAGTTCGAAGCGGTCGTGTAAGTACACAGCCGCTCCGGCCGGGTTGTCGGTTACGGAGCTCATTTCGCCCCCGAGCGCGTGAAAAGCTCCGCCCACCGAAATATATCGAGCCGAACCATCAAAGCTCGGTGCGGCAAACAACAGGCTTTCTTCGAAGCTTTGGGCAAATGCGCTTATGGGCGTCCAGAGTGCGAGGAGCAGAGAAATTGCTGTGCGCCGGCTGTTTTGGATCGAGGGCATCAACGCGTTCTCGAGTTCGGTGCTTGGGGCGACCCGCCGCTTCTTCCGCCTCCACCCGAGGGGGAAGGGCTCGGTCTCGAAGGAGTGGTGCTCTCTCCGCGGCTCGGACGAGAAGGGGTTTGAACCCCGGGTTCTCCGGAGCGCGAGGGTCTTGATGGAGATTCGGGAGTGTTGCGCTCAAAGAACTGTTCGACATCGCGCATCCAACGACCTCTTTCGCTTGGCTTTTGATCGGGAGCTCGTTCGGGTTGGGGAAGGGTTCGCTGATAGCGGCCATTTGGAGGAGGTGTGCCGTTGGGCGAAATTCCCCCTCGGTTGGGGCGGGGCAGGGAAGTGGGTTGCCCTATGGGACGATAGCCGTCGTTGCCGCCCCAACCGGGCCATATTCCGGGATAATACCCGCCATAAGGGGAAGAACCTCCATAGGGATAATAGCCGCCGTAGGGATATCCAAATCCACCTCCATAGGCGGGCATTCCCCAGGGTGAATTCCAGCCGAAGCCCGAATAGGGATTGCCCCATGGATTAAAGGGGTCGTAGCCCCAACTCGGGCCGTATCCGCCATAGCCTCCATAACTGCCATAACCCATTCCAAAAGTCCCGAAACCCATATTTGAATAACCCATGTTCGAATAACCCCAGTTTGAATAACCCATATTTGAAAAACCGGGGGCATTGTAGTTCGAGGGCACTTCCCAAGGGCGAAAGTCGACCTCTGCGTTGGGGTCGTAGTAGTCAAATTCGTCTGTGGGTGTGCTCGAAACGGCCTGTCTGGGGTTTTCGGCCGCACTCCGCTGAGCCGCCACCGGTTCGTTGGCCACCGGTCGGTAGTAGACTCCGTCGGCTGTGTAGGCTGTATAGATTCCTCCGCAAGAGCCCATAACCAATGGAAAAGCACCCATCAGGGCGATTCGTCTCAGGAACTGTAGGCTTGTTGGCGAAGGCATGGGGTAGGCTTTTGATTAGATTTGCCGCTCGATCTCAAGATAGAGCAAAAAACATTCCAAAAAGACAGAGATGGCCGATGTATTGACTTCCCGGAGCGACGATTACGCTCAATGGTATAACGATTTGGTCATCAAGGCCGATCTCGCTCAGAACTCGGCGGTGCGGGGCTGCATGGTGATCAAGCCTTATGGTTATGCCATCTGGGAGGGGATGCAAGCCGAACTCGACCGTCGCTTCAAAGAAACGGGGCACAAGAATGCTTATTTCCCCCTGTTTATTCCAAAGTCCTACTTTAGTAAAGAAGCAGCTCATATTGAGGGCTTTGCAAAGGAATGTGCCGTCGTGACTCACTATCGTTTAAAAAACTCCGAAGACGGAAAAGGGGTAGTGGTCGATCCCGATGCCAAGCTCGAAGAGGAATTGATCGTGCGCCCCACCTCAGAAACCATTATCTGGGATACCTATCGAGACTGGGTGCAGAGCTATCGCGATTTGCCGATCCTTCTGAATCAATGGGCCAATGTGGTGCGTTGGGAAATGCGCACACGCTTGTTTCTGCGCACCACCGAGTTTTTGTGGCAGGAGGGACATACCGCGCACGCCACCAGAGAAGAAGCTTTGGCCGAGGCCGAGCAAATGCTCGAAGTGTACGCTGATTTTGCCGAGACCATCTTGGCCATACCCGTCATTCGGGGCGTGAAAACCGAGAGCGAGCGTTTTGCGGGAGCACTCGAAACCTATTGCATCGAAGCCTTGATGCAAGACGGCAAAGCGCTTCAAGCGGGCACTTCTCACTTTCTAGGGCAAAATTTCGCCAAGGCATTCGAAGTTAAGTTTCAAAATCGCGAAGGAAAGGTGGAATATGTGTGGGCGACGAGTTGGGGGGTGTCGACCCGTTTGATGGGCGCTCTGATTATGAGCCATTCAGACGACCACGGCCTGGTATTGCCCCCGCGTTTAGCGCCGACTCAGGTGGTTGTTGTGCCTATTTACAGGGGTTTGGAAGAATTGGAAGCCCTGAGCGCGGTGGTGCTGCCGATGATCGAACAGTGGAAAAAAGCGGGAATTCGCGTGGAATACGACCGTCGAGATACCCACAAACCGGGTTGGAAATTCAACCAATACGAGCTTCAGGGGGTGCCGATTCGATTGGCCATCGGGCCGAGAGATCTGGCCGCAGGGCAATTTGAGATGGCGCGCAGAGATACTCTAGAAAAGTCAGCCCTGTCATTTGGAGAGGCTGAACAGCGCATTCACGAAGTCTTGGCCGAAATTCAGGTCTCGCTATACACCAGAGCCAAAGAGCGCACCTTAGCTCAGACCTACGAAGTGAACGACTGGGAGGGCTTTAAAGCGAAAATCGAAGAAGGCGGATTTTTGTCGTGCCATTGGGACGGAAGCGCCGAGACTGAGGCTGCGATTAAAGATCAGACGAAGGCGACCATTCGCTGTATACCGCTCGATGCGCCCGCCGAAGAAGGTGTTTGTGTCTACAGTGGGCGTCCTTCGAACCGCCGCGTTTTATTTGCCAGGGCCTATTAAAAGCGCTTGGGCAAGGCGGAAAAAGGGCTTTAGGGGTCGCGGAAATTTCTGATGATTGGGGAGATTTGATCTCGCCTTGCGCACCCTGAAGTGATTTGTTCGCCAGAAATCGAGCGGACATCACCCCCATCTCGGTCAATTCGTTTGCATTTGTTTGATGTCCATTGATTAAAGGATTCAAACATTTTCTAACCAGCGGACCCATGCAGTCCCGCACGATGGTGCGGGGGAAGACATCGATTCCAAGAACTCAGTACATCAGACAAGAGACGGAATCGAACGAGATCAATCAAACCTAGTCCAGGCTTGTCTCAATGCTCGCCCGAAAACGAGCTCTCCCCAGAAAGAACGTGCGCCCTGTGCTACAGGTCGGGGCTTATTTCAAGAATCGATAATTGCTGCCGTATTCGAGCATTTGCGCGGCAAAATCGACGGGGTATTCGATTTCGACATCCACAATCGCTCCATCTTTTTCAACGGGTTTCAAAACAGGGTTGATAAAGCCGGCATAAGGAGCTTGATTGAGTTTGGCGCTGCGCTCGAGAACTTCGACATGGAGTTCAGCATCGACTTTTACCCCGTACGTTTCAACTAAAGCCTTGCCTGCGGCAAAGTCGCCCTCGCTTTTGATTCGTTGAATTTCGCGCAACAAATCGCCGAACAACACCCGCAGTTTGACGGGATCGTTTACGGTGAAGTAGGTCTTTCCCTCGACCTTTTTCCGCTCGACGACTCCTTCTTTTTGGCCCTTTTCAAACACCCAAGCGGCCACCAATTGTCGGTTCCGCATGTGGTCTTCTTCGAGCGATTCTCCGGCTTTGAGTCTGCGCAATTGCAGCATCAATCCATTTCGGATATAGCTTTCGTATTCGGCCAAACCCACTTCAGGGCTTTCGGTCAAGCCCAGTTCGACGAGCTTTGGGTCGGTGATGTAGTAAAGCGCCACCAAATCTGCTCGGGCTTCTTCGAGGGTGCTCGCGTAGTTCTGAAGCGTTTGCGCCGGGGTTCCGACGCCCGGATTCAAGCGACCGCTGGCGTGGCCGACCACCTCGTGAAGCGCCGTGTGCAAGCCCGAAGCGGCCGAACCGTGTTTCTCTGCGCGCTCGCGCTCTGCCTGGCTGAAGGCAAATTCTTCGATCAAGCCTTTTCCGGCCGATTGATCGTAAGCGTGTTCAATATTGCCCAAGCTCACTGACTTGGAACCGTGTTTTGAACGTATCCAATTGGCGTTGGGCAGATTGACTCCGATGGGTGTCGAGGGCGAAGAATCTCCGCTTTCGCCCGCAGTGTTCACAACCACATAGCTTACACCGCGCACATCAGGTTTTTTGTGTTCGTCGAGAATGGGGGCGTTTTTCTCGAACCATTCGATGTTTTCGCTCAGGGTTTTCATGCGATCCGAAGCCTCGAAATCTTTGATCTGAACCACGCTCTCATAACTGCCCTTGCGCCCGAGCGGGTCGTTGTAGACTTCGATAAATGAATTGATATAGTCGACATCGCCTTCGGTAGCTTCTACCCAAGCAATGTTGTAGGCGTCCCAAGTTTTGAGATCTCCGGTTTTGTAGTACTCGATCAAGAGGCCCAGCGCCTTGGCTTGAGCGGGGTTTTCGGCTGTGTTTTTGGCCTTTTCGAGCCAGAAAACAATGCGTTCAATCGCCGAACCGTATCGCCCGCCCATCTTGTACACTTCTTCTTGCAGAGTTCCGTCTGAAGCTCGGCTCAAACGGCTGTTCAAACCGAAGGATATGGGCTCTTCTCCCGCATTTTTCTCTCGTTCCGCATAAAACGCGTCGACCTCTGATTTCGAAATTCCGGGTTCGTAAAAATTGACCGCAGATCCCTGTACCAAATCCCCCTTTTCAGGGTCTTTGTTCACTTTTTTCGCATCAAAGGCCGGGTCGAATATGGCCCGAAGGGCTTCTTCGGTCATCGACAGTCCGAGGTTTTTTAGTTCAGCTTCGAACCATGTTTTCGAAAATCCGGGCTCAAGTTTTTGGTTGGAATAATGATGGTGAATTCCATTGCTAAACCAAACGCGCTTGGTGTAGACTTCAAAGGCCGTGCGATCGGCTGAGGCGTCTGAGCGATTGCCCCGGGTGAAGATCGCCTCGAGCGCATCGCGGATTTCGAGGTTGTGTCGATAGTTCTGATCCCAAATAATGTCTCGTCCGCTCAGCCCCGCTTGGCAGAGATAATAGACCAATTCGCGCTGTTTCGGGCTCAACTTTTCAAAACTCGGCACTTGGTAGCGCAGAATTCGCAAGTCTGCGAACTGTTCTGTCTGCCATTGAAAATCTCCTGAAGTTTCAAGCTCGGCCTCCGGTTGTTCGCCTTCGCGAGCGCAAGAAATGGAAAGGGTCGAAATCATAAATAGGGAGCCCAAGAAGGCGATTTGAGAACGGAGCATGTTTCGGTGCTTTATCGGCCTAAGTTAATGTTCATAAGTGCAATGACATTCAACTTGAAATGCGAGAGAAATTGTGGAATTTCGTCGAGAATCTAACCTCCTCATCATGAAAACACTGCGTATTGCCTTAATCGCTCTGATTTCGCTCGTGGCGATTGCTCTGATTTATTTATCCACTTTGCCCAAGGGTTATTCGGTTCGACGCTCGGTCGAGATCGAAGCCCCGGTGGCGGCAGTCCAGAATTTGATCGTCGATCTGCCCCGTTGGGAAGAATGGTCTGAGTGGAGCCGCATCGACTCGACCAACAAAACGACGTATTCAGATCCTGCCATTGGCAAGGGCGCTTGGTACAGTTGGAAAGGCGAAATAACAGGAGAGGGGAAGCTCGAAATTGTCGATGTCCAAGAGGGCAAGAGTGTGGCGACGGCCATTCAATTTACCAAGCCTTTTGAATCGCTCATGGACAGCCGCTTTGAGTTTAAAGAGGCCGATGGCAAAACTGTGGTGGAATGGATCAATGAGGGCACGATGCCCTTTTTGCTTCGATTTATGAATAGCGGCATGGACAAAAACATCGGCGGCGACCTCGAAAAAGGTTTGGCTTCACTCAAGAAACTCGCGGAGGTTTCGACCCCCATTCGCGGCAGCATCGTTCCCGCCGAAGTGGTTACAGTCGCGGAGACTCCTTATCTCTACGTTCGTCGCGAAGTGAGCCCCGCTGAAATCACTTCTGAGCTTTATGCCGCAGCCTACGCAGAAGTGATGACCTATATGGCTGAAGATGCAGCAAAATTGAACGGACCTGTTTTTGCCGTTTCCGAGCTTTGGGACGAGACCGCAGCCCGCGCCGTTCTGCGAATGGCCGTGCCTTATTCCGGAACAAAGCAGGGCAATGGAAGCGTCATGAAAGACGCCTTGGCCTCGGGCAAAGCTGTTAAAGTGCGTTATACCGGCCCCTACGAAGGCACCTGGATGGGTCACGATGCAGCCATGGCCTATGTCAAGGCAAATGGATTGTCCACAAAAGGATTCCCGTGGGAAGTATACGTGAACGATCCTGCAGAGGTGAAAGACCCCGCACTGTACATCACCGATCTTTACTATCCGGTGGAGTAAAGTCGGGCTGGCTTAAAAAAACCTGAAAAGGGGTGAGGGGAAGCCGGTGTTCCCCCGCCCCTTGCTTTATTTTTGAGGGCTCGTTAAGCGCATGGGGAAGAAAAAAGCAATTGCCAAACCGGATCCGACTTCTAAGTCGAAGACCGAAGATCGTCGGGTCAGAGAACAAACCATTTTTTTGGTTTTCGGGCTGTTCTTGATTCTCTTGGGTCTGTTCCTTTTCGGCGCATTGAGTTCATTTTATTTTTACTGGAGAGAGGACCAAAGCGAATTGAGCGGCGGTCTGGGAGCGCTTTTGTCGAACCCTGACTTCGAAGTGCGCAATGTCTTCGGAAAACTGGGCGCGGCCATCGCGCATTCCCTTGTGTTCGGTTTTTTCGGCATCGGCGCATTCGCCTGGGTTTTTATCGCATGGCGCCTCGGTTTTGCCATCGCTTTCCGATACCGAGAAGGCTTGTTTCGACAGCTGCGTTACGCTCTTTACGCCATGGCTTGGCTTCCGGTCTTTGCTGCATGGGTTCTCGGAAGCAGTTATCCGCAGTGGTCGGGTGCGGGAGGTTTGGGCGTTTGGGCCAAAGCCTCAGACTGGTTTGGGAGTTGGGGAGCGGGGCTGATGTTGATCGGTCTGGCCATCGGTTTTTTGGCCTTCCGCTTTGATTGGTCTCCCGAGCTGCTTTCGGAGCGACTGAGAAAACTCATTCCGAGCCGATCTCCTTCGGGGTTCGAGCCTGCGCCTGATCCCGAAATTGCGAGAACTGCCCGCCCCGCGGCTCCGACACCGACGCCCGATCCGACGGAGCTCGAAGCGGATGCCGAGGCTCCCCGCGTTTTTGAACTCGGACCCGATCCCTTTTCCGCAGAGCAGCTTGAAGAGTCGGAATATGTTCCTCAGGCCAAGGCCGATCCGCCTATAGAACCCGAGCCTGTTTCTGCTCCGAATGAGCCTTTGGTGATCGAAGGCTCCGACGGATTGTCCATGACGGTGGAACCCACAGCCTCAGAATCTGAGGTCGACGACAGTCTCCACCGACGGATCTTGGCTGAGCAGGGAGAATTCGATCCCAAGCTCGATCTGTCGGGCTTTCGAATGCCGGGTCTGGATTTGATGAAGGACTACGGATCGTCCAACATCACCATCAATCCTCAAGAACTCGAACAGAACAAGAATCGAATTGTCGACACCCTGCGCACGTACAACATTGAAATAGCGCAGATTAAGGCAACTATTGGCCCCACGGTAACGCTCTATGAAATCGTTCCCGCCCCCGGAGTGCGGATTTCGAAGATCAAAAATCTCGAAGACGATATTGCTCTGAGCCTCAGTGCTGAGGGAATCCGCATCATCGCCCCCATCCCCGGAAAGGGAACCATCGGAATCGAAGTGCCCAATGCCAAACCGAGCATGGTTTCGATGCGCTCGGTGCTCGCCTCCGAAAAGTTCGTGCAAAGCGAGGCCGAATTGCCGCTGGTGCTGGGCAAGACGATTTCGAACGAAACCTACGTAGCCGATTTGGCCAAAATGCCCCACTTGCTCATGGCAGGGGCCACGGGTCAGGGCAAGTCGGTGGGGCTGAACGTGATCCTCACGTCATTGCTTTACCGAAAACACCCTGCACAAGTCAAGTTTGTGCTGGTCGACCCGAAAAAAGTCGAGTTGACACTTTTCAACGCCATAGAACGTCACTACCTCGCCACCCTGCCCGACGGAGCCGAGCCCATTATCACCGATACCAAAAAGGTGATTTACACGCTCAATTCGCTCTGCATCGAAATGGACAACCGCTACGAGTTGCTCAAGAATGCCCAAGCGCGAAACTTGGTCGAATACAATGCCAAGTTCGTGGCGCGGCGGCTGAACCCCAACGACGGACACCGCTTTTTGCCGTATATCGTGCTGGTGGTCGACGAATTTGCCGACTTGATCATGACGGCGGGCAAGGAAGTCGAAACCCCGATCGCGCGCCTCGCTCAACTCGCTCGAGCCATTGGCATTCACCTGATTATTGCGACCCAACGCCCCTCGGTGAATGTCATTACGGGCATCATCAAAGCTAATTTTCCCGCGCGACTCGCTTTTCGGGTGACCTCGAAAATCGACTCTCGGACCATTCTCGATGCGGGCGGCGCCGAGCGACTCATCGGCAAGGGGGATATGCTCTTGAGCCTCGGCTCGGAACCCACCCGAATTCAGTGCGCCTTTGTCGACACCCCCGAAATCGAAAAACTCGTCGAATTTATCGGTGCGCAGCGCGCCTATCCCACGGCGTATTTATTGCCTGAGTTCGAAGGCGAAGAATCGAGTGGAGGCGAAATGGATTGGTCTGATCGCGATGCCATGTTCGAAGATGCCGCAAGGGTGGTGGTGGTTCACCAGCAAGGATCGACCTCGCTTTTGCAGCGCAAGCTCAAACTGGGTTATGGCCGGGCAGGGCGAATTATGGATCAGCTCGAAGCCGCCGGAATCATCGGGCCGTTTGAAGGCAGCAAGGCGCGTCAAGTGCTTGTTCCCGACGAATTTTCTTTGGAACAACTTTTGAAATCTCGAGCCTAAATCTCACCGAATGAAATTCCTTTCTCTCAAGTCGTCCTCTCGGTTTTTCTTGTGCGCCATGGTATTGTCCACGGCACAGCCTGTAGCCTTGGATGCGCAAAGCACGAATGCGGCTAAGGAGATGCTCGAAAGAGCTTCAGCCAAGCTCAAAGCTGCCAAAACGGTGCGGATTGACTTTAGCTATTCCTTTGAAAATACGCGTGTCAGCCCTCCGGTCAAGCAGCAAGAGAAGGGCACGCTAGAGACCATGGGGAATCGCTATCGACTCAAACTCATGGGTACCGAGCAAATCTACGATGCCACCACCGTTTGGACCGTGCTGCACGCCGACGAAGAAGTGCAGAAGAGTCCCGTCAAAGATGCTCAGGGCAACGAGGCGACTACGCCCTTGCGATTGCTCGAGCTGCATCGCAAAGGCTTCAGCTACAAACTCGGAGGCACTGAAACCATTGGGGGGCGCACCATCGACTACGTGGTGCTCAAGCCCAATGCCAGCGAAGAAATCAGGAGCATTCAAGTGGGCATCGACAAGAAAACGGGCTTGGTGTACAGCTACACACAAACGGGAGTCAACGGCACGGTGACGCGCTTTATCGTCGATAAAATTCTGCTCGACACCGCCATTCCCGCATCGCGTTTCGTCTTTAACGCCAAGGACTTTCCGGGCTACTACATTCCCCGTTGAAGGTCTTTCACCGATACATGATCCGCTCTTTTGGCGGACCCTTTTTGGCCACTTTCGCGGTGATGGTCTTCTTTTTGTTGATGCAGTTTTTGTGGATGTACGTCGACGATCTGGTCGGCAAAGGGGTCGAATGGTATTACATCGCCGAACTCCTCTTTTACACAGCCGCCGGGGTCGTTCCGCTGGCTTTGCCCATTTCGGTTTTGCTCTCGAGCCTCATGACCTTTGGAAATCTCGGGGAGTTCAATGAGTTAGGGGCCATGAAGAGCGCGGGTGTTTCGCTGTTTCGGATCATGAGGCCCTTGATCGTCCTCGTGCTCGGTCTGTGTACCGTGGCGTTTTTATTTTCGAATTACGTCTTGCCCGTGGCCAATTTGCGCGGCGAAACCTTGCTGCGGAACATCGCTACCAAAAAGCCCGCCTTGAACATTCGAGAAGGGGTGTTTTATGGCGGAATTGAAGGGTACAGCATGAAGATCGGCGAGAAATATGGCCCCGACGACCGACTCATTCGCAACATTTATATCTACGACCACAGCTCGCGCAGTGGGGCGGGCAAGCTGATTGTGGCCGAAGAAGGGCGAATGGATATCTCTGCCGACGAGCGCTACCTCACGCTTTTCTTGCAGCGCGGAACGACCTACGAAGACCTCATCCCGAGCAAGCGCACCGAAAGGCATCGGCATCCGTTTGCCCGTTCTCGTTTTGACGAAGCCGAAATTCGCTTCGACTTGAGTTCTTTTCAAAGCGGCGATTTGCGCGAAAACGACCAAAAGAGCTTCAACATGATGAATGTTGTGCAGCTCTCCGAGTCGGTCGATTCGATGGGCATCAGCCTCAGAGCCAGGCAAATTCAGATGGAGCAAACCCTGATGAACAAATACCGCGTCGACGAGGCCAAGGCCGGTTTCGACTTGGATCACACTGCGGGCATACCGCTCGAGCCCGGGAGCGATTTATTAGTGCGACTGCCCGATGCCATGCGTCGGAGAGCCATCGACAATGCCACCCGTTTGGCGCGTTCACAAAAGGCCTACGTGTCTCAACTGGCCGAAGAATACGACTGGAGACGAAAGGTGATCGCGCGCTTCGAACTCGAACGCCACAAAAAGTTTTCGCTTTCGTTCGCGGTTCTGGTGTTGTTTTTCATCGGGGCTCCCCTCGGAGCGATTATTCGCAAAGGCGGAATGGGCTTGCCCGTGGTGGTTTCCGTGCTCATCTTTATCGTGTATCACACCATGTCGTACAGCATGGAAAAACTCGGGCGCGAGCTCGTCTGGACGCCCTTTCGAGCCATGTGGACATCGGGATTCATCTTGTTGCCTATCGGGATTTTCTTGACGTACAAATCGGCCACCGATTCGGCCTTGTTTTCGGTTCGCAGTTACACCGCTCCATTTCGAGCCATCGCACGGCTGTTCAAGCGTCCTGCGGCCGAATGAAAATTCTGATTGTCTCGAACAAATCGCCGTTTCCCGCGGTCGATGGGAGCAGCAAAGCCATGGAAGCCATGGCGTTGGGTTTGGCGAGTGCGGGAGCAAGTGTGCATTGGCTGGCGCTCAATCCGATCAAACACCGAGTAGACCGTAAAGCTGCAATAGAGGCTCTTGACCGGGCGCGGTTGAAGCAAGATCTCAGTTTGAAATTGGAATTGATCGAAGCCGATGGCCGCCCGACTCGAATTGGCGCCGCACTGCAGTTCTTTCGCGGCGAATCATACTTCACCAGCAGATTTAGACCTGCTCAATTCGTTCGGAAGTTGCTTGATTCGCTCGAAGGTGAATCGTACGACGGAGTGCAGCTTGAAGGAGCTTCGATGCTCGGTTTGATCCGCGAAATAAGACGGAGACATCACGGCTGGCTGGTGTTTCGAGCGCACAATCTCGAATGCCGAATTTGGGAGCGGATGGCATTGAATGCCCGAACAATCCGAAAATTCTATCTCCTCAGAGAGGCCAAAAAGCTCGAAAATTGGGAAGTGAAGGGTGCTCGAAGTTGCGATGCGCTCGTGGCGATAGGGGCACCCGATTTAGAAGGTTTTCGCCAGTTGGGTTATTCCGGAAAAGCCACCGTGGCGCGCTTCGGCTTGGAATTGGTTCGCGACGTCAAAAGCGAGGCTCGTTCGGGCGATGTCTTTTTTGTGGGAAGTTTCGACTGGCTCCCCAATCGCGAGGCGATCGAGTGGTTTCTCGAGTCGGTTTGGCCCGAAGTTCACCGGAGGTTTCCCGAAAAGCGAATGCGTATTCTCGGAAGACATGCTCCGGCCGATTTTTCGCGAATTGAGGGCGTCGAGCTCCTGCCCGAGTCATTTTGCGCAGACCGGGGTTTTCAAACAGCCTCTCTACTCATCGCGCCCTATTCGAGCGGCAGCGGAATTCGCATTAAAATTGTCGAAGCCCTGTCGCACGGATGTCCGGTGGTCTCCACTCGCGTTGGAGCAGAGGGAATTAGCGAGCAAAATCTGCTCTTTTTGCGCCTTGCCGAAACCCCCGAAGATTGGATCCGCACCCTGAGCGATTTCTTTGAAGAACCTCAGAGTAACATGGAGCGCATGGGCGAAGCAGCCAAAGAATTCGTGCGAGAACATTTTGATCGAGACCTCATCGGACGCAATCTCTTTGATTTTTATGATGAATTGAGCGCAGGTCGGTCTACATCCTTAAACTCTCGGCGGTGATCTGGATATTCATTTTCGGCATTGCCCTCCCCGCGCTCTTGGTCTTGCACCCTTATTTGATCTATCCGCTCAGCCTCGGAGTTTTTTCAAAGCCTCGTCAAAGGCCTCAGTTAGATCCCTTCGATTCAAATCTTTTGCCCGAGGTGGAAGTAGTCTTATCGGCTCGAAACGAGGAGCTTGTGCTGGAACATACCCTTCAGTCTCTGCTCAGTTCTGAGTATCCGGCCGAAAAACTGCGCATCGCTCTGGGTTCAGATGCCTCGACCGATGCCACCACATCAATTGCCCGCAAATACGCAGATCAATCGGGGCGCATTCGACTGGAAATCTCTGAAGAACGCCTCGGGAAAGCCAACATGCTCAACCGACTGGTCGAAAAGAGTCAAGCTGAATTTTTGCTGTTCACCGATGCCAATGTGCGCTTCGAGCCCCGGGCGCTGCTTCGGCTGGTCGAATGTGCTCTGGCTCGCGAGGCCGATATGGTCGGTGGGGCCTTGCGCGACCATGTTTCAGCATCCGATTTTTCCGGGCACGCGGTCGACGAGGCGCGCTACCTCGAATTCGAAAACCGGCTTCGCAGCTGCGAGAGCGACCGATGGGGGCTGGTTATTGGGCTCGAAGGAGGAGCGATGCTGCTCAAGCGATCATGTTTTCAGCCCATTCCTCCCGGCACAACCGTAGACGACTTCTTTCAAAATTTGGCGGTGCTCAAAAGGGGAGGACGGGTGCTTTTTGAGCCCGCGGCTGTGGCTTGGGAATCAGATACCGCCGATGCCCGAGAAGAATATCGGCGCAAAAAGCGCATCGGCCATGGCAATCGTCAAAATTTGCTTCGGTTCTTTTCGCTGATTTGGAAAAGTCCATTTCCGCTGGGTTATGCCCTCTTGAGCCACAAGTTTTTGCGGTGGTTTGCCGGAGTTTGGGCGATTTGGCTCGGAATCGGATTGTTTCTAGCTGCATGGGAGGGAAGCGAACCGGCCACCGTTCTTTTTGTTGCTTTTTTTAGCGTTACTATACTAAGCCTCGGCCCTTTGAGGCGAAGCCCCGTCTTTGGATCGATAGGGCATTTTGTACGCATGAATGCCGCGCTGATCGAGGGATTACTTTTGCCAACCGAACGCCGTTCTCACCTCTGGGAACCTACCCAACGAAATGATTCGACTCCACACGATTGAAGAAGCTATCGAAGACATCCGCCTCGGCAAAATGGTGGTGGTTGTCGACGACGAAGACCGCGAAAACGAGGGCGATTTAGTCGCAGCCGCAGAGTTGATCACCCCCGAACAAGTCAATTTTATGGCGAAAGTGGGGCGGGGGCTCATCTGCGTTCCCTTGCCCGATAGCCGTTGCGACGAGCTCGATTTAAACCCCATGGTGGTCAACAATACCGAGTTGCATCAAACAGCCTTCACCGTTTCCGTCGATTTGATCGGCAACGGGGTCACCACCGGCATCAGCGCTTCCGATCGCGCCAAGACCATTCGGGCATTGGTCGAGCCTGATACCCGAGCGCGCGACTTGGCTCGTCCCGGGCACATTTTTCCGCTGCGAGCCCGCCCGGGAGGGGTGCTTAGGCGAACGGGACACACCGAAGCGGCCATTGATTTGGCTCGGCTCGCCGGTCTAAAACCTGCGGGGGTAATCGTCGAAATCATGAACGAAGACGGCAGCATGGCGCGCTTGCCCGAGCTTGTGAAGATCGCAGAAGCGCACGGCCTCAAGCTGATTTCAATCGAGGATTTAGTCGCCTATCGAATGCAGAACGAGTCTCTGATTCAGCTGCTCGAAGAGAGCGCGCTCCAATATCAAGGCTGTGTTTTCCGCACACGGCTCTACGAGCAGACGACCAACAACCAGTTGCACATCGCCATGACCACCGGCGAATGGAGCGAATCCGATGCTGTGCTCACCCGAATGGTCAGCGCGCCGGCTTGGGTTGATTTGCCGAGTCTGCTTCATCAAAATCCAAGCGCGGGGCTCCAAAATGCCTTGTCCGCCATTTCGGCCGAGGGTCGGGGGGCTGTGGTCTATTTGAATCAATTGCCCGAATTTCCACCTCAAGGAAGGAGGCGTTTTATCGAGCGTTTTGCGGCTATGGGCGCGGCCTCTGAACCCGATGTTCCGAAGAGCTTTGGCTCCGATGCTCGAGACTACGGTATTGGTGCGCAAATCGTCCGCGATTTGGGAATTCGCAAAATCAAGTTGTTGACCAACCGCCCGACCAAACGGGTAGGGCTGGTGGGATACGGGCTTGAGATTGTCGAGAACGTTCGGCTGAGCTAGTTCACACACCATTCTTTGGGGTAAAATCGGCCATAGGGTTCAAACACGTATTCAGGGCTCGACGGCTCTTTGTTTTTCTTCGTGCTAGGGGGCTTTCAACGCGTATTTTTACGAGGCTTGACAAAAGCAGAATCCAATGCGCAAATCGCTGATCGCTATAGTCTTGACTGGGTTTGTTGCGGCGAATCTGCACGCTCAGTCCGACACCGTGGGCATGCTCGATTTTGCCGGAGAGAGTGCCCGATTGCTTGCAAGTGAGCCGCTCAGGCTCAAGGCTTTGTACCCTTCGCTTCAAGAGTATCTATCCTTCGTCGACCAGTCGTACACCGCTTCTTTGGCCGGTTTGTCTGAAGAAAAACGAGCGGCCAAGGCCGATGAGCTCAAAAAGTCTGCGGGCAAGGATTATCCGAAGTTTCGAAAAGAGTACGAACAGAGTTGCAGAGACATTGCCGATTTCTTGGACGACTATCGAAGAGAAGGCTACATCCTCGAAGTGCTCTCTGCGACCGGGGCTCCCGATCCCGAAGACCGAAGCATTTATCGAATGTTGTGCACGCTCTCGCTTGTGCATCCCGAAGAACGCCAGACCCTTAGATTGGGTTACCTCGCCATCTACACCCCTTCGGGTTGGCGCTTGCTCGATGGTTTCTTTGAAAATCCGAGGGGTTGAGCTGAAGTTGATTTTTCTGTTACACGCGTTTTTTTTATCCATTTAATGAACTCAAGGCCCGAGCCTCTCGATCAAAGTCATGATGGAACCCATTGAAAAGCCGCTCACGGGCGAGTTTCCCACTTTTTTTGAGTCGTACATCCATGCTTTGGCCGACGAGGCAGATCCGCTCGTTTCCCTCTCAGACGACCTGGGCTTTTGGAAAGGGCGCTTGGGTTCGTTATCGGCCGACGAGGCATCTTTTCGACCGAGCCCTGGAAAGTGGAATTTGATCGAAATGACCCGTCATTTGGCGGACACCGAGTTGATTTTTACCTATCGTCTTTTGTGCGCCCTGCGCGGCGAACAGCAAAACCTGCCCGGCTTCGATCAAAATGATTATCAAATAAGTGCTTCGACCCTTGCCGAAAGCCTGAACGAGTCGATTTCTGATTGGGCTGCAGTTCGTCTGGTTTTTGAATCGCTTGCAAAAAAGGCTCGCGCAGAAACCGGGCACAAAAGCGTGCGGGTCAACGGACATTCAACCACTGCGCGCGCGTTGGTCTGGATTGTGGCAGGGCATTCGAGACATCATCGCAAAACGGCAGAATCGCTCTATTTAAACCATCCTGATTTTCCAAAAAGGTGAATATCCCCAAACTCAGTCAAAAGCGAATTGTCATTGTCGGAGGTGGATTCGCGGGGCTCAAACTCGCGCGCACCCTCGACTCTGCAAAGTATCAGGTGGTCCTGCTCGACAAATACAATTATCACACCTTCCAACCGCTTCTCTATCAGGTTGCTACAGCCGGTTTGGAGCCCGATTCCATTGCGTATCCCATTCGCAAGGCGTTTATCGGTAAAGAGAATTTTTATTTCAGAGTTGGGGCGCTTTTGTCCATTCAACCCGATCAAAACAAGATCGAAACCTCCATCGGGCCGCTTGACTACGATTATTTGGTGCTCGCTATGGGTTCAGCGACTAATTATTACGGAAATGCCCAAATCGAAGCGCTTTCGATGCCGATGAAGAGCGTTCCCGAAGCACTTGATCTGCGGAGTTTGATCCTCCAAAATTTTGAGGCCTCACTGCTCACAGCCGATTTGGCGGAGCGCGAACGTTTGATGAATTACGTGATTGTAGGCGGGGGCCCTACGGGCGTTGAGCTTTCAGGAGCATTGAGCGAGCTCAAAAAACACGTCTTGCCCAACGATTACCCCGATCTCGACATTCGCAGAATGACCGTTCACTTGGTTCAAGGGGCCGATCGATTGCTGCCCGGTATGAGTGCCAAGTCGAGTGCGGAGGCGCTCAAGTTCCTCAAGTCTATGGACGTAGAGGTATGGCTCGACCATCACGTTCTAGGTTACGACGGCCGGGAGGTTCGAACCGACAAAGCCGTGATCCAGGCGGGCACGGTTGTTTGGGCGGCGGGGGTTCGCGGTGCCATGGTTCCGGGCTTGCCCGATCAGGCATACGAGCGCGGGCGATACGCCGTAGACCGACACCATCGAATCGCGGGCTGTCGAGGCATATTTGCACTGGGCGACATTGCGCTGATGCACGAAAAACCCGGAGATTTTGGCCATCCGCAAGTAGCTCAGGCAGCCATCCAACAGGCCAAAAACCTCTCGCGCAACTTAAATCGAGGCGAAGACGAAAAAAGCTGGAAGGCCTTTAGCTATCAAGACAAGGGAAGCATGGCGACCATCGGCCGAAATAGAGCCGTGGTCGATATCGGCAGGTTTCATTCAAAAGGCTTGATCGCTTGGTATCTGTGGATGTTTGTCCATTTGGTTACCCTGGTTGGATTCAAAAATAGACTGGTTGCCTTGACCAATTGGACCGTGAGTTATTTGCGCTACGACAAGGGAATCCGACTCATCATTCGACCGTTTAAAAGAAAAGAGGTTTGATGTCTGATGCCCGACATCGCGATCTCGTTTGGTGATGGAGTTTTGCTGCGTTCAATAACCAAAATTCCTTGAATTGTGAATCACTTGTTTTCGCTCCGCAGTCAACCCGCTTTGCCCACTTGGCTCGATTGGTCTCTTCGTTTGCTCCCCGCCATACTCTTGATGCAGAGTTTGTTCTTCAAGTTCAGCGCGGCTCCTGTAAGCGTACAGCTGTTTACGACCATTGGGATGGAGCCCTGGGGGCGAATCGGTATTGGGGTTCAGGAACTCATTGTGGGGATACTCTTTTTGATTCCGGCCACGGCGGGCATCGGTGCCTTGGGCGCGGTCGGTTTGATGACCGGAGCCATTGGTTTTCACCTGTTCACCCCGCTGGGCGTGGCCATTGCGCTGCCTGAGGGTGGTACCGACGGAGGGCAACTCTTCGGAATGGCTGTGCTGATTTGGGTTCTTTCAGCGGTAAATGTTTACTTTCACCGCCGAACAATTCCTATAATCGGGAGCAAACTATGAGTTGGATTGCCGGTCGCTGTGCGGGCTTAATTGAAGATTGTATCGATGTTTTGGAGCGGCTCGGAGAAGTCGATTACCGCCGCCCTTCAGAGGTGCTCGCCGGCTCTTCGGTCGGGATGCACTACCGGCACGTACTCGAGTTTTTCGGATGCTTGCTTCGCCCCGAGAGCACTCAAGGCTCAGAATTTTCGATTTGCTACGACCGCCGCAGCCGCGATTTGCGCATCGAAAGCGAACTCGCTTATGCCTTGGAAATCAGCAGAGGTCTGGTTTTGATGTTGCGCTCCGGGGTCGACGATCGACCGATTGAACTGATGATCGAAACCGAGTCTGAAGAGCCGATTCGCATCGCGACCAGCGTAGAGCGCGAATTGGCCTACAACTTAGAGCATTTGGTGCACCATATGGCCTTGATGCGAATTGGCATTTGCGCCCTCCGGCCGGAGTTTTCGATTTCTGAACAGTTTGGATTGGCCGACAGCACGCGTCGCCACCGAACGCTGAGCGCCTGATTGCCCTTTGTGTACGCTCAGTTGCGTTCGAACTCCTACAGGACTCGCCGTGGCACACAACCGAGACGAGGCTTTGAGTCGTGGAGCCGCCGAATTTCCCCGCTGGCACTCTGAATCCGGAGGAGATGTTTTTTTTGCGCTCGATCGCTTAGGCGGGGGAAGTTGGATGGCGGCAAACCGCAGCGGTCGCTTTGTTTATTTGCTCAATGGGGGGCGCAAGCATCACAGGCACGAGCCTCCTTATCGCATGAGCAGGGGCAGGATTCCGATTGAAATTGCTCAGGCTGTTTCGGTCGAGGCTTGGGCCGAAACTTTCGACCCTACGGGCATTGAGCCATTTACTTCGATATGTTTCGATCGAGAGGCCATCACTGAATTTGTGTGGGACGGCTCCGGTTGGGTCGTAGATCATCCCGAACCTCCTTTTATTCGCGCATCCTGGACCCTATACGATCTCGAAGCTCAGCAATTGCGCAAGCTTTGGTTGGCAGAATGGCTAGAGACAGAGGGTGAGCCCAGTTGCGCGGGCCAGTGGGATTTTCACTCCCGAACGCATTCCGATCGGCCTGAGATTGACATGTTGGTCGACCGTTCCTTTTTGAAGACGATCGCGGTGAGTCAGTTTGCTTTTGAATCGGGCCGTTTGCAGTATCGATATCGAGATCTCACGGTCGATTCTGAACTCGAGTGCGCGCTGGGGTGAGGTTGTTTGCCCGGATGTCGCTGCTTTTCGGGGCTTGGGAGTTTTGGCCCTATACCTGGGTATATCCCTTGGTGTTTTTTCGGTATGTTTTTTATGTGATTCGCTTCGGTCGTTTAGATTGGCTTTCGGCCGTCAATCCGGCCATCGAATACGGAGGGTTGTTTGGATATCGAAAGAGCGATGTGCTGCGCTTGCTTCCAACCGAATTTGTTCCCGAATACGAGGTGGTTGAACGCGCTTTGAAGCCTGTGGAGGCGGGAGGGGTATTGGAGCGTTTGGGCAGGTCTTTTCCTCTGGTTTTGAAGCCTGAGGTGGGCGAACGGGGCATTGGTGTGCGCCTTTTGCGCGACGAGGCCGAGGCGGTGGCGGCATTGGGGGCGATCGAGCGTCCGCACATCCTGCAGAAGTACTGTGATTTTCCCTTCGAGTATGGAGTCTTCGTCGTTCGCTATCCGGGCGAGGATCGTTTCCGCGTGGTTTCGGTATGCGACAAGCAGTTTATGGAGGTGGTAGGCGATGGTGTGCGCACGGTTCGCGTGCTCTTGGAGGCGCATCCGCGTTTTTGTCGCTATTTGGATCGCGTGGACGATCTGATTTTGAATCTACTTCCGGCCCATGGAGAAGTTGTTCGCTGTCAGCCGATTGGAAATCACAATCGAGGCACGATTTTTCTCGATGCGCGAGAACGTATCGACGCTCGTTTGGTGGAGCGAATGCAGTCGTTGAGTGCGTCTATCCAGGGGTTCCATTTTGGGCGTTTCGACCTGAAGGCGGCTTCATGGGAGGCTTTGCTCGAAGGCCGCGATTTTTGTATCATCGAACTCAACGGTGCGGCGAGCGAGCCGACACACATCTACAGTCCGGGTTTTTCGTTCTGGGAGGCGCAAAAAACGCTCCTCAACTACTGGTCGCTCCTCGCGCGCATCGCCCGCCACAACGGCCTCGCCCCAAAACGCCCTGCATCAATAGTTTGGGCAGATTTTAAGGCGTATCGCAAAGCGGTGGGGTAGTGGGGAATTGGAATCCTACGTTTTGAGTGATAGACGCCATAGGCTTTAATGTTGTCGATAATCGTTGTATTTCCAAGTGAGTTTTAAACTCCATTTTGCGGGATTATTGACAATGTATTTCGAAATAGTTTTAAAGGATTGTTCGCTTCGAATGATGCATTCATAATAATTTCGTTGCCATAATTTCCTATTAAACGGTTGCCAATTATTGTTTTTTACACCGCGGATATATTCGTTCGTCGTCATGGTTTTAAACCATTGCACCACCCTGTATAGGGGCGAACCTGCGTGTTCGCCCGAACCTGCGTGTTCGCCCTTTTTTTGGCCAAACCCGTTTATTTTATGAAGTTGGGGCGAACCCGCGTCCTCGCCCTTTCCGCCGACGTTTTCGATAATGCAATGGAAATGGTCGGGCATAACCACCATTTCGTGGCATCGGATATCTGGAAATTTATTTTCCAATTCGAAGTACCATTTTTTAACCATGATTCCGGCTTCGTTCAATACCATTTTATTTGTAACCGTCAAACTCGCGTCTTCGACTCTGCCGACGATTTCTCCAAACAGACGCCGTCTATTTTGAACACAAATGGTAATAAAATACAATCCGGCCTGCGAATAATCATAGCCTTTTAATCGAATAGATTTTCTTCGACGAATACAGGTGTTGTATCGATTCATCCTGATTTTCGTTTTTTGGTAAGGCCACGCCAATGCGCAGTCGACCCCGTAAAACTACACCAAAATGTAATACATACCCTACACCCCGTAAGGGCAGACCTACGTGTCTGCCCCTAGACGTCTGCCCCTAGACGTCTGCCCCTAGACGTCTGCCCCTAGACTTCTGCCCCTAGACTTCTGCCCCTAGACGTCTGCCCCTAGACGTCTGCCCCTAGACTTCTGCCCCTAGACGTCTGCCCCTAGACGTCTGCCCCTAGATGTCTGCCCTATGTGTCTGTCCTATGTGTCTGTCCTATGTGTCTGCCCAAAGTCAATCATCCAACAACTGCCGCTCCCAGAGGGTTTTGAAGCGGCTGTCTGGGCGGGCAAGCAGGGCATCGGGCGAGCCGTCTTCCACGATGCGGCCTTCGTCGAGTACAAGAATGCGGTCGGCTTGGCGAATGGTGCTCAAGCGATGGGCGATCACCAAGCTGGTGCGGTTCGTCATCAATGCTTCGAGCGCGCTCTGCACAAAAAACTCCGACTCGCTGTCGAGGGCAGAAGTGGCTTCGTCCAAGAGCAAAAGAGCCGGATCGTTTAACAAAGCTCGAGCAATTGCAATTCGCTGCCGCTGACCCCCGCTCAACTGAATGCCGCGCTCGCCCACCGTCGTTTGATATCCATCGGGAAACGAAGCGATAAAATCATGGGCGTAGGCCTTGCGCGCCGCGTCCATCACTTCCTCCAAAGAAGCCCCCGGCTTGCCGTAGCGAATATTCTCTTCAATGGTTCCCCCAAAGAGCAAAACCTCTTGGGGCACCAGGGCCAATTGTGAACGATAACCACTTAAATCCCAATCGTTCAGGTTGCGTCCATCGATTTTGATGCAACCCGAAACCGGCGCGTAGAATCGAAGCAAAAGGGCCATCAGCGTGCTCTTGCCTGCCCCACTCGAACCCACCAAAGCCACTCGCGTACCCGGTTCAATCGTCAAATTCAGCCCTTTAATCACCTCAAAAGCGGGGCGAGAAGGATATGCAAAACGCAGGTTTTCAAACTCAAGCGCACCGCGAAGCGAGCGGTCGCGAGTCAAAGGCGGATCCAGCCGAATCGGCTCCTCTTCTTGATCAAAAATGTCGAGCAGTTCCTCCGTCGCCCCCGAAGCCCGCTGCAAGCGAGCGTACACATCCGCCATCCCCCCAATAGACCCTCCGATAAAGCTCGAATACAGCACAAAACTGAACAAATCGCCCGCGTCCATGCTGCCTCGTGCAATGTCCAAACTGCCTTGCCAAATCACCAACACCACGGCTCCAAACAAACCGAGAATCACAAACGAAGCAAAACCGGCTCGATACACCCCACCCTTGATCGCGGTAGCCGCCACCGCGTCTGTTTTCGCTTTGTATCGCCCCAATTCAAAGTGCTCATTCGCATAGCTCTTTACACTGGCAATGCCCTGAAGAGTTTCTTCGACCACGGTCGTAGCCTCGGCCATCATCTTTGAAACATCTTTGGCATACCGGCGAATAAAACGCCCAAAGGCCACCGAGAGCAGCACCACAGGCGGCAGCGAAGCCAGCATAATCAGCGTCAGCCGCGGAGAAGTGTAGAGCAACAAGCCGATGCCCCCCACAATAATGATCAACTGCCGAATGAATTCCGCCAAGGTCGACGTAAAGACATCCTGCAACACGTTGATGTCTGACGCGATCCTACTCGTCAATTCGCCTACTCGCTTTTGGTCGAAAAACGCCATGGGCAAGCGAAGCATCTTCGAATACGTCGCCTGACGAAGCGCGGCCAACCCCTTTTCGGCCACCCGGACGAACAGCAGAATCCTAAAATACGAAAATACCGCCTGAACCACGAGCAACCCCGCCAAAATCAGCGCAATACGCCCTAATTGTTGGGCGAAATCGGGCTTGGAACTCGCGCTCACCAATTCCCCCAGAAACTTGGGAAAGGCCAAATTGGCCGCGCTCGAGAGGAACAAAAAGACCATACCGAGCACAAAGGCCCCGCGATAGGGCTTGATGTACTTGTACAGCCTCAGCGAGCGCTTGAGACTTTTGAGACTTGCTTTCGGCTTTTTCTCCTCGTTTTCAGGAGGGTATCTCTTCGCCAAAATCAGCGGTTCTTATCCTGAAAATCAAGAGATTTTACCCCGAGAGCCTTTAAAAAGCGCTTGCCGTTGATCTTGAGCGTTTCCTTTACGCCGGTCACCAGTTTTTTGGCCGTGCTGTCGTCGGGTCTCGAAACAAAACGCGAATCGCTGTAGCGAAATCCTTCGCCGATCGGGGTGTAGAAATAGCTGTAAAAGCTCTTCCGGGTCTCGCCTTCAGGCACATTGATTTTGGCGTACCCGTGCGGAGAATTCTCGTCCGTATAAAAGATCACGGCCCGGTTAAAATCGCAGGGAACTTTGAGTTCGCACACCGTCATTTCTTTATTCCACAGCTCCAGATCGCCACCGTATTCGGGCTTCCAGTTGCGGTTGAGGTAAATCAACAAATTAATCCGCCTCCAGAGTTGCTTTTCGGGATTCATGTTGACGTCTATGTGCACGTCCACGTAGCTTCCGTTCTTGCCCTGATGAACACCGCTGCCGAGTGAATCGTCGGTGGTGCGCAAATCTTGAATGCCCGTAACCTCCGTCATCCATCGGGCAAAGTCCTCGCCCGCGATCATCTGCCGCAGTTCTGAAAAAGCAGGGTGCCAACGCTCAAAGTGATAGTCCTCGCTCTTGTCTTCGTTCAAGCTCTTTCGCTTGACATTCAGGCTGTCGATGGGCGGAAAATGCGCGTGAAGCGCCTCGGCCAGTTCAGGTTTCAAAAAGCCGGGCATGTTCAAGTGTCGGCACGGAACAGCGCGGTCGAAATCGAGCCTCAGGCTTTTAATGGCTTCGGCCTCGGTATATTTTGGGTTGATCAGCGACAAATTCATACACCAAAGGTACACAAGCCCTTCGAGCTCTTGCGGCGCGCAAGCAACCATTCGAGCAGCTTCGGCTTCTACCTTTGCTTTTGAAAGAGCCGAGTCGAACCGCGCTTGGACGAACGGCTGCCTTCCAAATAAAACAACGGTTTTTTATGCCCGGAATGGATTTATTCGGTGCCGAAGAGCGCCGCGAAGTGAACGAAGTGCTCGAAACAGGTTGCTTGTTTCGATACAATCACGACGCCTTGCGCCAAGGGCGTTGGAAGGCCAGAGAATTTGAGGCCGAGGTGCGCCGATTTACCGGAGCTCCTTATGCCCATGCGGTGAGCAGCGGTTCTACGGCCGTTGCGGCAGCCATGGCCGCGGCGGGATTGGGCTTTGGAGACGAAGTCGTGGTGCCGCCTTTTACGTATATCGCCACGGTTGAAGGTGTTTTGCTCGGCGGAGGGCTTCCCGTTTTTGCCGAAGTCGACGACAACCTCTGCCTCACGGCCGAGAGCATCGAAAAGGTTCTGAGCCCCAAGACCAAAGCCGTAATGCTGGTGCATATGTGCGGAGCAGCGGCCGACATGGATTCAATACTCGCGCTTTGCGCTCGGCGCAATCTGGTGTTGGTCGAAGACGCGGGTCAGGCGCTTGGCGCTTTCTACAAAGGCCGGTCGGTAGGCTTGTTTGGTCGCGCCGGAGCCTATTCCTTCGATTTTTTCAAAATTGCCACTGCAGCCGAAGGCGGGGTGTGCGTCACAAATCACGAAGAGGTGTATCATGTTTTGCACCAGTTTTCAGACCACGGACACGACCACATCGGCGACAATCGCGGAATGGAACAGCATCCGATATTGGGCACGAATTTTAGAATCAGCGAATTACATGCCGCTGTAGGGCTCGCCCAAATGCGCAGAATCGAAGATGTCCGAAACCGGAACCGCGCTGCGAAGACTCAACTTAAATCAAGGCTTCAGAGCGAATGCCCGGGGCTTGGATTTCGACCGATGCCCGATGCCGAGGGCGACAGCGCCACCTTCTTGAATTTCTTTCTGCCCGATGCCGGAGCAGCAGCCCGGGCAGCCTCGGAACTTGCCGGCAAAGGGGTAGGGGTCAATTATTGGTATACCAATATGTACCACTTTATCAATCAGTGGGATCACCTTAAGAACCTGCGCTCTCCCTTCAAAATGGCCATTCACCACCTCGGGGCTCCCCAAGATTACAACGCGCTCGAATTACCTCAAAGCCAGCACAGTATTGGTCGGTTAATCTCTTTGGGCATCCGTGCCCATTGGTCCGAAGCGCAAATCGAAGAGCTCGGACAGACTTTGGTCGATGTTTTGAAAAAACACTGCTGATATGCTGAATCACAAAGTATTGCATGGGGTATCTAAGCTCATTTACGGCCGGGGCTCGGTCGATCAGTGCTCTGAACGGCTATCGCCGAGGCGTGGGAACAACAACGGGTATTTTGTCTTCGTAATCGACCATTTATTCCGCGAGCATGCCCTTTTAAAGCGCTTGGGCATTGAATCGAGCGATCTCGTTTTTTTCGAGAATTTCGACGTACACGAGCCGACCACCGAACAAATTGATCGCCTTCGCGACGAGGCATTGAAATTGAAAGGACTGCCTTCAGGAGTCGTGGGAGTGGGCGGAGGGAGCGCCATGGATACGGCCAAAGCACTGAGCCTGATGTTGACCAATCCCGGCAGTTCCACACAATATCAAGGCCTGAATTTGATTCAAACCCCCGGGGTATTTCACTTGGGAATTCCCACCATTGCGGGTACCGGAGCCGAATGCAGCACCACGGCCGTTTTGACGGGCCCCGAGAAAAAACTCGGGCTCAAATGCGAGTGGACGGTCTTCGACGAACTCATCCTCGACCCAGAATTGTGCGAGAGCGTGCCCCGAAATCAATGGTTTTACACAGGCATGGACACCTACATCCACTGTGTTGAGAGCGAAACCGGAATCCATAAAAACGCATTTTCAAGGGCCTACGGCGAGCAAAGTCTCAAGCTGTGCCGAGAGGTGTTTCTCGGAGCAGATGCAGGTCAAACTCCCGACAACGACGACAAGCTCGTGGTGGCTTCGCTCTTTGGCGGACTCAGCCTCACCTACAGCGAAGTGGGGGTTTGCCATGCGCTTTCGTACGGATTGTCGAAGGTTTTGGGATACCGACACGGATATGCCAACTGCATTGCTTTCAATCATTTGGAAGATTATTATGGAGAAGCCGTCGCCGAATTCAAGGAAATGGTCGAGCGCTTCGGCATCGAACTGCCGCAGAATCTCTCGGCCACTTGGTCTGATGAGGTCATCGAAGCCATGGCCGATGTCAGCCTGAATCTGCCGCATATGTGGATTCATGCCTTGGGGCACGATTGGCACAACCGCATCGATCGAAAGGCAGTTCAAGAGCTGTTTCGAAGGCTTTGAGTGAGGAATTTTCATCTGAACTGCGCGCTTCGGCCGTGGTCGTCGGTGCGGGTCCCTCCGGGGTTGCCGCGGCTCTTGCGCTCGAAAAGGCGGGCATAGACACCTTGGTTCTCGATAAGGCACGCTTTCCGAGAGATAAAATTTGCGGAGACGCCTTGAGCCCCGACGTGGTGCATCAAATCGACGATCTCGACCTTCTGAGGCCGGGTTTGGCCGATCGATTTCGAGCTTCGGCCGAGAAAATGAAGATGCCGGGCTTGAGCGTGGTTTCTCCCACGGGGCGGGCTTTCGACATGGAGCTCAGCAAATCGAAGAAAAAGCTCGAAGGCTATGTGATGCCGCGCTTTGCCTTCGATCACATGCTGGCCGACTGCTTGCGCGAACGCGAACTCATTCGCTTTATGGAAGCTTGTTCGGTCGATCGAATCGAACGCGAAGGCAGCGAATGGGTGCTGCACTCTGAAGACCGACAAACGATTCGCTGTTCGATTTTAATCGGGGCAGATGGAGTGAATTCGATGGTAGCCAAGAAAATTGCGGGTCATGAGCTCGATCGAAAACACTTCTGCGCCGCCATGCGGGTTTATTGTGAAGGCGTGCGCTGGGATCGCGACGAACCCCTGATCGAACTGCACTTTATCCGCGAAGCTCTGCCCGGATATTTATGGGTATTTCCCTTGCCGAACGGCCGGGCCAATGTAGGCATCGGTATGAGGTCCGACATGCTCCCGAAACTCGGCAAGCCCCTGCGCACTCTTCTCGAAGAGACGTTAAAATCTCACCCACTTTTGGCGCCGCGGTTCAAAGATGCGCGCATGCTCGAATCGATCAAAGGCATGGGCATTCCGCTCGGGTCTAAAAAGCGCGTTTTGAGCGGAGCAGGCTATCTGTTGTGCGGTGATGCTGCGTCCTTGGTCGATCCTTTAACCGGCGAAGGAATTGGAAATGCCTTGCGCAGTGGGACATACGCCGGCGAAATGGCTGCCGAAGCCCTGAAGTTGAACCGCTTGGATGCGAGATTTCTCGCGAAATACGACCGACGCGTCTATTCGATTTTGTGGAGCGAACTCCGCATGTCTCAATGGGTACAAAAGTGGTTTGAATCTGAAAGTCGAATTGAGGCACTGATCGGTTTTTTCGAGAACAGTCCGCGCATGAGGCGCTTGCTCGATCGATTGCTCCTCGACGACAGCTTTATGACCCATTGGAGCAATCCGCGTTATTATTTGCGCAAGCTCGGTTTGCTCAAAACGGCAGGCTGAACTCGGGCCCCAGAAAGCGGCGTACCTCGGTTTGTAGATCGGGGAAAAACCTCATGAAATCAGATTCATAGGCGTCCATTTCGGAGGCGAGATCTTCGACAGCACGCTCCATATCTGAAACAAAACGAGTGCGGCGCGCCATCCCCCCCAAGGCTTTGTTTAATCCTTCGAGCCTCGCATACGATTCGAGCCAGTCGTGGGTTCGCATATGCTCAAACATTCGAAGCACCGAAGCGGGCATGTGCGGTTGAAAGGCTTGGAGTCTTTCGTACGCATTTCGGGTGTACACTTCGAGCGGAACTGAGTGAAAGCGCGCCCAATTTTTAGCCAAGAAATGATCGTAAAGCAGGTCTTGCACCACAGGGCTGAATTTGTGCTGGCTCGGACGCATTCGCTGTCTGCTGGCCATCACCATAGGGTGGCGGTCGGTGGTATGGTCGATGAGGGCATGGAGCTCGAGACCGATTCGAACGCGTTCGGAGTATTCCGCCCACTGCGCTTTCCGAAGGTGATCTCCCAAGTAGTTGCCAAATCGGATTTCGTCGTCTTCTCCACTTAAAAAGAGATGCGCCAAGTAGTTCATTTGCCTAGAATTCGATAAAAAAGCCTCGGAAAAAGGGCGTGAAAAGGTACGGCCAGCAGTTCCGAGCCACCGATGTACCCTTCGAACGCATTGCTTGCGGCAAAGCGAAAAAATGCGCGTGCAAAGCGATTGGGAGACATCCCTTTGTGTTCTTTATGTTGGGGAAGAACAAGGCCGTCGGGGCCTAAACTGTGTTTCATGATTTCGGTTTGCACCATGCCGGGATGGAGCAATTGCAACTTGAACGAAGACCCGCGGCTCTCTCGCCAAAAGCTCTCGAGATAGCGCGTTAAAGCCGCTTTTGAGGCAGAATAAGCAGCCAAGCGCGCCTGGCCAAACTTAGCCGCGATGCTTCCGATCGCCATAAAATGACCCGGCTGTCCTGTTTGTGCACAGGCTCGGGCGTACGACTTCAACATCAATCGAACTGCTTCAAAATTGACCTTGAACAAATTTGCTTCTACCTCGTCTAAAGTTTCCAAAGCGCTGCCCCATTGCCCAATGCCTGCATTCGCCACCACCAAGTCCAGGGTGCCCATAAGGCTTTGAGCCTGATTCACAACGGTTTGAATACTTTCGGTTTCAGACAAATCGAAGGGCAACAACGCAACGCTTTCGGTTCGGGCGCAGAGCGAGCGGGTTTCTTCGAGTGCCGCAATGTTCCGTCCGCTGAGCAGCAAGACGGCTCCGGCCCGAGAGGCTTCGATGGCCAGTGCACGTCCGATGCCTGAGGATGCGCCGGTAATCCAAATTTTCTTCCCATTCATGCTGAAAATCATAGCCGTAGAATTAGGGGGGTGTTGAATTCGATTTTGGCGAATTTGAGGATTCTTTAATTATATTTGCAGCCCGTTTTAGAGGGCTACGACCTCAAGACCAAGGTAAAAAGTACACACCGCCCAAGGCCGACCAGATTATGAAAAGGACATTCCAACCCTCGAACCGCAAGCGCCGCAACAAACACGGTTTCCGCGAGCGTATGTCTACGCCCAACGGCCGTCGCGTTTTGGCAGCCCGCCGTGCGCGCGGACGCGCCCGTCTTACGGTTTCCGACGAAGCCAAACACAAGGGTTGATTTGCGGTTTGCGCCCGAGAACGATTTGAAATAGGTGTTGCCCCCGGCGACACCTTTTTTTTGCCCATTTGCGAGCAAAGTCCTGCTCGAGTTCTTTTGATCTTCTGCTGAAAATCTTGCTCCTCACCTCCCAACCTCGACAGTAGACTCCATTTAATATGCCCAAAGACAGCTCCATACGCTCCGTCCTCATCATCGGGAGCGGGCCCATCGTCATCGGTCAGGCCTGCGAATTCGACTACAGCGGATCTCAAGCAGCTCGATCGCTGCGCGAAGAAGGTATCGAGGTATCGCTCATCAACAGCAATCCGGCGACCATCATGACCGACCCCGTCATGGCCGAGCACATTTATCTGTTGCCGCTCACCCCCGAGTCGATCGAGACGATTCTCGAAGAGCGTCAAATCGATGCCGTTCTGCCGACCATGGGGGGGCAAACTGCCCTGAACTTGTGCATCGAGTGCGATAAAATGGGCATCTGGGAAGCACATGGGGTGCGAATTATCGGGGTCGATATTGCGGCGATCAATCTGACCGAAGACCGCGAGCAGTTTCGGCAATTGATGGAGCGCCTCGAAGTTGGAGTTGCGCCCAGCCGCACAGCCACTTCTTACCTGAAAGGAAAAGAGATCGCCCAAGAATTTGGTTTCCCGCTCTGCATCAGACCTTCGTTTACCCTTGGAGGCTCGGGTGCTTCGATCGTATATCAAAAAGAAGACTTCGACCTTTTGCTCAAACGGGGTCTGGAGGCATCGCCCATACACGAGGTGCTGATCGACAAGGCCCTGATGGGTTGGAAAGAATTCGAGCTCGAGCTCCTCCGCGACTCGGCCGACAACGTCATGATCGTCTGTTCTATCGAGAACATGGATCCGATGGGGATCCACACGGGCGATTCAATTACCGTGGCTCCCGCCATGACTTTGAGCGATACGGCCTATCAGAGAATGCGCGATCTGGCTATTTTGATGATGCGCTCGATCGGGAATTTTGCGGGAGGCTGCAATGTGCAGTTTGCCTTGAGCCCCGACGAAAAAGAGGAAATCGTCGCCATCGAGATCAACCCGAGGGTTTCTCGATCGTCCGCGCTCGCGAGCAAGGCCACGGGCTATCCCATCGCCAAAATCGCGGCAAAACTGGCCATCGGTTATCGACTCGACGAACTGCGCAACTCGATCACCGGTTCTACCTCAGCCTTTTTTGAGCCGACCCTCGATTATGTCATCGTTAAAATACCCCGCTGGAACTTCGACAAATTCGAGGGAACCGACCGTCGTTTGGGTCTGCAGATGAAGTCGGTCGGAGAGGTGATGGGCATCGGCCGCAGTTTTCAAGAGGCGCTTCACAAAGCCGCTCAATCGCTCGAAGTCAAGAGAAACGGTCTCGGTGCCGATGGCAAGGGCTTGACCGATCAAGACTTGGTGGTCAAAAAGCTGACCTATGCCAGCTGGGATCGGGTTTTTGTGATCTATGACGCCCTCCAGCTGGGGATTCCGATTCGACGCATCGCCGAGTTGACCGGCATCGACCCTTGGTTCTTGAAGCAAATCAAAGACTTGGTCGAGGTGCAAGTGCGCATCGAGGCTTACTCTCTCGAAGAGATCCCCGCCGAATTGTTGCGCGAAGCCAAGAGCAAGGGCTTTGCCGATCGGCAGATTGCGCATATGCTGGGTTGCCTCGAGAGCGAAGTCCACCGCAGGCGCGTAGACGAGGGAATTGAAAGGGTGTGGAAGATCGTCGACACATGCGCAGCCGAATTCCCCGCCGCGACACCTTATTACTACTCGAGCTTCGAAAGCTTGTCGGGCATGCCGGGGCAACTCGCGGCCGAGAATGAGAGCGTTCGCAGCGAAAGGCCCAAGGTGGTGGTTTTGGGCTCGGGCCCGAACCGAATCGGTCAGGGCATCGAGTTCGACTACTGCTGTGTACACGGGGTGTTGGCAGCGCGCGAGTGCGGCTACGAGACCATTATGATCAATTGCAATCCCGAAACGGTTTCAACCGACTTCGATACCGCCGACAAGCTCTACTTCGAGCCCGTGTTTTGGGAACACATTTACGACATCATCCGCCACGAGCAGCCGATTGGAGTGATTGTGCAATTGGGCGGACAAACCGCGCTCAAGTTGGCCGAAAAACTCGATCGATACGGAATTCCGATTTTGGGCACGAGCTTTCGCTCACTCGATTTGGCCGAAGACCGCGGTCGTTTTTCCACCTTGCTCAAGGAACACGGCATCCCCTATCCCGAATTTGGGGTGATTACCAATGCCGACGAAGCGCGAGATCTTGCGCAGCAGCTCGGTTTCCCCATGCTGGTTCGCCCGAGTTATGTGCTCGGAGGGCAGGGGATGAAGATTGTCATCAACCACGAAGAGCTCGAACACCACGTAGTCAACTTGTTCAAGGACATACCGGGCAACCGAGTGCTGCTCGATCACTACCTCGACGGTGCCATCGAAGCCGAGGCCGACGCTATTTCCGACGGCGAGTCGGTCTACATCATCGGCATTATGGAGCACATCGAGCCTTGCGGAATTCACTCGGGCGATTCGAACGCCACCTTGCCGCCTTTCAACTTGGGCGAACTCATCATTCAACAAATACGAGATCACACCGAGACCATTGCCAAGGCGCTCGGCACGGTGGGCTTGATCAACATACAATTCGCCATCAAAGACGACGTGGTGTACATCATCGAAGCCAATCCGAGGGCATCGCGCACCGTGCCGTTTATTGCCAAGGCCTATGGAGAACCTTATGTGAACTACGCCACCCGACTCATGCTGGGGGCCAACAAACTCTCTGATTTTGAATTCAACCCAAAACTCGAGGGGTTTGCAATAAAAAGTCCAGTATTTTCTTTCAATAAGTTCCCTGATGTCAGTAAGGCACTCGGACCGGAGATGAAATCAACGGGAGAAGCGATCTTTTTCATCCCTAATTTGAAAGACCCTATTTTCAAAAAACTCTATGCAGAGCGAAATCTGTACTTGAGTAAGTAAGAAAATACAAGTCTTTTAAAGCTAAAGCCGAGTAATCGGCTTTTTTTATTGAGTCAAGTATTAAATTTTTGAAGGGATTATATTAGAACTTATATATCTTTGCTTCACAACCAACACAATGAAAGGAAAGATGGACAACATTTTCACACGCTTGCTGCTTGCCGCGTGCGGGATGGGATCGATTTCTTCCGCGGCACAAACCAACCTCAACCAACAACTCGTCGGGCACTGGAGCTTCGATCAGGGCTCGGCTGCTGCCGATGTGGGTGGGGTCAATGGTACGGTGGTCGGGGCGGCAACGACTCCCGATCGCTTCGGCTGCCCCGATCGAGCCTACGTTCTAGACGGAACGGGAGCTCATCTGAAATTCGGAAACATCCTCGGCAACCAACTCTCGGGCAACGGAGTTCAATTTTCGATTGGGCTTTGGGTACGCCCCGACTCTGTGCATTCGGACGCCGCTATTTTGAGCAAATTCTCGCAATCGCCCTGCGGTTCGAATCAGCGTTCGCTTTTGCTCCGCAGCCTGAGCGGTGCTCCTGCGCTCACCGGCTACATGGGCAACGGAGCGGCCACGCAGTATCGCACGGTCGGTTCGAACTCTGTTCTGGCGCCCGCCCAATGGACGCATTTGCTCTTTACATTCGACGGCAGCGCTTCGGGCAACGATGGGGCCGATCGGGTAAAGATTTATGTCAATGGCAATCTCCAGTCGACCGCGCTTTTAGCCGGCTCAGGCATTTTGGGAGATCTCGCAAGCTCCAACGCGCAACTCGTACTCGGGGGAGTTCTCGGCAGCGGAGGGGCATTTTGTTCCAACGGCTTTCGCGGCAGTGTCGACGACTTGCGCATTTACTCGAGAGTACTCGACGGTGCCGACGCTCTAGCGCTCGCTCAGTACAGCGAATGTCAATGCCTCGGCCTTGGTCAAACAGCGACTGCCTGCCCAAGCGATCAAATCGTCTTGCGCACTGCAGCTGCGGCACAGTCGTTTTTGTGGTCGACTGGTTCGATTGCCGATACGCTTGTTCTGAACTACCCCGATTCGGGTTGGTATTCGCTCACGGCGATTTTGCCCGGTGGGTGCATTGCGACCGACAGTGTTCGCGTTTCGTGGCTCACTCCGCCCGTTGAGCCGAATCTCGGCCCCGATCGTTCGATTTGCATCCCCAACAGCGCTTTGCTCGAATATGTCGAAATGGCCGATTCAATTCGATGGTCTGATGGATCGACCGGTCCTTTGTTCGTGGCTTCCAGCACGGGGACCTATTGGGTAGAGGTATTTCTGAATGGATGTTCGGCCTCAGACACCATCGAAATGACCGAATTCAGCCATCAAGTTTCGCTGGGCCCTGACCGACTGATGTGTAAAGGTGGAAGTTATTTGCTTCAATATCAGTCTACAGTGCCCATTGATTCGGTATTGTGGTCGACGGGCGAGACGAGTACTGATCTCACCGTTTTGAGCCCGGGCATCTATTTTGTTCAGGCTTATTCAAATGGCTGTCCTGCCTCAGATACCGTGGTGATCGGCGAAAACGAAGGCACCGAGCTCGATTTGGGCAAGGATACCACCCTGTGCTCTTGGCAGTATCTCATTCTTACTGTTGAAGAAGAGGGCGATGTTGAATGGAGCACGGGCGATGCCGGACACACCATTATCGTTAGCAAAACGGGCAATTATTGGGTAGAGCTGACCGACAGTTGCGGCACCCACAGAGACACGATTCGCGTGGAGCGCGTGGATTGCGAAGACCCACTTACACTGCGCTGGATCAATGCCTTTAGCCCGAATGCAGATGGGGTGAATGACGTATATCAATTCCATCCGATTGGGGACTGGCGCGAATTCAAGCTCGAAGTTTTCTCCAAAATCGGGGTTAAAGTGTTTGAAAGCAACGACCCGCGAATTTCGTGGAACGGAAAAATCAACAATACGGGCGAAGAATGTCCGATGGGGACTTACGCCGTCAAAGTGTATCTGAAAGACTACGACACCCGGCTTCAGTTTCATTCGGGCACAGTAACCGTGCTGCGCTAAAGCCGAAGTGTTTCTAATTTGCAGGGGTTGTCGCGCGTTGCGGCAACCCTTTTTTTATGATGCGTTTCGCTTTTTTCGCCCTCTTGTTCTTTTGGCTGGTTTCTTGGCTCAGAAGGATGTTTTCCACCACCGCAGCCTCAAGATCTTCTCAAAATCAAGCTTTTGATGCCGGAAATCTCAGCC
Organism: Schleiferiaceae bacterium; assembly: GCA_041739275.1. Taxonomy (GTDB): domain Bacteria; phylum Bacteroidota; class Bacteroidia; order Flavobacteriales; family Schleiferiaceae; genus WGMI01. Next base: position 29,202 of record JBGSOF010000022.1, on the reverse strand, counting down.
GACCCTCGAAGGCGGTAGGCACTTATATTCCCTTCGAAGAGCTCGACGAGTCTAAAGGCGAAACTCCGTGAGGATCTTGCTGATTACCTATTACTGGCCTCCTGCAGGGGGGCCGGGGGTTCAACGATGGCTCGGTTTGAGTCGATATTTGAAGAAATTGGGTGCCGAGATTTCGGTGTTGACCGTCGATGCCGCACAGGCCGCATACCCTCTCAAGGACCCGGGGCTTGAACGAAAAGTAGAGCGGGGGGTCGAGGTTTTTCGAACGGACAATCTCGATCCGTTTTCGCTCTACTTGAAGTGGACAGGTCGAAAAGAAATCCCTTTTTCGGGCTTTGCCAACGAGAGCGAACGACCGGGGTTCAGGCAAAAAATGGCCAAATGGGTCAGGGGCAACGTGTTTCTTCCCGATGCGCGCAGAGGTTGGAATCGCTTTGCCATTGCAGAAGCTCTTCGGCTAAACGCGATCGACCCTTTCGACCTCTGCATCACCACGGGGCCGCCGCATTCGACACATTTGATCGGGCTGCGTCTCCAAAAGTTATTGAAAATCAAGTGGGTCGCTGATTTTAGAGATCCTTGGACCGATATTTATTACGCATCCGAACTCAAGCCGGCATTTCTCGCTCGCTCGATTGATTCGAGTATGGAGGCCAAGGTTCTCAGAGCTGCCGACCGCGTGTACGCATCGAGCCCGTCTCTGCTCCATCGACTGGCGAGCAAAGGCGCGGGTCCCAGCGTGCGGCTGCTCACCAATGGCTACGATCCCGAAGATTTTGCTGACGTAGCGACAGCAGACTCGCCTGCTCAAAAACAGTCAGAATTGGTCTATCTGGGGACTATGAGCCGCATTTATACGCTCGATGGTTTGATTGAAACGCTTCGCGCTTTGGGCGATCAAGCGCCGCTGCTTCGCTTAATCGGTGTTTGTGACGCTTTTCTCCGCAAGCAAATTGAAGATTCGGGAATCTCGGCGGTGTTTGAGAATCCGATCCCTCATTCTGAGGCGGTATTGAGAATGTCTTCGGCCGAAGTCTTGCTTTTGCTCATTCCCGAACAGACAGGGAATCAGGGAATAATACCGGGAAAACTCTTTGAATACATTGCTTCGGGCCGACCGATTTTGGGGATCGGTCCTGTGGAGAGCGATGCCGCTGTGCTCGTGAGTCAGAGTGAGGCAGGGGTCTTTTGCGACTATCGAGACTCAGCAGTTATGGCACAATCGATTTTGCGGCTATTGGAATCTGACGGAGCCTCAGTCGAACAGCGCAAGGCCTTTGGACGCGACGCTCAGGCTCAATTTGTCTTGGACGATTTGCGTATTCTGGTGGGTTAAGTTCAAAGCAGAGTCTGGGAATTGATGGTTTACATGGGAGATATAGAATCTTGGCTCGGTACAATCGACGCGTTCATTGCGGTGAATGGGGGATTGCGCAGTGAATAATGGGTGTATTCACCGCAAAAAATGCGTGGAATAGACCGGTATCTACGATCAGCCTCATTGGCCCCAGTTTACTTGGGAATCGGGGCGCGTAATGAAAGCACTAGGGGAAGCGAGGAATCGCCATGGCCGGATTTTGGGCAAAATGGAGTCATTGGGCTTTGAATTGCAAGATGAAGCGGTTCTGAGCACCCTGACCCTCGATGTGTTGAAGTCGTTCGAAATTGAAGGAGAGTCTTTTGGGAAGAGAAAAAGTTCATTTTCAAGCTCCGAGTTCGGATCGATTGGAAGTTGAAATGAATCAATTCTTACAAGGGTTTGAAGAGGAAAATGAGTTGGATTTGGTACTGAAAGCCGCAATAGCCCATTTGTGGTTTGTTACCCTTCATCCTTTCGACGATGGGAACGTCAGAATTGCCCGAGCGACTGCTGAGTTGATGTTGGCTCGATCGGACTATCGTGTAAAGCGATTTTGGAGTCTATCTGCACAAATACGGTTGGAAAGGAAGCTGTACTATGAACAACTCGAGAGAACGCAAAAAGGCGATTTGGATATAACAGATGGGATCCTTTGGTTTTTACAATGTCTGATTCATGCGTTGAGCGCCACCGAAGGAATCCTGTCTAAGAGCTTGCATAAAGCGGAGTTTTGGCAATATCATTCGAGCCCATATCTCCGCGATAGACAGCTCAAAGTGATCCACAAATTGTTGGATGGAAATGAAGGGAATTTAACCAGTTCAAAATGAGCCAAAATAAACCATTGTTCCCAAGACACGGCCTTGCGCGATGTTTAGGATTTCGTCCATAAGACCATCCCGCAAAAACAACTCAGCGAAGGTCGAAGTACCCATTATACCCTGCGGATTGAGTAGAAGTAACTCGAATTCGGTGATCACGTTTCTTCAGTGCAACCCACATTGGGAGGCTCCCGGAATCTTCAGTGAACGCATGACTATTTCGCCTCCTTGAGTGGGTTGAGACCATACCCATGCGAATAGAAATCCATCATACAACAACTCCGCCCAAAAAATCTCTAGGCGACAGACTTTTCGCGAGGCTTGATCGTCTTCCAAAACCCAAATCCGAGCGCGAGGAGAAGAAGGGCGGAAAAAGCCGTATCCACCTTGCCGCCGATGGCATAAGTCGCGGGTTTGAACTCAAAGACCACTTCGTGCGTACCCGAGGGGATGGGAAGCGCCCTCAGCAAGTAGTTTGCGCGCAAGTGCTCAACGGGCACGCCGTCGATCGAGGCCTTCCAGTCGTGGTCGAGTCCTTCGTAATAGATCTCAGAGAAAACGGCCAGCACAGGCTTGTTTTCTGAGTTTACTGCCTTGTAGACCATGCGTTTTGGGTCGTAGGTGGTCAATTCGATTCGGCTTTCGCGCGACAGAGAATCTCCTCGATAGACTCCTTCCAAGGCCTTCTCATAGCGATGGTCGAGTACGGCTTCGATCTTCGGGTCGATGTCGCTCAGCGCTGCCATTTCGGCATCGGCATTTTCGACGAAGCGCGTCTTGGGCACAAACCACGAATTGCCGCAAGCCGAAGGGTTTTGCCTTGCCCGCAGCTCATTGCCCTCGCGGACGATAAAATACTTGGCGTTGAGCATGTCGAAGGCCGCAGGATTGTTTTTGGACAGCTGTTCTTCGATCAAATCTTGGTAGCGCGACAACTTGGCTCCGTGGTAGCCGCCAATCGACTTGTGGTGATAAGAAGTATACGAATCGCTGGTCAAGCCCGCCGTGGTGTTGAAGACCCGATAATACGGATCGGGGTCTTTCAATATTTGCTCATCTGCCGCGCTCGGAGCGTAAAGAGCCGCGTATTCGCTCGAATCCATATACTCTTCTTCGCCCAAATGGTCGCGGTCAAAACTCCAGAGATCGAGCGCAACCAAAGCCGCAATAGAGGCCATTGCCACGGTTTTGTTGATCTTTCCCGCCGCCAGGAGCCACAAGAGGCCAAAGCTGAGCCCCATCCACACCAGGCTCATCAATCCGCTCGATCGCAGCAAATTGCGCCGATCGCTCACCAGCATATCAACATCGAGCCCTTGCTGGAGCAACTGAGCGTCTCTCTGGCCTTCGAACGACAAAAACGCGGGAAAGAGGAGGGTGAGCACCGCCACCATGCCTCCCGCAATCGAACCGGCTTTGATCAAACTGCGCCTTTTTTCTTCCGGGCTCATTCCCGAGTTCAACCAGCGGTTTAGACCTGTAAACGCCGCGAAGGGCGCGAGAACGAACACCAGGACGAGGGTCATCGAAGGAACCCGGAATTTGTTGTAGATCGGCAAGTGATCGAACAACAGGCGGTTCAAGCTTCCAAAATGGCGGCCTAAGGCGAGGAAAATCGACAAAATGAGCCCCGCAACGATCCAAGATCGGGTGCGCGGGTCGGCCACGACCAAGCCCAGAATCATGAAGAAAAACACGCTGGCTCCCAAATAATACCCCCCGTTAACGAGGCTTTCTTCTCCCCAATAGAACAAGCTCGAAAGGGTTTGTCGTGCATTTTTTTCAGCCTCTGCCTTTGAAGCGCCTTGTTGGGTGTAACTGTTGCGGATCATTGGGAAGTACTTTTCGTAGACCTGGGTCTTTTCGTAGTTCTCTGACATCCCCCCACCGGTGTATTGCGGAATGATGAGGTTGGCTGTTTCGGCCAGACTGTAGCTCCAGCTCATGGCGTAGTCGTAACTCAAGCCGCCCTGGGCCTCGGTCTTGGTCGAGAGTTCAGAACTCCCGCCTCTCAGTGTTTCTCGAGTGTAAGAGTATGTGCTCCAGAGGTTTCCAAAGTTTGGGCCAATTCCCAATACCGCCGCGGCGATCAGAACTGCACAACTCTTGAAAAAGTCGTTCATCTTCTTTGAACGAAATGCAAAGACCCCATAAACCGCGACAATCACGGCAATCAGGAGCATTTCGTAATAAGTGATTTGAAAGTGGTTCGATTGAATTGAAAGCCCGACGAAGAGCGCTGTCAATGCAAATCCCAGCCAACGGCGCCCCTCGAGCGTCAACAGAACAGCCATAATCGTCGGGGCGATATAGGCCGCCGCGCGAACCTTCGCATTGTGACCGGCACCGAAACTAATGATGAAAAAAGCCGAAAACCCTAAGGCCAAGCCTCCGATGGCCGCCAGCCAAGGGTCGACGCCTTTGAGCACCAGCGCTAGATACATTCCGAACATCAACAAGAAAATGAGGTAGATGCTGCTCGATCGCCCTCCGAGATAGCTCAGGCCGCTTTGCACATATTGGAGGATGTTTCCGGGGTAGAGAGTCGAAATCTGAAAAGTGGGCATGCCCGAGAACATGGCGTTGGTCCACAGAGGTTCTTCGCCTGTTTTTTCTCGGTAATCGCGAATTTCCTTGCCCTTGGCGGTGCCGAGCAAAATGTCGTCTTGGCGAATCACTTTGCCCGAGATTACCGGGGCGAAGTATAGGTAATTGACTGCAATAAGGGCGATTACGGGGATGATGTAACGGCCGAGCGCAGAAAAATTGAGTTTCATGGGGCTGGGTTTGTCGAGATCAAAGAAGCTCTTTCACGAAAGGCGAAAATAAACGGAATCGCATTGGCTATTTTTGGCGACCATGTGGCCAAATTTGATCGTGGGCGGAGCGCCCAAGTGCGGAACGAGTTCGCTTTATTTTTGGCTCGAGGCGCATCCCGAGGTGTGCGGCAGTCCGATCAAGGAGCCTTTTTTCTTCGACGATGTCGTGAGTCGCTTCAACAAGGGCTGCAACATCCACGAGAGCCCGTTGGAGGACTACCAAAAACACTTTGAGCGCTGCAAAAATGCCCCGGTGGTGTTCGAAGCCAGCGCCGTCTACCTCTACAGCAGAACCGCCCTCGAGTGGATTCCGAAATTGCCCGAGGGGCCACCCAAAATGATCTTTTTGCTTCGGGAACCCGCGGCGAGGCTTTATTCGAAGTGGAAGTTCAATCGGTACAAGCTCAAAACCACTGCCCTCGACTTTGAAACGTTTTCGGGACTCCAAAAGGGGACCGATCAAAGTCATTTTGAAGAAGGACTGTATGCCACCTACCTCTCAAAGTGGGTTGAAGTCCTTGGCCGCAATTCAATTCAGGTCTTCGTCTTTGAGGAGCTGATTCGAGAGCCTCGGAAAACCATGGACGCACTCTGTGCCTTTTTGGGCATAGACTCGGGCTTTTACAATGCGTTTTCGTTCGAGCAGCACAACGAAACCTACGCGACGCGAAACCCCGATTTACACCGAAAGGCCGTGGGCTGGCTGCCGATGGTTCCCAAATTTGCACGGCCTGTTTTGGGAAAAATCTACGCGGCGGTCAACACCCGCACCATGCCGAAATCTGACCCGAGAGACCGGGAGTTTATCGAGCAGTTGACACTGAAATACGCCCCATCGGTTGCTGAGTTGCAGCGTCTTTTTCCGGAACTCGATTTGAGTCGATGGAACGTGAAGTTCAAGGCTTGAAATAAATCGGCGCTTTGATTTTCGGTACCTTAACCTGAGATCAAGCGCTTCCAGAAATCGCGTCTTTTCCAGAGATAACCCGCCGAGATCGCCGCACCTGCCAGATTCGCGAATAAAATGGAAAGGGTCTCGGTTTGAGGTTTCAAAACAGCGAAGATCAGTCCTAAAACAGTGAAAAGCAGCGCCAATTCAGCGTGGGTTCGGTCAAAAGGATGCAAACCTGTTTTGAAGAATAAATAGATGGTTTTTGCGGAATTGACCAGACTGAGCCCCAGGGCAAAACCGATCGAAGCTCCGATCAAGCCAAATCGCGGTATGGTCCACAGTTGAATTCCGATCATGAGCGCAAGACTGAGAATACTCGACCACAAATTGAAACGGTAATAATCTGAATTGTTGATAATCACTGTATTCGAACCGGTCAACGCGTCCACGATCCGCCCAATTCCCGACACGGCGACCAACATCCAAACGGTTTCGTATCCCCGGCCCGAAGGCAACAAGGCGAGCATCCATTTGAGGTTGATGAGCAGAAAGAAAAAGAGCAAGCCGGAGGCGAGAAATTGGACTAAAGAGGTTTTGCGATAAATCGAGCGTACCGATTTGAGATCGCCCGCACTCATGCGCTCTGCAAGCACGGCCATCGATGCTTGACTGATCGATCGAGCGGGCATTTCGACCGCGCTGGTAAAATTCTTCGAAAGTCCGAGCAGGGCGGCTTGGCTGAGCGGGAGCAGCGATCCGACCAAAAAGACATCGAGCTGCAGCATCGCATGGGCCGCGAGCACCGTCCAAAGCGAATAGCGCCGAAAGTCGTTCCAAGTGCGCGGACTCGAATTCTCAAGAGGGGTTTGGCTCAGCGAGAGCGTTTTTCGAAGTCGCTTGGCCGCCAAAACCGCCAATACGCCGTGGTTGAGGAGGTACACCAACGCAAGAGCCACAATGAGCTTGGCCGGCGACCAAGACAGGAAGAACGCAAGGCTCAGTACCGCTGTATTGAGGAGTCTCAAACTGACGTTATTGGCGAACAGCGGCCAATGCGCCTTAAAATCGGCCTGAAGCACTCCGCTCGCGAGGTCGAATAGCCAGATAGAGAACAAGATCAAAACGAAAGCCGAATAGTGCGTTCGGGTGAGTTCGGGGTTTGAATTGAGGTTCGATATCGAGGGTGCAAGGAGCCAAAGAGCGGCCATCATGCCCGAAAAACCGAGCAGGGCAGGGGCAGCGGACCATCGAAATAAGGCCTGCAAATCCGTGCCCGCAGCGGGCGCAAAACGAACCCAGACCCGAGAAACTCCGAGACTTCCCAAAGCCACTACGAGAACCGCCGTGCTCGAAAACCACTCAAACAGTCCCCAATATTCCTCTGAACCGAGGAATGCCATTGGAAACAGCACCAGCTTGTTGAATAGGCCGAGCACTTGCCCGGCATAGAGCGCCAGTCCGCCGCGAAGCCCTTGTTTTCCTACTCGGCCGAGCTTCACTGCGCAGTGTATTTCCGGCTCGATATCATTCGGAGCAAATCTCCAACCGCCGCGCTGTTTCCGAACGAAAATTCTCTATAATCACCTTTGAACCAGTTTGTTATCCACGTCAAATAGCTTTTCGAACGAAGTGCTTCCAAACGCTTTTTCTGAAAGCTGATTTGGGCTTCCAAGGCCCTGCGATAGGGCTCGAGTGTGCGCGGGTCCGAGGCGAGAAACGAAAGCGATTCAAAGCGTCGATACCAAAAGTCGATGGGTTGAGTGCTGAGGTCTGCGCGCTTTTTTTGTAGTCGACTGAAGAGTCCGGCAGACACTCGACCGCTGGTGTTTTTGTCGTGGATTCGATGGTCCATCAACACCCGATCTAAGGCATCGGCACGTCCGCGTGCAAACGCGTGAATGGCCAGCCAGTGGTCGTGCCCCCACCGTTCGAGTACGCCTTGGGGAGCGGGCATGGAGAAATCTACCAACTCCTTGGAAACAAGCATTTGACAGCCTTTTACACCCGGTTGACGCAGGACTTCGCGCGGCGCGCGTCTCTTTCCGATGCGCGCGGTTCGAAAGCTCGATGCGAAAAGGCTTTTTGAGCCCGATGTCGAAGAACTTAAAATCTGGGCATCGCAATACAAAAGCCAATTCTGACCAACCGCCGAAATCATTTGCTCTATTCGCTCAGGTGCCCATCGATCGTCTTGATCGCTCAAAAAAATCCAAGAGCCTTGGGCTTTGAGCAATGCCTGTTCAAAGTTTCGAGCATAGCCCAAACGCCGTTCATTTTGATGAAAATGAATGTTTGAGTGCCTCAGAGCCCATTGTTCGATCATTGCTTGGCTTCCGTCGGAGCTTCCGTCGTCGAAGATCAAGATTTCGTGTGCGGGAAGCGTTTGGCGGACAATGCTGTCGATTTGTTCCCCCAAGAATTCGATGCCGTTGTAGCTGCAGAGAACTACTGAAATCAATCTTTCCAAACTTCAACGTAAAACTGAAACGTAAAGTAATCGCGTATCCACGGCAGGATGGATAAAGGCCGGACCAAACGATTGAGCACTTTGCCGACGATCGAGGGTCGATTGGTATCGAAAAATTTCAGTTTTCGCCCGGCGATCCGCATTCCTCCGCTCGCACCGGGGTGAAATTCAGAAAGGTTGCGCCTTAAGAACAGACTGAGGTGGGTGCGGTCGTAAATTCCTCGGTCGTTTCGCGGCCACTTCTGCGCCAAGAGGTGAAGCAGACTTTCCCAGTGCCCCGTATTGGGCAGCGAAATCAGGATTTTTCCGCCGGGGTTCAAAGCCCTAAACAAGGCACGGTGCACTTCGAGTGGGTTCGAGAGGTGTTCGAGAACGTCTGCCGCCACGATTTGATCGTAAGGTCCGTTCTCGGCCAAGAAGCCTTCGAAGCGTTCAAAATTTTGAATGAGGTCGATGCACTCGGCCACAGCGAGGTGGTTTTGCGCATTTTGGATGGCCTGTGCGTTGTAGTCGATGCCGTGGCAGACGAGCCGGGGGTCTTTTTGCATCAGCGCCTTGCACAACTCGCCTCGATTGCAGCCGATGTCGAGCAGTTTGCCGGCTCCCGATAAAAATGGATGCAAGTCGGGCCTTGAACTCTGATAAGACTCGGGGTCGTTGAGTGCGCTCACGGGTCAAATATCATGCAATTTGACAGAGTATGCAGGGGCGCTCGTGATGAGTCCGGAGCCATGCGTTCAAGATTTTAGATCCTGTCCCAACCCATTCTGCCGATCTCCCTATGGCAGATTCGGCAGATTAAAACTGTTTAGCAGGGGTCGAAGGCTCATTGGGTATGTGAAATCGGCCAACGGGCGCGAACTTTGACGCTCTAATTGTACCCCTTTCGTGAATCGGTTTTTTCATGTTTTTGTCTTTTTGACTTGGGTTGGCGTGTTGTTTTTGCCCCAAACGGCTCGATCTGAGTTTCTTGGTGCGCTGCCCCCCAACGGCCCCGACACGGTTTATCTCGACCAATCGATTTGCGAGGGCGATTCGATCTGGTTTAACGGCACTTGGAGAGACCAAACAGGTTTGTATTTGGCGCTGGGCCAGAACATTTATGGTTTTGATTCGCTGACCTATCTCACCCTCAGCGTAAGAGAACTCGATACCATTGCCCTTGTAGATACAATTTGCGCGGGTGAGAGCTACTTTTTTGCCGGAGTCAATTGGGTGGCATCGGGAAACTACACCTCATTCGATCAATCTGTTTTTGGCTGCGATAGCGTATCGACCCTTCAACTGACGGCACTCAATCTGCCCGATTCGGTGTGGATCGATGTGTTGGGCGATGCCTGCGACGACGATGCCTTGACCTTGATTGCCCGGGGCGCCCTGCGTTATCAATGGAACGTGGGCTCACGAAACGACACCCTGCGCATCGAACAAGACGGGCTGTACATCGTTTCGGGGAGCAGCCCGTGCGGTACGTTTCAAGCATCTGTGCGCATAGACGATCCTTGCTTGCCTTCTTTGGGCGAAGCTCCGCCGCGAATCTTTTTCCCTTCGGCCTTTACACCCGACGGCGACGGAGAGAACGAAGTCTGGTTGCCGCAGGGCAATTCAATCACCAAGTACACTCTGCAGATCTACAACCGCTGGGGCTCCTTGGTCTTTGAAACCGAAAATCTCGAAAAGGGTTGGGACGGCACCCTCGACACCCAGCCTTTGGCCCCCGGAGCCTATTTCTATGTTGCGAATTATACCATCGTCAACAAGGGCACTTTTCAAGAGCGGGGCATGTTTTCGTTGATTCGCTAAAGCGGCGAAATCAGCGCTTCAGGAGTCGTTCGAGCTCGGCGTACATCGCTTCGAATCTCTGCACTAAACCTGTTTCGAATTCAGGGTCAAATAGTTGAGATAAGCCTTCGAGCCCTGCAAATCGATCTTTTGGCAGTTTGAAGCACTGCTTCATCGGTCCCGCTTCGATTTCGAGATAATAATGCCGCTCGAGCTCGTAGGCCACGATCTGAAAAACCGGATGGGGAATGCGTCCAAGAATCCTCATCGCCTAAATGGCCAGGTTTAGTTTGATGTTCAAAACCCGGTCGGTGAGGTAGTTCGGCACGGCGTATTGATTCGCACTGCTGATGTCTCGAATCCAGAGATACGACACGGTGTTTCTGATCTGTAAAAGGTTGAATACTTCGAGACCGACCCAAGCGGAATCGAACGATTTAAAGAGCCCGATCTTGCCCTTTTTACCCGATTCTTTGAGCACTTTGATAAAGCCAATGTCGAATCTTCGATAGTTGGGAATTCTGAATACCTGATCTTTTCGTTCGCTCTGAGGCGCACCAAACGGTTGGCCGGTGCTGAAGAACAGGCTCATGCTTACCCGAAAACTCGGGTCGTTGGGCAAATAATCTTGAAAATAAAGCGCAAAATTGACGCGTCGATCGGTCGGTCGGGGGATGTAGCCGGCCCCATCTCCTTCGATGTCCTCTTGAACGCTCAAAACCCCCAGACTTGCCCAAGAATCAATGCCCGGCACAAACTCTCCGTTAATCCGAGCGTCGAAACCCGCGGCATAACCGGTGGCTTGGTTGACGGCCGAATATCGAATGCGGACATTGTCGATTTCGTAAGGAACCAGGTCCCACATGTGTTTGTAGTAGGCTTCGGAAACCAGTTTGAAGGGCCGCCCCCACATGCGCATTCTGAGTTCGTGCCCCGCAATCAGATGAAAGGAATTCTGAGCGCGAATGTCTTCGTTTACCCCGCCTTCGAGCGAACGCATTTCTCTGTAAAACGCAGGTTGACTGTACAAGCCCGTCGAAAATCGAAAGAGCTGATCGCTCTTCCACTCAGGGCGGTAGCTGATGCCCACCCGGGGCGAAACCGTGGTTTGCCCGTTCAATGACCACGAATTGAAGCGAATGCCGCTGCTCAGCGCAAAGAGCCCCCCCTTTGAAAACCTCCAAGAGCGGCTGTCTTGAACAAACCCGCTGAGCCGAACTGACTGAATCAGCGCTTGACTCGAAAAAGATTCAAAGAGCGCAGGCCCCTCACCGGGGACTACAGGTAGGGTTCCCGGAGGGCTCGGGCTCGGCTGATGGGGAATCGAATAGCCTGCCGAATCGATGCGTTCCCACTCGCGATAACGGTCGATAATGTCTTCGGCTTGCAGCTTGATTCCCCAGCTCAACGTGCTCTTTTCGAAGCGCTTTTGCCCTTTGTGCTCCGCCGCGGCGATCAATGCGTCGAGGCGGTTGCGCCCGTAATTTTGAAACTCGCCGGCTCCGCGTTCGACTTTTATTTCGCCAAACTCGTCTGAGCCGAGGTTCAGTTCCAATTCACCCAGCCGATAGGCCCCGATCACATCGAAGTATTCTTCTTCGAGGGTTCGGAAGGCACTGAAACCATAGCTCAATTCAAGGCTTTCGTCTACTTTATTCACGGCGTTCAAGCCCCCGAAAAGGGTTGAATAGGTGTACGATTCCATCCCCTCAAAAAAAACGGTAAGCCGCAGCGCCTCCTGAATATTTCCAAAATCGGTGGTGCGCGTGCTCGGAACGACCTCGTAAATATTTTCGGCCCATTGCCCGACGAATTTCAAGCTCCATTTAGGGGAGAAGTCGTAGCTCATAGCCGTTTGAAGATCGAAGTATCGAGGCCTAAAATCGGCGTCGGTATCGAGTGAGCCGATCAAAATTTGATTGGTGCGATATCGCACTCCGGTAATCGATTTGAATTTTTTGTCGCGGCTCAAGGCGTCCAATGCAAGCCTTGCCCCGAGAAGGCTGACCTCAGTGCGAATGGCAAGCGAATCGGGCACTCGGTAGCCGATGTCGAGCACCGAACTCATTCGGTCGCCGTAAGAAGCTTCGAAGCCCCCCGCCGAAAAGTAAATGCGATCGACCAAATCGGGGTTGATCACGCTTTGCCCTTCTTGTTCGCCGGCGCGCGCCAAAAATGGTCGATATACCTCAAAACCATTGATGTACACAAGGTTTTCGTCAAAGTTTCCGCCTCGAACATTGTATTGGCTGCTCAGCTCGCTGTTGCCGCTCACCCCCGGCAAGGTTCGAATGAGGCCTTCGACTCCCGAAAGCGGACCGCTTTGATATTCGAGCGCCCGTGCTTTGAGGTCGATCCCCCCTTGAACGGGTCTTCGATCTCCGATGATTTCGGCTGTGGCGAGCATGGCTCGATCGACCAAAAGACGAACGTCTTTAAATCGGGTTTTCCCCGACTCTATGATTACCTCCGAAGTATCTGAAACAAAACCAATCGAACGCACCCAAACGATATGTTTGCCCGCGGGCAGAACGAGCCTGAAATACCCATCGGAATCGGCCAGGGCATTTCGCGCCCCGCTTTGAACCGCTGAACCGGGCAGTGGCCTGCCTTCGCGGTCGGTGATTCGGCCTTCGAGCGCACCCGTTTGGGCTGTTTGGGAATAGCCTTCTGAGAACAGCGCACTAAAAGCGAGAAAACACAGCAAAATCCTCATCGAAACGCACCGCTTTTGAGCGCTTCGAAAAACTGAGTCCATGCAAAGGGATTGGTCAGGGCCCCGAGAATGGCCGCTCCACCATCGGCACCGTAATAGCGACCGGAATTGTAAATGCGCTGTTCTTGCGCACGGATCACAAAATCTTGAATCTCGGCGGCGTCGTACCCCATGGCCGCAGCGCGCATTTTAAGTTCTTCGAGTGCGAGATTCCGCCGTGCGAGATCGTCTTCGGTGGTCGTTACCTGTAAGCTCAACAAATAGTCTTTCAAGCGATCGGGGCTGGGCCAGGGATACAATACCACCTCGCGGAGCATCGTGGTGTCGGGCTCCAGCCGAACGCGAACCAAATAGCTGTCTTCTTCTAAATCTGCGGGGACGACCAGAGTTTCGGGCATAAAACCGATGCTCGAAAACCGAATGCTGTCTCCGGGCAGAGCAGGTATGGAGAAAAAGCCCTCAGGTCCGGCCGTGGTGCCTTGCTTTCGCTTTTTAATGAAGATGGCCGCATAGGGAACCATCTGGGGAACGCTGTCGGTGGTGATCACCATTCCGCTGAGCTGCACCGGCTTTTTGGCTTTCTGAGCCCAAGCGGGTGCCGCGGCAACGCACAGCGTCAATAAAAAGGCAATCGAACGAACCGTCATAGGCCAAAAGTACGTTCGGGCATGTTTGAGACTCACCATCGGTATACGCCTTCAAGGGTGCTTTTATTGCCGCAGCGATCGCTGACGACGATGCGAAAATTCCGGTTGGTGTTTGTGGGTTCGGTCTCAAAACGATGATCCATCCATCCGTTTTTGGCGTCGTATTCAAGGACCTCCCAATGGCCGTCAATGTAGAGATCCCAGCGACTGATCCCGCTGAAATCGTCTGATACCAAGAACCGAAGCCTTTTCTTGTCTTCGAGTCGAGTGCGCGTCCCCGACTTTTTTAAGATCACTTTAGGCGCAAGGGTGTCCACGCGCAGACCAAAGGCACCGAGCTCTTTCGATTCTGCTTTGAGGCGGCCCGACACCACTTTGCCGCCCAGAGCCGCAGGCTTGCCCGTACTCGAAAAACGAACGGCCGTGGCGCGGTCTCGGTATTTTTCGGGAATCAAACTAAGGTCGAAATCGAGTTCGATAGGTTTTTTGATGGCGATTTCTGCCGAAAGTATTTTGGCGCACGCTCCATAAGTTCCCGGAAAAGAGGCGGAGGTGTCGATAGACCTTGTTTCGCGGCGGTAAAGTGCTTGGGCCGGGATCGAAGCGCGATGCGTTCCGAACGAGATGTGTTCCACTCGCTGCGGATCGATAAAATCTTTGATCGAAACTCCTTGAGGATCGGGCGCCATGGAATCGCTCTTGAGCCGGAGCCACATTTTGGAGATGTTTCCGAGCGCATCTGTCATTTCGATCGAACACATCGCGCTGTCGTTGGGATTCAGCCAAAGCCTCCCCCTTCGAGCATCGCTTTGAGACAGGCTCAAGCTGCTGCCGGGAAGCCGATAAAGTCGGTGCCAGACGACCCCTGTTGCATTTTTGCGCGGGTAGTTGATCAATCCGTCGATCTGACGGGTTTCTTCGAACGAAAAACGATCGGCTACAAAGAGGTAGCGTTCGGTATTGTCGGCTATGAGCACCACTCGATAAAGTCCATTCGCATTTTCGCTGAGGCTGAGCTTGTCGATGGCGTCGATCTCAATTCCGTAGCCCCCTGCAGGGAGACCTGAAAACATTTTGAGCGTGTCGCGGGGCGACTTTCGGAGGTCGATTTCGATTCTCGACAATTCTCCAAACTCGGGACTGAGGCCTACGAGCGCCAATCTTCGGAGCAGGGGCTTTAAAGAATCGGGGCTCTCAAAAGGACTTTTCAGCGGGTTTAAAGGCTGTTCGCTTCGGGTGTCGCGGAGTTCGAAGTGCAGATGGGGCCCCATGGAGCTCCCCGAATTGCCGCTGAGCCCCAAGGTATCGCCCTTGTTCAAAGCCAGCTCTCCGGGTTTCGGAAACAACTCGACTTCCGATTGCATTTGGGCGTATTGGGCGCGGCGGAGGTATGCGTGGATTTCGTCATTAAATCTCTGTAAATGAGCATATACGGAGGTTTTTCCGTCGGGGTGATCCACGTAGATCGCATTGCCGAAGCCCGAAGACGAGACCTTGATTCTGCTGACATACCCTTTTTTTACGGCTCGAACAGGGAGGCCTTCGCGCCCCTGGGTCTTAAAATCGACCCCCGAATGAAAGTGATGGCTCCGCAGCTCTGCGAAGGTGCCCGAAATGGCCGGGGGGATGTCGAGAGGGGGGATGTAGGATGTATCGGTTTGAGCCCAAGCGCAGTGCGAACTGATGAAAATCGCGATGAACGCGCGTCTGTCGATGTACAATTTGGACAATGGAAAGGTGCTGAACAAAGAAAAACTCCGGCGAAAAGCTTTGAGGGACGAGGTTGAGACAGCAAAGTAACGCAGCTTTGCTACTTTTGTGTCCGACCTCTAATTCGGTTTTCTCTTTTGATGGAGCGCTTGAATGCATCGATCGAGCGTCTGGCTCGAACAGTTGGCGCTTTGTTGGATCAGCGCTCTGAGCTCGAAAGAGAAAACGCCCGACTCGCTTCGGAAGTGCACCGGCTGTCTCGACAGTTGGAGCGCAGCACAGAGCGAAAATCGGGTCTCGAGAAAGAAGTCGACAGCATAAAGTTGGCCTCGGCCATGCCTGCAGACGAAGAAATTCGATCGAAAGCACGCGCCGAGCTCGACGGTATGTTGAGGGAAATCGACCAATGTTTGGCTCTTTTGAACGACTGAGCGAGTGGAAGAAACAGATACATTGAGAATACGCCTTGGCGTGGCCAATCGAGTGTATCCTCTGAACATTCGCAGGTCTGAAGAGGCCGAACTTCGAAAGGCAGCCCGGCGCATCGAATCGATGCTCAAGGGTCTCGAGAATTCATACGCGGTGCAAGATCACCAAGATCTGCTCGCCATGTGTGCTCTGCAATTGGCCGGGGAGTTGGAGCTGCTCCAAAAACCGGGTCAAGTGGATGAATCAGAGGCCGTTTTGCGCATCGACGAGCTCGAAGCGCGCGTTCGGCTGTCTTTGACTTAACAACGTTCTTTTCAACGCATTTCCCGCATCGACCCGCACTTTTTGGTAAACTCAACAGTCACCAAAATCGGGGTGCAGCTCGAAATGGCAAAACCAGGCCCAAGCGGTCGTCCTCGAGGCGAACGCAGAGAAGTTCAAAGATCTCTCAGGGGAAGGTTGCGCTGCTTCGGTGTGCCCTATTCCTGAAATACAGGAGTTTACGCAATCTCTGGGTCTTTGCGGGATTTTTTTTAACCCCAATCAACCCCCAAATTCATGGGTACTTTATTATGGATCCTGGCGCTCATTTTGACTGCAGGAGCTTCGTTCGGGCTTTCGCTCGCATGGGCCAACCGCAGCGGCAAAGGCCGGGCTTCAGAGCTCGTGGCCGAAGCTGAGAAGCAAGCCGAGGCAATCAAAAAGGAGAAAATGCTCCAAGCGAAAGAGCGATTTCTCGAACTCAAAGCGGAACACGAACAGCAAATCGGCCAGAGAGAGAAGAAAATGGTCGAGGCCGAATCGCGAACTCGAGACAAAGAATCCAAGCTCAACAAGCAGCTTGAAGAAATCAAGCGCAAGGAGCGCGATTTGGACGTTTTAAAGCAGAAGGTCGAGCGGCAGTCTGAAATCATCGATAAAAAGACCGAGGAGACCGAACGACTTCATCGTCAACAGGTTGATCAACTCGAGCGGATCAGCGGCTTGACCCGCGAAGAGGCTTCCGCTCAGTTGGTTGAGGCGCTGCGCGAACAAGCACGAGCCGAAGCGGCGCAAATGGTTCAAAATACCCTCGACGAAGCCAAACTCACGGCATCGGCCGAGGCTAAGAAAATTGTCGTTCAGAGCATTCAAAGGGTCGCGACCGAGCAGGCCATCGAGAATGCCGTTTCGGTTTTCCACATCGACAACGACGAGGTCAAAGGCCGCATCATTGGGCGCGAAGGCCGGAATATTCGGGCGCTCGAGGCCATTACCGGGGTTGAAATCGTCGTCGACGACACCCCTGAAGCCATCTTGCTGAGCTGTTTCGACCCCGTGCGCCGCGAAGTCGCTCGTTTGGCTTTGCACCGCTTGGTGACCGATGGCCGGATTCACCCCGCGCGCATTGAAGAAGTGGTGGCCAAAGTGAGCAAACAGCTCGAAGACGAAATAGTCGATGTCGGCAAGCGCACGCTCATCGATTTGGGCATCCACGGTCTGCACCCCGAATTGGTGAAAATGGTCGGCCGGATGAAATATCGCTCTTCGTACGGACAAAACCTGCTTCAACACAGCAGAGAGGTGGCCAATTTGTGCGCGACCATGGCCGCCGAACTCGGTCTGAACGCCAAGATGGCCAAAAGAGCAGGTCTTTTGCACGACATCGGCAAGGTTCCACAAGAAGAGTCTGAACTTCCGCACGCTATTTTGGGCATGCAAATCGCCGAGAAATACGGAGAAAAACCCGAGGTGCTCAACGCGATCGGAGCCCACCACGACGAGATTGAAATGACGGGCCTACTTTCGCCCATCGTGCAGGTGTGCGATGCCATCAGCGGGGCGCGTCCCGGGGCGCGAAGACAAGTTGTCGAGAGCTACATTCAGCGCCTCAAAGAACTCGAAGACATGGCTCTGAGTTACAAAGGAGTGAGCAAGGCGTTTGCCATTCAGGCGGGCCGTGAATTGAGGGTGATGGTCGAAAGCGACAAGGTGAGCGATGCCGCAGCCTCTCAACTTGCCACCGATTTATCGCAGAAAATTCAAAGCGAAATGACCTATCCCGGCCAAGTTCGAATCACCGTAATTCGCGAGACACGCGCCGTGAGCGTCGCCCGCTAAACCTGATGCACACTCCGTCTTTACACCCTATTTTGCAGCTCCATTTATGATTGTTATGGCCGAAAAGAGCAAGATTTTAGTCCCCGTCGGTTTTTCCGAGCAGTCGCTGCTCGCGCTCGAAGACGCGGTTTTGTTTGCCAAGACCCTTCAAAGCGACTTGGTTCTGATTTCGGTGATCGAAGAAAATTCAGGGCTCGGCAAACTCTTTGGCGATTCGCGAGACCGACACCACAACCTCCGCGAAGAAGTTCACGCCAAGCTCGAAGAACTCGCCAAGGCGACCGAAGCCAGCAGCGGTCTCAAAGTAGATGTGATGGTGGCTTTTGGGGTGGTTTATGAAGAAATTGCACGGGTGGCCGAAATGATTTCCGCCTCGATGGTGGTGATGGGAACCAACGGCAAGCCGACCAACCTCAAAAGGCGTTTTATCGGGTCGAATGCGTATCGAACCGTGTGCATCACTTCGTGCCCGGTGGTTACGATTAAGGGGGTTCAGCCGATTCGAAAGATCGACAACATCATTTTCCCGATTGTGATGGATCGCAAGTCGAAAGAAAAAGTAGGCATGGCGCTGCACTTCGGGCGGAAATTTGGAGCGAAGATTTCAGCGGTCGGGGTGCCCAAGGTTCCCTCAGACACCGAGCCCCTGCGCATGCACCTCAAGCAAGTCGTTCAGTTTATCAACGACCACGGGGTGGAGTGCAGTTCAGACCTCCTCGAGCCGAAGTCTTCGGGAGCCATGAAGCATCTGCTCGACTACACCTATCAGAACAAGGGTGACCTCATCATGATTATGGAAGAAGGCGCGGAACCCGATTTGGCCGACATGCTCATGGGCAACGATGTGCAGCAGGTGATTTATCACAGTGAAGTGCCGGTGATCAGCATTACCCCAAGCCAGACCAAGTGGGAGGCCATGTTCCAGAACTGGTAAAAGCGCATTTCCGGCTGCATGCCGGTTCTGACCTTTTTACGGAGCCGTACCTCTATAAACCCTGTTTTTATTCCTCAGGGATTCCGCAGCACGCGAACCGAGAACGATCGGCCGGGGGTGTGAATCCTCAGGATGTATACCCCAACCTCCAGAGCGCTGAGGTCCACGGAATTACTCGTTCCCGATGCCTGCTTTCGCCCGAGTGCGTCGAACAGATTCCACTCGAGTTCAGAGTTTTGCACGGCATCTGCAAGCGAAATATTCAGGGTGTTGGAAGTGGGATTGGGGTAGATTTTGAGATCGTCCTTCAGATCGCCCGACCCTCCTCGAACCGCCTCGGCCGCAGACAAATCGGCCGTTGAAGAGAACCGACCCCAAGCGGGAATCCAGCTTCGATCTTCAAAAGGAAGGTCGCTTACCAGCGCGGCGGTCGAAACACCCATCGGGCTGATGAGGGGCATTCCAGGCATCATAGTCCGGATTTCAAACCCGCCGTTTTCGATGCCGAACGCCCGCCCAATGGCCCGCGAATTCGCCGGAGCCCCGGCCATAAAATGCGAACCGTCTGTCGACACGCTATACCCAAAACGATCGCCTCGTGCTGCGTCGAAAGCGGAGAAGCTATCCTCGACGACAGGCGCTCCCGAACCGCTGAGCGACAATTGCAATACGGCTCCCGATCCCCATTGCTCTGAGGGCGCCCCGGCCAGAAATGTATTCGAGCCCGAAACAGGAGCAAGAGCGCGAATCTCCGGAAAACCCGCATAAGCCGCTCCCGTGCTTGAGTTGGCATTCCAAACATACAGCCGTCCGGTAGACGGAGCAGAAGCGACGAGATAAGGCGGCAAAAAGGCCAGAGCGCTGCCGAACGAAGAGTCGACAGGGAGATCGGGATCGATAAAAATGGCAGATTGAATCCAAGTCCCCGATGGAGCCGTGAACATGCCCACTTTGCCCGTATTCGGCGCTGAGGCAAAGAGCGTGTCCCCCCGCGCGACGACCGCATGGCCAAAGCCCGTGCCGAGACCCGAAATGGAAGAGCTTATGGGCAGAGCGGTCCAGTGGCCTTGGACGTTTTTTGCGCATACGTAGACCCCTCCGCTCCCCGGGGCGCCCACAAACAAAGTGTTTCCCGAAGCCGAAAGCGCCTGCCCAAAGCGCGCTCCGTTGGGCAAAATGGGTTTGATTTTTTGAAGGTCGATCAAATCGCCTTGCGCATCGATTTCGAAGATGTAGACCGCTCCGCTCGAATTGCTGCCTTCAAAAGGCGCTCCCACTGCATAAAAATCGCTGCCCAGGGCGAGCTGTTCTCCGAATCGGTCGCCCGAATCTCGGTCAGGTGCCCTCAGAGTCCACCATTCAATCCATTGGTCTTCGACTTTGTGAAAAACCGAAACGGCACCCATCTCGGGCAAGTCCGGGTTCGAACTCAGGCTATCTGCCCATTCGGCAAAATTGCCTTGCAGTGCCGGGCTGCCCACCAAAGCCCAATCGCCTTTGAGCGCTACCGAATACCCGTGGAGTTGATGGCCCTCGAGTGCCCAAACCACCGGGGTCAACGGAACTTCGGAACAGGCCTCCACCGAATGCGAACCCAGAGAATCTGCAAAATTCGATGCGTACACCAACCATTGAAGACGCGCCTTGCTCCATTCTCTTTCTCCAAGGCGCACCGAATCTGCTCGAACGAGGGTGACATCGACCAAATCGACATTGGCTCCTGAGTTTGAAACCGTCCAGAACGTGTTGAGCTGATCGGGATCGCCGATTCGGTCGAGGGTGTCTCCGCCCGCAATTCGCACAAGGCTCACTAAGTCGTTTCCGTTGAACGAAATGGCAGAAGTGTTGGTCTGATCGGCCTCAGACAAAAGAGCCGTCGCCGAGCCGGGGTTGCACACCACATGAACGCCCCCCGGAGCCAGTGTCCCGCTCAAAAGCACGCTCTGATTGGTCGTTCCGTTAAAATTGGTGTAGACGCGAAAGCCCGAAAGCGAAACGGAACTGTCGTGCGGATTGTAGATTTCGACGCACTTGCTGTTCCCGCTACCCTCGACGTATTCTGAAAAGAACAAACTTCGAGCGCAGTTGGAAGGGCCCGCCAAGCTGCTGTCGGCGGTGGTGAAGTTCTGGCTCGCAACCGAACTAAACTCTACCGAATCGTTGGAATGCCGATACGTCCATGCGTAGACGGTGTAGTCGGTCGACGGAAAGAGATTGGACAGCGTGTCGAGCAAATCGGTGTTGCATGGCCCGTTGAAGTAGGCAAAACCTTGGACACCCGTTGAATCTGTGAGAAGATCTCCGGCACCCACCGAGCGATTGGCCGCGGCATAAATCCAGTCGGCTTGGGGCACCGGCGGTTGAGGCGATTTGGAAATGACGGCCAATACACTGGCCCCGCTTGAACTCAAGGCCTGGGGAAACCCCCATTCAACTTGAGCTCTCGAGGCACCGATAGCCGCTGCTCCGTCGGGCTGAAGAGCCTGCAGCAAAGGGTTCGAAGCGCCCCCGCCCCCTCCATTTTTCAACTGCATCGAAATGGTGGGCAAACCCGTGGCTTGAGCTGTCAGAACACAGAGGGCTCCCGAGGGTGCGGTGTTTTTGGCGCGCAAAAGAATCGAGCCGGCACGGCGCGGCGCAACGGAAGATGCCTGCTGGAGGATTTCAAAATTCACCGGATCGCTCAAAGCCAAGGCAGAAAGCGAGAGGGTTTGATTCCCCGTGTTGATGAAAAACACTTCGACCGAGGCTCCCGGGCGGAGCAGTATGCTGTCTGTCGCGAAATCCCAACTCAAAACGGTGGGTTCTAGGCTGGTGGAACTCAGGCTGTGTATGCGCTCAATCATGTTGGGTTCGTCGACCAAGGGGCTGCGGTTGCCCTGAAGAAGCTCGATTCCGTTGTTTCGCGCAATTTCTTTTGCGCTCGGCGGGTCTTGGGCGTGCCATTGCCTCAAAATGGCCTCTTGTCCGGACACAAAACTCGAATATGCAGACGTCAAATTGGCATTGCCCGAATAGCGGAGCATAAAATAAAACACCGCCCGTGCCGCGTCGCCTTTGTGGACATCACGAGGTTCAAAAACCGACGCACCGTATTTGGATCCACCCTGCTGCCAGCTCGGGTTGGCAACCGTGCCGAAAGGGTTGTTAGAACGAATGGAGTTCGCCGTTTCGTCTGTGGGGAAGAGGTGGTGAATATCGCTCTGCATGGGGCTCGAGCTGCCGAATAAACTCTGAGGAATGGTGTGTTCGGTATTGAAGCTGTTGGCGGTGGCCCCCGGTCGGTCGTTAAAAGCGGCGGTTCGGCCGGTATACACGCATTCCACGACCCCCCCCACATTGTCGAGCGAGCCATACATCTGGTCTCGAGCCGAGTTATAGCTCAGCGAAGTGGCCGACGACAGTATGGTCTTCAAGGCCGTTTTGAGCGCTTCTTCGCTCAAATTCTGAGTGGCCGCCCATTCGCTTTGCACATAAACCCCTTGACCTTGAAGGGGAAGTACAAGCTGTCCGAAACCCGAGTCGAACTGCATCACCAAGTCGATTTCGTACAGAATATTGTGTTCGGGTTCGAAGTAGAATTTCACCAAACTCGTACTCAGAGCGGGAATGCTGCCCGTGCTGTCTGCGGGCCTGAAAACCAAATTTCCGTAGCGTTTTGAGGCACTCCAGCCCGTCCAGTGCGCCACTCGATTTTCGAGGTTTTGAATGGGGATGCTGATGCTGTCTCGGACGTCGGTAAATGCATTTCCGAAGTTCGAAACAGAGGGCGCCGTCAGCGTTTGTGCTCCGGCCAATAAAGGAAAGAGCAGCATCGAGAAGAGCAGGGGAGCAATCGCAGAAAATCTGAGAAATTCTGTTGATTTGGAAGCGGATACGCCAAAGTTTCGAGCCATGCCGCCAAGGTAGGCCCATCGATTAAAACCGATGTTAGCGCAACGTGAACTCGCTATGCACCCATTCTGAGCTTCCACACCATCTCTCTCAGCAGCTCGCCTTCGGGGGTGGCTCCCGATTCAACGCCCTTGAGTCGTCCATCGAAGTGGCGCAGTTGTTTTATGGCTTTCAGACAGCGTACTTCGGTGAAATGCTTGGCCGCGGTTTCGTATTCGCGCAAGGCGAAGGGGGCGATGCCGAGGGCTTTGGCGCGGGCAGCACCTTGACCGGAATCGGTTTGGTGGAGCAACAAGATTTTCGAAAAATAACCGAAGAGCAGTGGAATCACCATGGCCAGAGGCATGTCTTTGGGGTTGGCGCGCGCATAGCGCAGAATGCGTTCCAATTTGGCTCCATCGCGGTTTGAAAGCGCCTTGGTGAGTTCGAACGCATTGAACTCTTTGCTGATGCCCACATATCGCTCCACGGCCTCGGCGTCTATCCGGCTGCCTTCGGGCAAGACGAGTCGCAGCTTTCGAAGCTCGCCGTCGATTCGACTCAGGTCGGTTCCCAAATGGTCGGCCAGCTTTTGCGCACTCTCGTCGTCGATGCGCAGGCCCAATTTGAGTGTGTGGCTTTTGATCCATCCCGGCAATTGGTAGTCTCGAACCGGTTCGGAAGTAAAGTAGACCGCCTCCTTTTTCAGTTGGCGCGCTATGTCGGTTCGGCCGTCCAGTTTTTTGCCCTTGTAGCCGAAGGCCAACACGGTGCTGGGTTGAGGATTCGAGATATAAGCCGACAGCGCTTTGAGATCTCTCAGGTTCTGGGCCTCGCGAACCAAAACCACTACGCGTTCGGACATCATCGGATACCTGCGCGCCTCTTCGAGCACCCGCGGAGTGTCCACTTCTGATCCGTACAAGATGCAGAGGTTAAAGTCGCGCTCTTCGGGTCGAATGGCCACGGCTTCAATTCGATCCATCAAAACATCGATCAAAAAAGGCTCCTCGCCGTCGAAGAAGTAAATCGGTTTAAACGTTCGCTCTTCAAACGAGCGCATGAGAGCTTCGAAGTCCATCGAGTCGATAAGGAGGGTATAAACCGCAGGTGTTCGGCGAAATTAGTCCTCCGCCATGGTTTAACTCATCTTTGCAGGGTGCAGCTCTCCGGTTTTCAACCTTACCCCATTCGAAGGCGCGTTTTTCAAGGACGAGATCAACTCTTTGACCCCGTGCGGCGCAAATTCGTGGCACACACCCCCGAAGAGTGGGTTCGACAGCATTTGATCTGCTATTTTCACATCGAACTCGGCTATTCTTTGGCGACGATGGCCGTGGAGTATTCGCTTTCGATCTACGGGCTTAAGCGCCGAGCAGACATCTTGGTGTTCAGGCGCGGAGAACCCAAACTTCTGGCCGAGTGCAAAGCACCAAGCGTGCGTTTGTCCGAAGCTGTTTTTGACCAAGCCGATACCTATAACACCGATTTGGGCCTCAACTGGATCGTCCTCACCAACGGCCTCGAGCACCTTCTGGCGCGTCGCGAAGGCCGCTGGGTGCGCGCCCAACACTTTCCCACTTTCGACGAACTCTGAACCATGAACTTGCTCGAACTCGAACTTTTGCCCGCCAAAGAAGCTTCCATTAAAAGAGGCCATCCCTGGGTTTTTAGCGGTGCGCTGCGCACAAAGCCGGCGCGTTCGGGCTGGGCGCGACTGCTCGATCACAACGGTCGTTTTGTAGCGCTGGGAATTTCCGAAACCGGGAGCATTGCCTTTAAAGCCGCGTCTTTTGAGGATGTGTCGCCGGCCGAACACATCAAAAAAGCGCTTGAACGCTCGGTGGTCTTGCGCGACTCTTTGAAATTGATTCAAAACGGAACGAGCATGTACCGCTTGGTCTTTGCCGAAGGCGACGGACTTCCCGGCTTGGTGGTCGATCGATACGGCGATCACCTCATTGCGCAATTGCATTCGGAGGCTTGGTATGAAATGCGCCGAGAATTGACCCAGGCGCTTTCCTCGGCCACAGGCCTTGCGAACGTCTATCTCAAAACGCGCGAGAGCTTGCATCGTCCAGAGCTTGATGAGGGTTATATCTCCGGAAATCAAACAGAAACCGTCTTTTTGGAAAACGGACTTCGATTCAAGGTCGATTGGGAAACGGGGCAGAAGACGGGCTTTTTTCTCGATCAACGAGAGAGCCGGTTTCGCGTGGGTTCTCGCTGTACCAATGCGAATGTGCTCAATGTGTTCTCTTATACCGGGGGATTCTCGGTTTACGCGCTCGCAGGGGGAGCTGCGCGGGTGACGAGTGTCGACAGCTCGAAAAAGGCGATCGCTTTGGCGGTCGAAAATGCCGAATTGAATGGATTTTCGTCGAGACATCAGGCCTTGTCAGCCGATGCCTTTGAGTATTTGGGCGCCCTTGAAAAGGGATTTAATCGCATCGTTCTCGATCCGCCTGCCTTCGCAAAAAATCGACACAGCACCCACAATGCGTCCTTGGCCTACCGGAGGATCAACCGAATGGCCATCGAGGGAATTGATGCCGGGGGAGAGATTTTCACTTTTTCGTGCAGCCAGCACATCGACCGAGCCATGTTTGCATCGATTGTGCGCGCGGCGGCCATCGATTCGGGGCGCACCATTCAAGTTCTCGGGCACTTTACCCAACCGCCAGATCACCCTTTTGACTTGCGACACCCTGAAGGAGAGTATCTCAAAGGATTGTGGATCAAGGTTTTGTAAGCTTAGAATCTTGAAGCTACTGTTTGGTGATATTCACCGATCGGTGTTCATAAGCTCCTGCTTTCAAGCGAATCTCAAAAGAGCTTCGTGATAGATTAGTTTTAATCAAAACTGATTTACAATGAAAAAGTCAATTGCATTTCTCTCAATCTTGGCATTGGGCTTTTCCGCCAATGCTCAAGACAACAAGTGGTGGGTACAAGGCGGAATGAATTTTGCTTCCGGCTCGTCAGAAGCCGGGGGTGTTGAAACCAACCTTACCGACCTCGGATTCTTCCCGGGTGTGGGTTATATGCTCAATGAAAATCTGGCGGTAGGTCTTCAGCTCAATTTATTGGGATCGACCATGGAAACCGTAGATGGCGATGAGACCACCACCATGAAGAACAACAGCTTCGGAGCCACTCCTTTTGTTCGATACTATCATTGGATCGGAGACAATTTCGGCATTTATGGTCAGTTGGATGTGGCGTTCAACAGCGGAACCCAAACAACGGAAGTGACGCCTTTTCCGGAATTCGAATCCAAGACTTCTCAGTTTGCTGTAGGCATTCGCCCCGGTGTGCAGTACTGGTTTCACGAAGCTTGGTCGGTGAATGCCAACGTAGGCTTCTTGGGTTTTGAATCCAGTTCGGTCGATGGTCCCGCTGATGGAGATGGAGACGAGGTCACCACTTCGGGTTTCGGAGCCGAAATCGATGGAACAACAGTGAACTTTGGTTTGAACTTCCATTTTTGAGATTGCGACACTAAGATTCAACCCCGCTTCGGCGGGGTTTTTTTTTGGATGCCGATTGGGTTGTGCGGCCCGCTTATTTTCGCCCTTCAACTCCTGCATCGACGCATGAAGAAAAACCAATGGATGTATTTTGCCCTGGGTTTGTTGCTCGTGGGGCGCATCGTTCTCGGTTCGGCTCTCGAAGGGGAGCTCTTGAACTACGACGACGAGCGCTACATCGCCTCGAATGCACTGATCGACACCCTCGACGGAGCCCACGTCGGGCGAATGTTTACCGAGTATTTTGACGGGCATTATCACCCGCTGAGCCTGCTCAGTTTGGCCATTGATCGGGCTATTTCAGACAACCCGATCCGCGCGCATCACCAAACGAGCCTCTGGCTTCATTTATTCAATGCGGTCTTCGTTTTCTTGCTCCTGCTGCGGCTTGGCCTCGATCGAATGCTCGCCTTTTCGGTCGCCCTCCTCTGGATGCTCCATCCCATGCAGCCCGAGTCTTTTGCGTGGATGACAGAGCGCAAAAACGTTTTGTACACCTTCTTTTTTCTCGCATCTGCCAGCGCCTACACCACCTATTTAAAAGGTCAAAAATGGCTGTGGCTGCTGGCGGCCTACGCACTGGCCATTTTATCGCTCTTGTCAAAGGCTCAGGCCGTTGCCCTTTTGCCCGTCTTTGTAATGCTCGATGTGCTCAAGTCGAGAGATTTGCGTCAAAAGAGTGTCTGGCTCGAAAAGTTGCCGCTCTTCTTGGTTTTCGGTTTGTTTGTTTGGGTAACGGCCCAAGCTCAATCCGCTCAATGGCAGGCACTTTCTGCTCCTGATACCCTCGGTGCTCAAAGACCCCTGTTGGCGGCCTATGCCTTTCTCTTGTATGTGCTTAAGGGACTGGTTCCCATTGGTCTAAGCGCATATTATCCGTATCCCTCAGACTGTGGAGGTTCAGGCCAGGCCTTGGTATGGCTCGGAATTCCGGCCTTTATCGGCTTCGCGGTCTTGATCTTTTGGTCTTTTCGCACCCAACGCCTGCTCACGGCCTTCGGGCTTGGTTTTTTCTGGATCAATCTGCTCCCGGTGCTCAAATTCGGCTCGATTCCGTTTGGCGATTACCTCATGGCCGATCGATATGCCTACATCCCGCTCGTCGGCTTGCTTTTGGCCGTGCTGAACGAACTCAAACCCTTGGTCGAGGCCCGCTCTTCGCCCCGGGTTTTTTCTGGAGGAATCGCCGTGCTGGCCATCTTGTTTTCGATATCCACCCAAGCCCGAATTCAAACCTGGAGCAGCAGCGAAGCGCTCTGGTCTGAAGTGCTTGCTCGCTGTCCCGACTATTTTCACGCT
This sequence comes from Schleiferiaceae bacterium, assembly GCA_041739275.1. Taxonomy (GTDB): domain Bacteria; phylum Bacteroidota; class Bacteroidia; order Flavobacteriales; family Schleiferiaceae; genus WGMI01. The sequence continues at coordinate 1,823 of JBGSOF010000022.1, read as the reverse complement.
CTGAATATGAGGGCCTTGGGGCGGGTTGCTTCGGGCGATGCCGAGGGCGCGGTCGACGATTGGGAATCGCTCATCGAAAAGCAGCCCGATCGCGTAGAAGCACGGGTCAACCTCGCGGTTTTGTTCTCGAAGCAGTCGAATCCCGAAGCAGCTTTGCGCGTGCTTGAAGCGGGAATTCAAAGTCGAGATCCAAAGCAGGCGTCTGAAGAAACCGATCGGCTTTTCAACACGGCAGCGGCCTTGTATGCGCGCACCGGCAATCGTTCTCGGGCGCTCGAGCTCCTCGAAAGCCTGGGCCCCGAACGAGCAGATTCGACCCTCTTCACTGCATTGAAGGCCCAATCTGCGCAATCTGAGAATCCCGAAGATTCGACCAACCTCGGCTCGATAGAACAAAGGAAGAGCGCCGAAAAGGCTTCTGCACTTTCTTCTCGCGCCACTGATTTAGCCAAACAAGGCCGCCACAAAGAGGCGAATCGGCTGTTTTCAGAAGCGCTCAAGAACGACTCGTCGAATGCGCGAATTTGGCTCAACCGCGGGAGCAATTGGGCGCAAGCGGGCGATTTGGAAGCCGCTTTGAGAGATTTCGACCAAAGCGTTCGCCTGGACCCGAATTTGGGCTTGGCTCATTTGATGCGGGCCACCGCGCTCAGACAAAAAGGGGCGAGGGCAGAGGCTTGTGCGGCATTTGCCCAAGCGGCCAGACTCGGGGTGAGCCTTCCGCCCGACATCCGTTCGTATTGTTCTTCGACCGATGCCAACCGAGCCCCCTGAGGCACTTAAATTCGCACATTCATATTTTCAAGGAACCCATGCGTACCATTCAGTTTCGAGAGGCGGTTTGCGAAGCCATGAGCGAGGAAATGCGCCGCGACCCCAAGGTTTTTTTGTGTGGTGAAGAAGTAGCCGAATACAACGGTGCATACAAGGCATCTAAGGGGATGCTCGACGAATTTGGCCCCAAGCGCGTACTGGACACCCCGATTTCTGAACTGGGTTTTGCGGGCATCAGCGTCGGTGCCGCCATGAATGGCCTTCGTCCCATCGTGGAGTTTATGACGTTCAATTTCAGCTTGGTAGCGATTGATCAAATCATCAATAACGCCGCTAAAATGAAACAGATGTCGGGCGGACAGTTCAACATCCCCATCGTGTTTCGCGGGCCCACGGCTTCGGCGGGTCAATTGGGCGCTACCCATAGCCAAGCTTTCGAGAACTGGTATGCCAACACTCCGGGCCTCAAGGTGGTGATTCCCTCCAATCCCTACGACGCCAAAGGATTGCTCAAGACGGCCATTCGCGACGACGATCCCGTCATTTTTATGGAATCGGAGCAGATGTACGGAGACAAGGTTGAAGTGCCTGAAACAGAGTATCTCATCCCCATCGGAAAAGCCGAGGTCAAGCGGGTCGGAACCGATGTGACGATTGTCTCTTTTGGCAAGATTATCAAGGTGGCCTACGAGGCGGCTGAAGAACTGGCCAAGGAGGGCATTGAATGCGAGATCATCGACCTGCGGAGCGTTCGCCCCATCGATTACGACACGGTGATCGAGAGCGTTCGCAAGACCAACCGGATGGTCGTGGTCGAAGAGGCTTGGCCTTTGGCGGCGATTTCCAGCGAACTGACGTACATGGTTCAAAAGCGGGCGTTTGATTTCCTCGATGCCCCGGTGATCCGCATCAATTCGGCAGACACTCCTATGGCTTACAGCCCGGTTCTCGTCGAAGCCTATTTGCCCAATGCCAAGCGTGTGTACGATGCGGTAAAGGCCGTGACGTATCGCTAAATCGATGCGGTCGCTCGGAGTGCGCCTGGCCTT
>JBGSOF010000013.1:0-21427 GCA_041739275.1 Schleiferiaceae bacterium | reverse complement strand
GGCTGTGGCGCTGTCTTTGCAGTTCAAGTCCCCGCCGGGACCAACTGCGCTTCGGTCAATAACTTTTTCAATAAAGTGTGCGACGGGATGTTGGCGATGCAGGAATAGTCGAAATGGCTTTTTGCGTTCGACATCTCTGCTCTGGTGGCCATTTTTGAGTTACGGCACACAGAGAAATGGTGTCACAGGATATTTCTGGGGAACGCCGTCTATTCCGGCAGATCAATAATCAATCTTTGGTTAGTAAAAAGCGTACAAATGAATAATTGAACTAAGGTCATACAAGGTATATCTGGGTCTTCGGGAAGATATCTACCGGCTTCGCCGATGAACATTGTAAGATGGCCTTCGCTGTTCATTCCCTCCCTACGACCTTGATGTTCACCCCCGCACAATCGTGCGGGGCTACATGTGTCCGTTGGTGTTAAAATGTCGCGGAGGCCTTCTTTCTTTGCTGCTCCAAAGAAAGAAGGAAAGAAAGGAGCCTTTTAGACCGGCGCAGCGCTCTCTTGTCCTACCCGCGTACGCTTTGGCCGAGGTCGCCGCCGCAGAATATTAAAAAGGAAGTTGCGGCTGTTGTGCGACTCGGCGTCGCTTGCGGGTCCCGGAGTCGAGAGGCTTTAAGCAACTAGGTGCTCAGTGATCGAGAAGATTTGTTGCATTGACTTACTATGATTATTTGATGAATGAGAATACGATTTCGAGGGATTAGCACGAAAGACTAGAGATTAACTTATCTAAATCGAAACTTCATTTCAAGGAGTCAAAAGACGTTTATCGCATCCTAGCCAACTCAAAAATCGACTGTTTCACAAACATTCTTCAATCCCCTCGTGCGTTGAATTTAAGCACTAGAGCGCTGACGAGCGTTCAATGTCGAGATAGCGGCAGCTTGAATAGAGGGGCGTTAACTGAGTCATCAGGCACCGAATAAATGGTTCTGGCAACAACTAAGGAGCCTTGAGAAAACGCCAACGTTCAAGGACTTCAGGGGGCCAAGTCTGTTCGAAAATGTTGAGATCCACAGCGCTTGTGTAGGCACGGGGATGGGACGTTTGGATTTGAATCCCGATTACGCGACGTCCGGCTTGATCGGGATGGTCAAAATAAGGGTTAATCCACACGCCCTGAGGGGTTTGATGCCGATTGAGTCGAAAGTGAATGCGCGTTCCGTCGTTTAAATGGTATTCGATTAACAGAGGAGGCTCTTTGTAGAACGTAGAGCGCAATTTTCCCCACAAACTGAGCCCGAGCGAAAATCGGATTCGATGAACCGTAGAATCGAGATCGATGTCTTCGTTGAGACGGATTTTGCGTGTTTCTAGAAGCCGTTCCTGAGGTGTTTTGGCGACGGTTTTCCTTTCGAGCAGGAGGACATCGGGAAGAGATTCTACGAGAGCGTGCTGAAGCACTAATGTTTGAAAAACATCAGGCTCAACATTGGGGAGATATTGCCCGTTGAGCGAAACAAATCGCCCTTGATTCTGGGCTTGGGTTCCGGCGCTGTGCCACAAAAGGAAAGAGGCTCCTTCTTCAGCAAATGACAGCGCGCTGTGTCGATCGAGCGCGGGATGTGCGTTGACGTAGCTCTGAGGTACCCAACGCCATTTTGGGGTCAAGCCATAGGCAGCTTGATAGAGGAAGTCGTAGGGGTATGAATCGCAAACGGAGTTCTCGATTTTCGCTCGCCAATCGTCAGGCAAATAATGCGCATGGGCCACCTTGGGCACCAACAAGGGAGTCTTTGAAGGCATCCAATGCATCGGGTTGACTGCCATGATTTTAGGCACCCAGGGTCCGAAGCTATAGAGTGAATGCAGCCCAAAAAACAGGGTTAGCACCACAGAATAGAGAAACGCGAGTCGATGAGCTCTAAACCCAAAGTAGGAGCCGAGTGCGAGAAGCACAACGAGCAGGGGTTGAAGGTGGGCGGGGGCTTCGCGGGTAAAGGCGTATTTAAACAAGACCGCCAACAAGCCCATCAAGGCGAATTTGTGCGGAAGGGGGTGGTGTTTCAGCGCCGCAAAGGGCAGTGCAACCAAGCCGAGCCCCCCCAAAGCAATCATCCAAGGGATATTTTGAGGATACAAGGCTGCCGAACCACTGCTGAGAAAGAGGTAGGGATATTGTAGGAGATATTCAGATAAACGGCCAAAGCCCCCCGCAGCAAGGAACCAAAGCGCAGGGAAGAATGCCAAAGGCAAAAGAAGACCCACCCAAAGCGAACGCGCGCTGCGATGGGTGAATAACCTTCGTATTTGAGGGAGTAAATAACCGAGCACAAGGGCTACCATGCAGAGAAAGACAATTCCCCTCAGGAAGAATCCAAGAATGCACAGGATAGAAAGCAATAGTCCGAGCTTCCATTGAACGCTCGGGGTGTGGGCGTCGTTGCGCAGCAGACGATAGGCAGCGTAGAGCGGAATGAGCTCGTAGAGAGAGGCGAAAAGCGCGACCAGTAGAGCGGTTGCTACAGTGAGCGGGCGCATGCCCCAAACTAACCTATGGGAAAGTGCTCTCGATTTGTAGGGGGGGGGATGACGGAAAAGTTCGGCGAGTAATGCGAACTTTATCAGGGAATTCACTGCGATCGACAAGAGCAAGATCCACACGGCTCGCGATCCGTATGCCTGGGGAATGGGATTTTTGAGCGGAGCGAGCAAGCCGTGCGGAAAGAGATACACCCCCTCGGAGTCTTGGAGTGCTTTGGCCAGGCGGTGATTGTCGAGCCAGCGAATTGCTGGGTCTTCACCTGAACGGTCTATCGATTGAAAACCGGAAACTCCAGATGTCAGAATGGCAACGAACGACAATGCGACGAAGAATGGAAATCGATGTCTGAATCGCTGAAATGCTTCGTCCAACTTCATTTTTTGCGGATTCGCATCAAATTTGAGCCTTTGCACTGCTCCCGACGTTGGTACTTATGCATAAAGGCATCGAAATAGAATCGTAAAAATGCTTGATTTAAGCGCTCAGCTTTGATTTATAATGCCTTAATCATGGAGATGGCGTTGTTGGGATTTTCAGCGCGAAACACCGCATTCCCCGCCACGAGCACGTTCGCACCGGCTTCGTACAAGGCCTTGGCGTTATGAGGGCCAACGCCTCCGTCGATTTCGATCAGGGCCGGGCTGCGGGACTCGTCGAGCATTCTTCGCAGGGTACGCAGTTTGTCGAACGTACGCGGAATGAACTGCTGCCCCCCAAACCCCGGGTTGACCGACATCAAACACACCAGATCGACCGCGTCGAGCACCTCGCTCAAGGCCTCGACCGGGCTGTGCGGATTGAGCGCCACCCCTGCTTTCATCCCGAGTTCCCGAATGGCCTGCAAACTGCGGTGCAGATGCGTCGAGGCCTCGAGGTGGATCGTGAGTACATCGGCCCCAGCTTTTTGAAATGCCTCGAAGTAGCGCTCGGGCTGTACGATCATCAAATGCACATCGAACGGCTTGGTCGAATGCCGTTTTAAGGCTTCAATCACCGGCAAACCAAAGCTGATGTTCGGCACAAACACCCCGTCCATCACATCGAGGTGGTACCAATCTGCCTGAGAAGATTCAATCAGGGCGCAGGCTTCGTGCAAGCGCGCAAAATCGGCCGAGAGTAGGGAAGGGGCTATAAGGCGTGGAGACATGGACGTTGTTTGGGGGCTGAAGGTAAAAAAAGAGAGGGCCCGAAGGCCCTCAAAAACATGGGTTCTGCTGAGCAGAGCGCCTTAACCGAGGTACGACTTCAGGATCTTGCTCCTCGAGGTATGCTTGAGCCTGCGAATCGCTTTTTCTTTAATCTGGCGGACGCGCTCACGGGTCAAATCGAATTTTTCGCCGATTTCTTCGAGCGTCATCGGGTGTTGCCCGCCCAAGCCGAAATAGAGCCTGATGACGTCGCCTTCGCGCGGAGTCAAGGTAGCCAAGGAACGCTCGATTTCGGTGCGGAGCGAATCCTTCATCAAGTCTTCGTCCGGATTCGGGCTGTCGCCCAAATTCAAAACGTCGTAGAGGTTCGAGTCTTCACCTTCCACCAAGGGCGCATCCATCGAAACGTGGCGACCCGAATTCCGCATGCTCTCTTTGACGTCGTTCTCGCCCATTTCGAGCACGCTCGCAATCTCTTCGGCCGATGGCGCGCGCTCGTGTTCTTGTTCGAGGGCGGCGTAGGCCTTGTTGATCTTGTTGATCGAGCCAATTTTGTTCAGGGGGAGGCGCACAATCCGAGACTGTTCGGCCAAGGCCTGCAGAATCGATTGGCGGATCCACCAAACGGCATACGAAATGAATTTAAATCCGCGGGTTTCATCAAAGCGCTGTGCGGCCTTAATGAGTCCGAGATTGCCTTCGTTGATCAAATCGGGCAAGGTAAGTCCCTGATTTTGATATTGTTTAGCCACAGATACGACAAATCGAAGATTTGCTTTGGTCAATTTCTCAAGTGCGCGTTGATCGCCCGCCTTGATTTTCTGAGCCAATTCGACCTCTTCCTCGGCCGTAATCAGTTCAACCTTGCCAATTTCTTGGAGGTATTTATCGAGCGAGGCGGTTTCGCGATTGGTTACCTGTTTGGTGATTTTGAGCTGCCTCATTCGCGGGATGCCTTAAAACGGTTCTTAAAAATGCTTTTTCAGTTTTGAGCTTCTCGATCGAAGCCCTCCTTACAATGAACGCGAAAATCGAGTTTTCAGTTTAATTGCTCGCTGTTGCGTTCGGGGCGGGGAAGCAACACCTTGCGAGAGAGCTTCAACTTGCCTCGATCGTCTTTGCCAATCAACTTTACTTCGATCTGGTCGCCTTCTTTCAAAACTTCTTCGACCCGCTCGAGGCGGCGCCATTCAATTTCGCTGATGTGGAGCAAGCCGTCGGTGCCCTTGGCGATCTCAACAAATGCACCGAAAGGCATAATGCTGCGCACGATTCCCTTGTACACTTCTCCAATTTCTGGCTGCCAAACAATCGCCTTGATGGCCGCTTCGGCCTTGGCCATGGCTTCGCCGTTGTTCGTCGCAATTTCGACAATACCCTCGTTGCCCACCTCTTCGATGGCGATGCTCGCTCCGGTGTCGGCCTGAATGCCTTGAATGATTTTGCCACCCGGGCCAATCACCGCTCCAATAAACTCTTTCGGGATGCGGATGATCAAGATTCGGGGTGCGTGAGGCTTCATTTCGGCGCGTGGTGCGTCGAGCGACTTCATCATCTCGCCGAGGATGTGCATCCTTCCTTCGCGGGCTTGCATCAAGGCTTTTTCGAGAATTTCGAAGCTCAAGCCCTTGATTTTGATATCCATTTGACAGGCGGTAATGCCGTCTTTGGTTCCGCAGACTTTAAAGTCCATGTCGCCGAGGTGGTCTTCGTCTCCGAGGATGTCCGAAAGAACCGCATACTGACCGGTTTCAGGGTTGGTAATCAAACCCATAGCAATTCCCGAAACGGGTTTGGTGATGGGGATGCCCGCATCCATCAGCGCCAAGGTTCCCGCGCAAACAGTAGCCATGGAGCTCGACCCGTTCGATTCGAGAATGTCTGAAACGATGCGGATTACATAGGGATTTTCTGAGGGAAGTACCTGCTCCAGAGCTCTTTGAGCCAAGTTGCCGTGTCCGATTTCGCGACGGCTGGTTCCGCGCATGGGTCGCGCTTCGCCCGTGCTAAAGGGAGGGAAGTTGTAGTGGAGATAAAAGCGCTCGGCTCCTTGAAAGGTCGCCATGTCGATGCGGTTCTCGTCGAGTTTCGAACCCAAGGTCACCGCGGTCAAAGACTGAGTTTCTCCGCGGGTAAAGACCGCCGAACCGTGTGCGCTGGGCAGGTAGTCCACCTCGCACCAAATCGGGCGAATTTCGTTGGTTTTGCGTCCGTCGAGGCGCAGGCCTTCGTTTAGGATCATGGCGCGCATGGCCTCGTATTCAACTTCGCCGAAATAGGTCGACAAAAAGGGCTTGGCGGCATCGCGCTCCTCTTCGGGAAGGCTTTGAAGAAACTCTTCGCGGACGGCCTTAAAAGCAGCCGAGCGATCGTGTTTTGCTTGTCCGCTCTTGGCTACGGCGTAGACCTTGTCGTACGCAAACTCCTTGATCTTGTCGCGCAGGGCCTCGTCGTGGGTTTCGTGGCTGTATTCGCGAACGCTTTGGCCCGATCGAACTTCAGCGGCCAGTTCGAGCTGGGCGGCGATTTGAACTTTGATGGCTTCGTGCGCAAAGCGGATGGCCTCGACCATCTCGGCTTCGCTGATTTCCTTCATCTCTCCCTCGACCATCACCACGCTGTCTGCCGTGGCACCGATCATCATTTCGAGGTCCGAACGGAGCATTTCGCTGCTCGAAGGGTTGATTTTCAACTTGCCGTCGATCCGTCCGACGCGAACTTCACTCATCGGGCCGTTGAAGGGAATGTCTGAAACCGCCAGTGCGGCAGAGGCGGCCAAACCGGCAAGCGAATCGGCCATGTGATTCTCGTCGTGAGAGATCAAATAGATAATTACCTGAGTTTCGGCGTGATAGTCTTCGGGGAACAAAGGGCGAAGCACTCGGTCGACCAAGCGCATCGTGAGGACTTCTTCGTCGTACGGACGGCCTTCGCGCTTTAAAAATCCTCCCGGAATTCGACCGCTCGAATAAAATTTTTCGCGGTATTCGACAGTCAAGGGTAAAAAGTCGATGCCTTCGCGGGCTTCATAAGAAGAGACGACCGTGCCGAGCAGCATCGTGTCTCCCATGCGCACCACGACCGAGCCTTGTGCTTGACGCGCGAGTTTACCGGTTTCGATGGTGATGGTTCGACCGTCGCCGAGCGAAATGGTTTTAGTTATTGCCTGAGGGATCATAAAAGTGATTGAAGTCGAGGTCGTTGGGGGGCAAATTAGCCTGAATACAAAAGATCAACCGCTAGATCGACGGATCGTTCACCGTGCGACCGAGGGTTGATCGAAGGCAAAAAGCACGGAAGTTTCCAAGGCCTTTTACCGATTTCCGCCTTACTTGCGGAGTCCGAGTTTTTCGAGGATCGCCCGATAGCGCTCGATGTCCTTCTCTTTGAGATAGGCCAACAATTTTTTGCGCTTTCCGACCAAGTCGACCAGGGCTTTCTCTGAACCGAAATCTTTGCGGTTCGATTTCAAATGCCCGGTGAGGTGGTTGATGCGCTCGGTAAAGAGGGCAATCTGACCTTCGGGAGTGCCGGTATCGGCTGCGGAGGTTCCGTGGGCGGCGAAAAGTTCTTGTTTCTGTTCAGTGCTCAGATGCATCGGCGACGTGAATTTGGCGGACGGGACGAGGAGAGCGAAATGCGCTCGTTAAAATCAAGGGTGCAAAATTAATAAGAATTCCGCACTTAATGGCGATTATTCCACTTCGAACTCAACGCCTTCGCCCAACGCGCTGCGGCTGCCGATCGAGGGCGCAATCGAAAAAGAAACCGATGCGTTCCTTGAGCTCTTTGCGCTCGCAAATGAGGTCGAGAAATCCGTGTTCGAGCAAAAATTCAGAAGTCTGAAAGCCTTCGGGCAAGTCTTTGCCGATGGTTTCTTTAACGACTCGAGGCCCCGCAAATCCGATCAGCGCGCCGGGTTCGGAGATGTTGATATCCCCCAACATGGCGAAAGAGGCCGTTACTCCCCCCGTGGTCGGGTCGGTGAGCAGAGAAACATAGGGAATTCCCGCTTTCGACAACAAGGCGAGTTGGGCAGATGTCTTGGCCATTTGCATCAGCGAATAAGCGGCCTCCATCATGCGCGCCCCGCCCGATTTTGAAATGATGATCAGGGGGATGCGTTTGTCGATGCTCCGCTGTATGGATCGGGCAATTTTTTCTCCGACCACCGAGCCCATCGATCCACCGATAAAGTTGAAATTCATGGCGGCGATTACTACGGCGCGACCGTTCATCAAACCTTCTGCCGAGCTAATGGCGTCGTTGAGTCCGGTCTTTTTGACCGTGCTCGCATAGCGCTCCGAATACGCCTTGGTGTCTACGAATTTGAGCGGGTCTTTGGATTTCAGCTCCGCCCCAAATTCTTCGAACTGACCTTCGTCGAACAAAAAGCTGAAATACTCGTGCGCGTTAATTTTTTCGTGCATGGCGCAATTCGGGCACACCCAGAGGTTGCGCTCGTGGTCTTCGACATTCGTAATCACCTTGCAACGAGGGCATTTATACCAAAGTCCTTCAGGGGTTTCCCTCTTGTCTTTGGTGTCTGTGGTGATGCCTTCTTTATTCCGTTTAAACCAACCCATATTCGAATCCTTAGAGTCGTTATTTCGCTTTGCGCATTCTGAGCCACACGCCCTTGCGAACCGCCAAAAATAGCAAACGCCCCAAGCCGTCCGACGACTTCATGGGGCGCTGATGTGTTGATGCCCGTAGATCAGGCCAAATCGATGGATGCGTCGAGGTAGACGTCTTGAATGCTGTGCAAGAGCTCAACACCTTGATTCATCGGTTTTTGAAATGCCTTTCGACCCGAGATTAAGCCTTGTCCACCCGCTCTTTTGTTGATGACCGCCGTGCGAACGGCATCGGCCATGTCGCTGGCTCCTTTCGATTCTCCGCCCGAATTGATCAAGCCTGCACGCCCCATGTAGCAATTGGCTACTTGATAGCGAGTGAGGTCGATGGGATGCTCGCTGCTCAATTCGGAATACATTTTTTCGTTCAGCTTTCCGTAGCTGCTGTTCCCGCTGTTGAGCGCCTTGTAGCCTCCGTTGTTGGTGGGCAGTTTTTGCTTGATGATGTCTGCTTGAATGGTGACGCCCAAGTGGTTTGCTTGACCCGAAAGATCGGCCGAGGTGTGGTAATCGATGCCGTTTACTTTGAAGGCATTGTTTCGAGTATAGCACCACAAAATGGTCGCCAAGCCGAGTTCGTGTGCGTACTCAAAAGCCTCGGAAACTTCGACCAACTGTCGGCTCGATTCCTCTGAACCGAAGTAAATCGTGGCGCCGACGGCCACGGCACCCATATTCCACGCATCTTCGACACTTCCGAACATCACTTGGTCGAACTTATTCGGGTAGGTCAGGAGTTCGTTGTGGTTGATTTTGACCACAAACGGAATATGGTGGGCGTATTTGCGAGAAACGGAGGCCAGAACCCCAAAAGTGGAGGCAACGGCATTGCAGCCGCCTTCGATGGCCAACTTGACGATGTTTTCCGGGTCGAAGTACATGGGGTTCGGGGCAAAAGATGCTCCCGCGCTGTGCTCAATACCTTGGTCGACCGGCAGGATGCTGAGATATCCGGTGTTGGCGAGCCTTCCGTTGCCATAGAGTTGTTGAAGACTGCGAAGAACCTGTGGGCTGCGGTTTGAGAGCGCAAAGATGCGGTCGACAAAGTCGGAGCCTGGGTGGTGAATGGTCTCGCTTGGAATGGTTTGGCAGCGGTGCTGGAGCAAGCTTTCGGCCTCGGCTCCGAGCAATTCGGCAATCTTCGACATGGATCGGTTGGGTTTAGATAGATTCTAATCGACGCCGACAAATATAGAAGCGCGGTTCGATGCGCGAATCGTTCCGTTACCACCCCGATTTTGAACGCGTGGAATGACGGTTTCGGGCGCGACGAAAAAGGTAGAGACGCAAAATTTTGCGTCTCTACCGTCAACGTGATGAAACCAATACGCGCCCGATCAATAACGGTAATATTCAGGTTTGAACGGACCTTGAACATCTACGCCGATATACGCGGCCTGTTCGGGACGAAGCTCTTCAAGTTCCACCCCAATCTTGGCCAAATGCAAGCGGGCCACCTTTTCGTCGAGCTGTTTGGGAAGCGTGTACACCTCATTTTTGTACGCGGCAGAATTCGTCCAGAGCTCGAGCTGAGCCAGCGTTTGGTTCGTAAACGAATTGGACATCACAAAACTCGGGTGCCCCGTGGCGCAGCCCAAATTCACCAAGCGACCTTCAGCCAAGAGCAAAATGTCTTTGCCGTCGACCGTGTACTTGTCTACTTGAGGTTTGATCTCGACTTTGCTGTGCCCGAATTCGCGGTTCAACCACGCCACATCGATTTCGTTGTCGAAGTGCCCGATGTTGCACACAATCGTCTTGTCTTTCATGGAACGGAAGTGGCGCTCTTGTACGATGTCGCGGTTGCCCGTGGCCGTCACTACGATGTCGGCTTCGCGGATGGCGCTTTCCATCTTTTTAACAGCATATCCGTCCATGGCTGCCTGAAGAGCGCAAATAGGATCGATTTCGGTGACGATAACTCGGGCGCCGGCGCCACTCAACGAAGCAGCCGTCCCTTTGCCCACATCACCATAACCCGCGACCACAGCCACTTTGCCCGCAATCATCACATCTGTGGCGCGGCGAATGGCATCGACGGCCGATTCTTTGCAGCCGTATTTGTTGTCGAATTTCGATTTGGTCACCGAATCGTTTACGTTGATCGCCGGCAAGGGAAGAGTGCCCTCGCGCATCCGTTCGATCAGGCGATGAACCCCGGTAGTCGTCTCTTCCGAAATACCGCGGATGCCCTCCACGAGTTCGGGATAGCGATCGAGTACCATATTGGTGAGGTCTCCTCCATCGTCCAAAATCATGTTCAACGGACGGCGGTCTTCGCCAAAAAACAGGGTTTGCTCGATGCACCAATTGAACTCTTCTTCGTTCATCCCTTTCCAGGCGTAAACCGAAATCCCCGCAGCGGCAATGGCGGCGGCGGCGTGGTCTTGAGTCGAGAAAATATTGCACGAAGACCAAGTGACCTCTGCACCGAGTTCGATCAAGGTTTCGATCAAAACCGCGGTTTGGATCGTCATGTGAAGGCACCCGGCAATTCGCGCTCCGGCGAGCGGCTTGGCAGCCCCGTATTCTTCGCGCAAGGCCATGAGACCCGGCATTTCGGCTTCGGCCAACTCGATTTCTCTGCGGCCCCAAGGGGCGAGAGACAAATCTTTGACTTTGGATGGAACATACGTTTGAACGTCGGTCTTCATGGAGGTTATATGTTTGGCTTGAGAACGCGAAAATACGCTCAGACGTTCACGAAATCGACTCCTTTAATCGAAACGATCTTACAATGAGCCTGTTGATCCGCATGCATCCCGACGAGTTCAGCGCTTTGGCCGTTTGGGAAATCGGCGAATCTGAGAAGTTTCTGCTCTCCAGGCTCGATTTGGGCGAGATCGACCGGTTTCGGCTCGAGGGAATCAGCCATCCCCACAAAAGACTTGAATTTCTTTCTGCCCGCGCGGCGCTGTTCGAACTTGGAGTCACGCTTTCAGATCTCCGGTATACGCCCGAGGGCAAGCCCAAAATGGACGGAGCTTTTTTATCGATTACCCACAACCATCAATTCGCCGCGGCCCTGGTGCACACCGAAGCCGAAGTCGGGATCGATGTCGAAGACGTTCGGCGCAATTTTGAAGGTTTGGTAGACCGCTATCTCCGAGAAGACGAGCACTTTATTGTAGAGAACGACCCAGAAATTGGCCCGATGATGCTGTGGGGTGCGAAGGAGTGCGGTTATAAAATGCACGGACGCCGAAGGCTTGACTTCAGAGAGCACCTGAGACTGGCTCAAGAAGGCGATGTTTGGAATATCCACATCCTCAAGCCGGGCGAAGAATCGGTCGGGCGCATTGAGCGGCTCAGACACGGAGATGCCTTTGTGATTTGGGCCGTGGAACAGTCTTAGAGCACAGCGGCTGAGTCGATTGAATCGATCATCACCATTCCACAGAAACGCGAAACAAGGCATTGCGCCCCGCCTGCGGATAGTAATAAGCGGCTTGGTCGAAGACGTATCCGTTCGACGAATACGCCCGATCAAGGACATTGAGAAAGTCCATTCCCAGCCCCCAGCGAAAGCCTAAAAAGTCCGTTCGATATTCGAGTCTGAGGTCGTTGAGCACATAAGCTTCGAGCCGTGTTCGATCGCGCCCCGTATTGTCGAGAAACTGATCGCCTACGGCTTTAACCGACCAAGCGACCGTCCAATGATTTGAATCATAACTCAATACGCTCCCTCCAACCCAATCGGGCGAATAAGCCAGAGGGCTGTTCCCATAGTCGATGGTTCCCGATTCGCCCGCTTCGCGATAAGCCCGGTTTCGGTGAACGGCCACGGCTGCATTCGCGGCCCAGTTCCAGGAGGGGCTTATTTTCCACAAGGCTTCGACTTCGAGCCCCGTGCGAAAAGAAGAACCCACGTTTCGCCGAACAAACCCCCCCACATTGTCGATCTCGCCGGTCAGAGAAAGTTGATTTTGATACTCCATCCAATAAATGCTCGCAGACAAGTCCCAGCGTTTGCCGCTCCTGCGGTGCTCGAACTCAAAATCGTGAAGCCGTTCGGGCGAAAGTTCCGCCGCCGCAGCCAAATAGTCTGCCCGGTTGCCTTCTCTGCCCGCCATGCCGTAAGACAGAATCCAGAATTGATTTTCGCGACCGCGGTAGCTCAGCGCAGCTTTGGGGTTGAGAAAAAACAGGGCGTCGTCGATCGCCACATCGACCGGACCCAAGTCGGTGCCCGAGGCTGTGTAGCTTGCCGAACGCGCCTGGAGCTCGAGGCTCAAACCAAGCCGCGCGCTGAGCTTGTGCTCTCTGCGCACCATGAGCGAAAACTCATTCTTGCGCGAACGGTTCTCGTAAAACCGATCTCTGATTTCACTTGAACCCGCGTTTTGAGTCCATTGGAGCTCTCCGAAGTGCAGGCCTTCGTAGGTGGATGCATTGAATCCGAATAGCCAACGGCCATTGAGTCCGGTTTGTTCGGCTTGAAACAAGGTGCCGAGCAGTCGATTGTCGAGCCACAACCGGCGGATCAGGTCGGTAGAACCTATGGCAGAATCCAGGCCGTGGGTCCGGGCGTCGCCCTGTTGGATGTACTGTTCAAAATAACCCCGACCGAGTGTTTGATAGACAGCCGCCGAAAGTTTCCAGCCTTGCATCAGAGCCTTGTTCCAGTGCACTTGGACATGGTCTTGTCCGTAATTGTCGGTTTCGTTGTCATAAAAACGCTCAATGCCCCCGAGGCTGTCATAAATCGCCCCTGCGTAATTGAATCGGCGGTTGCTGACGTAGGTCGCAGAATCGAGCCCGTACCAAGCTTGTCCTGTTCGTTCGCGCCCGCCGAAGAAAACCGCCTGAAATAGACCCCATTTGCTCGGTAGATCTGCTTTAAACTGATATCCCGTGAGTTCGCTAAAAGCTCGATCGACATATCCTTCGCTGGATATTTGAGACAATCCGAGCTCGAATGCCAGACCCGAGCGCAAACGCCCGCTGCCCGCCCTGAGTCGATGGCCGAGGGTCGCAAAGGAACCTCCGCTGAGTCGATAGGCGCCAAAAGCCGTGTCTGATGCCCCGAGGCTGCTGAGGTTAAGCGAGGCTCCAAACGCAGCCGGGCCGTTGGTTCCGCTTCCCAGTCCTCTTTGAATGCGGGCGCTCCGAATGCCCGAAATGAGGTCCGGGGTATTGACCCAAAACACGTTCTGAGATTCAGCGTCGTTGAGCGCGATTCCGTTTATGGTGACATTGATCCGCGTCTGGTCGATGCCGCGTACCCTCAAACCCGTGTAGCCCAATCCGTTGCCCGCATCTGAAGTCACTACCACAGAAGCGGTTTGCTCGAGCGCAAAGGGCAAATCTCGGCCGTTTTCGCGCTGCTGAAGTGCATCGGCTTTGAGTTCTGTTCCCGAGTGCTCAAACTCCGATCCCGGACGCAGGCCCAGGGCGACGGCTTCGTTTAAAAGAACAGTCTTGAGGGTGTCGGGCTCCGTTTGAGCAGAGAGCGCGGCCCGGGTGAAAATGCAAATCCAAATCGAGAAAAAAGTTGACCTATTTCGCATTCCAAAAGCGTTTGAGTGTTTCGGAGCGAAAAGCGGGGCATCCCTTCGCAACAATAAATGGTGAAACCTCTTTCCCTTGGCAGCATAACCTGCCCAGGTTCGTTGGGTATAATCTCAGCCCTTGGAGAAGGACGCATATGGCGTCGATACAACAGGGCACCCCGGAGATGCGGCAAATTTACAACGCGAAGCCGAGTTCTCTCGCCGCCTTTAAAGCAGATTCGAAACGCTCGTTCCCGATTCCGTCGATTATTTTGAAGGGCTTGCCCGTTCGGATTACAGAGTCAAGGTGCAAACCGAACAATTCGCCCCGCCGGTTCGGATGTTCGCGCAGTGGATCGTCTTGCCAAGGCAAGTCTACCGAGCACAATAGGTAGGCATCGGCCAAGGGCACCCGCAGCATTTCTTGGATTGAGCGGGCGACGCGGCCATATTTGAAGAGGCTCCAGATCTCGAGGGTCAAGGCGTCGGTGTCGAAAATCACTGTTTGCTCGGATAAAAAAGCAGCCCTGCGCTGAAGTCGTGCTTGAGCTCGTGCAATAATGCTCAGATCGAGTTCGATATACGGTCTTGAAAGCTGTTCGAGATATTCACGGGCATACTCCGGTGTCTGCAGGGCGTTTAGCTCTTCAGCCAAAAAAGAACTCAAAACCGACTTGCCCGTCGATTCGGGTCCGGTGACGCACAGCACCGGAGACTTGGATTTCGAATGAGATCTCAAATGCGGTTCAGAGCTCATGTGAAGTCCATAATCCGTAAATAGCCATGGCCGTGTATACCCCGTAGAGCAGGGCAGAAAGCAATAGTTTTCTGCGGCTGTATAAAATCGCGCTGGCGGTGTCGATGACAATCCAGTAGATCCAATTCGTCGGGTCGAAACGCACCATGAGCACGGTGGCCAAAATGCTAAAAACCGTGGTCTGGGCATCGAAATAAGGCATTTTCGACCGAGGGTTTTTCGAGAGTGCAAAACCGAGCGCCATTCCCAAAAATGCGGTCGCAGCGATCCAAAAAAGGTGCTGTGGAAGTTTGAGTTGAAGCGGTTGAAGAATTGTCCAACCGAATGAGATGCCCCTTCCGCTTTGCGCGAGATACCCGTAGATCGCAGAGAGCAAGTAAAAGCCGTGGGTGGCGATTTCGGCGATCAGGCCTTTGCGGGCCACGAGAATCAGGAATAAAATCGAAGCGATCGCTCCAAAAAGCCAGGCGATCAACTGCCCTCGCGCATAAAAAAATGTATAGAGCAGGCTGCAAACCACCGCGGCGGTTTCGAGCGGATGAAGAGAAGTTCGAAGGGATTGAAAGAATTTGGTCAAGCCAACAAATCGCCTCGGAGCCACTTCATGCAAAAAACGTTTTGCCCCGCATTCCAGCTCTCGGTGCAGGCCTCGGAAAGCAAGCGCGACAAGACATCAATCGAACCGCTGAGCCTCGTTGAGGTGCTGTTTGTTTCGATTTTGATGCCGGGACATTCGCGCAGATTTGCGATAAAGGCGAGAATCCGAGCTTCGTAGTCTTCGCTCAGCGGATACATGCTGAT
Organism: Schleiferiaceae bacterium; assembly: GCA_041739275.1. GTDB lineage: Bacteria > Bacteroidota > Bacteroidia > Flavobacteriales > Schleiferiaceae > WGMI01. The sequence goes on along the minus strand of JBGSOF010000013.1, from coordinate 6,099 downwards.
TTCGACGGTGGCGATCAAAGCGCGCGACTTCTCGATGCAATGGCATCTTTGTACAAGACCACGCTCGAGGGATCGCTTTCAAGCGCGTTGCCAATCACCACCACCGTGGCGCCCGCTCGAGCCGCGCGAAACGCATCTTCGGGTTTGCGAATCCCCCCGCCGACAATCAAAGGCAATTCGGTCGATTCGCGCACGGCTCCGATCATTTCGACACTCACGGCTTGTTGCGCGCCGCTGCCCGCATCGAGATAAAGTGCCCTCAGACCGAGCAGTTCGCCCGCCAGAGCCGTAGTGGCTGCAATTTCAGGTTTGTCGTGGGGTATGGGCAGGCTCGCGCTCATGTACGACGCGGTGGTGGGGCGTCCGCCGTCTACGAGCATATAGCCCGTGGGGATTACCTCGATCTTGCTCTGTTTCACCATGGGGGCGGCGAGCACGTGTTGCCCGATAAGCAATTCGGCGTTCCGTCCCGAAATGAGCGACAAAAAGAGCAAGGCATCGGCCCCGGGTTGCAACTGAAGAACCGAGCCGGGAAACAAGACCGTCGGAATCGAACTCAGCGCTTTAATTTTTCGCAAAACCCGCTCGGGGCCGTCGCCGGTGATCAAACTGCCCCCGACGAAAAAAAGGTCGACCGAACCGTCTTTGATTAAGGTTTCGAGTCTGCGCTCCGAAAACCGATCGGGGTCGATCAACACGGAGAGCAAACTGCGCCCCTCTTCTCGGGCTCGCTCTAAGGTGGTGTGCACGTTCGGCATTCCCGCAAAGCTATCGATTGTTCGGCGCGGAGAGGAAAAGGACCTCGCACGCCTGCATCACACAACTAAAAAAGGGCAGATGTTCGCATCACACCGCTACAACCGGCTGCCCTTGCTTCATTCCTGACCTGGGGGGTTCACCGGGAGCTGGTTGTACGGCACCTGCCCAAGCTGCAAAAATACGAACCGCAGTGCACAAGCCCGAGAAGTGTCCGATATTCGCCCAACAATATTCTCGTTTCACACTTTAAAAAGCGAAGCCATGCATCCAGTATCGCGCAAATGGGGGCTATACCTCGGTTTGATCTCACTCGTTCTCAGCACTGTTTTGTGGGCCAGCGGGGCGTTTAATCCCGGAGACAACAACATTTGGATTACGATTGTAAGCATCGTGGTGAATTTGGTCGTTCTTTATTTAGCCGGCACTGAGCTCAAAAAGGCAATGAACGGCGTGCTTCCTTTTGGGACGGCTTTTAAAGCGCTCTTTGGGGTAACGGTGATCGCCATGCTGTTTTCGCTGGCTTGGATGGCGGTGTACACCACTGTGTTAGAACCTGATTTTCAGCAGACGATCGTCGATGATTCCTACGAAAAGATGATCGAGCAAAATCCGGAAATGAGCGAAGAACAGTTGGATATGGCTGTCTCCATGACCGAAAAGTTCACCTCACCTCTAGCCATGGTGCTCTTCACAGCGGTTTTCGGGCTTCTGTTCGGGGCTTTGCAGTCTCTGGTCGTGGCATTAGTCGTGCGCAAAGAAGAAGCTTTCCCGCTGCGTTGAACCCCTCTTTTGACTTATCGGTGGTCGTTCCTCTGCTCAACGAGGCCGACTCTTTGCCCGAACTCTGCGAATGGATCGATCGCGTGTGTCTCGAACACGGCATTCGCCGAGAAATATTGTTGATTGACGACGGTTCGACCGACAATTCCTGGCAAGTGATCCGAGATCTCTCCGCGCGCGATTCGAGTATTCGCGGCTTGCGCTTTCGGCGCAACCACGGCAAGAGTGCCGCTTTGAATCAAGGTTTCGAGCATTGTCAAGGCGCTGTGGTCGTCACCATGGATGCCGATTTGCAGGACAGCCCCGATGAATTGCCCGAATTGATTCGTTTGATTCGCGAAGGGGGCTACGACATGGTGAGCGGCTGGAAAAAAAAGCGCTACGACCCGATCTCAAAAACAATTCCTACCAAGCTCTTTAACTGGGCTGCGCGGCGGATGTCGGGAATCGAACTCCACGATTTTAACTGCGGACTCAAAGCCTATCGCCTCGAAGTGGTCAAAAACATCGAGGTACAAGGCGAAATGCACCGGTACATCCCGATTTTGGCCAAAAATGCGGGCTTTAAAAAGATTGGCGAAAAGGTGGTGCAGCACCGTGCGCGCAAGTACGGCAGCAGCAAGTTTGGTTGGGAACGCTTTGTCAATGGTTATCTCGACCTCTTTACCCTTGCGTTTATCGGTCGGTTTGCCAAGCGCCCCATGCACTTTTTCGGTCTCTACGGCAGCTTGATGTTCGTTTTGAGCGCCCTTTCGGCGGCTTGGATCGGCGGGAGCAAATTGTATCGAATGTCTCAGGGAATTCGCTCGATTCGCGTCACCGACGACCCTTGGTTTTACATTGCCTTGACCGGGATGATTCTCGGAACCACGCTTTTTGTGACGGGCTTTATCGCAGAGCTCATTGTGCGGAGCGGCGGAAAGCGCCCGGCCTACACCGTGTCTGAAACCTTGAACCTCGAAAGGGGAGATGAAGTATAGCCTCATCTCGCCTGTTTTCGGTCGGCCCGAAGAAGTCCGCGAGTTTTTGGAAAGCCTGCTGAATCAAAGTGCGGGTGAGTTTGAAGTGATTTTGGGCGACGGCACCCCCGGCGATGGCCTCGCAGAAGTGACGGCCGCCTTTGTCGGAAACCCGCGTTTCGAGCTCAAAAGGGTGTATCAGGAGTATTTGCCCGTGAGCGATGCGCGAAACCGAGCCGCCTTGATCGCAGCGGGAACCTTCTTTGTTTTCTTTGACTCCGACTGCATTATTCCTCCCGATTATCTCAAGGTGCTCGACGAACGGCTCGAACAAGATCCACTCGATCTCTTCGGAGGCCCCGATCGCGCGGCGGGCGATTTTAGCGACCTGCAAAAGGCCATCAGCTATACCATGACGTCAATCTGGACCACCGGTGGCATTCGGGGGGGAGAGAAACGGGTGGGAACGTATCATCCGCGCGGTTTCAATATGGGGATCAAGGCAACGGCCTTTCAAGCGGTGGGGGGCTACGATACCGGGCTCAAATGCGGAGAGGATGTCGATTTGTCTATTCGGCTGCAAAAGGCGGGCTTCTGCAGCGGGCTCATCTCTGAGGCCTTTGTCTATCACAAGCGCCGAAATACCCTCAAGAGCTTTTTTAGGCAGGTGTTTCGCTTTGGCGCAGCACGCATTGATCTGTTTGTCAGGCATCGAGATAGTCTCAAAGCGACGCATCTATTTCCGGCCTTCTTTTTGATCTACTCGGTCTTTTCGGTCTTGATTTTGCCTTTTTCAGCTGTGCCAATCGCCTTGTTGATGATCTATTTTACGGTGATTTTGATCGATTCTGCACGGGTAAACAAAAGCTTGAGGGTTGGGATTCTTTCGGCGGTTGCGGCGGCTGTGATGCACTTCGGTTATGGGTGGGGATTTTTGCGCAATGCCCTCGAGCATCTTATTTTCAAGAGGGGGATGAGGTTGTAGCACCTCGAGATCGGTCCTCAGAATGGGGGGATCGGGCATTAGGGGTTCGAAATACTGTTAAAGTTCAAGAATAATAGAACCTTACTGCTGCTTTTCCGTTCACTTCGTGTTCTTTTTGTAGGAAAAGCGGGTGTGAACTCGAATAAAACATCGCCTCGATGCACCGATATACAGTGAAAATGGCGCTTGGCCTGCTTGGCATTTTGTGCAGCAGGGGAGCGTTGGTCGCCCAAAGTTTGGCCCCTCAATCGGTCAATAGCGCAGGGCACCATTTTATCCCTACACCGGGAGTCGCCGTGGCCTCGATCAGTGCCACAGTGGGCGAACTCGCGGTGGGCACCCACCACAGCGCTTCCGGACATTCCTTGGGTGGCGGTGTCGTGGCGGGGGCTCGGGCGGTTCCGCTGTCGGTGGAATCGCTTGGAGCGGCTCCAACGGGTGTGCGGGTCTATCCCAATCCTGTTACTGAAATCCTCATTATTGATACGGAAACGACAGGAGCAGAAGGGCAATCGGTGTGGTTATTAGACGAAAAAGGGGCCGTGGCGTATCACGCCAACGACCTCAAGGGCACCCAAGTGCTTTCGATCCCGATGGATGGATTGGCATCGGGGCGCTATTTGTTGGTGCTGCGCGACAAAAAGAACGCGCTCGTAGGGTCTTTTCGAATCATCAAGCAATAAAAGTGATCATGAAATCAATAGTGGGAATGTGGCTCGTCGCATGTGTGTTGGGGGTTTCGGTCGCTCAGGCGCAGGCTCCTCCCCAGGCGTTTAACTACAGCGCGGTAGCCCGCGATGCCAATGGGTTGCCCATGGCATCGGCCAATTTGGGAATTCAAATCGCCATTCTTCAATCGAGCGCTACTGGGGCTTCGGTCTATGTGGAGAATCACCAAGTATCCACCGACAATTTTGGTTTGTTCAACCTGATGATTGGTACGGGTTTAGTACAAAGTGGAAACCTCTCGTCGATCAATTGGGGAGCCGACACCTACTTTTTGCAGGTGGGAATGGACGTCAGCGGGGGCTCCAATTTCGCGATTATGGGAACCACGCAGTTTTTGAGCGTTCCCTATGCACTGCACGCTCGGGTGGCCGACAGTATTTCTGGTGGATTTGCGGGCCAGTCGAACGCACATTACATCGGAGAAATCTTCGGAGGGGGGGTGATTTTTCACTTGTGGAGAGACGCTCAAGGCGCGCAACACGGACTGATCGTTGACCTCGTGAATTTGAGCGATTCAAGTGTTTGGAGCAATGTGAGTCAATTAGCGGTGGGTGCAGGAGCCGAAAGTCTTTGGGATGGTCGGAACAACAGCTTGGCGATCGCCGCTCAAGCCGGGCATTCGAGTAGCGCGGCTTCGCTCTGTTTGAATTCGACCAACGGTGGGCAAAGCGATTGGTATTTGCCCTCGAATCAGGAGCTCAACCTCCTTTGGAACAATTTGTACAATGTGTCGCGAGCCTTGTCGCAGATCCCCGGTTCTCAGGGCTTCGATCAGGTTTCTTTTTGGAGCAGTACCGAGGTCTATTCCAATCAAGTTTTGAGCTTGTTCTTTCACGACGGCGACATCGGATACTACGGAAAATTAGAGTCTCACGCGGTGCGTGCAATTCGGGCATTCTAGAACGACTTCTGAAGATATTTTCGAGCGAGAGCTTATCGTCACAACACGGATCGTACCGTTTGCTCTGCTATCAAAAGTGCCGGTTTCAATCATGGGGATGTGGTGGCGATCTCTTCGAAGTGATTATTTGAAAACCAACGGGATCTTATTTCAAAGGATCATTCACTGATTTGCCATGTTGGCCTGCGAATTTTTCGAAATTTGAAGTAAGGCATGATTCGTATTTGTTTATCGTGCCGATGATGGAGGATAATTGTAAAATCATCGTTCTTTAACAAAACGAAAATCCCATTTTATGACGCTCCTTACAAACGAAGAGTTACTGTTCTCATCGGAAGGAAGTGACATCATTCTGACCAATCAACGACTTCAGTTCACCGAAAGTGAATGGGGCTATGCGCATAGAACCATTGTATTTCTCGAAAATATAAGTTCAGTTGAAGTAAGGTTTCAAAGCAATGTATGGCTCATCGCCTTTAGCGTGATCCTCGCTTTTTCAGGAATGTTTATGCACAACAGTCAAGATCTAACGTCTGAGTCTCACAACGGCTGGTTAATCTTGGGCTTTGGGTCGAGTATCTTCACCCTCGTCCTTTGGTGGTTTACACGAAAACGCATCTTGACTATCTATTCTTTTGGCGGTCAAGCCATGAGCGTGGAAATTCAAAAATTCGGCGACCGAGTGATTGAGGACTTTTTGCAGAAGCTATTTCAAGCTAAAGTCAATCGATCGAACTCCATGGGTAGGCTTCTGGGGACTGGGTGAAAAATGCGCAATGGAGCTCTAAGAACATCCTCTTAGTGAGAAATCCTAAAAGGTTGACACAAGTCGATTATGGGGGTTCTTTTAGAAGTTATTGTCCCAGAATTACTTGAGCCAAATAAAAATCAACGAGGAGTCCGACCATCACCTTGCTTAAAGCCTCTCGACTCCGGGACCCGCCAGCGACGCCGAGTCGCACAACAGCCGCAACTTCCTTTTAAAT
>JBGSOF010000035.1:0-117387 GCA_041739275.1 Schleiferiaceae bacterium | reverse complement strand
CCTATTTAAAATTCTGCGGCGGCGACCTCGGCCAAAGCGTACGCGGGTAGGAGAGGAGAGCGCTGCGCCGGTCTAAAAAGCTCCTTTCTTTCCTTCTTTCTTTGGAGCAGCAAAGAAAGAAGGCCTCCGCGGCAGCGGGGTGAACATCAAGGTCGTAGAGAGGGAATGAACAGCGCAGGCCATCTTACAATGCTTATCGGCGAAGCCGGAAGATATCCTCCCGAAGATCCAGATATACCTTGTAGGACCTTAGTTCCATTATTCGTTTGTACGCCAAATACGAACCAAATATTAAATATTGATCTGCCGGAATAGACGGTGTTCCCTAGAAATATCCTGTGATCTTGGAAGAGGACATAGCCACAAAAAGCATCACTCGTGTCTCCCCAGTTCCTCGGTTTCCTTCAACCACTGCTCGCGTTTCTCTATCGTCGAAGATTTTACCGGACCAATAAGTTTGACGATGACAGGTTTAACCCCGCAAAATTCGAGAATACTGGTCTTCATAGAGCGCTGTCCAAAGCCCAAATACTTCATCCAGTAATACCAAATAGGCGTATCTGTAGTCACGATGAGTTGGCCCGTTTTCGGGCTAAGGAGTTTGTCCCAGAGTGGCGAATCTTTTTTGTACCGAAAGGCAAACTGAGGCAGAAATGTTCGGTCAATAAATCCTTTGAGCAGAGCAGGGTAGCTACCCCACCAATAAGGGTAGACAAAAACCAAGTGCTCGGCCCAAGAAATGGAACGCTGCATTCGGAGCAAGTCGGGTTCGAGTTCCGTTTTGAGTCGATATCCATGTTTTAGAATCGGATTGAACGCCAGATCGGTGAGGTGCACCAATCGACATTCGGAACCATTTTCGACCGCGCCCTTTCGATAGCGTTCCGCGAGGGCCGCACAATAGCTGCTCGGATCGGGATGACCGTCGATGATGAGAATTTTTTTCACAAATTAAATGTATTCCGAGGAGGTGTTTTAATTGTATATTCATTTGATTTATAAATACACAAATACTGTAAAAATTACATATGGGCAGAAGCATCAGAACAAAACAACCACAGAGGGTTCTCTTAAGAAATCAAGTCCTGCCTGGAACAATCCTGCCGTCTTCCATGGTAATGGTTCGGTGCGTGTTTGCCGCAAAATCCATATCGTGGGTTACAATTAACAGAGATTGACCAAATTCCTCAGCCAATTCTTTAAAAATGTTAAAGACCATATCGCTATTCTTTTTATCCAAGTTTCCCGTAGGCTCATCACCCATAATAATCAAAGGTTCGTTGATCAGAGCACGGGCAATAGCCACTCTTTGTTTCTGCCCCCCACTCAACTGATTCGGGAATTTGAGCGCCTCTTTTTCAATCCCGAGAATTTTTAATTTGTTATATGCATTTTCTTCCACCTCATTCGCTGCAAGTTTGCCATACTTCAAACCGGGAAGCATAACATTATTCAAATTGTTGAATTCATTAATCAAATAGTGAAACTGAAACACAAAACCTATTTTCTCGTTTCGAATCTTTGCCAGGGCAGTATCCGATTGTTTGGTCATTGAAATTCCATCTATAAATAGCTCGCCTTGATAATCCGTATCCATGGTCGAAAGAATGTACAAAAGCGTAGACTTTCCACAGCCCGATTTCCCCACGATCGAAGCAAATTCTCCCTTGCTTATTCCAAATCTTATGTCGTTGAGAACTTGTACGGAGACCGGATCGTGAAACGACTTTGTAATGCCCCGAGCTTCGATAATGAATTTATTTTCAGACATCTACTTTCCGCGAATAATGTCGACCGGATCAATTTTACTCGCTTTTCGCGAAGGAAAATAACCGGCCAAGTAGGTGGTGATTATCGAAAAGATCGCGCCGATTAAATAGAATTGAGGGTTGTAATTAATGGGATAGGTTTCTACGGTGGGGAGCGAAGCCGTGTTGAAGGGGATGAGGCCGATGAGCGCTGAGAGTCCAAGCCCGAGAATCAGCCCGAGAGCACCCCCCGCAAGGCCAATCGCCAGGGCAATCGAAATAAAAATTGCCTGAACATCTCTGCCCGAAAACCCGGTCGCTTTCAAAATCGCGATTGAATCCATTTTTTCGTAGATCATCATATTTAGAATATTGTAGATGCCAAAGCCGGCAACAATCAAGAGCGTTACGCCCACGGCATACGAAATAAGAGTTCTCACAGAACTTCCCGTTTCAAATTGAGCATTGGCGGTTTGGATGTCGATCGCTTCAGTATCGAAAGCCTCAGAGTATTGCTTCGCCAAAATAGGCGCCTTTTTAATGTCGTTGAGTTTGATCTGAAAGTCTGTGATGTAGCTGTTGGGCTTTCCAAGCATTTTCCGGGTTGTTTCCAGGGTGGTATAGCTCTGAGTTTTATCGATTTCGTCTATGCCCGATTGAAAGAATCCGACCACTTTGAGTTGAAACCGCGTCCCGTTGCTCCCCGTAATTTGGATTACGTCTCCCGGTTCAACAAGCATTTTTCGCGCAATGCCGATACCGAGAATAATGCTGTTCGGAATAGTTTTGAGATCGCTTGGATTGCCTTGCACAACATAGTCGCCAAAAGTGAACAAACGACTTTCAGCATCAACATCGATTCCGTTGATAAGCCCCGTGAGGTCTACATCTCCGATGTTGTAAAAAATCGGCACCGTGTTTTTTGGAGCGATTCCCCGCACCCGAGAATCGGCCTTTAATGCCGCCAGAATGGCCTGACTGTTTCGAATTTCAACAAGCTCATTTTTTGGTTTAATGCTTCGAATGAAATGATACGCCCCTCCGTATTGAAGAGCTCGTTGAATGGGTTGAATTTTGGACGGCAGAATTTCGTTGTACAGCCGAATGTGCGGCGTTCGATTTAGAATGAGGTTGTCGAGCAAGTCGTTCAATCCTGCCATAAAACTCAGCAAGGTGATAAACATGGTGATGCTGAACGTCACCCCAAAGGCGGCCACCATAGTTTGTTTGAGCCGGGCGGTGAGCAAGGCAAAAGAAATCTGCGATATCAGTTTTAGCTTCACTTGACAGGCAGAATCAATTCTTCGTTGGCATCGAGGCCCGAGACAATCTGAACTTGTTCGAAATCTTTAATCCCGGTGCGCACTTTGATTTTTTTACCCAATTTCGAAAAGACGAGAGAGTCATTTAAAACGTATTCTCTCGGAATGAGCAGTGCGTTTTTCTCGGTTTTGATGACCACATTCGCCTCAAAAGAAATGTTCGGATAAAGAGCGCGCGGGCCTTTGACAAATTCCGCTTCAATGGTAAAAGTCTTGCTCTGAAGATTCATGACGGGATAAATGCGCGTCACCACCGCTTCGTACACCGAATCTGTATTGCTGTTGAGCACGACGAGCGCCTTCATGCCTTGCCGGACTAAAAGAATATCAGACTCATCAATTTGCATTTCCAAGAGAAATTCGCGGTCGCTCCCTACGAGTGCAATAGGAATTTGAGGATTAACGGTTTCTCCCTTGCGCACGTTTACTTGATAAACCTTGCCATTGATCTTGCTTTGTACGCGAAAATCTTTTGAAGTTTTAGCGCTAATAGCGAGGTTGTTTTTGCTCTGTTTTTCGAGATATGTCAATTGGCGTTGAAGCTCTGTGAGTTTCTCCACCGCCGCTTTTTCGTTGACCAGAGCATTTTCGTAGGCCAAACGCGCTTGCTCAAGCGTCACTTTGGCACCGATATTCTGAGCCCAAAGCCGGGCTTGACGCTCGTATAAAATCGAGTCGTTTTGCATTTTGCTGTGCGCAAGTGCCGCGAAAGCCCGGGCCTCTTCAAGTTTTCCGCGGTTGACGGCCACCGAGTTGTAATCTGCCGCGAGTTTTGCGTTGTCTTGCAGCAGTTCTTGAGCCTCCGCAGCGATTTCTGCTAGATCCCCTCCTATTTTGACCAAATCGCCTTCCTTGACAAACACCGTGTCGACGATCCCGCTGGCGCTGGCAAAAACTTGATATTGGTCTTTTGATTTTACGATTCCCGAGGCATACACCGATTGAGTGATATCGCGAACGATCGGCTGAAGGCTCTTGGTTTTGGGCTGGCAAGAGGCGAGGACCGTACAGGCGAGCAAGATGTGCGTTTTTCTAAAATGCGAGAAGACAAGGGGTCGTTTCATTGAATGCCAAGAATTGCTTAGAACGTTATAAAATTAGAGTTCAATTTGATGATCTTAGAGATTATTCAGTCTGGAAATTTGCGAAGACTATGTTGAGCGCACTCTCGAAGCGCGAAGGAACTTCGACTGGTCTAGGTGTTTTGTGAGTGATTTGTTAGCATACGGCCAATGAAAGCATCCGATTGGGGCTGCATAAACTCTTCAGAAAAGTACCGATGTGTCAATCGCGCAAGCTCGTACAGGGCGGTCGTGATATTTGGATATATTGAGATGGGTATCTTACATTTTTACTCGCCGAAAATACCTCAAAGCCAGGACCTTGCACTTTATCACAGCTTTAGCTCAGCCCATGACACAACAAGAGCCCCGCAAGTGTTTTCTTCAAAGCAAAGGAATTATAGCCGTTCAAGCAGCCCTTTTTTCTTGACAATATTCTTATAATCCCACTGAATCACTTTCGACTTTTCAAGCCAGCGCTTCACGGCTTCAGGCTCAATTTCTGAAAACCGATTGTAGAAAACAGAAGCGTCCTTGAATTTCTCGCCTTTTACGCTAAGCGCCTCTTCCCCAAAATCGGCTCCACTCCAGAACATGAAGCGGATACCCTGTTTTTGCTTGCTGTAGCCCGCAATCGGATTGCCGTCTATAAACCACACGGGATGCCCGTGCCAAATTTTGGACTGATCTTCAAAAAGATGTTCGTCCATAAGCAGCGCCAAGCGCTCGCATATGGCTTGATCGTTTTCAGATTGTTTCAGGTTGTACGCGAGGATATCCGGGTTCATGAGGGGCTTTATTCAGGGGGACAAAACATCGACATCGAACTGTTCAAAACGCTGCATATCTCGTTTGTACTTCGCCATTGAAGTGAAGCGCTTCAGGAGAATCGCGAAAATGAGGACTAGGACGTTTCGGTTCTCTCCTGTCAAGTTCAAAACGTCTCGAAAGAGTGCGCAAACTAACTTTGCTCGCCTTTGTTACAAACAAAGAAAGCAAACCTCTCCGAACCCATTTTCAATCTCATGGCTCAAGACCTTTATCAAGCTCCTGATTACTACCAACTCGACGATATGCTCAGCGAAGAGCACAAACTCGTCCGAGAGGCAACCCGCGAATGGGTCAAGCGAGAAGTGAGCCCGATTATCGAGGACTATGCGCAGAGAGCCGAGTTTCCGCAGCAGCTCGTCAAAGGTTTGGCCGAGATCGGCGCCTTTGGTCCGTATATCCCCGCAGAATATGGCGGGGCGGGTCTCGACCAGATCAGTTATGGTTTGATGATGCAGGAAATCGAGCGGGGCGACAGCGGGGTTCGCAGCACGTGTTCTGTACAGAGCTCGCTGGTGATGTACCCGATTTATGCCTACGGAAACGAAGAACAAAGGCGCAAATACCTCCCCAAATTAGCCAGTGGCGAATTCCTCGGCTGCTTTGGACTCACCGAGCCCGACCACGGCTCGAATCCGGGGGGAATGGTGACTCATTTTAAAGATGAAGGCGACCATTATCTCTTAAACGGCGCGAAACTGTGGATTTCGAATTCTCCCTATGCCGATATCGCCGTGGTTTGGGCTAAAAGCGAAGAAGGACGAATTCACGGCCTGATTGTCGAACGGGGCATGGAGGGATTCACCACTCCCGAAACCCACAACAAATGGAGCCTCCGCGCAAGCGCCACGGGCGAGTTGGTGTTTGAAAACGTGAAGGTGCCCAAAGAAAATTTGCTCCCCAACAAAAGTGGCCTCGGCGCCCCGCTTGGCTGCTTGGACTCTGCGCGTTACGGAATTGCCTGGGGTGCTTTGGGTGCGGCCATGGACTGCTACGATACCGCCTTGCGCTACAGTTTACAGCGCATTCAATTTGGAAAGCCCATCGCCGCCTTCCAATTGCAGCAAAAGAAATTGGCCGAAATGATTACCGAAATCACCAAGGCACAAGCGCTGACCTACCGCCTGGGGCAACTGAAAAACGAAGGACGCGCCACGACGGCTCAGATTTCTATGGCCAAGCGAAACAACGTGGCCATGGCCTGTCAAATAGCTCGCGAAGCGCGTCAAATGCTTGGTGGAATGGGTATAACGGGAGATTTTAGCATCATGAGGCATATGATGAACCTCGAATCGGTCATTACCTACGAAGGAACGCACGACATTCATTTGCTCATTACGGGCATGGACGTAACAGGGATTTCGGCATTTAAATAAGTTCAACCGGCGGCTACATTTCGACAAGTCGGCATGCAAAGCCTTCGCCAAGGTGCGTCTCGCTATATTTGCCCGCAATTCTGCAGAGAATTCGGAACTTCAGGTATTGACAATTCGCACCGACCGATGATTCTACTCGCCCTTCGCCGCGCATCGGCACTTTCGATTTTGCTCGTCCTGTTCGCATCGGTGTCGTGCATTCCCTTGAGCAAACTCACCTATCTCGAGCGAGACGAGTCCGACTCCGACAGCCTGGCTGTGAGCACTCAAAGAGTCGATTACAGACTGCAGCAAAACGATATCGTCAACATCAAGGTCACGACCTTGAATCCCGAAACTCAGAGCTTGTTTAACAAGGAGGAGAACTACGGAAACTTGAACGCCGGCGATGTCATCTTTTATCTCCAAGGCTATTCGGTCGATTTAGACGGCAACATTGACCTTCCCGTGGTGGGGAGTTTGAACGTGGTCGGCAAGACCGTGAGCGAGTTGAAAGCCGAGATTCAGCTGCGGATGAACGACTACTTTTCAAAGGATGCGGTCAACGTGAGCGTGCAACTGGCAGGGCTCCGGTTTACGGCCATAGGCGAAGTGGCCAGGCCGGGTAAATACGTAATCTATCAAAATCAAGCCACCATTATCGACGCCCTCGCCATGGCCGGAGACATCACCATGGTGGGCAACCGTCGAGAAATTCAAATCGTTCGCCAGACCAACGGGGGGGTACAGTTTTTCAGCATCGACCTCACCGACCACAAGGCTGTTCAAAGCCCCGAGTTTTTTATTCAGCCCAACGATGTCATCAACGTCTATCCCTTGCGCGCCAAATCTTGGGGCATCGGGACCACGGGTTTTGCCACTTTTGCGTCGGTGATTACCGTGCTCGCGAGTACGGCCACCCTGATTTACACCTTGTCGCGAATCGATTAACCCTACCCAGGCGATGAGCCAAGATGGAATAACCCCGGTCGAACGCGGCCAAAGCAAAGAAGAAGAAGGCCTCGACCTCAGACAAGTTTGGGCCCGAATCGTCGCCCAATGGCCGGTGTTTGTGGTAAGTGCGCTGATCGCTCTCTTTGGAGCTTACCTGATCAATCGCTACACCACTCCCAAGTACAAAACCAAGGCGACCCTGTTGATCAATACCGACAATAGCGGCGTAAACGCAGGTCTCGAGTCGGTGATGAGCGCCATTGGTTACTACAACCCTCGACTCGATTTTGAAAACGAGTTGATTGTGATGAAGTCTCATCAAATGCTCAAGCGAGCACTCGATCAACTTCATTTTGAAATCGTTTATTACAGCGAAGGCAAGTTTCTCGCCAACGAGGTGTATCCCAACAGCCCGATTCGGGTAGAGTACGACCCGGAACATCCTCAGGCCGTGGGGGTTTTGTTTTCAGTTCAGCCCAAAGAGGGCGACAGTTTCGCGCTGCGACCCCTCGACAAGCCCGAGCGTTTTTATTCCTTTTCAGAAAGTGCGGGGGTCGAAATGAGTGCCGAGAGTCGCGCTTCGTTCGAAAAAGTGAAGGGAACCTACCGCTATGGCGAATGGATCGAAACCGCGGGATGCAAATTCCGAATTGTGCGCACAGAGAACGTAAAGTCGAAAGACGAACCCATGCAGTTCAAGTTTCGTTCGACCGAAAACCTGCTCGAAGAATACAGCAAGCGCTTGAGCATCGAAGCGGCTGCAGAGGGCTCGTCGGGGGCGGTTCTCTCGATTGTCGGGAGCGTGCCTGCCAAGGATCGCGCCTTTCTCAACACCTTTATCGGGCAGTATATCAAATACGGGCTCGAGCAAAAGAACACCATGGCCGACAACACCCTCAGTTTTATCGAGGGCGAACTCGTCAAGCTCCAAGATTCGCTTCGCTTGGTCGAAGGTTTGAGGCAAGCCTTCCGAACTCAAGAGCAGGTCGTCGATTTATCTGAAGAAGGCCGTTCGTTGTTCGAACAGTTCAATTTGCTTGAAAGCCAGAGGAGCGAAGAGAAAATGAGACTTGAATACATCGAGTACCTCATCGACTACCTCGACAAGGGGGACGCGCTCACCGGGGTTGTCGCTCCTTATACGGTAGGAATTACAGATCCTTCAACGGTGAGTTTGATCGCTCAGCTCAACGAAATTTCGACCCGATACAGCACCACGCGCCTCGAATTGAGGCCGGGAAACCCCGATCTGCGCCGTATTGAAGAACAGCTTCGAAGTGTCGCGGGCTTGTTGAAAGAGAATTTGAAAGGCGCTTTTTCTCAGAGCAAGCTGAGAATGCGCGACTACGATGTCCGACTCAAAGGGCTCGAAAACGAACTCAAGCGCTTGCCCGAGGTCGAGAAGAACTATTTGAACATCGAGCGCCAGTATCAGCTCAACGAGAACCTCTTCGTTTTTATGATGCAAAAACGCGCCGAAACAGGCATTGCCAAGGCTTCGAACTTGCCCGACAACCAAGTGGTCGACGCCGCTTTGACGGCAAAAGACCCGCTCTCGCCGCGCAAGGGACTGAATTTTGCGGGGGCCATTGTGCTCGCTTTGCTCCTGCCCACGGTCTTTTTTGTGGCTCGAGACCTGACTAACGACAAAATCATGTCGCGTCAGGATATTCAAAAAATTACCAATATTCCCATTCTCGGCATCGTCGGGCACAACGACCGAGACACGACTTTGGTCGTGACCCGTCACCCCAAGTCTTCGATTGCAGAGGCCTTTCGCGCCATTCGTTCGAACCTCAAATTCTTGATTCGCGAAGACGAGCAGCCGAGCACGGTCTTTTTGGTGACTTCGAGCGTTGGAGGCGAAGGCAAGACCTTCTGTTCGACCAATTTGGCGCTGGTTTTGGCCATTACGGGCAAAAAGACGCTGATCGTGGGGATGGACATGCGCAAACCCAAGATTTACAACGACTTCGGCTTGAATAACAACCTGGGCGTATCGAGCCTTCTCTCGGGTCAATGCAAGCTCGATGAGGCTATTCAGCGCACGGAACATCCACATCTCGACGTCATTTCAGGAGGGCCGATTCCACCCAACCCAAGCGAGTTGATTATGGGCGACAGCTTTGGGCTGATGATTGCAGAATTGCGCAAGCGCTATGCCTATATCGTGCTCGACACTCCGCCTGTCGGCTTGGTGAGCGATCCCTTCGACATGATCAAATTCGCCGACCTCAGTTTGTATGTCGTGAGACAGAATTACACCAACAAGGAGTTGCTGCAATACATCAACGAGCAACATCGCAAAGGCGCCGTCAAGAACATGGCGATCGTGGTGAACGACTACAATACCAAGGGAAGCTATGGTTATGGCTATGGCTACGGCTATGGTTACGGTTACGGCTATGGCTATTACGAAGAAGAAGAGCGCACCGAGCGCAAGTGGTTTGGCCGGGGCAAACGCAACAAGGCTTGATGGCTGAGCTCGCTCAGGCAGCCCGGAACGAGGAAGAACCATTCGTTCACCCCACGGCCATTGTCGACCCGGGGGCAGAAATCGGGGCTGGAACCAAAATCTGGCATTTTTGCCACGTCATGCCGGGAGCTAAAATTGGCGAGCGCTGCTCGTTGGGTCAAAATGTGTTTGTTGCAGACGGGGTGCACATCGGCCATGGAGTGAAGATTCAAAACAATGTGTCGATTTATACCGGTGTCGAAATCGGCGATGAGGTCTTTTTGGGCCCTTCGTGTGTCTTTACCAATGTTTTGAATCCTCGGTCAGAAATTGTCCGCCGCGGCGAATACACCGCAACATTGCTCGAGCGCGGAGTGAGCATCGGCGCGAATGCCACCATTGTCTGTGGTTCGGTATTGCGCGAGTCGTGTTTTGTAGGAGCGGGGGCTGTCGTAAAAGGCGAAGTCGGCCCCTTTGAACTCGTGGTGGGGGTGCCCGCCAAACGCATCGGTTGGATGAGTCGATTCGGGCACCGGCTCCATTTTGACGGACAGGGCTGGGCGCAGTGTCCCGAAGGGCTCGACTGGTATTTTCTGTCGAAAGAGCAAACGGTGATTCGGGTCGGAACGCGGGGCGATCAATGAAGAAGTTGCGATGGGTGCTCTTGGGTTGCGGACGCATCGGCCGAGCGCACGCGGCCTTGTTGAATTCTGAAGCCGAAATGGAGCTGGTGGGGGCGTACGACCCATCAGACGCATCCATTGATTTGGCGGGCCTCCGTTCCATTCGAATGGAGAGTTTGAACCGGCTTTCGAGCGTCGGAGCCGATGTGGCCTTGATTGCCGCCCCCAATGGGCTGCATGCCGAGCTCGCGATTTTGGCCTTGGAAAGCGGACTCCATGCCGTCATTGAAAAACCGATGGCGCTGAGCCGCACAGATTCCGAACGCATTCTTCAAAAGGCATTGGAGCGCGGCAAGCAGGTTTTTGTGGTGATGCAGAACCGCTACAGTCCTCTGGCCTTGTGGTTGAAGCAGGCGATTGGGGAAGAGCGGCTGGGCGAGCTTCGCATTGCGGATGTTCGATGTTACTGGAACCGAGACGAGCGTTATTATGGAGAGCAGGTTGGCGCCAGGGGCTGGCACGGTCGGCTGAATTTAGACGGCGGCCCACTGTTTACGCAGTTCAGCCACTTTGTCGATACCCTCTACTGGCTCTTCGGACCGCTCCGGCTGACATCGCCCCCCGTTTTCGCCAATTTTGCGCACCGTTCGAACACCGAGTTCGAAGACACTGGCCTGATTCATTTTGAGTTGGCTTCTGCGGCTGTGGGAACCTTGGCATACACCACGGCCGTTCCGGATGCCAATTTCGAAAGCTCGCTTTCGCTGATCGGATCGAAGGGAGTGGTGAAAATCTCGGGGCAGTATTTGGAGAACTTTGAGTTCTGCAGCCTTCCGGAACGAGAAGAGGGCGAATTCGATCGACTTCGAACCCTGGCTTCCCTCGATGGGGTTCAGGAACTCAACCGATCGAGTGTACACCGCAATGTGCTCGCGGTTCTGCGCGGAGAAGCTGCCGTGGGGACGACTGCTCTCGAGGGGCTCAAGGTGGTCGAGTTTATTGAAAAAGTCTACAAACTCCGCGCGAAGTCGGCTTTATAAATGTGAAGGCAAGCCCCGGCGCGAAAGAAATAGATTTAACAATCGGGTAACCCGAAGGGTGTATTTTTGAGTACTTATTTGGTGCGAAGTGCTCGAGACGCTCATTACCTCCAAAACCCGGATCAAACTATTGCTCAAGTTCTTTTTGAACCGCAGCAACAGTTCTTATTTGCGCAACTTGGAACAAGAATTTGGCGAGAGCACTAACGCCATTCGGGTCGAATTGAATCGCTTTGAAGATGCAGGCTTGTTGATTTCGCACTTTGAGGGCAACAAGAAACTCTACCAAGCGAACGATAAACACCCGCTCTTTCCCGATTTGCAGGCGATTGTTCAAAAGTTTGTCGGTTTGGATCAACTCGTGGAGCGAATCGTTCAAAAAATCGGAGGTTTGGAGCGTCTGATTCTCGAAGGGAGTTACGCCCAGGGCGTGGCTTCTGATGTCATCGACTTGGTGTTTGTCGGGTCCGAAATAGACACGAGTTACTTACTCAAGCTCATTGAAAAGGCAGAACCCATCGTGGGAAGAAAAATTCGGTATCTCTTGCTGAAACCCGAAGAACTCAAAGCACATTTGGACAAATTGGATTATAAACCCTTGTTGTTATGGAGCGAGTGATTGATGTGAAAGAGGCGCGTATCTGCGTCGTCGGATTGGGCTACGTCGGCCTGCCCTTGGCGCTTGAATTCGCCAAAAAGTATCCCTGTGTGGGCTACGACATCTCGAACAAGCGCGTCGAAGAGTTGCGCTCGGGGCACGACCACACTTTGGAGGTAGACGAAGCCGAGCTCCGCTCTCTTTGCGTTTCGGGCAAGCTGTCCAAAAACTCCCCTGCGGGTCTCTACTTGACCGACCGGCTCGAAGAGGTCGACGAGTGCACGGTGTACATCGTCACGGTACCGACGCCGATCGACGACTTCAAGACCCCCGATTTGCGCCCCTTGATCAGCGCTTCGACGGCCCTGGGAAAGGTTCTTAAAAAGGGCGATGTCGTGATTTACGAATCGACGACCTATCCGGGCTGTACCGAAGAAGACTGCGTTCCCGTGCTCGAACAACACAGCGGCCTGGTGTATAACCGAGATTTTTACTGCGGTTATTCCCCCGAGCGAATCAACCCGGGCGATAAAGTCAACACCCTCACCAAGATCAAAAAGGTCACTTCGGGCTCAACCCCCGAGGTCGCCGATTTCGTCGACGGGCTCTATGCGTCCATCATCACGGCGGGCACCCACAAAGCTCCGAGCATGAAGGTTGCCGAAGCGAGCAAGGCCATCGAAAATGCGCAGCGCGACGTCAACATTTCGTTTGTCAACGAGCTTGCGCTGATGTTCGACCGCATGGGCATCGATACCCAGGCCGTTTTGGATGCGGCGGGAACAAAGTGGAATTTTTTGAAGTACAAGCCGGGTTTGGTCGGGGGACACTGCATTGGTGTCGATCCATATTACCTCGCATTCAAGGCCCAAGCTTTGGGTTATCAACCCGATGTCATTTTGTCGGGCCGAAGAGTGAACGACAACATGGGCCATTTTGTGGCCAACAAGGTGATTAAGATGATGATCCACAAAGGCATACGAATCAACGGTTCGAAAGTGCTCTTGCTCGGGTTTACGTTTAAAGAAAACTGTCCCGACATCCGAAACACCCGCGTGATCGACATTCACCGCGAATTCCTCGAGTTCGGGGTGCACACCACGCTCTTTGATCCTTGGGCCGACCCGGAAGAGGTGCGCGCCGAATATGGGGTCGAAGTTCAAAATGAATGGCCCACCGAGCGCTTCGACGGAATTGTCCTGGCCGTGGCACACGATCAATTCGCCCAGCTCGACCTCGGTTCGCTCAAAAATGCCGACAGCGTGGTCTTCGACATCAAGTCTTTCCTCGACCCGTCTCAGGTCGATGCTCGACTCTGAGTTCAAATATTCCTCGAATGGCCAAGCATCGGCTCTCTCGACCCATCATCGTCTTCGGCACAGGGCGTTCGGGCACCACCATTATTTCTGAAGCCCTCTTCAGGCATCCCGATTTGGCGTGGCCGAGCAATTACGACCATTTGCGGCCGGGCAAGGCGTATGCCTCCTTGGTTCGCTGGCTCTTCGACAACCCATTTTATCGCTACGAAGGCAAGAAAGAGCAACTGCACAAAGCAGGTTTTTTAAATCGCTACGCCTTCAAACCGGGAGAGAGCTATTCGATGTGGGAAGCCATCACGGGCAGCGAAATCGACTTTTCGCGCGGTTTTTTGCTCGACGAGCGACTCAGCGATCCCCAAAAACACCAACTGCTTTCGTTTTTCGACGCGATGGTGCGCTTTCAAGGCCGATCGCGCCTTGCGTTTAAATTGACCGGGCCGGCGCGCATGGGCTTTTTGCTCGATCTATTTCCCGATGCCCGCTTCATCCACATTCGTCGAGATGCCGTTCCGACCATCAGCAGTTGGCTCAAAGTGGAATTTTGGCAAGACAAAGGCATGGATCAGTTGTGGTGGCAAGGGGCTTACTCGCCCGACGAACAACAATTTGCCGAAGGGCTCGTCGGTCGTCCCGAACTGCTCGGGGCGCTTCAATACCGAAAGCTCAATCAGGTTTTCGAGATCGAGGCGGCGCGCTGGAGGCCGGCACTGCTCGAAATTCGCTACGAAGATTTTGTCTTGAATCCCCGGACGGCTCTGCAAGAGATGCTCGATTTCTCTGATTTGAAGCCCTCTCGGTGGATCGATCGCTATTTGACCAACAACCCGGTGCGCAGCGATCTCCGACCCGAAACCGAGTACTTTGAGCCCGAACAACTCGAAGCCATTCACCGCATTCTCCGCCCCGGCACACTCCCCAAGCTCAGCCTATGAAACCCACTTTTTTTGTCGCGGGTCCGCCCAAGTGCGCGTCGAGTTCCATGTATTTCTACTTGGCGCAACATCCTGAAATTCAAATGTCTGTTCGAAAGGAGACGCGCTTTTTTTCGAACGAATACAGCCAGGGAATCGAGCGCTATCTCGAGGCTCAGTTTCCGGACCTGAGCGCTTCTCGACCTTCGATAAAAGCTGCGGGCGAAGCCACTCCGAGCTACGCTTTTCTGCGCTTTGCGGCCGAGCGAATTGCGAAACACTTCCCCGAGGCGCATATCATTTTTAGTTTTCGCGACCCGGCCGAACGCGCTTTTTCGGGCTGGCTGATGCGCAAGGAGAACGGCAGCGAAAAACTCGGTTATCTCGAGGCCATCGAGGCCAATCGCACCCAAAATTTCGACTTTGACGCTCCCGATTTTGAGCATGCGTGGCTCAATGAACACTTGCAGGGTTCTCTGAAACCCGGAGATATTATTCGCACCTATCTCGAAGGAGGCGACTATGTGCGCATTCTGGAGATCTACGAATCGCTTTTTCCAAAAGAGCAAATCCACTGGGTTTTTACCGAAGACCTTCGAAGCGACTTGCTCGGCAGTCTGCGTTCGGTCTATCGTTGGATTGGGGTAGACGAAGACTTCGTATTGCCGGTACAAAGCGAGCGAAACACCTATCGAAAAGCGCGTTTTTCGCAGTTGTTATACGCGGTCAATCACCCGAGGGTCAAGGCCTTGCTTCGCGCCCTGCCCAAACCGCTCCGCTCCAAGCTCGCATCGTCTTTAACCAAAGAAGACGCCAAGCCCAAGATGTCGGCTCAAGAGCGCGCACAACTCGTGGCGCATTACATACCAATGATCGAGCGGCTCGAACAAAAAACAGGTCGCGATCTTTCGGCCTGGAAGCGCTAAAGCATGGAATTCGCAGTTCTCAGCAGCCAGCGCACGGGTTCTACGCTCTTGGTTCGGTCGCTCGACGCGCATCCAGAGATCTTTGCGGCGGGCGAGCTCTTTCACTACGGTTCGGGCATCCACCACCCGGAACATCAGTTTCGGTATTTAAAAACAGGCTTTGGCAAGGCAGATCTGTTTCTCAACAAGCATTTGAGCCAGAGTCGAATCGCCGCACATCTGGACCGCTTCTACAGCGAGGCGGGCACAGGGGTTCAGGCCGTGGGCTTCAAGCTCATGCTCTCTCAAATCAAATGGAATCCGGCATTATTGCCCGCCCTAAAGACCCGCAAGCTTCGCTTTTTGGTATTGATTCGCGAAAACGCATTTTCAAGTGCTTTGTCTGCGGCCAAGGCTCAATTGAGCGGCACTTATCACAGCGATGCAAAAGCGATTTCAGCCGAGCCTCGCGAAGTGAGCATTGCCGAAGAGCGCTTCGAAAAGCTCTACCATTCTGCGCTTTCAGACCGAGACCGGCTGCGCGTCCTCGCACAAGAGCTCTCAGCCCCGATTTTGACGTACGAACGAATGAGTTCCAATTGGGACGGCTTTGTCGAAGATCTGGGATCTCATTTGGGAATTCCCTCTTTGCAACTCAGCCCGGCGCTCGAAAAATTAGACGATCAAAAGCGCGGAATTCGCCTGGCAAACGAGGCAGAGCTCAGAGCTCGCTTTGAGAAATCACAACTTTGAGCTCGATGCACAAGATTCTCTATATCATTTCAGATCGGCGAACGGGTTCGACTTTGCTCGAAAACTTGCTCGGTCAACTCAGCGGTTTTTCTTCGGTCGGGGAGCTCCGAATGCTGCAAGGCCACCTCAAACAGCAAGGGCCGGGAGACAAATGGGGGTGGAAATGCTCTTGCGGAGAACCCATACTCCAATGCGCGCTTTGGGGCGAAGTAAACCGCACGCTTCCACTCGAAGAGCTGCGCACCCGATTGGATCATCGCGAAGGCGGGCGATCGATGTTCGAGTCTATGCCCAAGGCGGTCGACAACGCGCTTCATAAATACGCACTCAGCGGGATGGAAGTGGCACAAGAAAGCCTTCGAATTCTGCTCGCTTTTGCCGAGCAATCGGGCAGCTCTTGGGTCGTCGACAGCTCCAAGGATGCGCTTCAGGGCTATTATTTGCACAAGGCACGGCCCGAATCGGTTCGCATCCTCCACCTGAAGCGGTCGATCGGCGAGATTGCGTTTTCCAAGCTCGGACACCGAAAGGGCGGGGTGGGCTCTTCGCTTCAAATGGCGCAATACCTCAATTCGGTGGCCCTGCAAAACCGATTTGCCGACGAAGTCGTCGCCCGAATCGAGCCCGAATCGAAATTCTCTCTTCACTACCGAGATCTGGCCACCGAACCCGGAGCCTCTCTTGAAGCTCTGCTTCGCTTTTTGAAGGTCGATGTGCGGGCCTCTGAACTCCCGACCCACATGGAGCCTTTTGCCAGCCACAGCATCGGGGGAACCCCTTCCAGATTCGAGCGCCGAGCGATTGCCTACGACGACAAGAGCAAGGCCTATTTTGACAAGCATCCGCTGCTCGCGAGATATGCGCGCTGGCTCGAACCCAAAAGCCCCCGCTGATTGAACATGGGCAAGGGCATACGCAAATCGCTTTTTTGGCAACTCTACAACGTCCTCGGCCTGGCAGTGATTCAGCTGGCCTACTACGCCGTTTTGGCGCGGATACTCGACCAGCGCGACTTCGGGATCATGGCCATCGCCAACTCCTTTGTCAATTTTGCTCAGTTGTTTTCGCAGATCGGAATGGGCCCGGCCCTGATTCAGCACAAAAACCCGACCGCAAAACACATTTCGACTTCTTTTTACGTCAACATGGGCGTGGGCATGGTGCTCTATGCGGCCACGGCCTTGGGTTCGGTGGGGATTGCTCGCTTTTTTGAAAGTCCGGAGCTCGAATCGATTCTCCCCATACTGTGTTTCAGCTTTTTGTTATCGGCGGCCGCGGGCAGTTCGATGAGCCTCATTCAGAGGGCGATGGACTTTAAATACCTCTTCTGGGTCGAGAACATATCTCATCTGGTCGGAATGCTCGTCGGGGTCGTCACCGCGCTCAATGGGGCAGGGGTCTGGTCTTTGGTTTACGGCACCTTGGTGTATCAAGGCATTCAGCTCATCATTGTGATTTGGCGCACCCCGCTTCGGCTTTCGGCGGGTTTTGGAAAGGGAGAATTCAACGAACTCTTTCACTTTGGGGCGGGTCTCACCTTGATTCGAATCAACAACTACCTCACCAACTCCGGTCTGAATTTGCTCCTCGGCAAACTCATGCCGCTCGCGGCGCTCGGGGTGTTTGAGCGCTCGTATCGCATCATGATGATTCCGGGCAAAATGCTCGGAGACGTCATCGACAAGGTGATGTTTCCGGCCATGTCGCGAATTCAAGACGAAGACGCCAAATTGGTGGGCATGTACGAGCGCAACTTGAGCTATAGCCTCTTGTTGACGCTGCCCGTGTCGGTTTGGCTCGCCTTCCACTCCGAGCCCGTGGTTTTGCTGCTCCTCGGCGACCAATGGACGGAGGCGGTGGCTGCGCTGCGCATTTTGTTTCTCGCCATTCCCTTTCGGGTGTGCATTCGCCTCACCGACTCCATTATCCGAGCAAAAGCCCTCGTGTATCGCAGCGCGCTTCAAAAATTTGTGTACACTCTGGTCTTGTTCGCCGCACTAGCCCTCACAGCGCGCCATGGGCTTGAGGCCGTGGCTTGGACGATTCTCATTACTTCGGTGTTTCAGTTTTTCAATATGTCTGCGCTTGCCATTCGCAAAGTGGGGATGGATCGAGCCATGCAGTACCGACCCTTTTTGCCCTCGATTCCGCTGATGGCCATTTTTGGAGTGGCGGCCTTTGGAACCGACTACTTCTTGGGCGGCAAAGGCTTGATGCTCGGCATTCTCGCTGCTGCCCTGAGTGCCTTCGCCGCATTGACCCTTTCTCTTGCCGTCTACTGCCTTCGTCCGCAATGGCTCGGAGCCCCGGCGCGCGATTTGTTCGATCGTTTCGCGAAATTGATCCGGAAGAAATCTCGCAAACGCGCCGCTCGATGAAGTTGAAATTCAACAATATAGAAACTTTCCTCTTCATCGCCGCCGTCGGCGTTTCCCTGTTTTTGGGCTATTCGGTGGCTCTGATTGCGGCCTGCATTCCTTTTGTATTGTTCAACCGCGATTATGTCCTGCCCACATTGCTGCTCATTCCGACCATCGAAGGTGGGTTTACAGACGATTTCCCGATTCCTACCGAAACCCTTAGCCTCATTTTCTTGGCACCGATTATTGGGTTTGACCTCTTCCGAAAAGGGCTCAAAGCCGAGAGGCGCATGGTTCATTTTTTTCTCGGGTATGCGGGTTTGGTGGTCTTCGGCACTTTGATTGCTTTGAGCAACATTTATGGCGATATCCCCGCAGCCAATATTGTGGTGAACAACATCACCAACCTCGCTCAAATCGCCTTCTTTTTTCTGATATACGCCTTTTTCGTCCAACGCGGGGTTGCGGGCATACGGAGCAGTTTGGAGATTATGAAGAATATCATCGTCCCCTTTTTGTTCATTATGTTCTTGTACATGAACTTTAAAGGCGTTACCCAAGGCTTTCAGGAATACCTGAATTTCGGAGACAGCCGCCACGGAACCTTTACCGCATCCTTGGTGGGAATCAGCGCTTATGCCATGCTGATGTTGTTCCAACCCGGTTCAAAAGCCATGTTTCGGGTGGCCGCTGCAGTGTCGCTCCTCATGGTCTTGTGGATCATCTTGAACTCGGGTTCTCGAAACGGACTCTTCTCCTTTTTGTTGATGGGTTTTCTCTTTTATTCTGTGTATGTGGGGCTCAAACTCAACCTTCGAAACCTCGGATTTTTGCTCGGTTTTGTCGCAGGGGTGGGTTTGTTTATCTTCTTTAACCAAGACAATCCCGTCTTCAGGCGCTTGGCGGGCTTGGGTGGCGAAACCACCGACCTCGAAGAAGTTTCGAGCGGTCGAAACGAGCTTTGGACGGGCGGTGTGCTCGGCTTTCTCGAACGACCCATTACAGGGCAGGGCGGAGATCCGAGCTTGACCCGGCGCTATTCGAGAGACCATTCGGGCCACGACAGCGTCATCCACAACACCACCATCGAAATGGCCATTCAGTATGGTCTCATCGGTCTCCTCGTGTACTTCTTGATGCAGCGAAGAGTTTGGCTCAACTATCGTTCAATTCGCAAGCGCATCAAAGCGGGTTCTCTCCAGGACTATGGGCTGTTTTTGGTGCCGTTTTTGGCCTATTTCTCGCTCGTGTTTTCGAGCTTGTTCGTGAGTTGGCTGTGGAGCTCACTTTTGTGGTATCACATCTGCCTGACCGGAGCCATCGGCAGTTTGCATCGTTTTTGGCTCGAAGAACGAAACTCTTTGGCGCATGCAGCCTAATCTCGTATTGCTCGGCGCGCAAAAAGCGGGCACGACCAGTCTTCACGATTGGTTGAGCAAACATCCCGATGTCTTCTCGGTTCCCGAGCTCAAAGACCGCGATTTTTACAGCCATCCCGAGCGGAGATTGGACCCGGAGCGCCATATGGAGCCCTATTTTAAGTCGTATGCCGGGCAGCGATATCGGCTGCATACCCATGTGAACTATCTTATTTATAGGCAGGCACTTGAGGGGTTGTCTAAAATCCCCGACCTCAAGTTGATGGCGGTGCTCCGCGACCCGGTTGATCGCGCGGTTTCGGCATACAACTACTTCCAAAAACTGAGGAAAGAAAAGCGAAGCATCGAAGAGGCGCTCGATTACGAACCCGTGGCCATCGACGATTTCAGCTTTCACAACAACGACTTTACCTATCTCGAGCACGGGCTCTATGCCGAACAGCTCGAACGCGTCTATGAGTTTTTTCCGAGAGAGCGCGTTCTGATTCTCGATTACGCTCAGATTCGCAAAGACCGACCGGGCTTTATGAATCGGATTTTTGACTTTCTCGAGGTCGAAGATTCCGAGGCGATCAAATACGAGGACTTGAACATTACGGGCGAGGTGAAGAGCGATTCCGTGCAAGAATTGCTCTCGGCCGGCAAGGGCGCGTCGTGGATGCGCGCTTTGGCGAGTCGAATTTTGAGCCCCGAAAACCGGCGGAAGCTCAAAGAAAAACTCATCGAATGGAACACCGAAAAGGGGGTTTCCAAACCTGTAGAAGCCTCTGCCGAACTGCGCGCTTCGCTCCGAAAGCGCTTTGCCTCCGACAGCCGGCGACTGGCCGAAATCCACGGCTTTGAACCCGCGCTAAAATGGCTTGAAAAAGACCTTTCTCAAAACCTAAAAAACACCCCAAGTTCGATATGAATCTCGCACACGTTCACCGCTTCGGATATTGGTTCACCCAGCGAAAAATCCCCTTGATTCCGCGCCTGGTGCAGTTCTACGAGTTCGTGATTTACAACTCGTACATCGGAACCCACGTCAAACTCGGCAAGGGGACTTTGTTTGCCTACAAAGGGCTGTCGGTCGCGCTTCACAAACACGTGGAGGTCGGAGACAACTGCAATTTGGGCATTCACTTGGTGGTCGGCGGTCGCAGCAAGCAGCCCAATGTTCCGCGCATCGGCAACAACGTCTTGATCAGCCACAACGTCACCATTCTCGGCGACCTCACCATAGGCGACAATTCGGTGATCGGTGCAGGTGCCGTAGTGATTGGCAACATCCCCGCCAACTGCGTGGCCGCAGGAGTTCCCGCCAAGGTGATCCGCGAGAACATCGACCCAAAGGAGTTCTGGTAAGCCGTGGCTAAGTTCTTACAGCTCATTCCCATGTTTATCGACGGAGGCGCCGAGCGCTTTCTGGTCGACCTGTCGAACGAACTCCATGCTCAGGGGCACCAAGTTGTTATGGGCTCGCTCTTTCCGCGCACCGAGCAGGGGATGAGTTATTTTCCCGACATCCACCCCGAGATCCAACTGCGGTTTCTCGACAAGAAACTCGGCTTCGACCTCGGCTCGATTTTCGCCCTGCGCGATTTGATTCGGCGCGAACGCCCAGACTTCATCCACACCCATTTGCGGGTGGTCAACTATCTCGCGCTCGCGGGCTTTCTCGGCTTGCCCAAGGCGCCGATCGTGCACACCATTCACAACGACGCCCGAAAAGAAATCAGCGGAGACAAAGAATTTCGCCTCAGGAAGTTTTTGTTTTCTTCGAAGCGCGTTTTTCCCGTCACCATTTCAGACGTCAGCCATCGTTCTTTTCTCGACTATTACGGCTTAAAGCGCGTTCGGCGCATCGACAACGGCCGAGCCTTGCCTGTGCCCAGCCCTCAAATGCCCGAGCTGCGGGCAGAGGTCGAAGAGCTTCGAAGGCGATTTGGCCCGGACCTCAAGATTTGGGTCAACATTGGCCGCATCACCCCTCAAAAGAATCAGGCCATGCTGGTCGCGGCTTTTGCCCGCCTGCTCGACGAAGGCCACAATGGGGTTCTCTGGATTCTCGGCACCGAAAGGAGCCCCGTAAGCGAACCGATTCTCGAACAGATGCGCCCCCATATGAGCGAGCGAATCGCCTGGCTCGGGGGCAAGGCCAATGCCACGGACTACCTCCACTGCGCCGATTTTTTTGCGCTCTCTTCGCTCTACGAAGGCATGCCTATTTCGTTGATCGAGGCCATGGCATGCAAAGCCTTGCCCGTCTCGACTCCGGTGGGTGGCATTCCGGAAATGGTGGAGCCTTTGGGCATGCTGAGTCGCACGGCTCAGGAAGTCGATTTTCTCGATGCGCTTCGCCATGCGGCGGGTTTGACCCCCGAAGAATATCAGTCTCGGGTCGACGGTTTGTATGCGCGTTACGCCGAAAAATACAGCATGGTTCGCTGTGCTCAGTTGTATGTTGATCTTTTTAAAGAACTTAAAGAGAGTCGATTATGAAAAATCTCTTCGTCTTTGCCGCCTTCATTTTCAGCCCGCTCTTCGCTCAAAAACACCACGAACAGCTGCCCGTGCTCAAGGTCCCCCGGGTCTGCGTAAGCGCCCCTCATGCCCTTCAACTCAATGGCGAAGTGGTGCGCTTTGAGGTTCGCCCCGACGATTACGCCTACAACGGCAATTGCAGTCAGATCAAATGCGATACCGTAAAAGCGAGCTATTACGCATTTGAATTCAAGCCGACTCAGTTCGAATATTTGGAGAACGAGTTTTTTTCGATCGCAGACTGGCATTTGAATTCCGCCGTGGGTCGCGAAAACATCGAAAAAGGTTGGGGGCATCGAAGCCCTGTGGCGATCAACCTTTGGAAAGACCAGATTTCGGTTCTGCTCAGACCCATGAACAACGGCGAGCTCAAGCGGGTGCAAAACGTCCCGCTCAAAAAAGATTGGAACAAGGTCGAAATCTGGATCACTTGGTCTTCTGATCCCAAAAAAGGAAAGTTCAAATGCGTCGTCAACGGGCAGAAATTCGAGTTGAACAACATCCCCACACTCTATCAAGACAACAAGGCAACGTATTTCAAATGCGGCATTTACCGGAGCGGGAAATACCCCGGCAACAGCGTGGTCGAGTTTAAAAACATCGTTCAAGGCGGTCAAAAACTGATGCCTGATTTTGATCTACCTCCTTTGGGCGAGGGCAAGGGATACAAAAAGAACGGAATCGACAAAGGGCTTCAGCCCGAGATGCTCGAAGAGCGAAATCAACAGCGCCAATCTGAAATGGACGAGCGCAAAAAGGCCAAGGGCAAGCCTGTGGAATCGGAAAACTCGCAAAGCAAGAGCTCCAAATAATGGCTTCGAAGAGCAGCAGCGGTTTCGCCTTGATCGGCCCCCTTCCCTTCAGCGATCGACCGCTCACTCTGGGCGGAGCGACTCGGCTTTTTGAGGTGATGGTAGACGAAGCCAAGAGGCAAAATCGCGATTTTACGCTTGTGGTGGCCAACCCCTTCGACCGAGGAGGTTTTGTCGGAAAGCTCAAGAACTTGGGCCGTGTTTTGGCAGATCTCGAGGGCTCGGCCAAAAGGCACGGGGTGTGGGTTGTGAATGTCTCTCAAGGCGGTATTCAAGTGCTGTTCCCGATTTTGTGGATTTACTCAAAGTTGAGAGGTAAAAAACTGGTGCTAAGGGCTTTCGGGGCGCATTTGCTCGATTCGATCGATGCCTCCGCGGCCCCCTCGCTCTTGCGCAAGGCCTTGGGCGAATTGCCTTTGGTTTATGTGGAGAGCAAGGCCTTGCTCGAAAAGGTAATTTCGGTCAACCCCAAGGCGGAATGGTTCCCGAACGTGCGGCCATTAAAGTCGAACCCGGTCGATTTTGAACGTCCGTATAAGCGCAGCTTCGCCTACATCGGACAGATTCGAGAGAGCAAGGGTCTGCCCGAGCTCTTGCGCGTGTTCGACCGACTCGGCCCGGATTTCGAGCTCAAGGTTTACGGGCCGATTGCCGAAGAATCGATGAATTCGCTGGAACGCGATCCGCGCTATGGAGGGCCTTTAGATGCTGCTGGCGTGCAATCGGTACTCTCTCAAATAGATGTCTTGACTTTACCCACTCGATACGAGGGCGAAGGTTATCCCGGCATCATCATCGAGGCCTATGCGCACGGGGTTCCAAGCGTATCGACGCGCTGGAAGCACCTTCCCGAGGTGGTCGACGACGGGCACACGGGCTGGCTGCTCGAACCCGGCAATGAAGAGGCGCTGTTCGAGCAAATCGGGCGAATCGACCAGTCAGAGCTTCGGCGACTGAGGCCCCTGGCGCTCGCCAAAGCCGCAGAGTTTGATTCTGAAGCGGTTCACCGCCGAATTTTTGACCAACTCGAAAACCTAACCTCAAAAAATTGACCTCATGCTGATTGACCTTATTGCAGGTGCCCGGCCCAATTTCATGAAAATCGCCCCGATTCTCCG
This sequence comes from Schleiferiaceae bacterium, assembly GCA_041739275.1. Taxonomy (GTDB): domain Bacteria; phylum Bacteroidota; class Bacteroidia; order Flavobacteriales; family Schleiferiaceae; genus WGMI01. Next base: position 93,320 of record JBGSOF010000035.1, on the reverse strand, counting down.
CGAAATAGGAAAGCGAAAGAGCGAAGGTGCCGATATCGATTTTCGCTTAATCCACACCGGTCAGCACTACGACCGAAACATGAGCGACAGCTTTTTTGAGCAGCTCGAAATTCCCGAACCCAACCACAATCTCGGGGCTGGAGGAGGCACACAAGCCGAACAAACCGCCCGAATTATGACGGGTTATGAAGCCCTCCTCGAGACCCACGGAAAGCCTAGCCTTTGCTTGGTGGTCGGAGACGTTACCTCGACCATGGCCTGCGCCATTGTGGCTCAGAAAGCGCATGTCGAAGTCGCGCACGTCGAGGCGGGCATTCGATCGGGCGACTGGGGAATGCCCGAAGAGATCAATCGATTGGTGACCGACAGCATCACCAATTACTTCTACACCACCTCTGAGGTAGCCAATGCGAATTTGCGCAAAAGCGGGGTCGAGAGCGAGCGGATCCGCTTTGTGGGGAACACCATGATCGACACTTTGCTCTGGAGCCGCCATCGGTTCTCTGCGCCCCCGATTTGGAGCGAGGCGGGTCTTGTCGAAGGCGGATATGCGGTCATGACCCTCCATCGCCCGGCGAACGTAGACGGAGAGCGAAAACTCAAGGACCTTTTGGCCGAGATTGTGCGTGTTTCTCGGGGAATCCCCTTGGTTTTCCCCGTGCATCCGCGAACGGCGAAAAACCTCCAAGATTTGGGCGATGTTCCGGCCAATCTCCACTTGGTGGAACCCCTTTCTTATTTGGAGTTTAACTATTTGGTTTCCAAGGCCAAGGTGGTGATTACCGACAGCGGCGGAATCACCGAAGAAACTACGGTGATGGGCATTCCGTGCATGACCCTTCGCGACAGCACCGAGCGCCCCGAAACCGTGAGCATCGGCACCAATGAATTGCTCGGAACCGACCCCAAGGCCTTGGAACCGGCCATGGATGTCTTGTTTTCGGGCAATTGGAAAAAGGGTGGAATCCCCGAACTCTGGGACGGGCACACGGCAGAGCGCATCGTTTCGCACTTGATTGGCCTTCGCTAAGTCGATGTCGCTGAGTCTCGCAAGGATATGGGATATGGCGCGGAACATGGGGCCTCGCTACATGGTCTATCGACTCAAACTGATGGCCGAAACCCGCTTGGGTGTCCTTGAACGCAGGTTTCCCGCCGATCCGCCCGAGAAGCATTTTATTGATAAAACCTCATGGGTCGAACTCGATCGCTTCGTCTTTTTTAGCCGGGCCGACATTGAGCTCGAGCCCCGGCCCGACGCAGATTTGGCGCTCCGCTCAGAGCGAATCAAGCAGGGCGCAATTCCGTTTTTCAGCGCCATCGAATTTGAACTCGGCACCCGATTCGACTGGCTTACCCACCCTCAGACAGCCAAGAAATACGACATCTCCAAACACTGGTCTCAGATTCCCGACCTCGACCCCGAAATGGGAGACATCAAGTTTGTCTGGGAAAAGAGCCGATTCAGCTATATACACACCGTTTTGCGCAGCGATTTTCACAACGCTACCGATAGCGCGGAGTGGTTTTTCGGAGAACTCGATTCGTGGATCGAGGCCAATCCCATTCACCGCGGTCCGAATTGGAGGTGCAGTCAAGAAATTTCGCTCCGCTGTTTCAACTGGCTGTTTGGACTCAGGTTTTACGCGCAATCCGAAGGCCTGACCGAAGCGCGTTGGGCGCGTTATCAAAACGTGTTTTACTGGAGTTTGAAGCGCGTTTACGACCACATCGATTTTTCGCGAATTGCGGTGCGCAACAACCATGCGATTACCGAAACGGCTTTTCTCGCGCTCAGCGAAATGCTGTTTCCCTTTATTCCCGAAACGCGCAAATGGGCCGAAAAAGGCAAGCGCTGGCTCGAACAAGAGGTCGCTTATCAGATCTATCCCGACGGCACTCATCTGCAGTTCAGCACGAACTACCAGCGGGTGGTGGTTCAGTTGCTCAGCCTCTGTTTGGCGATGGCCCAAAAGAATAAAACAGATTTTTCGCAAGTCTTTCGCGCTCGGGCAAAGGCCGCGCATCGCTTTTTAGATTCTGCGCTCGAACCTTCCAATGGGCGCTTGCCGAATTACGGGGCCAACGACGGCGCCCTGTTTTTTCAATTTAGCGACAGCGACTTTTCAGATTTTAGACCCCAGCTCGACTGCTTGGCCGCGGCCTTGGGTTTGCCCGCTCGCTACGGAACGGGCGCTTGGTCTGAAGAAGCCGCTTGGTTTGGACTCTCGAGCGCGAAACCGGTCGATGTCAGTCTTGTCTCCGATTCTGTCGACGCCTTCCCCGTCGGGGGCTTTTACGGTTTGCGCCAAGCCGATACCTACACTTTCTTGCGTTGCGGCCGGCACAAAGACCGCCCGTCTCAAGCCGACAACCTGCACATCGATTTGTGGCACGGAGGCGAAAACTGGTTCCGCGATGCGGGCAGTTACAAGTACAATACCGACGAGGCGACCTTGCGCTACTTTGTGGGCACGGAGTCGCACAATGCCTTGATGGTCGACGGAGCAGATCAGATGCTCAAAGGCCCCCGTTTCGTTTGGTTTTATTGGTCTCAGGCCGAGAGCAAGGGTTGGGAGCAGACCGACGACGGCTATCGGATTGTGCTCAATATGAAGGCCTTTGCACATGTTGAGCCGGGGCTGACGCACACGCGGACGATCTTGAAATCAGCGCATTCGCCCGTTTGGGAGATCGAAGACCGAATTAGTTCGAAGATCGATCGCTCCATGGTTCAGCGTTGGCATCCGCATCCCGAAAAGCTCGACCGCATCAAAATCGAGGCATTCGACGCGCAGTCGAGGCCCCTGCCGCGCATTGAAGAAGACGGTTGGTATTCGCGTTTGTACGGCATAAAAGAAGCCGCACCCCAGTGGACATTTGCCTGCAAAGACCGGTTGATTCGCACCCGAATCGAATTATTAAACGAACCTCTGCCATGAGAATTCTCGTCTTGCACCAGTACTTCCTCGAAGAAAACGATCCCGGGGCTTCTCGATTCAACGAGATGACCAAAGTGTGGTCTTCTCAGGGCCATTCAGTGACGGTTATCGCGGGAATGATGCACTACAACGGGCACGAAAAATATGCCGAATACAAGGGCGTTCACTTCAAGCGAAAAATGCAGGGCTCGGTCGAAGTGTGGCGCTGCCATGTGTCTGAGAGCTACAACAAGAGTTTTATCGGGCGCTTGTGGGGCTATTTCAGCTTTGTTTTTTCGAGCCTGTGGGCGGGGCTCACCAAGCTCAAGGGCAAATACGACGTCATTTTGGTGACCTCGCCTCCCTTGTTCGTGGGGATTACCGGGGTTCTTTTATCTTGGTTTAAGCGCACTCCGTTCGTTTTCGAAATTCGCGATTTGTGGCCCGAATCGGCCATAGACACCGGGGTGGTCACCAACAAAGCCATCATCAAAATGGCTTATGCTTTCGAGGCGTTCATCTACAAAAAAGCAAAGTTGATCAACGTGCTCACCCCGGCTTTTCGAGACACCTTGATTGAGAAAAAGGGGGTTCCCGCCGAGAAAATCATTTTTATTCCCAACGCCGCTGATTTTTCGCTCAGCGACGACTTGCTCGAAAACTTCGATTCCAAGGCATTTAAAAGAGAATTGGGTCAAGAAAATTTGTTTGTCGTTACTTATGTGGGTGCGCACGGGGTGGCCAATCACCTCGATCAGTTGCTCGACGCCGCCGATTTGCTCCGAGACGAGGCGGTTTTGATCCAACTCATCGGAGACGGTATGGAGAAAAAGCGATTGGTGGAGCAGGCCAAGAGCCGAGGTTTGAGCAATGTGCTTTTTCGCGATCCCGTACCCAAAAAGGAAGTGTTTAAGTACATCCTCGCCTCCGATTTGGGCGCTTCGGTTCTGAAAAAGGTCGATACGTTTAAGACGATTTATTCGAACAAGACCTTCGATTATATGTCGTGCAAGCGGCCCATTTTGCTGGCCATTGACGGGGTGTCTCGCGAATTGGTCGAAACTGCCCAATGCGGGCTTTTTGTCGAGCCCGAAAACGCTCGGTCGATCGCCGACGGCATTTTGTTGTACAAGTCTGATCCCGAGCGTAGAACTCGAGATGGCGAGAGCGGCTTTGTCTACGCCAAGGGCCATTTCGACCGAGATGTGCTCGCCCGTCGGTATGCCGAATCTCTTTCAAAACTCTAAGTCGTGTATCGCAACACCTTCAAACGCGTTTTGGATTTTAGCGCTGCCCTGCTCGTTCTGGCCGTCTTTGGCCCGATTTTGCTCTTGTGCATGTTGCTCGTAAAACTCGACAGCCGAGGCCCCGTATTTTACAACCAAGACCGCTTGGGAAAGGGGGGTAAGGTGTTTCGGGTGTTCAAGTTGAGGACGATGACCGACAAACTCAGAACCGCCCATGCCGAGGTGCTCAAGGGCAATTCAGAGGTGACGCGCGTGGGTGCGCTGCTGCGCCGGAGCAAGCTCGACGAACTTCCGCAGATTCTCAATGTGCTTCGCGGCGAAATGTCTTTGGTCGGCCCTCGCCCCGCCTTGCCGACCCAGATTACAGAATTTGACGAAAACGGTCGCCGCAGGCTCGAAGTTCGGCCGGGCCTCACCGGCTTGGCTCAAGTAAACGGAAACATCTATCTCTCTTGGCCCGAGCGCTGGGCCTACGATCGTCGCTATGTGGAGCGATTGAGTTTTGCGCTCGACATTTCGATTTTGTTTAAAACCGTATTGATTGTTCTGATGGGTGAAGAGCGCTTTTTGCGCAAGCCCGATTCTATGGGCGTAAAAGCCGAAAAACCATGAGTTTGCGCGTGGGACTGATCGGGGCCGTAAAGACCAGCGCCCTGACCCTCGAGGCTTTGCTGAAACACGGTTTTGAGGTGGTGGGGGTGCTCGGTCACGAGCCTGCGCGCGTTGAAAGGGTCAGCGGATGGGTCGATTTGGGGGCGATTTCTCGAGAACGGGGAGTCGATTATCAGGGCTATCAGAGAATTAACGAAGCCGAACACCTTCAATGGATGGCCGAGAAGCAAATCGATTTGCTGTTCGCCGTGGGCTTTTCGCAACTTCTCTCGACCCATTGGCTCGAAATGCCCCGCTTGGGCTGCATCGGGTTCCATCCCACTCTATTGCCCCAAGGTCGCGGCAGAGCCCCTTTGGCGTGGATCGTGCTGGATCGCTTGCCGGCCGCCGCGAATTTTTTCCTCATGGGCGAAGGAGCCGACGACGGGCCCATTTTTGTGCAAGAAGCATTTCATCCCGACCCCAGCGACGATGCGGGGGCCGTTGAATCCAAGTTGGGCGATGCGATTGTGCGCGCGCTCGACCGCTGGTTGCCCTTGCTCAAAAAAGGCGAGTGGAACCCCCGGCCTCAAGACGAGTCCTTGGCGAGTTGGTATGGAAAACGGGCTCCCGAAGACGGGCGAATCGACTGGAGCCAGAGCGCAGATGCCATCGATCGGCTCATCAAGGCGAGCGCAAGCCCGCATCCCGGGGCGTACACCTGGTTTAAGGACACCCGAATGACGCTTTGGGCATCAGAGGTCGAAGCCGAAATGCCGATTAAAGGCGTGGTCGGCAGAGTGTTGCTCTCAAATCCTCAACGAGGCTTATTGGTTCAATGCGGTCAAGGCTTGATCTGGCTCAACAAATTTGAACTTTCCGATCAACGCGCTCCCGGGGTAGGAGACAAGCTGGGCGTTTCGGTCGAAGACGAATTGATGGCGATTAAAGAATGGATTCGAAAACAGAACAGATGAAAAAGACGGTATTGGTGATCGCCCCACACGCAGACGACGAGGTGCTCGGCTGTGGCGCAACCATGAAAAAACACGCCCTCCAAGGCGATTTGGTGCATGTCTTGATTGCGACCAACGCCTCTGTGGGTGCGCCCGAGTTGTTCCGGCCCGAGCAAGTAGAAGCCATTCGCGCCGAAGCCCTCAAAGCGCACCGAGTTCTGGGGGTCACTCAGACTCATTTCGCCGAATTTCCCGCGCCCAGGCTCAGCAGCAGTCCCGCTTATCCCATATCGAATCACCTCTCGTCACTTGTTCAAACGCTGTCGCCCGACGTGGTCTACTTGCCGCATCCGGGCGACTTGCACGAAGACCACCGCGTTGTTTACCGAGCGGCCTTGGTGGCGCTGCGTCCGGGGCGAAGCAGTTGTCCTTCAGAGGTTTACTGCTACGAAACCCTGAGCGAAACCGAATGGGCTCCGGTGCAAGGAGACGAGCGCTTCGAACCGAATGTGTTTGTCGACGTCAGCCATTGTTTTGAAGCCAAGCTCGAAGCCATGCGCTGCTTTCAATCGCAGCTGATGGAATTTCCGCACTCCCGATCGCTCGAGGCCCTCGAAGCCTTGGCCAAATTGAGAGGCGCCACCGTGCATGTATCGAGAGCTGAGGCTTTTGAACTTGAAAGACTCATCGTTCAATGATTCTCTTCGGGGCGAGCGGGCACGGCAAGGTCATTCTTGACATTCTGAGGCGCCGAGGGGTCGAGCCCATTGCTTTTTGGGACGACAGGCCCACGACCGGTCGCTTGATGGGTGTCGAGGTGATTCAAACCCCCGAGCCGCCGCTTTGCGACCAAATGATCGTCTCGGTTGGCAACAATCGAATCAGAGCAAGTTTGGTTGATCGTTTTATAAATCAACGGTTTGGAATTGCCATTCACCCTTCGGCTCTGATCGGCGAAGATGTCGAGATCGGTGAGGGTACGGTGGTGATGGCCGGGGTCAAGATCAATTCGGGAACTCGAATCGGCAAACACTGCATCCTCAACACCGGTTGTTCGGTCGACCACGACTGCAGCTTGGGCGATTTTGCTCACATCAGTCCCCAAGCGACGCTCACAGGCGGAGTATCGGTTGGCGAAGGCTCACATATCGGCGCTGCGGCCGTCGTCATTCCAGGGATTTCGATTGGTCGGTGGTGTATTCTCGGTGCAGGGAGTGTATTGATTCGCGATTTGCCCGAGGGCACAAAAGCCGTCGGAAGTCCCGCCCGATCGATTGCCCGCCCCGATCTGTAAACGACCTTTGCACCCGTTGTTCTAAACCCCTGCGATCTTTAAATCTCGAACCGATGAAATCGAAAATTTGGCTCTCTTCTCCGCACATGGGAGGCACCGAACAGCGCTATGTCACCGATGCTTTCGAGACCAACTGGATCGCTCCGCTCGGGCCCAATGTCAACGAATTTGAGCGCCGTTTGGCCGAGTTCAACGGCAGCAAACAGGCGGCAGCTTTGAGTTCAGGTACGGCGGCACTCCACCTGGGCTTGATTTTGCTTGATGTGGGTCCCGGCGATGCCGTGATTGTACAAAGCATGACCTTTTCGGCTTCGGCAAATCCCGTGGCCTATCAAGGGGCCATTCCGGTGTTTGTCGATTCAGAGGCCGATACTTGGAATATGGATCCGGTGCAACTCGAGCGCGCCATCGCCGATTGCATAGCTAAAAATCTAAAGGTAAAGGCCATCATTCCCGTACATCTCTACGGGATGCCCGCCCAAATGGATCGCATTCTCGAAATTGCCGTTCGCGAGCAAATCCCCGTACTAGAAGATGCTGCCGAAGCTTTGGGCAGCACTTTTGACGGACAAAAATGCGGGAGTTTCGGTCGATTGGGGGTTTTGAGTTTTAATGGCAACAAGATCATCACCACCTCAGGGGGAGGGGCGCTGATTGGAAACGAGGCCGAACTGATCGAAAAGTCGCGGTTTTTGTCTACCCAAGCCCGAGATGCAGCTCCGCACTATCAACATTCGCACATCGGCTATAACTATCGAATGAGCAATGTGTTGGCGGGCATTGGAATGGGGCAGATGGAGGTGCTCGAAGACCGAATCGCGAGCCGCCGCGCGAACTATTCTCGTTATCGGGCTCTTTTTGATCGCTTTGAGGAGAAAGGGTATCGCTTTGGCCATCAAAACGAAGATTCGCGCTCGTTCTCAAATCGCTGGCTGAGCTGTTTTTTAATCGATCCCGATCAAAACAAAGGCAAGAGCCGCGAAGGTTTGCGCTTGGCGCTCGAGGCCGAGAACATCGAAGCCCGCCCGCTTTGGAAACCCATGCACCTCCAACCCATTTTTGCCTCGTCGTCCATGTATTCCAATGGGGTTTCGGAGCGCTTGTTCGATCAAGGCTTGTGTCTGCCCTCGGGTTCGAATTTGAGCGAAGAAGACTGGGAGCGAATTGAAACGGCTTTGAGCGCCTATTTCGACTGAATTTTAAAGACCTAGCAGCCGGTCAAGGAATTTTCAATTTCAAAGCAGTGGCACAAAAAAAGGCCGGCACATCGTGCCGGCCTTTCGCCTTTTATATAAAAGGGGTTCGATTACTCTTTCACAATCCGAGCCGTGCGAATTTCTTCGTCGGTTGTGGCGCGGATCAAGTACAAACCGCTTGGCAGGTGGCCGAGCTCGATTTGAACCTCGGTCAGTCCGCTGTATTGGGCGGTGCTCAACACCTTGCCGCTCAGATCCAAAACGTCCACTACGGCATTGTCTCCTTCGAGTGAAACAAAAACCGTGTTGCGGGTGGGGTTCGGATACACATTCAACAATCCGCTTGCGGCTCCGGTTGTGGCGGCCAAATCATCATTTTTGGCTCCACCGCACACCACGCCGTTGTTGTGTCCGCGGCTCAGTGGACAGCTTGGAGCAGAAGTCTGTGCAGACTGGCTTGGCAATTGATACCGTACATACACCACAAACTCGTAGTTGGCATTGCATTCTGTGCTCAAATCGAAGGTGTGGCTGGTTGAAGAACTCGCCAAGAGCGCGCTGGTGGTAAATGCGCTGTTGGTGTTCTGAACCCTGTACCCCGCGCGATATCCGAGAACCGTGGCTCCATTAGGCAATACGGCCGGGTTCCAATTCACGGTAAAGAGCGCGCCCGCTTTAGCTACGTTCACCAAGGTGGTGGCGTACTGGGCGTACTGAGGCTGTTGTCCGACGATGGTATCCACCCCGCTGCATCCGTAGGCATCGGTCACAACTACCCAATACTCACCGGGGCTTGCGGTGATCGAACGAGTGGTAGCTCCATTGCTCCACAAGTAGGTCTTGGCACCAGCCCCTCCAGAGAAATTCGCCCGATAGGTCGCGTTGTCGCCCGCGCAGAAGGGAGCGTCGAACTCAACAATGGCGACGTTTAAAGGAACGCAATCCACTTCTACGAACAAGCAGCACGAGTACTGCCATACGCCGTTCACCAAAGCGCCCACGCGGTACAGATAGGTTCCGGGGCCTGGGAAGCTCAAAGTGATAAAGGGATTCGCCGTAAAGCGAGTCGTGAAAACAGAGTCTTCGCCCGCCTTGAACTCAAAGACATACTGTGAGGCAGAAGTGTCGGCCGTCCAAGTGGCGGTATAGCTGAACTTATTGTTGAAACTCAACTGTGGGTTGAGATACTCGCAAATCGTCTGGCAGGTGTTAAAGCTGTACTCCAACTCGAGCGGATTGCTGTTGACGCGGGTATAGCCGCGGTTGAAGCCTCCGAAACCGTTAGAAACAAGACAGTTGGTGCTTCCTGAGGGGAAGTACTCCACGAAGCCCGTTCCGTTCGGGTCGCCGTTGATGAACAAATATGCCAAGTTCTGAGCGCAAACCGCATTGACAGAGGTTTCCCAAACATTGCAGTATTCCGCGCTCTGAGTCATTTGAATGGCGCCGGCTTGCCAAGATGGGTTGGTGAAGCTGCCAATCAGGTAAACACCTGCACTATCGGCTTCAAAGTCGCCCAAATCAACTCGGAACGTAATGTCCTGAGGACCTGGAACCGCTGTGCACGCGGTCAAGCTGTTGTAGCAATACACACCGAATGAACTCGGTCCGCTCACCGTGATATTGCGGTTTCCGCCGAAGCCCTCATAGCTAAAGTTGCCCTCGAAAAAACGGCGGAACTTGAATTCGTGATAGCCCGAATCGATCATCAGTGTGATCGCGTATTCGCCATCGTTTGCCGTTGGCTGCAATACGTATCCGTCTCCACCAGAATACCCGTTAAACGTGCCCGCGATGTCGATCGAATCCAGCTCGCATTCGTTGCTGGCATCGACTGTAAACGTGACCGGATATTTCGGAGCGGGTGCGGGACAAACGGAACAAGTGTTGAAGCAGAAAGGTGTGAGAGCCACGCTGCCTGTGATCGTCATTATCCTGTTTCCAAAGGTGTTGCACGCCCCGGGAAGGCTGTTTTCGTCCATTCCCCAGTTGTTGCCGTTCACGTACTTGTACTCATATGTACCGGTTGGGATTTGAACCTGGAGTTCGTAGATGCCGTCGTTGTCGTTATCGCTCATTTGAGCCGAGCCCGGGTTCCAGTTCGAAGGGTATCCGGCCGCGGTCATCCAGTTGCCGACAACGTGCACTCCCAGAGGGCTAACCGTCTGCTGATTCATGTCGACCCTGAAGGTCACGGTCGGGTTTACGATACAGGCCGTACACTGCGCATAGCACACCACCGGAACCGTGGTGTTGCCCGAAATCGTCACCTGACGGTTGTTGCTAACCGCACAACCGCCTGGTACAGATTCGTCTGATCCCCATGCATTTCCGTTTACGAACTTATACTGGTAGGTGCCGTTTGGCAGCGTTACCGTGAGTTCGTAAATGCCATCCATGTCGGGGTCCAAGAGCTGGGCAGTTGAAGGATCCCAGTCGCCGGGATAGCCTGCCGCGGCTTGAAAGTTCCCCGCGATGTGCACCCCGTTGGGGCTGATGGAGAACTGTTGACTCAGGTCTACCCGAAAGGTGACCGAGTTTTGTGCGTTGAGGGTGCTAAATAGACCCACGAACGCACCCAAGAGCAAGAATTTTTTCATGCGCTTTCAAGAGTTAGGTTAGATGATGTACAATGTACACATTGTCCGAATATCAACAGAATTTTAACAAAAAAAAACCGCCGCGCTTTGGGCGCGGCGGTTCCGAAGTTTCAGGAGACTTTGGAAAGTCTTATTCGAGAATCACTTTCTGAGAAGCGACCCCTTGTGCTGTCGAAACGCGCAAGGTGTAAACTCCTTTGCTCAAATGTCCGAGAGAGAGTTTCACTTCATTCTCTCCAACATGTTTACTGCTCATCACGAGTTTGCCACTGATGTCGAGCAGTTCAATCTGAGCTTCCAAGCCTTGTACGACCACAAAGAGTTCGTCGTTGGTGGGGTTCGGATAGCTGCTGATTGAGAATGCCACGGGCTCGTCGCTGCCGGCGTTTCCGCCTTCGCCGTCTTTGAGCGGAGGGCAAGTTCCCGTTCCGCCGACGTTGTGTCCGCGGGCAATGGGGCAGCTTGGCGCCGAGGTAGCCGCGGGGAGTGCTCCGTCTTTGTAACGAACGTACACAACGAATTCGTAGTTGGCGTAGCAGTAGGTCGAAAGATTCACCACATAGCTTGTGGTGGCAGCCGACAGAAGCGGGCTGGTAATAAATGCCGCACCGCTTCCGACACGACGCCATCCGACGCGGTAACCCAAGTTTGAGACGCCACCAGGCAAGTTAGCGGCATTCCAGTTGACCGTGAAGTTCGCACCGCTCTTGTCGACGCTGATCAAACTCGTGCCGAACTGCGATCCCGCTGGCTGCGGTACCACAATCGAGGCATTGGCCGAACAACCGTATACATCGGTCACTGTAACGCTGTACGTATTACCGGGCTGCACGACGATGTTGCGGGTAGTCGCACCGTTGCTCCACAAGAAGGTCTTGGCTCCTACCCCTCCGGAGTAGTTCACCTTGATTGTGGCGGGGTCGTTTACGCAGAAGGGCGCTTCAGAGATGACCGCAGTCGCGGTCAGCGGGAAGCAGTTCACTGTGAATTCGCGGGTGCAACCGTAGGTCCACGCTGCGTTGACGAAGGCTCCTACGCGATACTCGTACAAACCGGGTCCGAGCAAGGTGCGGTTGATGCCCAAGCTGGTGGTGGTCGGTTGAGTCCAAATGGTGTCGCCTACTTGGCGATACTGCAATTGGTAGTTGGTGGCGCCGGGAATGGCGTCCCAACCAAACGTGGCCAAGTAGCGGTTGCCGATGTTCACGCTCGGATCAAACTCGTCGCAGGCAAAGCTGGTGATCGAGATGTTGTCCAAGAAGGCTTTGTCGGTACCGTTGTTTCCGCTCAGGTTTTTGTTGGCCGCCTGGAAGGTCAGCGTAAAGCTGGTTCCGATGTACGGGGTCAAATCCAAACCGCGGGTAACGCAGGGATCGGCCGCTTGAGTGGTCGGGTTGTAGTCCGGGCTGATTTGGGTTCCGTTGACCAACACCCTGAACCAAGCGAACTTGTTTCCGAAGCTGAAGGTTTGGCGCAAGTCGAAATTCAGACCTAAACTATCGATCGAGGGAACACCCGTGGCATCGACAATAATCGAGGCCGAAGAATGATAGGTCGTGTTGTTCGTCCAGGCATTGGTGGCCGTGGTACCTGTAGAAGTACCCGTCCAACCCGTGGTTCCTGAGCTTGAACCGAATACCAGTCCATTGCTCGAACAAGCCACGCCTTCCGTCAATGTGGCATTGGCATTGTTGCTCAATCCCAAGTTCACTCCAGCGCCCGAGTTGATGTTGTTCACATAAGGCACTGTAGCAGGAGTGGTCAAAGTGCGGAAGCTGCCCAAGAGCGCGTCGACCGAGGTATCGGAAGCGCCGCAGATGGTGCGCAGTACGTAGTCATACACAACATTCGCCGTCAGACCCGTCAAATTGAAACTGTTGCCAGCCGTGTTGACAAAGGTTCCCGTACCCGGGGTGAATCCATCGGGTCCGTATTCGAGCAACATCGTGGTGCCGCGCAGACCTGGGGTGTAGTTCACCTGGGCTGTAGTAGCCGTGATGGAAGCCACCGCCGTGCTACCCGTAAACGGACAGCTCGGAGCTTCGATCACTTTGATGTCGTCGATGGCCATATCGCTCGTAAAGTCCGTACCGCGAATGCCGCGGAACCGCAACTGGATTTCGTCGGTAAACTGGTTCGACAAGAAGCTCTTGGAGACTCTCCACGCTTCGCCGAAGCTCGTTTGCTGTTGTCCCGTAAACGAGGCCACGTTGCGAACCCATCCGGTTCCTTGACTCCATACGTCGAGCGCCAAGGTGCCCATGGCCACTCCGTACATATGATAGGCAAAGTCAATCTCGACATTGGTCAGACTTGAAACATCGAAGAAGGGGCTAAACACTTCGGCAGAGTCGCCGGCCACGCTCGAGCTGGTTTCAAGGAAGATGTAGATGCCTCCGGCCACCGCAGGAGTCGTGGCATCGAACGCCGGACCCGTGGCAACACTATTGTTGTCGGTGCCTGTCGAAGCTTCGGTTTCCCAACGGAAGCCGCTGGTGTTGCCGGCAAAAAGGCTCCAGCAATTGGTCAATTTAACCGAACCCTGAGCAACCGTGGGGACCAGGTTTCCTGCAATTCCCGTAAAGGTGACCGTGGCCGGAGCAGGCGTCACGCACTGGGTGCTGAAGCTTTGAACGGCGCTCCAAGCAGAATAGTCGTTGGCTGCCGTGTCGCAGGCTGCGCGCAAGAACCACTGATAGTTGGTGTTTGATACGAGACCCGCGAGGCTGAGGCTGTTCACCGCGGTAAATACCCGGGTTCCCGTTCCCAGTGCAAAGCCAGTCGTACCATACTCTACCTCAAACCCAGTACCACTTAAAGGGGTCGACCATCCCAAAGTAGCGGTCGTTACCCCTACAGGGTTGGCCACCAGAGCCGTCGGTACGGCGCAGGCCGTGTTGACAGATCCTTTAACACCTGGGAATACTGAAGTGTCGCCCGCTCCGCAGATTTGGCGAACGTAGTAGTCCCAACCATCGCCTCCCGTAAGACCCGTCAGGGCAATTGGGCTGCTGGCGCTGGATACCGTAGTACCGGTCAAGGCAGGGTTGAAGCCCGTAGGACCGTATGTCACTTCGTAGCCAATCACAGAAGAACTTGGCGTTACGCTCACCGAAGCACTCGAAGTGCTGGTGGCCACCGCGCTAATCGCGAACGGGTTGAGACAGCTCGGGCCTACGCCGATGAAGATGTCATCAAGGGCCATATCGCCTGTAAAAGTGCTGCCCTTGCGACCCATGAAGCGGATTTGGATGGTGTCTCCCGCAAAGCCCCAGATTGGAACCTGAACTGTGGTGTAAGGTGCTGCTGAAGAAGTCTGTTGCTGTCCGAAGATCGACCAGACGTTGTTGTCCCAAACTCCGTCGCTGCCTCTTACATCCAAGCGCAAGCTGTCTATGCTCGCTCCATACAAATGATAAGCAAACTGCACCATGGGAGTAGAGATGCCCGTCAAATCAACTTGAGGACTCACTACATACGCCCGATCACCGGTCGTTCCCGACGATGTCTCAAGGAAGATGTAGATGCCGCCTACAGTTGTCGGGGTCGTGTTGTCGAAGGCTGGGCCGGTTGCAGTACTGTTGTTGTCGGTACCGGTAGAGGCTTCGGTTTCCCAGCGGAAGCTGGCATTGGTGGTGCCCGCTCCTATGGAGAAACAGTTGGCCAGTTGCAACAAATTGGGTTGTGTGCCAAGGAGGTTCCCCGCCACATCGGTAAAGTTTGCGTTTACTGAGCCTGCGAAGACTCCGCATAGGGTGCGCTGAGTCACTTTGGTCGTGAGGTTCGACGAATCGTTCGCAGAACAGAAACTCCGAACGTAGAAATCGTAGTTGGTGTTTCCCGACAAACCGTTCACTGTTACAAAGGTGTCGAGGACGTTTTCCAACAGCGTTCCTCCTCCGACTGGGTTGAAGTTGGCCGGACCATAGACCACGGTAAACCCGCTGCCATAGTTGCCCGCTCTCCAACGCAGTTGAACAGAAGTGGCTGTAGTCGAACCGCTGACAACCGCCAACGAAGTAGCAACGGGGCATACAGGAGCAGCCGTAAACACGCTCGAATAGTCCGAAGAATCAAAAGCTGTGCAGTATTCCCGAACATAGAAGTCGTATGCGATTCCAGAAGTGAGCCCCGAGGCTACATAGAACGAGTCGGTGATGCCCGTCACGATGTTGGTCATCGAATCGGGATCGGTTCCGGCAGGTCCCCAACGCAAGCTGCGCGTGGTGCCTCCTCCATTCTTCCACCGAATTCCAAGGTGGTTGTACAAGGTGTACAGCGAATCGTCAAGAGCATAAGAACCTACTGAGATTGCAATGGGGCAAGCCGGGGGCGTATATTCGTAGCAACCGATATCAGGAACAGTCAAGCTCCGCAAATTGCCATCGATGTCTTCGGTGATGTCGCCATAAGGCGTACCTCCTTCGTTCAAGAAGCCGTTGGAAGGCAACAAATTGCTTGGACTTGTGAACCCGGGATTCCCGAGGATTGAGTTCGCATCGAAACCGCTAAACGTAAAGAAGGACTCTACGTCGGTGTAGTTGATCGCGTTGGCGCGGATCTTGTTGGCACCGCTGGTAAAGTAGGCGTTGTGGTTCATGCTTGTAACATAAGCCGTGTACGTGGCGGGAAACAGCTCGGCAGCATACCCCGTGTTATTCACGAACACGTTGTTCAGAATCCGAAGGTCCGTTGCAATAGGAGCGACCGTATTGCGCGTAACATAAAGTGGACGCGAAGTAGTTGCCGAACCGATGGTCACGTTGACGGAGTTGAACAATACTTCTGTGAATGAGCAGTTGCCCACCCAGATACCATATTGGGCTGAGGAAGCTGTACCCCCCGTCAAGGCAACGCTGTTGTTGGCAATTTGCATGTAGTTCGTGCTGAAACCTTCAGCGTTGATCAAGTACACGCCGTAGTTGGTCGAACTACCGTTGCGAACGATGTTGTTGCCCAGCACGTCGATGCTTCCGTTCTCTGTGAGCGCGTACACTCCATAAGAGGTTGAGTTCGACGCGAGAACTCCGCAGGGTTGGATGGTATTGCCCTCGATGAGCGTTGAGTCTAGGTACTGCATGTAGACCCCGAAGTTGGCCGCTCCGATGGTGTTGTTGGTGATCGTCCATCCGCGCTGGAAGTCGGTAGTGCCCACTCCAACAGCATAGACCCCATAGGCAGCGTCGTCAATTGTATTGCCATCGATGAGGATGTCGTTGGTGCGGTTGGTCGACCCCGTATTGTCGAAGATGGCGGCGTTAAACGTACTGCTTGCCGTGCCCTCGCCATTGAAGGTGTTGTTCGTGATATGGATGTTGTTGTTTCCACCTTCCAAAACCACACCGCGGCCGTAGGTTCCCCCTTGAGGATCGAAGACCAAACCGTTTACGCGAACGTGGTCGACATCGAACAATCGAATCAAATAGTTGTCTGCGGCCACCAAAGCGGTGGCTTGAAGAATGACATCTGAGGTGTTCGAAGGATTCGAACGAATCGTTACGGTGTTCACCGTCGATGAACCCGGAATGCTATCGAGCTGGAAGCGAGAATAAACGCCTTCTTTGACGTTCACCGTTACCGCTCCGTTAATGCCGCAAATCGACAACCCATCGTTCAATGCTTGGAAGCTCTGGAAGTTGGTTGCGCTCGCGGGCAAAGATGGATCGACCGTTAGCGTGCCATTCAAAGGTCCGGTGCACAAGGTGCGGAAGGTGAAGGGTCCACTCAGTACGGTATCGATGCCGAAGCAGCGGTTCTCGAAATAATACTGGTAGCTTGTATTGGCCAACAAGCTCGTAAGGTTTCGAACATTGCCCGAAGTCTGCACGCTTGTTCCCGTGCCCAGAGCAAAGCCTGTAGGACCGTATTCTATGAGGTACTGGTTGACCCCAAATCCGGACGTCCAGTTGATCCGGGCGCTCGATGCCGTGATGTTATCGACAAATACATTGGTCGCGGGCTGACAGGGTTCGCTGGTAATGCCCACATCATCAATGGCCATATCGCCGGTAAAGCTCGAACCGCGAACACCCCGGAAGCGCACCTGAACCACGCCGGTGTATCCGATCAGGCTAACCTTGCCTTGTCTCCACGCTTCGGTGCCGGAAGTTTGTTGTTGGCCGCTCAAAGAGAATCGATTACGCTGCCAAACTCCGTTGTTCCAAACGTCGACCGCGAGGGTACCCGTGGTGGCTCCATACATATGGTACCAGAAGTTGAGTTCCGGACCGGTAATGCCCGTAATATTCACAAAGGGGGTAAGGGCAAACGTAGAGTCGTTCAGCACACCGTTGGCTTCGGTAAACAGATATTTCCCTCCAACAACTCCTGTCGTTTTGTCGAAATGGGGACCGGTGGCGGTTGAATTTTCATCAGTACCGCTTGCATCTTCGGTTTCCCAACGGAAACTGGTTTGCAAATTGAACAGTCTCCAACCATTGACCATGGTGCTCGCGGGGTTCGTTCCAATCACAGCAGTGGTCGATTCGCTCTCGAAGTTCCAAAACTGGACACCGCTCAAAAGGGTGTTGGTGGTAAAGCTGAAGGGCCCGACCCAAGCACTGCTGCCATCGCCTCCGGTGCAATTTTGGCGCAGGTAGTATTGATATGCAGTATTGGCCGTCAATGAGTCGAGGACGTAGGGAGATGAAACGGCAGTTACCTGGGTGCCCGTTCCTAGAGCAAAGCCCGTTGCACCATATTCGATGGTGAAATCTTGAGGAGCGCCGAATAGGGAATTGGCCGTCCATTGAATGGTGGCCTGATCGTAGGTCACATTCGAACTGCTGATTCCATTGGGTTCCCCACACGTAGGAGAAGCAATGATGCTGAAATTGTCGATGTGCAAGTCGTTGTCCCAGTTGGAAACGGTCGATTCTCCGTAGAAACCAATTTGAATCGGACCACTAAATCCGGTCAAATCGATATACTCCGTTTGACCCAAATGGCTGGGCATGGAGCCTTGCACATAGGTTTTAACGACGTTGCTGCGCAACCAAGTAGCCCCTCCGTCAGTGGAGACCACAATAAAAATGCTGTCGTCTGTGGCCGTAACCGCTTCCGGGGGGTTGCTGTTGGCGAAATCGGTAAATCCAATGTCGAACTTCACGGTGTAGCCCGTCGAAGCCGGAACATAAATGGTGGGCGAACACATCCATTCGGTCGGCGTCGTGCTGAACAAGTTGAGACGGGCAGCCCCTGTCGTTCCTACGTTGAGGAAACCATCCACACCCCAGTTGGAAGTGGTGGTGCTCGTAAATACCGTAGGGTTGGCAATATTGCCATCGCGCTCGGTCCAGCCGGCCGGAGGATAGGTAGCGAAATCGGTAGAGTATGGAACGGGTCGAGCGGTGGTGAAGCTCACTTTGACCCATGAGCTGTTTCCATTTACGCCGCAGTTTTTGCGCACGTATACATCGTAGGCCGTGGCTGCGGCCAAGCCCGTGATTGTGTAGCCTTCGGTCGTACCCGAGCCAACCGTGGTTCCGGCGCCTTGTACAAAGTTGAGCGCTCCGTATTCCAAGGTGTAGGTATCGGCGGGATCGGTTTCGGCCCAGGTCAAGATCACCCCATCTCCAGTGGGGAGACCCACTAAATTGGTTACGGGGTTACAAGATGCGAGCGTCGTCAAAGAAACCGGTCCGCTCCAAGCACTGGTACCGTTGATTCCGCAATTGTCGCGGACGTAAACATCGTATGAAGTCGAAGCGCTCAAGCCTGACAGCGCATAGGGGTTGTCGGTTTGGTTCAATACTTGAGTTCCTGTGCCCAAGACAAAACCGGGAGCACCATATTCAAAATCGTGGTGGGTCGAGCCTCCGGTCGTAAAGCCAATGTTGGCGCCGGTTTGGGTAATGCCCGTGGCAACCACGTTGTAAGGCGCGGGGCAGGGCAGGCTGTTGGTTACGTTCACCGCAAAATCGGCTACCGTACCCCACGTGAAACTCGCGCAAGGGTTGATAGGCAAAGACGGGGCGCCTTCGTACATAATCACCCGCATCCGCGTGCTCAGTGTTAATGCATAAGCAGGAACTTGGAAGGCGAAGTTTGCAGTGAAGGGCAAGTCAACGTCCAAATAAGAAACCGAGCCGATCGATTCAGATGTTTCAAAAATCTGGTCTCCATCAAAGTCGATGTATGCTTGAGCGCGGCCGGTAAAATTGCTCGAACTGCACGATCCAAGAGAAACTTGGAGGGTATAGTTACCCAACGCAGAGAGATTTACTGAATCGCTTGCGGTGAAATTCTCAACGCCAACTGCCGCACAATCGGGCACCTTCGCAATATTGTACGAATCGCCGGCGATGTAGACTGAGTCGATGTTTGAGTCTGCCGCACTACTCGGGCCGACCCCAGTGGTGCAGTATTGCCCGTAAGCCGAGGCTGCGCCAAACAAAAAGAGACCGGCGAGCAACGCATGGCGTGCCGATCGGTCTCCTGACGAGGTGGGGTGGGTGCGCTGCACAAGCGACGCAACCACCGCCGTAAGGCCGCGAAGGCCCCACGAGGTAGATTTTCTCATAGGTCTGAGGTTAGTTGTTGCTCTGAGGTTAATTGTCGATTCAATTTTAAGCGTTTTTTTAACATCTATGAAGGAGAGAGTTTGAGCATACGTCCTCTATTGCCGATAGGTCACTGCAATGGCCTGAAAATGAGATATAAAAAATTTTGCGAACCGTGCAAGTCGATGCTGCTACTTATGAACAAGTTTTTCAACCGGGAAATGAATGAGTAGGCTGCTTTGGCACGAGTGGCTGGGGGAATTAGGATGGTGATGACTTTGCCGGAGAGCAAAAAAAAAAGGCCGCCCGAAGGCGACCTTTCAGAAAAAGACGGTTGGAGATTACTCCTTCACGATTTTGGCGGTAGCCACTTCGCTGCCCGAAGTAGCGCGCACAACATACATGCCGTTGGCCAAAGTGCCGAGCTCGAGATGAGCTTCAACACCGCTGAACACCTGGCTCATCACCACGCGACCGTTGATGTCGAGAACTTCAACCAAAGTTTCTTCGCCGTTCAAGGCTACGAACAAAGCGTTGGTGGTTGGGTTCGGGTACACGATCAAGCTGTTAGCGGCGTCGATAGCGGCAACACCCTCTTCGCCCTTGCACGGACCGTTGTTGTGTCCACGGCTAATCGTACACGCAGGAGCAGAAGTGGCAGCGGTTTGGCTGATGTACTGATAACGAACGGTCACGGTAAACTCGTAGTTTGCATTGCACTCGGTACTCAAGTTGAATACGTGGCTAGTTCCACCTACAAGCGAGCTGTTGGTGAAAGGAGCATTACTGCCCTGAACGCGATATCCTGCGCGGTATCCGAGAATCGTAGCACCTGGGATCACCTTAGGGTTCCAGTTCACGGTGAACAAAGCACCGGCCTTTCCAACGCTTACCAAAGTGGTCGATTCAAACGAACCGGCCGGAGCGCTGCTTGTAATGCTGGCCGTGTCTGAGCAACCATAGGTGTCCGTAACAATGCAGCTATAGGTACCCGGAGTCGTGGTAATTGAACGAGTCGTAGCCCCGTTGCTCCACAAGAAGGTCGGAGTTCCAACACCACCGGCCCAGTTTACGCGGTAGGTAGCGGGCGAAGTAGCGCAGAAAGGAGCTTTGAACACCACAATACCCGCATTGATCGGGAAGCAATCGACTTCGACGGTCTCAGCACAAGAGTATTCATAGACTCCGTTGACCAAGGCACCCACGCGGATTTCCCACATGCCCGGTCCGAGAACCGTGATGTTTTTGGGGCTGCCTCCTGCACTGCGGGTGGTCCAAGTGAGGTCGCCCACCATGCGGTACTGTACTTGATAGGCCGTAGCTCCGGGAATGGCTGAGAAGGCTACCGAATAGTCGTATTTGCTGACGAAGGTCACCATGACGTTATACCCGGTAGGGCACGTGTCTTGGACGATATCGAGAAGGCTGCAAGGCAGAATTTGATACCCTTCGGTAAATGGGCTGCTCGCGTCGAATTGACTGCCGTGGCCGATCAGGTCAAAGGTTCCGGTCGGAACCGGGCTGCCGTCGATGTCGGTGTCGTTGTCGATGCGCAAAGTCAAGGTGTCCATACCCGAAAGGATGGCCACGTTGGCAGACGCGCCAAGTGCAGGCCAAGTCGTCGTGTCGATCACCGATACCCCGTTGAGGCGGATATACTTGCTCTCAGTGCTTTCATCCAAATGCATCTCGACCGATGGAGCAGGTACTGCCGCGTTGGTCGCCAAAAGAACCAAAGAGTCCGGAACGATTTCGAGCAAGCCATTGAACTGGGTCAACGTACCTACAAAACGAACTGAGTCTCCGATGTTTGATTGATAAGCGTTGACATCGGCAAAGTTGAACACGTTCAACCAGCCGGTGCCGTCGGTGATGAAGAAGCTGTACCCGGCGTTGCCGTCGAAGTCGCAGCTCGTCACAACACCCGTGATGGCGCAGTACACACCTGCAGAATCGGCAACACCCGAACCATTGATACTGTTGATCTCAGAAATGGTGTAGTCGGGAATGGTGATCATCATCGGAGCAAGGTTCGCGGGCGAACCGATATCGTTTCCGAGTGAGGTGTAGGCACCGTTCACTCCATTCACGCTCTGGCCTTGGTTGACGCCGTTGGCGAACACCAAGCTGGAACCTGCGGTGTACGAGGTGTAAGCAATGGTGTCGACAATCGCGTTCGAAGCATCCCACAAATAGATGCGATCGCCTGACTGGCTCAATCCTGCAAATCCTGAAGGCGTCATTTGGTTGCGAGCAACTACTTTGATTCCGTTCGGGGTTTGGCTCCAGATGTTGGTCCAAGCTTGCACGTTTACACTGTCTTCGTCCAATACGATCAGGCTTTGACCTGCCAACAAGGTGATGTTCGGGAATACATAAGTGCCGACAATTTTGCTGTCGTCGTCCCAAGAGAAACCGGCCAAGTTGACGGCAGAGGCACCGACATTGGTAATTTCAAACCAGTCGCCGTTCACCAAAGAGTTAGCATGAACCGAACCCGCCATTACTTCGGTGATCTGAAGATCGACCGTGGGCACAATGCCGTAGGTTCCGATGGGGTACGGGTTCGAAGCGGTTCCATTGCTGGTGGCTCCGTCGAGGGCATCGATGCCCGAGTACGTCCAATCGGCGCAGTTAAACGTAGCCGTGGGCGAAGAACCGTTGTTGCGGTAAATCCATCCATCGACATAGTCCCAGCACTGTCCGGTGCCGTCTTGGCCGAGTTGACCGAGTACGTCAACCGTGATTCCGTTGCGCTCGAGGGCGATGGCGTCGTCTCCGTTCAAGAACACCGATCCGGTGGTGTCGGGAGCAAAACCGAAGAATGTCAAGAAACCGGTCGTGGTGCTTTCAACATAAAAACGGTCGCCCGCGTTGAGGCTGCCATTTCCGAGGTTCGACAAAATCGTCGTGGTGGGGGTCGCGCTGCCGTTGGCGTACAACTTCAAAGTGTACTCGCTCAAGTCGGCAACGGCATTGACGGCGTAGAGTTCAATCACTTTTGGAACACCACCGGTCAAAGGTCCGTCGACCGAACCTACGATCATGAGGTCTGATCCGAGCGGAGTGTTCGAATCGGTCGTTCCGTTGGCATCGGCCTCGGTGCTGAAGTTATCGTTGCCCGATTCTACGGTGTAGGAATAGGCGCGAACGTAATATGTGGTGTTGTCGGTCAAACCGTCGATGCTGATGTTGCCATTGGCGTCGGCGGTGCTGCGATAAATCGTGAAGCCGGTGTTGGGCGTTCCGGTTGCATTGATCGGGGTTCCACCTCCATAGCTAAAGTTGCCTGCATAGTTTCCGGCTTCCGGAGTGTTGTTGGTGAAAAACGGACCGCTAAATGGATTCTCGCTGATGAAAACCACGACTCCGTCCCAATCGCTTCCGTTGGTTCCGATCGGCTTGGTCCAAGTAACTTGTACTTCGTCTGTTCCATTGGCTGTAACGGTCAAAGCGGTCACGGGCTGCAAGCCGGGGCCACCTGCGTTGATCGAGAAAACCGTCGTGCTGAAGGGAGCGTCGGGAGCAACTCCGTCTGCATCTTGGTTGCCGCTGGCATCTTGGCTAATCCAGTTGGCAATGTTGGTCAACAAGGCCTGGTATTGAGACTTGGTCTGGCCGGTGCGGGTTCCGGTGTAGGCCGCTACGTCTTCGTCTCCTGAGATGTTGAAGGCATTGGTGCCATCTACCAAGCCAGTTCCGACCAATGTGGCTCCGCCAAACGTGAAGCTCTCGTTTGAAAATGCGGTCAAGAAGGCCTGCGGAGCGCGCTCGCGACCGGTATAGATATACACTTGCTCATCGCTGGCGCCGAGAGCCATAGCTCCGCGGGTTCCACGACCTGCAAATCCTGAAGTAGCAACCGCTGCAAATGGTGAAGATTGGAATTGGCTGAGGTCAACCACTGTACCGGCGGGTGTCAATACGGTGTTGTACCAATAATTGTCGCCTTCGCCCGTGCCAAATGCACTTCCGGTCCACTCCTCGTCAGTAATCCAAAGGGTGGTGTAAGCGGGGATGTCGGCAAGAGCGACAAAGGCCAAGCCGTCGTTTCCGTCGCTGTTGTAGCCGGTCAACATCACGTCGCCAGCGGCCAAGCTATTGCTCAAGCTGGCGCGTACAATTACGGTGCCGATCATTCCGTTGGCCACGTGCGGATCGCACTGATAAGTGTACGTGCCGGCAGTTGTAAACTGAAAACTGAAATTCTGATTCAAAGAGGCCGCGCCGCTGAAGAATCCAACGGGGTTGGCAGGATAGACCGCGGTTTGTCCATTGACATTGTGCGTTCCTGCGAGCACCCAGTTCACGGTGTCGCCCACTTGGACAATCACGGTTTGAGGTGCGAAAGTCTGTTCCTGGTTGGAAACTTGGTGCACCGTGGCCCCAAGTCCGAGGCTGGTGACCAGCCCAATGGCCAGAGTTCTGAAAAAGTGCTTCATGGTACTAAAACGTGTTGGTTGAGAGCCGTAAAGGACGACATGCAAGGTTAGGGGGGTGTTGAGTGGATGTTACGCGAATCGAAAGTTCAACTCGATTTCGACGGGGTTGGTGCAAAAAAAAAGGCCGCCCGAAGGCGGCCTTTCAGAAAAAGACGGTTGGAGATTACTCCTTCACGATTTTGGCGGTAGCCACTTCATTGCCTGAAGTAGCGCGCACTACGTACATACCGTTGGCCAAGTTGCCGAGCTCGAGTTGAGCTTCAACACCGTTGTACATGTTGCTCATCACAACGCGACCATTGATGTCGAGAACTTCAACCAAAGTCTCTTCGCCGTTCAAGGCTACGAACAAAGCGTTGGTGGTTGGGTTCGGGTACACGTTCAAGCTGGTAGCGGCGTCGATAGCGGCAACACCTTCTTCGCCCTTGCACGGACCGTTGTTGTGTCCACGGCTGATCGAGCATGCAGGAGCTGAAGTCTGAGCAGGCTGGCTGGTGTACTGGTAACGAACGGTTACAGTGAATTCGTAGTTGCCATTGCACTGAGCGCTCAGGTCAAACACGTGGCTGGTTCCTCCAACGAGCGGGCTGTTGGTGAAAGGAGCACCGCTGCCTTGCAAGCGATAACCTGCGCGGTATCCGAGAATCGTAGCACCTGGGATCACCTTAGGGTTCCAGTTCACGGTGAACAAAGCACCGGCCTTTCCAACGCTTACCAAAGTGGTCGATTCAAACGAACCGGCCGGAGCGCTGCTGCTGATCGATACAGTGGTATCGCAGCCATAAGCGTCGCTCACGGTGCAGCTGTAGGTACCGGGAGCTACAGTGATCGAACGGTTGGTCGAACCATTGCTCCACAAGAAGGTCTTGGCTCCAACACCGCCGCTGAAGTTGACGCGGTAGGTGGCGGGAGACGTAGCGCAGAAAGGAGCCTTGAAGACAACGATACCAGCGTTGACGGCGAAGCAATCAACGGTCTCGGTGCTGATGCAGCTGTAGTAGTAGCAGTTGCCAACCAAGGCGCCAACGCGTACTTCGTAGTCGCCAGGACCGGGAACGGTAACGTTGATGCTGGTTCCAGCACCGGTACGGGTGGTCCAGCTTACGTCACCAACTTGACGGAACTGAACGGCATAGCTAGAGGCACCGCTAACCGAAGTCATGGTTACGTTGAAAGTGTACTTGCTCGACAAAGTGAAGGTCGAAAGCTTGGGAGCGCGTGTTACGGCTCCGAAGCTGTAATCAAAAGTCTGTGGGTTCCACTCAGCCCAAGTCTCAGCCCAGTTTACTGAACCGAAAGCGCCGCGGAAAGCCACGTTGTCGAAGAAAGCGTCGCCGCTAACACCGGGGTAGCTCCAGTTTGCACCGGTGCGGAGGATCGAACCGTTGTTGGTGGTGTGGTTGCAACCGGTTTGGCTGTAATAGTCGGTAGGAAGACCCAACTCAGTGGCAGAAGCTCCACCTACGGCAAATACAGTGTTGCCTTTTGAAGGCATTTGAACGTATTTAGCAACAGAGTCAATGGTAGAGAAAGTACCCTCAGATGAATAGTTGGCGGTGTTTCCGCTGAATACTGAACCGTAGATACCGGTGCTGTTGGCGCGAACGGCATTTTGAGTTCCGGTAGATTCCCAACGGAGACCTACTTTGTGCTCCATGATGACCGTGTTGTAGATCGCGGTGCGGCTATTGCGACGGATGCGGGCAGCGCGCTGGTGCAAGGCGTTCACGGTTCCTCCATCAGCTTCTGGGCCGACGATGGTTACGTTGGCAAACTTGGGCGAGGTCAAAGGCGTATTGCCTGAACCTGTTCCGTCGTTGTCGGTTTCCCAACCCTCAGACTGAGAGATGTCGGCGATTCCGCTGAATTGCTTTACGAAGCCGTACTGAACTTTTCCGCTGTAACCGAAGTCGCAGTCGAAGTTGTCGTCTACAGTTCCGATAGCGATCAAATACTTCATGTTGTTGTTTCCGCCGAACCACTCATAGGCGTCGTCTCCTGCGAAAGAAACTTGGATGTGGTCGATCACGGTGCTTGAACCAACACCACCCATGGTCAAAGAGTTGATCTCGTTGTTGGGGGTAAAGGCGATACCGGCGTACTCGATACGAGCATACTGCAAAGTTCCGCTGTTGTCGTTCGGGATGTTGCCACCGTACGAACGGTCAGCGATGTCGCCGGTCAAACCACCTTCGATGATGGCACTGCCACCGGGAATGTTGATTGGTGATTCGCCCAAGATGATGATTCCACCCCAGTCGCCTGTTCCGCGCTGTCCGGCAGGACGAGCAGAAGTGAAGACGATCGGCTCACACTCGGTGCCTACTGCGTTGATCATACCTGTTTTGGTGATGATCAAGGTACCTTTGGTGTTTACGTTGTTGTTGATGTAGCCCTGAACAATCGTACCCGCCTCAATGCTGAGGGTGGCGTTGTTCTTTACATATACGAATCCATCCAACAAGTAGATGGTATCGTTTACGAACGAGCGGTTGGCGGTGATGTTGCCCGACACAACCTTGGTGGGGAGCTGGGCGTGAGCCACAGAACCCGCAAATACAGCCGCTGCGAGGAGTCCGGCTTTCTTCATAGAGTTGAACATAACAGTGAAATTTGGTTTGGAACAAATGTGAGCCCGTCTTTGGGGTCATCGGGTTTCGATGCTGTTACCAAACGTTTAAGGAATGTTTCGCACACCTTGGGGTATATTAACAAATTGTTACGAAGACGTGTCATTCATACACAGGTCTAGGCTTAGAAGTACTTTCGGCTCCAAATTCAAAAAGAGTATGAGCAAGAAAATTACTCTATTTCTGGTTGCCTTCGCCTTTGCAACCTCCGCTTGGGCTCAAACGGGTACCATCGCCGGAAAGGTGCAGGACAAAAAGACCGGCGAGACCTTGTTTAATGCGGGCGTCAGTATTGAAGGAGGAAAGGGGACCTATGCCGATTTTGACGGCAACTACTCTCTTCAGGACATGGCTCCGGGCACCTACAATGTGGTCGTGCAGTACGTGGGTTACCAAAAAACGACCATCTCCGGGGTCAAAGTAACCGCGGGCAAGACCACGGCGCTGAATATTCTTCTCGAACCCGCTTCAGATCAGCTCGGCGAAATCACGGTAACGGCCGAGGCCGTGCGCAATACGGTGCAGGCCATTCAGCTTACTCAAAAGCGCAGTGCAATCGTTTTAGAAGGTGTGTCAAGCGAACAGATTCGAAAGCTGCCCGACAACAACTCGGCAGATATCCTCAAAAGAACCAGCGGAACCACCATCGAAGGGGGTAAATACGTCATCGTCCGCGGGTTGAACGACCGCTACAACATGGCCATGGTCAATGGCGCCATCATGCCCGGTACCGACCCCGATCGCAAGGTGTTTTCGTTCGATCTCTATCCGAGTTCGATGATTGACAACCTGTACGTCTATAAAACGGCTCAGCCCGAATTGCCTGCCGAATTCGCGGGTGGACTGGTTCAAATCCAAACAAAAGATTTTCCAGACAAAAACTTCCTCAACATCAACGTGGGAACGGGGATGAACCTCGGCACCACATTCGGAAGTTTCCAACATTACAAGAGCTCGGGTTTTTCCGATCAATTGGGTTTGGTGGCCGATGGCCGTAAGATTCCTTCTAATTTTCCGGCGACTGCGGGTGAATATGCGGGTCTTCCCATTGACGAACGCCTCGAACTGACCAGAGGGTTTGAAAATACTTGGGAGCGCTCAGATCTAACAGCCATGCCTTTCTCTAAACTCGGCATCGACGGAGGTCTGCGCAAGAACTACGAAAAATGGAGCTTGGGAGCCATCGTGGCACTGAACTACGAAAGCAAGAACACTACCGAAGAAATAGAATCGTATAAGTTTAACGTACCCACCGGTTCTTATGACGATCCCAACACCACCGTGGAACTTTTGGAAGTTCTCGACGACGGACAGATTAATTCGCAAGAGCGCAATTGGGGAGCCTTGGGCAGCGTTTCGGCCAAGTTTGGCAACAACCAAATCTCGCTGAATTCGAGTTTTTCGGTCGTGTCCGACGACGATTTCGCTATTCGGAACGGAAGAAACAATAATGGAGCCGACGATTTCAATACAGAATATTCATACCAAAGCAGTCAACTGCGCGTGCATCAGTTAATTGGTCGCCATAAAATCAATCCCGAGGGCAAAATCAAATGGGATTTGGACTGGGGGGGGTCGCTCGCGCACATCGACAAATTTTTACCCGACCTCAAGCGTATTAGATACTTGCGTGGGACGGGCTCAGGTGGTAATCCAGCTTGGGGAGCCCCTTCGGGCAACAACGTGAACCTCGAGTCGGGGGGACGATTTACGAGTGAACTCGCAGAAGACAACAACAGCTTTTTCGGAAATGCCCAAGCCGGTTTCAAGTTGTTCGGTCTCGACCAAGCTATCAAGGGAGGCGCGTATTATCAAGCTCGAAATAGAGCATTTAATGCTCGTGTATTGGGATACAGTCCGGCATCGAACATACCCGGGTTTTATGACCTATCGATCAGCGAGCAGCCGGTTGATATTATTTTCAGCGATGCAAACGTGTTTTTGGACAACGACAACGGAAGAGCAGGGGTAGTTCTCTCGGACATCACCCGCGATGTAGATAACTACACCGGAGAGTCGACCAATATTTCTTACTTCGGTCAGCTCGATTTGCGTTTTAACTCTTGGATCCGCGCTGTGGGCGGCTTGCGCATTGAGAATTTTACGCAAAAGCTGAATACAATCGAGAACAACCGCCCGATTAGCTACGAGAAGTCATACTCCAACGCACTTCCGTCGGTAAACTTGATCGTTTCGCCCAACGACAATTCGAATGTGCGGGCTTCGTGGTCGCAAACGCTTTCGCGACCAGAATTCCGCGAAATCGCGCCCTTCTTGTTCTATGATTACAATCTGTTCGCCAACGTTCGCGGTAACACCGATTTGGTACAAACCGAAATTACCAACTACGACCTGCGCTACGAGTACTATTTTAACCGTGGGCAAATGGTTTCAGTCAGCGGTTTCTTCAAGGATTTTGACAAGCCGATTGAACAATATTTTGATACACGTTCGGGCAACTTTCAAGACCGGATTGTCTCTTGGCAGAATGCCAATGGAGCCGTGGCCTACGGGGTCGAATTGAGTTGGAGGGCCGACTTTGGAGTCTTTGGGGAACAGCCCGGGCTCAAGAACTGGGTGTTTTTCGGCAACTTGGCCTTCATCAAGAGCCAAATCGATCTGGTCAACGTTTCGCTCGACCCGAATGCCACTGCCACGATCGAACGCCCTATGGTCGGACAGTCTCCCTACATCATCAACCTCGGTTTGCAGTATTCTCAGCCTGAATGGGGGAGCGATTTTGCCCTGCTCTTCAACCAAGTGGGACGCCGCATCGCCATTGCTGGCGCATTGGTCGGCGATTTCCGATTCTACGACGTTTACGAGAACCCCCGTCCAGTTTTGGATTTGAAGTACTCTCAGCGCATCACCGATCGCTTGAGCGCTTCGATCACGTTCTCGGACCTAATCAACGTACCCAAAGTGTTATATCAAGATACGAACGAGAATGGCAAGTGGGATGATCCTGTGCGCCCCACCGATGCAGGTAGGGGATTGAACATCGATGAGGTGAACAAAGACCAAACCAATGTAGTCATTCAACCCCGGCGCGATATTTCAATCGGCTTGAGTCTTAAGCTCTAAGACTTTTTCAGGATTTCGAGCCCTTCCGAAATCGGGAGGGCTTTTTTATTGCGCACTTCTTCGAACTTAGCGCCTGCTTTCGGCCCTCAAACCCCAACGGTTTATGCTGTTCAATTCGCCCGAGTTCTTGGTGTTTTTGCCCTTGGTCTTTGGGCTGTACTGGTTTGTCTTTAAGTCGCTCAAAGCGCAGAACCTTCTCGTTACCGCGGCATCTCTGGTGTTTTACGGCTGGTGGGACTACCGGTTTTTGGGGCTCATCATCTTTAGCATTTTCCTCGATTACTTCTGCGCGCTTGCCATTCAGGCCAGTGAAGACCCGCGTCGGCGCAAACTCTTCTTGACGATTTCGCTCATCGGCAATCTGGGACTTCTGGGCTTCTTCAAATACTTCAATTTCTTTATCGAATCGTGGGTCGACGCATGGGCTTCGGCAGGGGTTCAGATGGAAGTCTCCACCTTAAAAATCATCTTGCCGGTCGGCATTTCTTTCTACACCTTTCAGACGCTTTCGTATACCATCGATGTTTACCGCAGGCAGTTGATCGCAACCAAAGATTTTGTTTCGTTCTCGGCCTATGTTTCTTTCTTCCCGCAATTGGTTGCAGGCCCCATCGAGCGGGCCGTGGCGCTTCTGCCCCAGATTCTTCAAGTACGCAAATTCGACAAGGTTCAAGCCTTTCAGGGGTTTCGGCTGATGGTTTGGGGCTTTATCAAGAAAATAGCCATTGCAGACACCCTTTCTCCTTTGGTGAGCGAGATCTTCGAGAACCATGGCGAACAAGGCACTGCGGTTCTTTTGGCGGGCGCAGTCTTGTTTGCCTTTCAGATCTACGGCGACTTTAGCGGTTATTCAGATATCGCCATCGGGCTGTCGAAGCTCTTCGGTTTTGAATTGATGTCCAATTTTCGCTTCCCTTATTTCTCCAGAGACATCGCCGAATTCTGGAGGCGGTGGCATATTTCGCTCTCCACTTGGTTTCGCGACTATGTGTACATTCCGCTCGGGGGCTCTAAAGGGGGGAAGGGCATGGCCTTGAGGAACATTTTTGTCATTTTCTTGGTGAGCGGTTTCTGGCACGGAGCCAATTGGACGTTTGTGATTTGGGGCGGGATTCACGCCCTTTTGTACGTTCCGCTTTTCGTCTTTAATCTCAACCGCAAAAACACCGGTGGAGTGTTGGCAGAAAATCGATTGCTTCCGAGTTTTTCAGAGTTGATTGGGGTCTTGATCACCTTTGTGATGGTCACGCTGGCTTGGGTGTTTTTCCGCGCCGAGAACGTGGGTCAGGCCATCGATTATTTGGCGGGTCTCAGTCGTTTCGATCTTTCACTTCCCTCGAAATACGCTTACGGTTTGTTGCTCCTAATTCCGTTTATTTTGGTCGAGTACATCCATCGAAAAGACGAACGAAATCCCAAGTTGCTCAAAAATGATTTTGTTTTGATGCTTTCAATCTTGATCTGCCTTTTTGCGTACTTCAAGAACATCGAAACCGAGTTCATCTATTTTCAGTTCTGATGCGCGAATTCCTGCTTTGGGTTTTAAAGGTGACCGGAATACCCGTGGCGGTGATTTTCGGAATGTATTTTCTACAACATTCGGGTGTCGATCCGATCGGGAACGATCTCTACGAATACAACGCGCGTTCTTTGGAATCACTTCCCCCGGAGACCGACATCATGGTCGGCTCGAGTCATGTCTACAGACACCTCAACCCCGAGCTATGGGCCGCAGCTTCGGGAAAGCCCATTCGCGTCATTTCTGGTCCGAGCCAGTACACCACAGAGAGCTTGCTGTATTTAGAAGAGATCGCAAGTCGCGCCGAACAGGGCCGGGTCAAACAGGGCACGAAGGTCTATTTTGGGCTTGAAGCCAAACTTGGCCTCGGTTTTAATTTTCGAGAATCTTATTATTTCAGCAGGATGCGCGGGCCTTTATTGCAATCGATTGGCCTGCAAAAGCCCTTTCTTTCTTATCTGATTTATGACGCCATTACCGGTGTGTTTAAAGCTTCGGTCGAAGCCCGAGAGCGCCCTGAATTTTATCCGCTCGACCGAGAATTGATCGAGCATCCGGACGATAAGAATCTCAAAAGGCGAAACGAGTATTTTAAAGAAAACGAAGCGGTCTTGCTCGAAAATTACCGCAAAGCACGTCTGGGAGAGGCCTATTTGTCTCAGCCTGATCAGGGCCTCGATCGAGTGATGTTGTATCTCGCCGATCTCAAGACGCGTTACGCCGCGAGCGGAATCGAACTTGTACTCTATATCCCGTTCGGCGATTTTGACGTCGATCTGCGCGGCTTTCACCAAGATTATCCCGGCATTGTCGACCTGCGCTACGACCCCCGTTTTGAGGATGCTACGCTTTGGTTTGACAGTGGGCACTTGAATGCAAAAGGAGCCGAGCTATACTTTGAAAATGTTCGGGCGGCTCTGCTCGATCCCGCCCTTCCGAATCCAAGCAACCCTTGACAGATCTGATCATCATCGGTGCGGGTGGTCTTGGACGCGAAATAGCGACCATGATTTCAAGTTCTTCTCTGTCTGCGGAATATCGAATCCTCGGTTTTGTCGACGACGGCATCCGTGAGAAGACCCAAGTTTCTCGGTGGAGTGTGCTCGGATCGATACAGACTTTGGCCGACTATCCGAGCGGCAGCTCTGTGGTGCTTGCACTCGGGGATCCAAAAGTGAAACAGGCGATCGTCGACCGCATCGAGCACCTCGGGCTACGATATCCGACGCTCATTCATCCCACGGTTCACATAGGCGATCCTGCCACAGTGCGCATTGGGGAGGGCTGTGTCCTGTGCCCCGGAGTAGCCCTGACCACCGAGATAGAAATTGGGCGTTACGCGCTGTTCAACTTAAACTCGACCGTGGGCCACAATGTTGCGGTGGGCGATTTTGCCAGTTTGATGCCCGGAGCGCACATCAGCGGGAATGTGCACATTGGGGCGCAGAGCATGATCGGTACCGGAGCGTGTGTGCTGCAAAACTGCTCGATCGGCACGGGAGCTAAAGTGGGAGCGGGGGCGGTGGTCACGGGGACCGTAGCCGATAACACCACAGTGGTCGGAGTGCCGGCTAGGACCCCTTCTTAGATCGTCAACCGGAGTTTACTCGGGCAGAATCAGAACTTTTGCGCGACTGTGCGCGCCCGACGCTCCTTCGATACTCAGAACGGCCTGACCCGCAAAACGACTTGGCAAGCTCACTATTCTGGGTTCATTTGCCCGCCACGTTCCGTTCGCCAAAGGCCTTCCGAGGATGTCACTGAGGTGCCATTGAACCGTCTCACCCGACAGACCAAGCACTCGAATTTCTCGCCCCGATTTCGCAGGGTTCGGATAGGCGTGAATCGTTTGATTCAGGCGATACGGATCCTCAACACCTATAGACCCCGTTTCAATTTCAAAAACATCCGAAACGGCGAAAAAGTGGTTGCCGGCCGCTTCGATCAAGATCCGGCCTTGGGTGGTCTCGTAGCCGGCGGGCACAAACCAGTCCCACTGCCCGCTGTTAGGCGCTTGAAATGCCAATGTATCAGAGAAGGTACCGCCGTTGTCTGAGCTGAAATAAATACTCACCAATTGGCAGCTCACGGGCAACTGATCGGTTCCATTCACCGACCACTGAATAGGATAGGTGTACTGGCAACTGACCTTATTTTGAGAATTGGGTTGGATGACTTTAAACGGCCCCGACTGACCATCTACCGAGAAATCGACTTGACCGAAACTCACGGCTCCCGCGGGTAAGGCATTGTCGCGAACGACCAAGCGAAATCGCATCGATCGGGTGTATTCGGGCAGTTGTTCTCCCACAACAGCAGGGCTTCCGAGCAAGCTCGGCATTCTCGGAAAAACGCGTTCGGGGTTTGAAACGGGCAGCAAACTTCTAAAGATCGGCGCATTGCCCGATGGGTTGCTCGGAGCTCCCGCAGGCCCTAGATTAAACTGTTCCCAGCAATAACTCAACGCATCTCCCTGCAAATCGGTCGCAGAACCTTCGAGCTTGAACGGGGTCGAATGGGGAATGTAAAAACCGGAGGAAGGCACGCTCACGCTCGGCGCGGTGTTCGCGTTCGTGTCCAGGGGGACGCAAAATGCTCCGGGTCCGTTGGAGATGTACTGTTTGATCTCTCCAATGCTGTGTATGTGGAAGTACGCATCCGAATAAGTCTGGAGATTGGGAGGGCAAATACCCGCATATCCCATAATCGTGCTCGCACTTCCGGGCTCGTAGGCAGACGAAGCCACTCGATTGCAGGGATTGTTTTGAGTGTGGTTTGCACCAAACTGATGGCCAATTTCATGCGCTACATAATCGACGTCAAAAGCGTCTCCTACGGGCGTGGGGCCACCTGTAACCCCACCGGCTTTCGATCCGGCCGTACACGTCAGTCCGGGAGCATAACCCCCTGAACCCGTTCCAAAATTATGCCCGATATCGTAGGCGGTGTCTCCGAGCAAAGAGTCGATGAGTACCTGATTTTCAACGACTAAGGCAAATGGGTCGAAGTTTGTGAACGGATCGGTCACTGGGTCTGAAAAGAGCAGAGTGTCGTTCTTTTCTGCCAAGATGAACTTGATTGAAAGATCGCGAGCATAAATGCCATTTACCCTGTGTACCGTGGTGACTATGGCCGACAGAATAGCGGGAATGCTGCCCCCGTGGAAGTTGCCGTATTCGCCGGTGGTCGATACGGCCAGCCTGTAAGTGTGCAAACCCTCGGGAGCAATGATGCTCGTTTTGCGATGCAGAGACTTGCTCGAACTCGGAAATTCGATTGGCCCCGTTAAATGGCAGGTAAAGTTGTAATACGGTTTGGCCGAACTCTTGTCGTAGGATGCGTAATACGATGCCCCCCCTTCGAGCGCCGGATCGACAAACCAGTGCTCTCCGTTGCCAAAAACCATGGCGTGCATTCCGCGAGGGCCGAGGTCGATGCGCACCAAGACGGAAGGGTCCCGGTTCAAATACCCCGAATAGGTTTTGATGGTCGGATACTTTTGAGCCAGCCCCGGGGGCAGCACCGGGTCCTCATACACCGTACAACTGTCAAAGCCCTGCTGGTCAGGCCTCGGAAGAAGAACGACCGTTCGACCGCCCGTTGGAGGGTTGGTCATTTGTTGTTCAAATACGGGCAAATCGAGTGCCAGTGCGCGGTAGTCGCTGAGTTGGCTGTGGTCGGGAAAAGTCCAGTCGGCGTTTGGAGAAACGTCCTGCCACGGATTCTGCCCGGAAACGCTCAGAGCAAGCAGAGCGTTCAAGCCCAAGACCGACAGCGCCTGCCGCACCCGAGTGCCGGCTGTGCTCCGGCTTGCAATTTTCAACAGATGTGTGAAATACTTCATCCGTGCGC
Source organism: Schleiferiaceae bacterium (assembly GCA_041739275.1). Lineage (GTDB taxonomy): Bacteria > Bacteroidota > Bacteroidia > Flavobacteriales > Schleiferiaceae > WGMI01. The sequence goes on along the minus strand of JBGSOF010000035.1, from coordinate 58,487 downwards.
TGTGCGTTTCTGGAGTGAACGTGTTCTTCTAATGCGAAATTCCTCGAATGACCCAATCAAAGGAGATGATTCACCTCTAAAATTGAGTTAAAAATCAAAGTTAAGTTCTTAATTCATTCACTCCTCGAGTCTGCAGGTATTCGCCGCTTATTTAACAGTTTCGACCCTTTTTCGCTGAGCCCGCGCTCGGCTTACTTTTGAAATCTACAATTCAACCAGCCCGGAACTCTACACATGGAAATTCGAAGTCTCTTGGTCGCCAATCGGGGCGAAATCGCACTCAGAGTGATGCGCACCGCACGCGAAATGGGAATTGAGACGGTTGCTGTTTATTCAGATGCCGACCGCGAAGCGCCCTTTGTCCGATTCGCAGACAAGGCGTACCGCATCGGAAAGGCGGCATCGTCGGAATCGTACCTGCGGATGGACACCATCGTCGAGGTGGCATTGAGCGCAGGCGCGGACGCGATTCACCCGGGTTATGGCTTTTTGAGCGAGAATGCTGAATTCGCCGAAAAGGTAGAGGCGGCCGGCTTGATCTTTATCGGCCCCACCCCCGAGGCCATTCGGACCATGGGCGATAAATTGTCGGCCAAAGAGGCGGCATCGCGATTTGGCGTTCCCTTGGTTCCGGGCACACCCGGCGCAGTGCACAACATAGACGAAGCCGAGGCGCTGATTCGCGATATCGGTTTTCCCGTTTTGATCAAGGCAGCCGCGGGCGGCGGAGGTAAGGGGATGCGCATTGTGCACCGCCGAGAAGATTTCCGCGAACAAATGCAGTTGGCCGTAAGCGAAGCCACTTCGGCCTTCGGAAACGGATCGGTCTTTGTCGAGAAGTATGTCAGCTCTCCAAGACACGTCGAGATTCAGGTCTTGGCCGACAACCACGGCGGAGTGGTGCACTTGTTTGAGCGTGAGTGCTCCATTCAACGACGCCATCAAAAGGTGATCGAAGAAGCTCCCTCGGTGGTTCTCACCCCCGAACTCAGGGCTCAAATGGGTCAAGCCGCCGTCGATGTGGCGCGCTCTTGCAATTATCGCGGTGCGGGAACGGTCGAGTTCATTTTTGATGCAGACCACAAGTTCTACTTTCTCGAAATGAATACCCGGCTTCAAGTGGAGCACCCGGTAACGGAGTGGATTACCGGAGTCGATCTGGTTCGAGAGCAAATTCGCGTGGCAGAAGGAAAACCGCTTTCATTTTCACAGGGCGATCTCTCGATTCGAGGCCACTCGATCGAGCTTCGGGTCTATGCCGAGAACCCCGCAACGGGTTTTCTGCCCGACATCGGTCGGCTCGAAGAATACGTCCGCCCCGACGGCCCCGGAATACGCGTCGACGACGGTTTTGAACCGGGCATGCAGGTGCCGGTGCACTACGACCCCATGATCGCCAAGCTCAGCGTGCACGCGGCCACCCGAGATGAGGCCATCGAGCGCATGCTCCGAGCCATCAGAGAGTACCGAATTGCGGGGGTCGAAACCACCTTGAGTTTTGGAGCCTTCGCGATCGACCATGCCGCTTTTCGTTCGGGCGATTTCAACACCCATTTTGTAGAGACCTACTTCAGCCCTGAAGTTCTCGAGAACAAGCCCGACGAAATCGAAGAAATCGCCGCCTGTTTGGTGGTAAACGAGCTTCAAAATGCTCTATCGCCTCGGGTTCAAAAAACAGATGCGGTGCAAAAACCGCTACATTCCGAATCGATGTGGAGAACCAAAAGAGGGGCTTTGTCTTGAAGGTATTTTCGGTGTGTTTCGCCGCCCTGTGCGCGATTGGTTCGCTCTCGGCACAACCGAGCAAAGACAGTCTGGTTTCGGCCTCCGATTCTGTTTTTGACTACATCCGAAAGAACAAAGACCGCGCGATTACGCAAGCCATGATTATCGACAGAGACACCATTCCCTTGGTGGTTCTCGACGAAGTATTGCTGATTGCTTCTCCGAGTTTCAATACCGACGAGGCGCGCCGGCGTTATTTTTTGCTCAAGCGCAAGGTGATGAAGGTCTATCCATATGCTGTGCTCGCGGGCACTCAACTCGACACCCTCAATGCGCGACTCTCGCGAATCAAGCGCAAGAGAGATCGCAAGAAGTACGTGCGCGAGTTTCAAGATTACCTCGAACAGACTTTTGAACCCGAGCTCAGAAAGCTCACGCGCACCGAGGGTCAAATTTTGTGCAAGCTGGTATACCGAGAAACCTCGACGACGCCTTACGATTTACTCAAAGAATACCGAAGTGGATGGACGGCTTTTTGGTATGGTGCCACGGCTTCGTACTACGACATCGATCTCAAGAAACCTTATCGGCCCGACGAAGACGACGAAGATCGCCTGATCGAGAATATTTTGCTGAGGGCATTCCAGCAAGAGCTGCTCGAAGAGCGCGTCAAAGCCGACATCCCCAAACCCAAACTCTAGAATGACCATTCAAAGTCAGAGCGGGGTTCAGATTTTTTAAAACCAAGGACCGGAATCGAGCATGCGGGCTCCGTACCACGAAAAGCGCTCGCCGTCGACCCTTTGAATGCATACGCCCTGAAAGATTTTGGAGAGCTCGATCTCTTCTTTTGAACCAAACGGATATGGTTCTGAAGACAACAAAATTCGATCGGGATTCAACCGGGCGATTTGATCGATGGAAAGAGTCGGATATCGTTCGTCTTGAACCACATTGATCAACCCGAGGCTCTTGAGGTTGGCGTCGATAAATGTGCCCGAACCCGCGGCCATCCAGGGGTTTTTCCAAATCAAATAAACGCAGCGCAACCGCTGGGTCTCCCGCGTTCTGCTCCTCCAGTTTTCTTCGATTTCCGAGCATTTTTGTTCGGCCAAATGAGCCTGTCCGCAAAGCGATCCGATGGCCAAAAGATCTGCGACCGCCGAGGGCAAATCATGAATTTCTGAGAGATAAACCGCCGAGAAGTGCGTTAGCTCGCGAACCGCTTCGAGGGTGTTTTCTTCTCGATTTGCCAGGACCAGATCGGGCTTTAGGCGAAGCACATCGGCGATGCGGACATCTTTGGTTCCGCCGATGCTCGCCTTGGAGCGTCTCCATTCGGGTGGACGAACGCAGAACCTCGTAATCCCCACCACGCGGTTTTCGAGCTCAAGTGCCCAAAGCCACTCGGTAATCGAGGGCACCAGGCTTACAATGCGCTCGGGATTCCTGTTGGTCGGGGTTCCGCAAAGCATGAGCGTCTCTCTCGATCGGGTCGATTAACTCAGCGCGCCGATCAGGTCTTGACGCGTGATGATGTGGAAATCTCCCCCGCCGAGTTCTACCAAAACGGCATGGGTTTGTTTGTCGAAGAGTCGAACAATTTCTTCGGTGTCTGCCATGGGGCCCACTACGGGGAAGGGGCTGTTCATCACCTCCTCGCATCGCTTTTGAAAGAGATCAGAATCTGAGCTCAGGGCCATTAACAAGCCCGCGTCGTCGAGAGAGCCCGCAAAGCTGCCGTCTTTGACCACGGGCAGTTGCGAAATGCCGTAACGGCGCATCAGGGCAATGGCATTTCCCACGGGTTCGCCGCTGCCAATGGTCACGAGTTTGAGACCGCGATGCGCATCTGCAAAGTCTTTCGCCAAGCGGTTGTTCGGATGGATAAAGCCGCGATCGCGCATCCAATCGTCGTTGTAGACTTTGCCCACATAGCGGCTGCCGTGGTCGTGAAAGAGCACCACCACCACATCGCCCTTTTTGAAGCGATGCTTGAGTTGACGAAGCCCCTGAAAAGCCGAGCCGCACGAATATCCCAAAAACAGACCTTCTTTTCGGGCGAGTTCCCGGCATGCCAAGGCACCGTCGCGGTCGGTTACTTTTTCGAAGACATCGATTACCGAAAAGTCGACATTCTTTGGCAAGATGTCTTCGCCTATTCCTTCAGTGATGTAGGCGTAGATTTCGTTTTCGTCGAACTCGCCCGTTTCGTGATATTTCTTGAACACCGAACCGTAGGTATCCACACCAATAATTTCGATGTTCGGATTCCGCTCTTTCAAGTAGCGACCCACTCCGCTAATGGTGCCTCCGGTGCCCACTCCGACCACGAAGTGCGTAATGCGGCCTTCGGTTTGTTCCCAGATTTCGGGCCCCGTGGTTTCGAAATGTGCCGCGGTGTTGCTGAGATTGTCGTACTGGTTGGGGAAGAAACTATTGGGAATCTCTGCGTTTAGCCTGCGCGCTACCGAATAATAGCTGTCGGGATGATCGGGCGGAACCGCAGTGGGGCAGACATAAACTTCGGCACCCATGGCGCGAAGGATGTCCATTTTTTCCTTGCTCTGTTTGTCGCTCAAGGTGCAAATCAACTTGTATCCTTTCACCACAGCCGCCAAAGCCAAACCCATACCCGTGTTGCCGCTGGTACATTCAATAATGGTTCCCCCCGGTTTTAAGCGCCCGTCGCGCTCGGCATCTTCGACCATTTTGAGCGCCATGCGGTCTTTGACGCTGTGCCCGGGGTTGAAGTATTCCACTTTGGCCCAGACCTCGGCGTCTATTTCGGCTGCGATCTTGTTGAGCTTGATCAGCGGGGTGTTGCCGATGGTCGTGAGAATGTTTGGATGTACGTTGGCTGCAGGCATGCTTTAATTCAATGAGGTGATAAAGTTAGCGATGGTTTTCGGCCTTGAACCGGGCTCTTTGGGTTGCTTTCCACCCGAAAGAGGCGATTGCGCAAAGCCGAGATGCTTATTGTTGTGAATGATGCTCAAACGTGCGGACTCAGAAGGCCTTGAGTGCTTCGACAGGAGGGATGCGCACAAAACTCCGCAAAGGCAGGGTAAGGCTCAAATAAGCGACGACAAAAATCAGCACATTCAAACCGAGGATGTGCCATGGTGCGAAGACAATGGGCACCGCGTCTACGTAATAAATCTCAGGGTCGAGTTTCGCCCAGCGGAATTGCCACTGAAGGGCGCACAGCCCGAGCGCGACCGCGTTGCCTATCGCCATTCCTCGACCGACCATGCGCAGTGCGTGCCGACGAAATGCGCCGGCAATCTGAGATCGATTCGCCCCCAGCGCCAAGAGCAAACCAATGCTGCGCTTGCGCTCGAGCATAAAAATCAACAGGGCAGTCAAGGTGTTGATCAAGCCGACGAGGGTCATAATCAACACGATGATGTAAATATTCAAATCAAACAAGTCAAGCCATTGAAACACGGGCAAGTGCCGGTCGCGCGCGGTCCAAACGTCGGTTTCGGAGGGCAGCAGCCCCAGCAATTCATCGGCGACTTGGGCCACATCCGAGCCCTCGCGGAGCGCGATTTCTATTTCGCCCGACTGATCGTCGCTCCACTTGTTCAAGCGCCTGAGGTGCTTGAGATCGGCAATGATAAACTTCGAGTCGATTTCTTCCATCCCCGTCGAGTAAATGCCGCTCACCCAAAAATTCCGAATCAAAGGCGGGTCGGGAGGTTGCCGGATGAAGAAGACCGAGAAACCGCTGTCGATGCCAAGTATGAGCCTCTTGCTCAGGGCTTTGCTCAGTAAAATGCTATCGTTGTAGGTCGAGTCTGTAAAAGTGGGGATCTTACCGTCGACCAAATAGCGCTCGATGAATTGGGTGTCGTAGAGCGAATCGATGCCCTTTAAGAGCACCCCCTCAAAATCTCGGTTGGTTTTGAGCAGGCCCTGTTTGCGCGCCGATGGTTGGAAGCGCTCTATCGAAGGATGGGCTTTGAGCGCTTCAACGAGTTCGTCGCTCCACGACACAGGTTCTGCATTTTCGTCGCTCTTTGGATAGTCGACCACGCTGAGATCTCCTCCAAAGCCTGTAATTTTTGCCGCGATTTCGCGTTGAAGCCCCAATCCCGTCGCCAGCGATATCAGCATCACCACCAAGGCCAAGGCCAAAGCCGCAGTGCCGATACGCTCCGCACGCCCCGAAACCGTATTATTGCCCCCGCTCGACAAACGAGCTGCAAAGAATGCCTCAAACCGCATATTTTCGCCCGATTCGCGCCTTTTCGCACCCGGTGCTCGGGGTTAAAGATAGGCCTCAGCCCAGCCGCGCTTTTGCGCTGCTCTTGGTGCTTGCAGTCTTGGCTTCGTGCAAAAGTCGCAAGGCGATTGTCGGCGAGACCGCGCCTCCCGAAAGCTCTGCGCGCACTGTGCCCATGCGGGTCGGCGCAGCCCGATTCGAGGCCTATTCCGACTGGGTCGAAGGCAAAAAGCTCGGCTTGGTGGCCAATCAGGCTTCGGTGGTCGACGAGATGCATGTCTTGGACTTTTTGATCCAAAATGGAGCCACGGTCGAGCGCGTTTTTTCTCCCGAACATGGCTTTCGCGCCAAGGCTGCGGCGGGCGAAGAAGTTTCAGACGATTTTGACCGCTCTTCGGGATTGCCCATTGTCTCGCTCTACGGCGTCAACAAGCGCCCAACTGCAGAGCAGCTGAAGGGCATCGAACTGATGGTGTTTGATTTGCAAGATGTCGGCACTCGCTTTTACACCTATGTTTCCACGCTCAGCTATATGCTCGAAGCCTGCGCCGAACAGGGCATCCCCGTTTTGATCCTCGATCGTCCCAACCCCAATGGAGATCTTATAGACGGGCCCATCCTGAAACCCGGATTCGAGAGCTTCGTCGGCCTTCACCCTGTGCCCGTAGCCCACGGCCTGACCCTCGGAGAGTACGCCTCCATGGCTTTGAGCGAGCGTTGGCTCAAGAATTCAGACCGCTTAGAACTCAAAGTGGTTCGCTGCGAGGGCTGGACGCATTCACGGCCGTATTCGCTCCCCGTGCAGCCTTCTCCGAATTTGCCCAACGACCAAGCCATACGCCTGTACCCATCGCTCTGCTTTTTTGAGGGCACCGACGTAAGCATTGGCCGGGGCACCGACTATCCATTTCAGGTGGTCGGCGCTCCTTGGATGGAACCCCAAGGTTTTGAGTTCAAACCAAAAAAGCGAAAAGAGGCACCCAGTCCTCCGCATTTGGGCGAGACCTGTCAAGGCGCCGATTTGCGGGCATTTTCAGAGGCCTACCTCAGCATCCACCGATCGATTTACTGGTTCTGGCTCGTGGACGCGTATCGACAATGCCCCCACAAAGACCGATTTTTTAATAGTTATTTCGACAAGCTGGCCGGTACCGACGAGCTTCGCTTGGCCATTATTGCGGGCGCCGATGCCGAGGATTTGGCGCGGAGATGGAAGCCCGAAATCGCAGAATTCAAAGAAAAGCGCAGGCGCTATTTGCTCTACGCCGATTGACGAAACTTCTCGATCGCCCTTCCCATTCGGCTGCCGAGAAAAACGAGCGCCGCCCCCAGCCCAATTAGCCCGAGCGCGATCATCCAAGTCAGCGATTGAAGCACCAGGCCCGGGTTGAGTGCAATCACCACACCGAGCACGAGCAAGAGCGCCCCCAAGGCAAAGCGACCCCGTCCGGTACTTCCCATTTTTCGGAGCTTGAAACCGGCTTCGATTTCCGAAAAAGAGTGCAGGCACAACCAGATCCCGACCACAATGCCGATGATGTCCGTTGCCCGCGGATACAGCAGCAGTACCGCACCGATGGCGAGGTCTATCAAGGCCTGAAACAGAAGGCTGCGAGACACTTTTTCTGAACGCGCCGGCCACCAGGCTGCGAATCCGGCGATGGCCGAAACGATTGCGAGTACCCCAAAAAGCCGAACCATCCAGTCGGTGACCGTTCTGCTGAAAATGAGGGCCAGCAAACCGATGAGAATCCAAAACGCGCCTTTGATTATTAGGCTATTGCGGCTGCGTTTAAGCGCTTGACCGACGGGGGTTGAAGTGTCCATTTTGATCGTTTGAATGATGATGAATAGTTGAGGCTATAGAACGCGAAGCCAAGCACAAGAAGCTCCGAAAATGCGAAAAAATGACCGAAGTGAATCGAACACCACGACTCGGCTCACTAGAGCCCCCCGATGAGCTGTTCGTGCAACCGATCGAAAATCTGAGAAACAGCCGGGCAAATCGCTGTATTTTTTAGGCTGATATCGACAATCTGCGCTTGTCTTCTCCGGTCGGTGTGCGGATACTCCCGGCAGGCTTTGGGGCGGTCGTCGTAAATCGAGCAACGGTGATCGGCGCCCAGAAAAACACACGGCAGCTGCTTTAACACCAGATCGCCGTCTTCGTCTCGGCGCAAATAGCGCGATTCGAAGTCTATAGGTTTCATTTTCAGTCTCTTTGAAACCCGTTCGACATCTTTGTCGATCCAGAGTGGCCCGGTCGTTTTACAGCAGTTGGCGCATTCGAGACAATCAATCCGGGCAAAGGCCTCGTGGTGCAGGCGGTGAATTCGATCGTCTAAATCGGCCGGAGCTCTCCTCTTGATTTGCTTTGCGAGCTTGCGATGCTCCTCGCGGATTATGGGGTTTTCGGAGTTCTTTTTCACTCGGCCAGCAATTGAGAAACAAAGCGGTCGGTCGACTCCGCATATTCGCGGTACAGACTGGTTCCCGGCCCGCTAAAACCCGCATGCACTTTTCGAACGTTTCCTTCTCTGTCGATAAAAATCGAAGTGGGGTATCCTCTAAAAGGCTGAATTTGAGGCATTTTTTCTGCGATTTCAGCCGTGCTCCCCGCGTGCAGAACGGGGTATTTGATTTCCAAGTCGTCGATCATTTTTTGCAGAGCGGGTCTGGCTTTTTCAAGTTCGTTTGAGCGTTCGAAGGCCAGCCCGACAATTTCGAGTCCACGGCTGGAATAGCGGTCGTAGAGCTCGTTGAAAAACCGGGTTTCGTCCATGCAATTCGGGCACCATGAACCCATAATCTGTGCGATCACCACCTTGTCCTTAAAACGAGGGTCTGAAGAGCTCAAAGTGTCGCCTGTTAAGGTAACAAACTTAAAATCAAATCGATCGGCAGTGATCTTCGAAAGCGAATCGGCCATGCCCAGGGTGAACGAGTCATCGCGAACCGCGTTAAAGGGTTTGGAATGATGATTTCCCGAATAAAACGTCCCTTCAATTCGATCGGTCTCCACGAGTCTTCCGCGAAACAGATATGCATGCACCCCGTCGAAGGTGCTGAGCTGAACTCGACTTCCGTCTATCGAGCCGACCAGATAGCGATAGTCGCCGCTTTCGGTGAGGATGCTGCCCGTGGCGATGCCGTTTTCTTGAGAGAATTCACCCAAGCCCTTGCGCGGTTTTTCTCCCGAAGGGTCAAAAGTGACCATCCACTTTTTGTTGATGCTGAAGCCCGGGTCTTTCACCTTGTCGAATCGCGTATTTTCAGAGATCGAGAAGCGAACCGGTATGCGATAGCGACCCTCGCGATCGGGATCGTACCAATGTCCCGCGAATCCCGTTTTGTTCGGCGCAATTTTGAAGTACGACTGAAATACGGGCATGCGGAGCAACAGGCTGTCTCCGGCTCGTCGGATGTCGGTAACTCGGATGCGCTCTTGGCCATTAAAAATGTTTAAGACCGTATCGGATTCAGTCTCCCAAGACACTTCAAACGGAATGCTCAAGCTATCGCTGATGATCAACTCGGCTCGATGCACGGAGGTTTGCCAAACCGAGCTCGCCGGCTCTTGAGGGTTGCGGCACGAAGACAATGCGAGGATGGTGAGAATTATAAAAAAGCTCTTAAGCGCGGGTGCAGTCATGGTGGATCAGTTTGTTTCAAAAGTCGGCAGTTTCAACGGATTAGAGCGTCGGCTCGCCGACTTGCAGCTCAAAGCTCCGGCAGGCCGACTATCTCGACTCCATACCAGCGATCGACTGCACCCGCGCGCGTGCGAGGGTTTAGAAAATCGCCGCTCAATCGGGTGGCCGGATAATTGGGCATTTCGATGGTTTGCCCGAGTTGGACCCCTGCTTCGCGCATGCTCTGAAGGCCCTTTGAATCGACCACCACAAATCGATCTCGAGTTTTTAAATCGCTCAGTTCGGGCCTCACGGCAATGGCCGATTTCATTTCAAAGTCGAAGGAATAGGCGTGAACCGCCAAATAAGCGGTGTTCGTTGCATCGGCTCCCAAGGCGGTCAATCGCTTGGCCAGCTGTGTTCCCGCTTGATATTGGAGCAATCGCGGATAAAAGTGGAGGTTGAGCACGAGGTTCACTCCCACCGAAGACAGTGCGCAGCCGAGAATCCAGCGCTCTGAACCCTTCACCTGAAAAAGAGCGGCCATCGAAAGGCCGAAAGCCGCCAGGGCTAGGCCGAATACGGGTATAGGTCCCCTGAAGACCCAGAACAACAGCACGCCCGAAAGCGCGGCCGAAACGCCAATCGGCAGCACGGCCAAAGCGGTTTGCCAACTTCTGCCCGCAGAACTCTTTTGAGCGAAATGGGCGAAGTATTGCGCGGTGAAAAGTGCGGCAAAGGGGAAGAGCGGAAAAATGTAGTGCGGCAATTTGTATTGAGAAGCGCTCAAGGCCAAAAAGGGGAAAACGAATCCGCTCCATGCCAGCCAGTCTCCCGACTCGCCTCGCCGAAAAGCCGAGACTTCGCGCAAAAACTTCCAAAACAGCGCGATGGTGGCGAACAGGCTCCACGGCATAAAGGCCCAAAGAAAGTTGTGGACAAAAAAGAAGGGGCCTGAGTTGTCTTTCCAAGCATTTTCTCCCGAGATCCGTCCAAAACTTTGTTCCCAAAAAAAGAAGCGGAGCCCTGAAACGCCGGTTCGTTCTTCGAGACCCTTGGGCGTGGGCATCAGAACGACTTGGTCGGGATTCAAGTCGAACTGCCTGTAAAGCCCCCATGCCATCGGTATGAGTACCACAAAAGCCAAGGCGATCGAGAAATACCACGCCGGCTTGAGGAGGGTTTTAAAATCGCGTTCGAGAAGAATGCTCCCCCCGAGCGCGAGGACGGGGATCATCAAACCCAGAGGGCCCTTCGAGAGCATGGCGAGCCCTGCGAAAAGTCCGCCCAAAAGAGCGTCTGCAGTCTTGCCTTTTGCTTTGTATTCCGCCAGTTTCCACACCGAGCCAATCACCCAAGCGCTCAACAAAGTATCGGTGCGCAAGTCGAGGGTAAAGAGAAACCACGCTTGACACGTGCCCAGCATCAATGCGGCATAGCGCCCGGTTCGCTCTCCGTAGAGCAGACGCCCGAGCCTGTAGGTGGCATAGACCGCAAAAAAAGCCGACAGCAACGGAATCCATTTAAAACTCGGATTCGAAACTCCAAAGAGTTCGAAGCTGGCGGCAGAGACCCAAAAGAGCAGGGGAGGTTTGTCGAGGTAGTCGTTTCCGCGCAGCTTCACCATCAGATACCCCCCGGAATCGGCCATTTCTCGACTCAAAGAGGCATACTGAGCCGAGTCGATGTCCATGGGGTCGATCCAGAGCCCCGCGGCATAAGCGACCAGCGCCAAAAACACACAAGCCCAGATCAGAACACTCCTGTTCACGAGTCTTGGGTGCGGGTCATGCGATCGAGTATCTCACGGCCCCTTTGCAGCAAGGCCGAACGCACCGATTCCACCTCTGCTTTCGAACCGAGTTCGCCTCTCAACCCGAGGTAGAATTTAATCTTTGGTTCAGTGCCCGAGGGCCGGGCGGTAAGGATGCTGTCGTCTTCGGTCAAGAGTTGAATGACGTTCGACGAAGGCAAGCCGAGATCTCGCTTGCCGGAGCCATCGGGTTTCGAAGCCTTTCCGCTCAGGTAGTCCCTTATTTCGACCACCCGCGAGCCACCCAATTCGAGGGGAGGCCGGGTGCGGATGCGGTTCATCATGAGTTCGATTTCAGCGGCTCCACTTTGACCTTTTAGCGTGAGCGAACGGCCCGTCTCGAGATACATCCCATGCTTGAGCCAGAGATCGACCAATCTTCCGTAAAAACTAGAGCCTTCGGCCCGTGCCTTCGCTGCCACTTCAGCAAGAAACACCGAAGAACCGACCGCGTCTTTGTCTCGAACAAAATCGCCGATCAAATAGCCGTAGCTCTCTTCACCACCGCCGATAAAGCGCTTGACACCTTCGTTTTTGCGAATTAACTCAGCAATCCACTTAAAACCGGTCAACACCTCAAAACAATCAACGCCGTACTCTTTGGCAATGGCCAAGAGCAAGCGCGTAGTGACCACCGTCGAGGCGATAAATGCATTTTCGAGCCCGCCTGTTTTTCGCAATTCCGACAGCAGGTAGTCGATCAAAACCGCGGCCGATTCGTTTCCGTTCAAAAGCCTCATTTTTCCCGAGAAATCGCGTACTGCGAGGCCTACCCGATCGGCATCGGGGTCTGTGCCAATCACCAAGTCTGCGGCTTGTTCTTCGGCCAAGAGAACGGCCTCGGCCAATGCGCCCGCTTCTTCGGGGTTTGGGCTCTCAACGGTCGGGAATGCCCCGTCGGGTTGGGCTTGAGATTGGACGATCAAGACTTGGTCGAAACCGCTTTCTTCGAGTGCTTTCGGCAAGAGCGTAATGCCTGTGCCGTGCAGCGAGGTAAAAACTACCTTAAAACCCTTTTTGCCCGTATCTCCGAGAGAAAGAGCGCGGAGCTTGTCCAGGTACGACCGCTCCACTTCGGGGCCAATTTCGAACACTTTTCCCTTGCCTCCCGCGCTGCGAATGTCCGCGGGGCTCACTCGGCGAACTTCGGCGATGACCCCTTTGTCGTGTGGAGGCACCAACTGTCCGCCATCAGAACCGTAGACTTTATAGCCATTGTATTCGGCGGGATTATGAGAAGCGGTAATCATGATTCCCGCGTCGCAGCCGAGTTCGCGAATGGCAAACGACAGAAGGGGAGTGGGGCGCAGATCGGGAAATAGATAGGCATCGATGTCGTTGGCCGCCAAAATTTCAGCGGTCTGTTCGGCAAAAGCGCGGCTGTTGTGTCTGCAGTCGTGGCTGATCGCGACTTTGAGCGCTCCTGAATTATTTGCCCTCAGGTAGTTGGAAAGTCCCTGGGTCGCCATGCCCAAAGTGTAGCGATTCACTCGGTTCGAGCCGGTGCCCATCACCCCGCGCAGGCCGCCGGTGCCAAAATCGAGATCGGTATAAAAGGCATCGGTCAAGGCCTTGGGATCGTTTGCCATCCACGAGCGAATCTCACTTTTGACGTCCTCGTCAAACGGCCCGTCGAGCCATCGCTGCGCTCGTTCGAGAATATTTGGTTCCATTGGGTGTTTTTTATAGGTATCTCAATTCCGCGGCCCCGGTTGTTTCTTCGACGGTTTCCTCGGGTTTGCCGATGAGTTCGAGTACGGAAGCTCCGCTCAGTCGCGCATCGATTTTCTCGATCACGCGCATTTTTGCGTTCGAAGCGCCCGATTGAATCACCGTGGCCCGGTCGCATTGAAGATTCGCTGCATTCAGTGCCGAGGCACCCGACAATTCACTTGCCAAATTCCTGTTCCGACCCTTCAAAACCGCTGATGACGAACCGCTGCACTTGAGTACCAGATTCTCCACCTCGGCTAAAAAGACGATTTGAGAAGATCCGCTGCAGCCAATTCGAAACTCGGGGGCAGAAAGCGTGTTGCTGGTGCGCAGCTCAACCGCGCCTTCGATTTCGATCGATTTCAATTCTGAGGTTGCGGTAATGTACACTTCGGTTTCGGGGGCATTCCAGCCCGAGCCAGAGGTGCAAATCCTCAAGTGGCCTGAAACATTTTCGACGGTAACCCCTTCGTGCTGTTTGCCCGAGGCCACAACAACGACTTCGGCACTGCCCCCTTGGCGCAAAAAGACCTTGAACGCACCGCAGACGCTCAGGTGCTCAAAGGCCTCGTTCGAGCGCGTTTTTCGGCTGGTTTCTTGTGCTTTGGCCGCTGTGGCGAGGGCGAGGCAGAGCAACAGGAAAATTTTATTCAGGCGAATCATTTGTGAAAAATCAAGAATGGGCTGAAAGATACTTCGCCTCTCGTCTCGCTAAAAAAGGCGGTATTCGGCTTTTTTCTGCCCTGCTCGAACACAAGGCCGGGGGCGTTGTTCCATAGCGATAGGGCGAACGCGTCTTATCTTCGCGCAATTCGCTCCGAGGAGCCGATTGGTTAAACCCCAGATCACACTTGATGAAGGTTCTCGTTTGCATCAGCAACGTCCCCGACACGACGTCAAAAATTCAATTCACCCCCGACGGCAGCGCCTTCGATCCGCAAGGGGTTCAATTTGTCATCAACCCGTACGACGAGTTTTCGCTGACCCGAGCCCTTTGGATCAAAGAACAGCAGGGCGGAACGGTTACCGTGGTTCACGTGGGCCCCGCTACTGCCGAACCCACCATTCGCAAGGCCTTGGCCATCGGGGCCGACGATGCCATCCGCATTGATCTCGACCCGACCGATGGCTTTGCGGTAGCCTCTGAGCTGGCTTCGCTCGTTCGCGAAAATTCCTACGACTTGGTTCTCGCAGGTCGAGAGTCGATCGACTACAACGGAGGACAAGTGCCGGGCATGTTGGCCGCACTGCTCGAATGGCCTTTTGTGAATGGATGCGTGGGGATGGAAGTTCAAGGAACTCAGGCTGAACTCATCCGTGAAATCGACGGGGGGCGCGAAAAATTGAGCGCGGCTTTTCCCATGGTTGTCGCAGGGCAAAAAGGTTTGGTCGAAGAAAAAGACCTCCGCATTCCCAACATGCGCGGAATTATGACCGCGCGCACCAAGCCGTTGGTGGTTCGCCCGGCCCAATCTTCGGGTCAAGAGAGAACCCGCGCGGTTTCGTTCGAAAAGCCCATCGGCAAGCAAGCCTGCGTCATGGTCTCCCCCGACGATATGGGCGAGCTGGTTCGCCGGTTGCACGAGAATGCCAAGGTCATTTAATTAACACTAAAGAATCGAACTATGTCGGTTGTCGTTTTTGCCGAAACATGGGAAGGTCATTTCAAGAAGGCCACCTTTGAAGCTGCGGGCTATGCCTCTGCCGTAGGCCGCGAAATGGGCGTCGAGTCGATCGCATTGGTCTTCGGACCCTGCTCCGACGACCTCAAGGCTTTGGGGCGATACGGGATTTCGAAAGTGGTTCACCTGAACGACACTTCTTTTAATGTGTTTGAGGCGCATCGCTTTGCGGGTGCCTTAGCCGCCGAGGCCGAGCGATTGGGTGCGGGGGCTGTCGTGATTTCGGGATCCTTTAACGGCAAATCTTTGGCTCCTTTGGTCTCCGTCCACATATCTGCGGCGCTCATCACCCAGTGTGTCGAGTTGCCGTCTTCGGTCGCCCCGCTGCGCGTGAAGCGCGGAGCTTTTTCGGGCAAGGGTTTTTCAAGCTTCGAAAGCAAGTCGCAGAAGCATGTTTTGAGCATTGTGCCCAATGGAATCGGCTTGATTGAACACCCGGTCGAGGTTTCGGTCGAGACCTCTGCCGTCTCGGGTTCAGATGCCAAAACCGTGCAGGTATCCGTCGAACGTTCCACAGGCACCATTGCACTTCCCGAAGCCGAAATCGTCGTCTCTGGCGGCCGAGGACTCAAGGCCCCCGAAAACTGGAAAATGCTCGAAGAACTCGCCGGCGTTCTCGGTGCGGGCACGGCCTGTTCCAAGCCGGTTTCGGATATGCACTGGAGGCCTCACAGCGAGCACGTCGGGCAAACGGGCATTGCAATCAACCCCAATTTGTACATCGCGGTCGGCATCTCGGGAGCCATTCAGCATTTGGCAGGGGTCAGCGGATCCAAGACCATCGTGGTGATTAACTCAGACCCGGAAGCCCCTTTCTTCAAAGCGGCAGATTACGGCGTGGTAGGCGATGCTTTTGAAGTCATCCCCAAGCTCACCGAAGCGGTTCGGGCATTCAAGACCGGGCATTAATAATCCATGGCCAAAGTAAGACTTACAGTGAAGGGTCTGTCTTACAGCCAGACTCAATCGGGTGCATATGCCTTGATCTTGGGCGAAGAAAACGGCGGTAGAAGCCTGCCTATTATCATCGGTGCTTTTGAGGCGCAGAGCATTGCCATAGCTCTCGAGCGCTCGATCGATCCACCGCGTCCGCTTACCCACGATTTGTTCGCGAGCTTCGCCAAGGCCTTCTCCATTCGCCTGGTCGAGGTGTACATCCACGATTTGCGCGAAGGGGTTTTCCATGCCAACCTTCTCTGCGAAGACGACCACGGCAAAAACGTGGCCTTAGACGCGCGTACCTCAGACGCTGTGGCTTTGGCGGCTCGCCTCGATTGCCCGATTTACACCGAGCGTTCCATTCTCGACAAGGCGGGGGTTATTATGGACGAATACGCAGGTGGGAACGAAACGGAGGCGGGCACCACCGACGATTCGCTTTCAGACATCGAAGAGCCGCCGACCCAAGCCGAGCGCTGGTCTATGGAAACCATAGAACGCCTTCGCGAATTGCTCGAAGCCGCGGTAACCAACGAAGACTACGAACTCGCGGCAAGGCTTAGAGACGAACTCGACCGCCGAGAATCCGCTTGATGTCGGGTTTCGAGAACTCTTCCGTCGACCTCAACGCGGCTTTGGGCGTGGGCTTCAAAGCCGCTGAGCGCTGGGAATGGTCTCATTTGTTTCGCGGCTTGCTCGGACTCTTTGTGTTGATTTCCTTGTCGTGGTTGCTCAGTTCCGACCGCAAGGCTATTCGTTGGGGGTTGGTTTTCAAGGCATTGGGCATTCAACTTGCGTTCGCCATTCTCATTTTGCACTGGACGCCCGCCGCTCGTGTGTTTGACGGTTTTAGCAAGGCCTTTGTTTGGGTTCTGTCTTTTTCAGGCGAGGGCGCGCGTTTCATTTTTGGAGATTTGGCACTGGAGCGAGGCAGTTTAGGCTATGTATTTGCCTTTCAGGTTTTACCCACCATCGTTTTCTTTTCTGCGCTCACTTCTTTGCTCTTTTATTTCGGGCTGCTTCAGCGAATGGTTTCGCTCTTTGCACGGGCTCTGCGCAAGCTTTTGGGCTTGAGCGGTGCCGAAAGTCTATCGGCAGTGGGCAACATCTTTCTGGGACAAACCGAAGCCCCTTTACTCGTCAAGCCTTATTTAGCAACCATGAGTCGTTCTGAACTCTTTTGTGTCATGACGGGGGGAATGGCGACGATTGCGGGCGGGGTGCTCGCGGCTTTTGTCGGTTTTTTGGGCGGGGACGATCCGGTGCAGCAAGCGCTTTTTGCCAAACATTTACTCTCCGCCTCAGTGATGAGTGCTCCCGCCGCGATACTCAGTGCCAAGATGATGGTTCCTGAGCGCGGCGTCGTGCCTTCAACCGAACGCATCGACGGCTCGTCTTTTGGGGTCAACGCATTAGAAGCCCTGTCTGCAGGTACAACCCAGGGCTTGATGTTGGCCGTGAATGTGGGGGCGATGTTGCTGGTTTTTGTGGCGCTGATCGGCATGCTCAATTCTTTTCTCGGCGATGTGCTAGGCCCATGGCTCGGGCTCAACAACCAAATCGCCACTCTGAGCGCCGGCCGTTATACTTCCCTGAGTTTTGAGGCACTGCTCGGCGGGCTTTTGGCGCCTTTGGCATGGCTGCTCGGAGTCGACTGGGTCGATGCGGCCTATGTGGGTCAATTGTTGGGCGAAAAGACGGTCCTGAACGAATTTGTGGCCTATGTATCTCTGGCTGAGCTCAAAGACCAAGGGGCTTTTTCGAGTCTGCGCTCCGTGCTCATCGCGACCTATGCCTTGTGTGGATTCGCCAACTTTGCTTCCATCGGCATCCAAATTGGCGGAATCGGGGTTCTGGCGCCCAATCGCAGATCTGAACTGGCGTCTTTGGGTTTCAGGGCTTTGATCGCAGGCACCTTGGCGAGCTTTTTTACGGCTGTGGTGGTGGGGATGGTGGTTTGAATGCTCGTTGCGCGCGTATTCAAGAGGATTCGCGTCTGATTAGCTAAGGTTGAGCCATGAGCAATCTCTTTCGGATGCGCCCAATCGCTTCGAAACTCTAGGGGCGCTTTATCCATTCGAGCACGAGGAGGCAGCTTCGCATTCCGCCTGCCTTTTCCGCGTCGGATACTTTTTATGCTTAAACTGGGATTGAGACATTGTCGCAATGCCTTGCCTGAAAGACTGCAGAGGCTTCCGAAGGCGCACCTTCAAGGGTGATGGAAGAATGAACAAGCCATATTCACAAGATTTTACACGGAATCCTTGTCAGAATGTCAAATCTATCTACCTTTGCAGTCCCCTAAAAATGAGGGGAAGAACCGTAATTACAAGAAAACAAGCCATTTATGCCTACCATCATGCAGTTGGTTCGCAAGGGTCGCGAGCAAATCGAAAAGAAGAGCAAGTCGGCAGCTCTGGAGTCTTCTCCTCAGCGTCGTGGGGTTTGCACTCGTGTGTATACCACCACGCCCAAGAAGCCGAATTCTGCCCTTCGCAAAGTGGCCCGTGTGCGACTGTCCAACGGCAACGAGGTGAACGCCTACATTCCCGGTGAAGGACACAACCTCCAAGAACACTCAATCGTACTGGTTCGCGGCGGAAGGGTTAAAGACCTTCCCGGCGTTCGATATCACATCGTTCGCGGAGCCCTCGACACCTCAGGAGTAGACGGCCGCCGTCAGCGCCGTTCGAAATACGGAGCCAAGCGTCCGAAGCCCGGACAAGCCGCAGCAGCCGCAGGTAAAGGCAAAAAGAAATAAGCGCAAGCCGTAACGCAAGCACCCGATAAGACAACATGAGAAAGACACGCGCTAAAAAACGTCCCTTGCTCCCCGATCCAAGGTTCAACGATCCCTTGGTGACTCGCTTTGTCAACAATTTGATGTACGACGGCAAGAAGAGCGTCGCTTACGACATTTTCTACTCCGCCATCGACTTGGTGAGCGAGAAGACTCAGCGTCCCGACGGATTGGAAGTTTGGAAAGAGGCCTTGACCCACGTCATGCCCCACGTTGAAGTGCGCAGCCGCCGCGTCGGTGGTGCGACCTTCCAAATCCCAATGCAAATCCGCCCCGACCGCAAGATTTCGATGGCCATGAAGTGGCTCATTCTCTACACCCGTCGGAGAAACGAAAAAACGATGGCTCAAAGGCTTGCCAACGAAATCATTTCGGCCTCGAAAGAAGAAGGAGCCGCTGTGAAAAAGCGCATGGACACTCATAAAATGGCCGAAGCCAACAAAGCATTCTCGCATTTCCGCTTCTAAAGCACCCCTATCCACCCAAACAAAATGGCACGCGACCTCAAGCTCACCCGGAACATTGGCATCAGCGCCCACATCGATGCGGGCAAGACCACGACCACCGAGCGCATTCTTTACTACACCGGCATCAACCACAAAATTGGTGAGGTACACGACGGCGCTGCAACCATGGACTGGATGGTGCAAGAGCAGGAGCGCGGAATCACCATTACCTCGGCGGCAACAACCTGCTTTTGGAATTACCCTACCGAACAAGGCAAGTCGATCCCCGAAACTCAGCAGTATAAAATCAACATCATCGACACCCCCGGCCACGTAGATTTTACGGTCGAGGTGGAGCGTTCAATGCGCGTTCTCGACGGAGCTGTTGCCTTGTATTGCGCTGTGGGAGGTGTTGAGCCCCAATCGGAAACGGTTTGGCGTCAAATGGATAAGTATCGCGTCCCCCGCCTCGGTTTTGTCAACAAGATGGACCGCAGCGGCGCTGACTTCTTTAAGGTAGTCGATCAGGTGCGCGAGCGCTTGGGCGCAAATCCTATGCCTCTTCAGGTTCCCATCGGGGCCGAAGCCGATTTTAAAGGTGTGGTCGATTTGCTCACCATGCAGGGCATCATTTGGGACGACAGCACCCAGGGAATGACGTATCAAATCGTCGACATCCCCGCCGATTTGGTGGAGACCGTAAACGAATTCCGCGAAAAATTGGTCGAAGCTGTCGCTGAATACGACGACCGCTTGATGGAGAAATTCTTTGAAGATCCCAACAGCATCACCAAAGAAGAGCTTCAAGCCGCCATTCGCGCCGCGACCATCGATATGAAGATCGTTCCGCTGCTCTGCGGTTCCGCCTTCAAGAACAAAGGCGTTCAGACCATGCTCGACGCGGTGATGGCCTATTTGCCTTCGCCTGCCGACGTAGAGGCCATCACGGGCACCAACCCCAAGACCGATCTCGAAGAAATTCGCAAGCCCATCGTCAGCGAGCCATTTGCGGCTCTGGCGTTTAAAATTGCCACAGACCCCTTCGTAGGCCGTCTTTGCTTTTTCAGGGTCTACTCGGGCAAACTCGACGCGGGATCGTATGTCATGAACATGCGCACTGAAAAGAAAGAGCGCATCTCGCGTATTTTCCAAATGCACGCGAACAAGCAGAACCCCATCGATCAAATCGAGGCGGGCGACATTGGAGCGGGCGTAGGTTTTAAAGACATCCGCACGGGTGATACCCTCTGCGAAGAAAACAAGCCCATCGTTCTCGAATCGATGAGCTTCCCAGAGCCGGTCATCGGAATTGCCATCGAGCCAAAGACTCAAGCAGACGTTGACCGTTTGGGTATGTCTCTCGCCAAATTGGCCGAAGAAGACCCAACTTTCCGCGTGCACACCGATGAGGATACCGGTCAGACGGTCATCAGCGGAATGGGTGAATTGCACCTCGAGATTATTGTCGACCGCCTCAAGCGCGAGTTTAAAGTCGAGTGCAACCAGGGAGCTCCTCAGGTTCAGTACAAAGAAGCCATCACGGGCACGGTAGATCACCGCGAAGTCTATAAAAAGCAAACAGGTGGTCGCGGTAAATTCGCGGACATCGTCGTCCGAATCAGTCCTGCCGACCCCGAAGTTGTCGGATTGCAGTTCCTCAACGAGGTAAAAGGCGGTAACGTACCGCGGGAATTTGTCCCCGCCGTTGAAAAGGGCTTCCGCGAAGCCATGAAGAACGGTCCTCAAGCGGGATACGAAATCGACAGTTTGAAGGTGCAGTTGCTCGACGGCTCGTTCCACGCAGTCGACTCAGACGCACTTTCTTTTGAATTGGCCGCGCGCATGGCGTTCCGCGATGCCGCCAAAAAAGCCAAGCCGGTGATCCTCGAGCCGATCATGAAGATCGAAGTGGTGACCCCTGAAGAAAACATGGGCGATGTGGTCGGCGACCTCAACAAGCGCCGGGGTCAAGTCCAGGGTATGGACAGCCGCAACGGTGCTCAAGTCATCAAGGCCATCGTGCCGCTCTCCGAAATGTTTGGCTATGTCACTCAGCTCCGAACCATCAGTTCGGGCCGCGCCAGTTCGTCAATGGAGTTTTCGCACTTCGAAGAAACGCCCAAGAACATCGCAGAAGAGGTCATCGCCAAGGTCAAAGGCCAACACGCATAATCGTTCTTTCCACCTCATGAGCCAGAAAATCCGCATCAAACTGAAGTCTTACGACCACAATCTCGTCGACAAGAGCGCCGAGAAAATCGTCAAGACGGTTAAGAGCACCGGCGCCATCGTCAACGGGCCGATTCCGCTCCCTACCAACAAGCGCATTTACACCGTGCTGCGCTCGCCGCACGTCAACAAGAAAGCCCGCGAACAGTTCCAACTCTCGTCTTACAAGCGCCTTCTCGATATCTACAGCAGTTCTGCGAAGACCATCGATGCGCTGATGAAGCTTGAGCTGCCCAGCGGAGTGGAGGTAGAGATCAAAGTATAATCGCAAGTAAGTTAATCAACGCACCATGCCAGGCATCATCGGCAAGAAAATCGGTATGACCAGCATCTTTGGGGCAGACGGCAAAAACACCGCCTGCACCGTGATCGAAGTGAGCCCCAATGTGGTCACTCAGATCCGCACCCAGGATGTCGATGGTTACTTCGCTCTGCAGCTCGCTGCAGGAGAGAAGAAAGAAAAGAACACGCCCGCGGGCGAACTCGGTCACTTTCGCAAGGCGGGCACGGACCCCAAGCGTTTTTTGGTCGAGTACAAGGACTTCGATCGCGAGCAGTTCAAATTGGGCGACACCATCGGAGCTGAGTTTTTCGCTGAAGGCGACGAAGTAGCCGTGGTCGGCACATCGAAGGGTAAAGGCTTCCAAGGGGTCGTTAAGCGCCACCATTTCGCAGGCATCATGCAGGCGACACACGGGCAGCACAACCGCCTCCGCGCACCGGGTTCAATCGGTGCGGGTTCGGACCCCTCGCGTGTCTTCAAAGGTTTGCGAATGGCCGGTCAGATGGGCAACTCGCGCACCAAAATTCAAAACCTTCAAGTGTTGAAGGTCGATGTAGAAAAGAATCTCGTTTTGGTCAGCGGTTCGATACCCGGACCTAAGAATGGATTCGTAATCCTCGAGAAATAATGGAACTGATCATTAGAAATAGCGAAGGCAAAGAAACCGGCCGAATGGCGGTTCTGGCCGACGAGGTTTTCGGAATTCAACCGAACGAGCACGCCATTTATCTCGACGTCAAGCAGCACTTGGCCAATCGCAGACAGGGCACACACAAGGCAAAGGAGAAAGGCGAAGTAGCGCGCACCACCAAGAAGGCATTCAAGCAAAAAGGAACGGGCAATGCGCGTATGGGTTCATATAAATCTCCTGTTCAGAAAGGGGGTGGATCTGTGTTCGGTCCGCGGGTTCGCGACTACAGCTTCAAGTTGAACAAGAAGGTCAAGCAGTTGGCTCGTCGTTCAGCTCTGAGTCTCAAGGCCGGCAACGCTCAGTTGACCGTGCTCGAGAACTTCGATTTCGAAACGCCCAAGACCAAGAACTTTATTCAGATCCTCAAGAATTTGGGGATTGACAATAAAAAGTCGCTCTTTATCGTCGACGAGTCGGCGAAAAATGTATATTTGTCGTCCCGAAATTTTCAGGGTTCTGAAGTAGTAACCATTTCAGAATTAAACACATACCGCCTTATGAAGGCCCAAACGGTGGTGTTAACTGAAGCATCGGTAGCCAGAATCAACGAAGCTTTAAGCGGATTGTCATGAACATTTTGATCAAACCGATCATCACTGAAAAGGCCACGACAGACGGCGAGTTGCACAATCGCTTCAGCTTTATCGTGCACAAAAAAGCCAATAAGGTCGAGATCCGCAAGGCCATCGAAGAAGCATATCAAGTGCATGTTGAAGCCGTTCGCACCATGATTATGCCCAGCAAGCGCAAAGTGCGCTACACCAAAGGGGGCACCATCGAAGGAGGGACGGGATCGTATAAAAAAGCGATCATCGACGTGCGCAAAGGCGAAACCATCGACCTCTATAGCACTATCTGATCATGGGCGTACGCAAACTCAAACCGACGACACCGGGACAGCGCTTCCGCGTAATCAACGACTTCGCTACGATTAGTCGCTCGAAGCCGGAAAAGTCGCTCACCGGAGCGAAAATTCAGACCGGCGGCCGGAACAATACGGGCAAAATGACCGTCCGGAACATCGGAGGTGGCCACAAGCAATCGTACCGGATCGTCGATTTCAAGAGAAATAAGTTCGGCATTCCCGCCGTAGTCAATTCGATTGAGTACGACCCGAACCGCAATGCGCGCATCGCCTTGTTGTTCTATGCAGACGGAGAAAAGCGCTACATCATCGCTCCAAACGGGCTGCAGGTCGGTCAGACTGTAGTCTCTGGATCAGGCGCTGCTCCTGAAGTAGGAAACGCCTTGTTTTTGAGCGACATTCCACTGGGTACGGTCGTGAGTTGTATTGAAATGCGTCCTGGCCAAGGAGCGGTTATCGCTCGGAGCGCCGGTGCTTTCGCCCAACTCTCTGCCCGCGACGGTAAATATGCAATTCTGCGCATGCCGAGTGGCGAGCAACGCATGATTTTAACGACCTGCATGGCGGCCATCGGCGTGGTTTCGAACTCCGACAGTGGTCTCGAGCGCTCCGGTAAGGCAGGACGCAGCCGCTGGCTCGGCAGACGCCCACGGGTTCGCGGTGTAGCCATGAACCCTGTCGATCACCCCATGGGTGGTGGAGAAGGAAGGGCTTCGGGCGGTCACCCGCGTTCGCGCCGGGGCATTCCGGCCAAGGGATATAAAACACGTACTCCGAAGAAAGCTTCGAACAAGTACATCATCGATAGACGCAAATAAGCCCCATGGCACGCTCACTTAAAAAAGGACCTTACATCCACTTCAAGCTGGAGAAAAAGGTAAACGACAATGTCGAGGCGAACAAAAAGACCGTCATCAAAACATGGTCTAGGGCTTCGATGATCTCCCCCGATTTCGTCGGTCAGACCATCGCGGTGCACAACGGAAAGACCTTTATTCCGGTATATGTTACCGAGAACATGGTCGGTCACAAACTCGGCGAGTTCTCTCCTACCCGGAATTTCCGCGGACACGGAGGCAATAAAAAAGACAAAGGCAAACGCTAAGCCATGGGTCAGAGAAAACACCTGAGTGCCGAGGCACGAAAAGAAGCGCGACGCACGGTGGCTATTGCCAACCTGAACAACTGCCCGACTTCTCCTCGGAAAATGCGCCTCATGGCCGATTTGATTCGCGGCATGCGCGTAGAAAAGGCTTTGTTCGTGCTTCGCCACAGCGGAAAAGAAGCGTCGGGTCGCCTCGAGAAGCTCCTGCGTTCGGCCTTGGCGAACTGGCAGGCCAAAAACGAAGGCGCTCGAATGGAAGATGCCTTGCTGGTTGTCAGCGAAATTCAAGTGAACGGAGGGCGTCAGCTCAAGCGGGTTCGCCCTGCTCCTCAGGGAAGAGCTCACCGCGTTCGCAAGCGTTCTAACCACGTACAAATGATTGTCGGCCCTTCGAATGAAGAAGTTGTAGTCGAGCAGATCGAATCCAAGCAAGAAAACTGATGGGACAAAAGACGAACCCAATTGGCAACCGCCTCGGCTATATCCGCGGTTGGGATTCCAACTGGTACGGAGGCAGAGATTACGGCGATAAGCTCGCCGAAGATGCCAAAATCCGCAAATATCTCTACGCTCGTCTTTCAAAGGCCAGTGTGAGCCGAATTATCATCGAGCGAACCCTGAGACTCGTCACGATTACGATTACTTCGGCACGCCCGGGAATTATCATCGGAAAGCAAGGTCAAGAGGTCGACAAGCTGAAAGAGGAATTGAAGAAGTTGACCAAGAAGGATATTCAGATCAACATCTACGAAATCAAGCGCCCTGAGCTTGACGCCAAATTGGTTGGAGACAGCGTGGCTCGTCAAATCGAGGGCCGGATCAGCTACCGACGCGCGATTAAAATGGCCATTGCCGCCACCATGCGAATGGGTGCCGAGGGAATCAAAATTCAAGTGAGCGGGCGAGTGAACGGTGCGGAGATCGCTCGTTCGGAGATGTACAAAGACGGTCGTACCCCGCTTCACACGTTCAGAGCCGACATCGATTATCACATTTCAGAAGCCCATACCACCTACGGGTGCTTGGGGATCAAAGTGTGGATCATGAAAGGAGAAGTTTATGGCAAGCGCGACTTGAGCAATATGCTCCCCGCGGTCAAGCCAACAGCCGGTGGAAAAGGTGGACGCAACGACGGCCCGCCCCCCGCGAGAAATGAGAGAGGAGGTGCAGGAGGCGATCGCCGCTCAAGCGGAGGAGGCGCCGGAGGAGGAAATCGCAAACGCAAAGCCTGAGTTGATCGATGCTACAGCCAAGAAAAACTAAGCACAGGAAGACCTTCAAAGGTCGGATGAAGGGCGTCTCTCAGAGAGGGCACACCCTGGCTTTCGGCAGCTTTGGAATCAAAACCATGGACGAGCACTTTATTACTGCTCGCCAAATTGAAGCAGCTCGTATCGCCGCCAACCGCTTCATGAAGCGCGAGGGCCAGATGTGGATTCGAATCTTCCCCGACAAACCGATCACCAAGAAGCCTGCGGAAGTCCGTATGGGTAAGGGTAAAGGTGCCGTGGAATACTGGGTGTCGATCGTGAAGCCCGGTCGAATTCTCTTCGAACTCGAAGGGGTACCCTTGGAAGTCGCCAAAGAGGCATTGCGCCTTGCCGCCCAAAAACTCCCGGTTCGAACCCGTTTCGTGGTGCGCCGAGATTATGTTGAAGAAACGATCTGATGAGTACGCTTAAAGCATCGGTGGTACGCGAAATGACCACCAAAGAAATCGCAGACACCTTGTATGAGGAGCAACAGAGCTACTCAAAAATGAAGGTTTCGCATATCATTTCTCCCTTGGAGAATCCTATGTTGATCCGGCAAAAGCGAAAGCTGATCGCCCGTCTTCAAACCGAATTGCGCCGCCGCGAACTCGAGGGCGCATCAACCGATCGCGCTTGATCCCGAATATTCCCATGGAAGAGCCCATTCAAAATACAGCCATTCGAAACCTGCGCAAAGAGCGGGTTGGCATTGTGACCAGCAGCAAAATGGACAAGTCGATCGTGGTGAGCGTCGAACGCAAAAAGAAGCACCCGATTTACGGCAAGTTCATCAAGTTTACCAAGAAGTTCCACGCTCACGACGAAGAGAACACGTGCAACGAGGGCGACTTGGTGCGCATTATGGAAACCCGACCCATCAGCAAGACGAAGACTTGGCGCTTGGTCGAGGTCATCGAACGAGCCAAGTAATTCCTCCGAATCAACCATGGTACAACAGGAAAGCCGACTTAAGGTCGCAGACAATACGGGAGCCAAAGAAGTGCTCTGCATCCGAGTCCTCGGAGGAACTCGTCGCCGCTACGCCGCTTTGGGCGACACCATCGTCGTGTCGGTTAAAGACGCCAGCTCGGGGGGCAACGTCAAAAAGGGCCAAGTGAGCAAGGCCGTGGTCGTAAGGACGCGCAAGGAAGTGCGCCGTCCGGACGGTTCGTACATCCGATTCGACGACAACGCCTGTGTTCTTTTGAACGCCGCCGGCGAGATGCGCGGAACTCGCGTCTTCGGACCCGTTGCCCGCGAGCTCCGCGACAAGCAATACATGAAAATCGTTTCACTCGCACCTGAAGTGCTTTAAGGTCCATGAAGTATCCAATTAAAAAAGGCGATTTGGTTTTTGTCCTGACGGGCAACTCCAAACACCGCAAAGACGAGAAGCCGAGCAAGGTGATCGAAGTGATCTACGACGAGAATCCGCGCAAGCAAAAAGCCTTGGTCGAGGGTCGCAATGTGGTGAAACGCCACACCAAGCCAAGTGCGACCAATCCTCAAGGAGGCATTGTCGAAAAAGAAGCTCCCATTCACTTGAGCAATCTCATGGTCTCTGATCCCAAAACGGCTCAGCCGTCGCGGATCGGGCGCCGTTTGAACGCCGAAGGCAAGTCGGAGCGTTACGCCAAGAAATCGGGAGAAGCTCTTAAGTGATGAACTACCAACCCAAACTCAAGCAAGAATTCCAAAGCCGCATCGCTCCGGCCATGATGGAGGAATTCGGCTACACTTCGGTGATGCAAATCCCGAGGATCAAGAAAATCGTCCTGAGCCAGGGCGTAGGTCAGGCCACTGCCGACAAAAAGCTCATCGAGTACGCCACCGACGAGATGACGCGAATTGCGGGTCAAAAAGCCGTCGCCACCTACTCGAAAAAGGACATCTCCAACTTCAAGTTGCGCAAGGGCATGCCCGTCGGTGTGCGCGTCACCTTGAGGGGCGAGAAAATGTACGAGTTCCTCGAGCGCTTGGTTTTCTCTGCGCTTCCGCGTATTCGCGACTTCAACGGCATCAAGGCCAATGGCTTTGACGGCCGGGGGAATTACAACCTCGGAATCACGGAGCAAATCATCTTTCCGGAAATCGACATCGACAAAACGAATCGGATTTCAGGTATGGACATCACTTTCGTAACCACTGCGGACACCGACAAAGAGGCAAAGGCCTTGCTGACTCACTTCGGACTGCCCTTCAAAAAAGGCAAATAAGACCATGGCAAAAGAATCAATGAAGGCGCGCGAGCGCAAACGTGCTGCGATGATCGCCCGATATGCCACCAAAAGAGCGGCATTGAAAGAAGCGGGAGATTACGAGGCCCTACAGAAGTTGCCCAAAAACGCTTCTCCGGTGCGCGCGCACAATCGCTGCAAGCTCACAGGCCGTCCGCGCGGGTACATGCGCCAGTTTGGACTTTCGAGGGTCACCTTCCGCGAGATGGCGCTCAATGGTTTGATTCCCGGTGTCAAAAAGGCCAGCTGGTAATTTTTAGTTCTCAATAGACGATGTTCACCGATCCTATAGCCGACTTCCTTACCCGTGTTCGCAACGCCATGATGGCCAAGCACAAAGTGGTAGAAATCCCGTCATCTAAGCTCAAAACTGAGATGGCTCGCATCCTTCAAGAGCAAGGATACATTCTCAGCTACAAAGTAGAGGAGAAGGCGCCTCAGAATGTTCTCAAGATTGCGCTCAAATACGACCGAGCAACCAAATTGCCGGCCATTCAAAAGCTTCAACGCGTGAGTAAGCCCGGTTTGCGGAGCTATAAGGGCTCGACGGAGATGCCGCGAGTTAAAAACGGCTTGGGAATCGCGATCATCTCTACTTCAAGAGGTGTAATGACCGACAAGCAGGCGCGCAGAGAGAACGTGGGCGGAGAAGTACTCTGTTTCGTTTACTAAAACACTACTCCATTCGTATGTCACGTATAGGTAAAGCTCCGATCACACTCCCAAGTGGAGTCGATTTTCGAAAAGACGGCGAGGTGATCGTGGTCAAAGGCAAGCTCGGCGAACTTCGCCAAACCATCGATCCCGCTATCGGCGTAGAGATCGAAGACGGGGTGATCGTCTTGTCGCGCCCGGACGACAGCAAGCAAAATCGCGCATTGCACGGCTTGTATCGGTCTTTGATCGCAAACATGATCAAGGGCGTCAGCGAGGGTTGGAAGAGCCAACTCGAGTTGGTCGGTGTGGGATATCGCGCGGCAGCCGCAGGGCAAACCCTCGATCTTTCGCTCGGTTTCTCGCACAACATTATGATTCAGTTGCCCACCGAGGTCAAAGTCGAGGCAGCGATGGAAAAAGGAAAAAACCCGGTGGTTAGTTTGACGTCTTTCGACAAACAGCTTCTCGGAATGGTTACGGCGAAGATTCGTTCGTTCCGCAAGCCTGAGCCGTACAAGGGAAAGGGCGTGCGTTTTGTAGGCGAACAAGTACGCCGGAAAGCAGGTAAATCAGCCGGTAAGAAGTAAGAAAATGGCACTCACCAAAGAAGAACGCCGCCTCAGAATTCGCAAGCGAATTCGGCGAATTGTAAAGGGAACGACCGAAATGCCCCGCCTCTCGGTTTTCCGCAGCAACGAAGAAATCTATGCGCAGTTGATCGACGATGTGCGCGGTCTAACCCTTGCGGCAGCCTCGTCTCTCGACAAAGAGTTGAAAGCCGAAGCAGGCACCAAGACCGAATTGTCGGCCAAGGTGGGCAAGTTACTCGCCGAGCGCGGCAAGCAAGCTGGGGTCGATCGTTGTGCGTTCGATCGCGGTGGCTATCAGTATCACGGGCGTGTCAAGGCTTTGGCCGACGGTGCGCGCGAAGGCGGTCTTCAATTTTAACCTCCGAGGCGAAACATTCATGAAATTCAACAAAACCATTGAACGCGTAAAGCCCGGAGGGCTTGAGTTGACCGACCGCTTGGTCGCAGTTCAGCGCGTGACCAAAGTAACCAAGGGAGGTAGAACCTTCGGCTTTGCCGCCATTGTTGTCGTGGGCAACGAGAACGGCGTAGCGGGTTATGGATTGGGCAAGAGCAAGGAAGTGTCTGAGGCCATCACAAAAGGGATTGAAGACGCCAAGAAGAACTTGGTTCGCTTGCCAATTGTCAACGCGACCGTTCCACACGAAGAAGTTGGAAAGTTTGGGGGCGCAGAGGTCTTCTTAAGGCCCGCCTCGCACGGAACCGGTGTTATTGCAGGGGGCGCGATGCGGGCGGTCCTGGAAAGTGTCGGAGTGCACGATGTACTCGCGAAGTCTAAAGGGTCTTCGAATCCGCATAACGTGGTCAAGGCGACTTTTGAAGCGCTGATGAATATGCGCGACGCGCGCGCCGTTGCCAAGCGCAGGGGTATTAGCATGGACCAAGTGTTCAACGGATAAAGGACGAACTCATGTCAAAAGTTAAAATCACCCAAGTAAGAAGTACGATCAAGCGCCCTGAGCGCCAAGTTCGCACCATGCATGCTTTGGGTTTGCGCAAAATGAACGCCAGTGTAGAGCACGAGGCCACCCCTCAGATTCTCGGAATGATTGACCAAGTGAAGCACTTGCTCGTCGTAGAAAACCTTGGTTAATCGCATAACGATCGCATCTATGGAACTCAACAATTTAAAGCCCGCCGAGGGATCAACCCACAACAGCAAGCGCGTGGGTCGCGGCCAAGGCTCCGGAAAAGGCGGTACTTCGACTCGCGGACACAAGGGTGCGAAGCAACACTCGGGTTATTCGCGCAAAATTGGCTTCGAAGGAGGTCAAATGCCCCTTCAAAGGCGCGTGCCCAAGTTTGGCTTCACCAACATCAACCGTGTCGAGTATACGGGAATCAACATTGACGCTCTGCAGAAATTGGTCGACGAGGGCAAGATATCTGACGTCGTCACTCCCGAAATCTTGATTGAAAACGGTCTTCTCGGCAAACGAGATCTCCTCAAAATTCTCGGACGTGGCACGCTGACTGCAAAAATCAGCGTCACCGCACACCAGTTTTCCAAAACAGCCCTCGCTGCCATCGAAGCGGCGGGAGGTACAGCCACGTCGCTCTAATACTGAACGCATCCGACCGATGAAGCGCCTGATCGAAACCCTCAAGAACATTTGGAAGATCGAAGAGCTCAAGAACAAGATCCTGCTCACCTTGGGGCTCTTGTTCGTTTACCGCCTTGGATCGAATGTGGTCTTGCCGGGGATCGACCCCAAGAGTTTGGCTGACTTACAAAGCCAGAGCGGAACGGGTCTTCTCGGAATTCTAAACGCCTTTACGGGGGGAGCTTTTGCGAATGCATCCATTCTCGCACTCGGAATTATGCCGTACATCTCGGCATCGATTGTCATTCAATTGCTGGCGATGGCCGTTCCGAGTTTCCAAAAGATGCAGAAGGAGGGCGAGAGCGGAAGGAGGAAGTTGAATCAAATCACCCGAGTTCTGACGATCGGAATTACAATTGCCCAGGCTCCGGGATACATTGCCAACCTCATTCAACAAAATGTGGTCATCAGCATGCCGGCAGGTATTTTTTGGCCGACGGCCATTATGGTCTTGACCACGGGTACGGTGTTCGCGATGTGGTTGGGTGAGCGCATCACCGACAAGGGAATTGGGAACGGCATATCGCTCCTCATTATGGTGGGGATCATCGCCAGCTTGCCCCAAGCGTTTTTCCAAGAATTGATTTCTCGGTTTGAGAACAAGGGCGGCGGTTTGGTGATCTTCCTCGTGGAAATTGTCGCCTTGCTCGTGGTTATCATGCTCAGCATCGCACTGGTTCAGGCCACTCGTCGAATCCCCGTTCAGTATGCCAAGAGAACCGCAGGGGGGGTGCAGTATGGCGCGAGCAGCCGTCAGTACATTCCGCTCAAGGTGAACGCGGCCGGTGTGATGCCGATCATCTTTGCCCAAGCCATTATGTTCATTCCGGTGACCGTTTTGACATATGCCGGGATTCAAGGAGGAGGAGCCACCACTTTTATGACGCTCTTCAGCAATATCCAAGGTTTTTGGTACAATTTGATCTTTGCGGTTCTGATCGTTTTGTTCACGTACTTGTACACGGCCATTCAGGTGAACACCAATCAGATGGCCGATGATCTGAAGCGTGGCGGTGGTTTTATACCGGGGATCAAGCCCGGGAAGCCCACCGCAGAGTTTCTCGACTTGGTGCTTTCGCGGATCACCCTTCCGGGGGCCATTTTCCTCGCACTTTTGTCGATTCTTCCCGCCTTTGCTATGTCGGCCGGTATTATCAGTCAGTTTGCCTACTTCTACGGGGGCACCTCTCTTTTGATTATGGTCGGTGTGATTTTGGATACTTTGCAACAAGTCGAGAGCTATCTGCTCAACAGACACTACGATGGGTTGATGAAGTCAGGACGGATTCAAGGCCGAGCGGCCGTAACCACACCCAGCGTATAACAATTAATGGCGAAGTCAGGGGTCATAGAACAAGACGGCAGCATTATCGAAGCCTTGTCGAACGCGATGTTCCGCGTCGAACTCGACAACGGACACGTAGTGACGGCGCACATTTCAGGAAAAATGCGGATGAACTACATCAAGTTGCTCCCGGGAGATCGGGTAAAACTCGAACTGACACCGTATGATTTGAGCAAAGGACGAATCACCTACCGCTACTAACCCCTTTGACAGCCCAATCCAAGAGAAGCGATGAAAGTAAGAGCATCACTGAAAAAGCGCAGCGCAGACTGCAAAATCGTACGGCGAAAAGGAAAGCTGTACATCATCAACAAGAAGAACCCCAAGTTTAAACAACGACAGGGCTAAGCCCCATTTAACAACGGTATGGCGAGAATAGCAGGCATTGACCTCCCGAGGAACAAGCGGGGTGAGATTGGACTCACCTACATCTACGGCATCGGCCGGAGCAGGGCTCGAAACATTCTGAAAGAAGCGGGTATCGAATTCGATACCAAGGTTCAGGATTGGGACGACGACCAACTCTCGGAGATCCGTCGAATTATTGGAGACGGCTTCAAAGTCGAAGGTGAACTCCGTTCGGAAGTTCAGCTGAGCATCAAGCGATTGATGGACATTGGCTGCTATCGAGGCATCCGACATCGCTCGGGGCTGCCCTTGCGCGGACAGCGGACGAAAAACAATAGCCGCACTCGCAAAGGCAAGCGCAAGACCGTGGCGAACAAGAAGAAAGCCACTAAATAAGAACTGAACGATGGCAAAGAGCAATTCATCGAAAGTCGTCAAGAAGCGCAAGGTCAAGGTTGAACCCCATGGCGAAGCGCACATCAATGCGACCTTCAACAACATCATCATCTCGTTGACCAATACGGCCGGTCAGGTCATTTCTTGGTCTTCGGCGGGTAAAATGGGCTTTAGAGGCTCGAAGAAAAATACGCCTTACGCTGCTCAAGTGGCGGCCGAAGATGCAGGCGGACGCGCGATGGAAGCGGGTTTGAAGAAAGTGAAGGTCCTCGTGAAGGGGCCCGGAAACGGACGCGAATCGGCGATTCGTTCGCTCCACAACAGCGGCATAGAAGTGACGGAGATCATCGACATCACGCCAATTCCGCACAATGGGTGCCGCCCCCCGAAGCGGAGAAGAGTTTAACCGTTTTTAGAGCAGATTTTCACCAGACATGGCAAGATACAGAGGCCCCAAGACCAAGATTGCCCGCCGCTTCGGCGAGGCTATTTTTGGCCCAGACCGCACCCTTGACAAGCGCAACTATCCTCCAGGCCAACATGGCCAGGCGCGCAAGCGGGGCAAGAAATCGGAATATTCCATCCAGCTCGCCGAGAAGCAAAAGGCTAAATACACCTACGGCATTCTCGAGAGGCAATTCCGCAACATGTTCGAGCGCGCCTCGAGGCACAAGGGCATCACGGGCGAGAACCTGCTGCAATTGTGTGAGTCTCGCTTGGACAATGTCGTGTACCGATTGGGTATTGCGCCGACTCGTCGGGCGGCAAGACAGTTGGTGGGCCATGCTCACATCACAGTGAATCAGGGTGTTGTAAACATTCCTTCATATTCCGTCCAGCCGGGCGATGTGATTGCTGTCCGCGAAAGAAGCCGCTCTCTCGAGGTCATCGATCAGTCGGTAAGCTCGAGCCGCAGCCGCTACGAATGGCTTGAATGGAATCCCGAAACCCGGGTCGGTCGTTTCTTGAACATCCCCGTTCGCGACCAAATCCCTGAAAACATTAAGGAACAGCTGATCGTCGAGTTGTATTCCAAGTAATTTTCTCTCCTAAACCACGATTTGTCGCCCTATGGCAATCCTCCATTTTCAAAAACCGGAAAAAGTTCTGCTCAATCACGCTTCGCCGATCGAAGGGCAGTTCGAATTCCGTCCGCTTGAGCCAGGCTACGGCCTGACCATCGGCAACGCCCTCAGGCGCGTACTCTTGAGTTCTCTCGAAGGCTTCGCCTTCACTTCGGTGAAGATTGAAGGTGTAGAGCACGAATTCAGCACGATCAAGGCCGTCGTTGAAGACGTCACTGAAATCGTCCTCAACCTGAAGCAAGTTCGCTTCAAGCGTCAGATCGCAGACCTCGAAATCGAAAATGTCAACGCTTCCTTCTTCGGAATGGAGATGATTACGGCAGGCGATTTGGGCAAATTCATCACGGGCTTTCAGGTGTTGAATCCCGATTTGGTGATTTGCAACCTCGACCCTACCGTGAAGCTCGAAATGCAATTGACCATCGAGAAAGGCCGCGGTTATGTTCCCGCCGAGGAAAACAAGAAGCCGAACACCCCAATCGGCACCATCTTTATCGACTCGATCTACACCCCGATCAAGAATGTCAAGTACAGCATCGAGAACTATCGGGTGGAACAAAAGACCGACTACGAGAAGCTGATTATCGACATTGCGACCGACGGAAGTATCCACCCCAAGGAGGCATTGACCGAAGCGGCCAAGACCTTGATCCAGCATTTTATGCTGTTTTCGGACGAGCGCATTTCTCTCGAAGAAACAGCTCCCGCAGAGATCGAGAATTTCGACGAAGAGGTGGTTCGAATGAGGCAATTGCTCAAGACGCGTCTCGCAGACATGGATTTGAGTGTTCGCGCCCTCAATTGCTTGAAAGCAGCCGAGGTAGAAACCTTGGGCGAGTTGGTCGGATACACCAAGGCAGACTTGATGAAGTTTAGAAATTTTGGCAAAAAGTCGCTCACCGAGCTCGACGAATTGGTCGAGGCGAAGGGCTTGCAGTTCGGAATGGACGTGTCGAAATACAAATTGGACAAGGAATAAGAAGAGATGAGACACGGCAAAAAGAACAATCACCTCGGGCGCACCGCTGCGCACCGCAAGGCGATGCTCGCGAACATGGCTTGTTCGCTGATCGAGCACAAACGGATCAACACCACTGTGGCTAAGGCCAAGGAACTCCGCAAGTATGTCGAACCCCTGATTACCAAATCAAAAGACGACAGCACGCACAATCGCAGGGTGATTTTCAGCTATTTGAAGAGCAAAACGGCGGTTTCTGAACTGTTTCGCGAAGTGTCGACCAAGATCGGCGAACGGCCGGGCGGATACACTCGAATCATCAAGACGGGCAATCGCCTTGGGGACAATGCCGAAATGTGCATGATCGAGTTGGTCGATTTCAACGAGATCTACACCGGAAGCAAAGAGAAGAAAACAGCGGCCAAGAGAAGCCGTCGCGGATCTGCCAAGCCCAAGGCTGAAGGCGCTGCTCCGGTGGCCGCCCCATCCTCTTCCGCTCAAGCTGCGGCCTTTGAGTCGAGCGCGGTTGAAGTGGTAGAAGTCGCTGAAGAATCTTCGACCGAAATGGAAGCTCCGGCCTCTGAAGTGATCGCAAGTGAAGAGAGCGCTTCTGATTCAAAAGCGGACGCCCAAGACAGCGAAGAAAAAGCGGATGCCTGAGAAACCTCTGCATCAATATTTAAACTTAGGGATGGCATCGGCTTCGATGTCGTCCCTTTTTTTTGGAGTTTTGCACCATGCTTGAAAACCGGATGAAACCTGCAATACTGCTGCTCGAAGACGGCAGCGTTTTCCGCGGTTCGTCGACCGGAAACGACGGCACCTCTTGGGGTGAATTGTGTTTTAACACCGGAATGACGGGCTACCAAGAGATCTTTACAGACCCCTCTTACTTTGGCCAAATCCTCGTCATGGCCAGCCCGCATATCGGGAATTACGGGGTGATAGAAGAAGAGTCTGAGTCGAATTTCGTGCATATTTCGGGTTTGGTATGTCGCGAGTTCAGTCCCTACGCCTCTCGTCCGGCCTCTGACGAAACCTTGGGCAAGGCGCTGAGCCGCGCGGGGAAAGTTGCGATTCAAGGCGTGGATACCCGAGCCTTGGTGCGGCATCTGCGCGAGCATGGTTCGATGAACGCCATCATCAGCACCGAAATTCTCGAGCTCGATCTCCTCCGCGAACGACTTCGCGAAGCACCTTCGATGGAAGGGCTCGAACTTTCGTCAAAGGTCAGTACGGCGCGAGCCTACGAATTGGGTGCGCCTGATTCGGAGATTCGGATTGCAGTGGTCGACTTTGGAGTGAAGCAATCCATTTTGAGACAACTCGTTGCGAGAGGGGCTTTTCTCAAAGTTTTCCCGATGAACGCTTCGGTGGACGAAATGGAAGCGTGGCGGCCGAGCGGGTATTTTCTCAGCAACGGTCCCGGAGACCCCGCAGCCATGACCGAGAGCGTCCGGCGAGTTCGCGAAATTCTCGCCCTCGACAAAGCTGTTTTTGGAATCTGTTTGGGGCATCAACTCCTCGCTCTGGCCAATGGTTTGAAGACCTCTAAAATGCACCATGGCCATAGGGGAATCAACCATCCGGTGCTGAATCTAGAAACGGGCAAGTGCGAGATCACTTCTCAAAATCACGGGTTTGTGGTAGATCAAACGAGTCTCGATCAAAACGAAGACCTCATTTTAACGCACCGCCATTTGAACGACGACAGCGTGGCCGGAATTCGAATGCGCCATCGCCCTGTGTTTTCTGTACAATATCATCCCGAAGCCGGTCCCGGACCCCGCGATTCGCGCTATCTTTTCGACCGTTTCATCGAGTCGATTCACCCCAAAGCTTGAATTCTACACCATGTCTTATATCAGCCTGATCCACGCGCGCCAAATCCTCGATTCAAGAGGCAACCCTACTGTTGAAGTCGACGTGCTGTGCGACGATGGCTCGTTCGGCCGAGCCGCGGTTCCGAGCGGTGCGTCGACAGGCATACACGAAGCCGTTGAACTCAGAGACCAAGACCCGGGTCATTATCTCGGGAAAGGGGTGCTCAAAGCCGTGCGCAACGTGAACGAGGCCATTGCCGAGGAAATTATTGGCATGGAGGTGACCGATCAGATCGCCATAGACGACCGCATGATTCAAATTGACGGGAGTGCGAATAAGAAAAATTTGGGAGCCAACGCCATACTTGCCGTTTCTATGGCCGTGGCCAAAGCCGCCGCGCAGCACACCAACCAAAGTCTTTACCATTACATCGGCGGAATGGGCGCCCGCACTTTGCCCGTGCCGATGATGAACATCTTGAACGGAGGCTCTCATGCCGACAACAGCATAGACTTTCAGGAGTTTATGGTGATGCCGTTCGGGGCTGCGAGCTTTGAAGAGTCTCTTCGAATGGGGACAGAAGTATTTCACCACCTCAAAAAAGTACTCAAGGACAAAGGCTACTCGACCAATGTCGGAGACGAGGGTGGCTTTGCTCCGAATATCGGTTCGAATGAAGAGGCCATTGAGCTGGTCTTGAAAGCGATAGAGCAGGCGGGTTACCGTCCGGGCGAGGACATTTGGATTGCCATGGACGCCGCGGCCAGCGAATTCTACGATGAACACAAAAAGCGCTACATCTTCAAAAAGAGCGACAAGCGCGAAATGACCTCCGACGAAATGGTGGCCTATTGGAGCGATTGGGCCAAGCGGTATCCCATTGCCAGCATCGAAGATGGTTTGCACGAAGACGACTGGTCGGGTTGGGCCCATTTGACGTCGGTCTTGGGCGATAAAATTCAGCTCGTCGGCGACGATCTGTTTGTCACCAATGTCGACCGACTCAAGATGGGGATCGAACAGAAAGTGGCGAATAGTGTTTTGGTGAAGGTCAATCAAATCGGAACCTTGACCGAGACCATGAACACCGTCAACTTGGCGCACCGCAGCGGCTACACCTGCGTGATGAGCCACCGCTCGGGCGAAACAGAAGACAGCACCATTGCCGATTTGGCTGTCGCGTTTAACACCGGTCAAATCAAAACAGGTTCGGCCTCGAGATCAGACCGCATGGCCAAGTACAACCAATTGCTCCGCATCGAAGAACAGCTCGGCGAGGTTGGTGTTTTCCCCGGCCGCTCGCTTCGGTTTTTGAAATAATCACAGCACACAAAAGCAGACCAAGCATCATGGATAAGATCAAAGAAAAGTTTTCAGAAATCATCGAGCCTTCGGTCAAAGAGGTCAGGGACTTTGTCGCGGCCTTTGGAGACGAAAAACTGGGCGAAATCACCGTGGCTCAGGTGTACCAGGGAATGCGCGGAATGTTGGCGCTGATCACGGAGACTTCGAAACTCGACAACGAAGAAGGCATTCGATTTAGAGGATACAGCATTCCCGAACTGCGCGATAAACTTCCAAAGTACCCGGGAGGCGAGGAACCCCTACCCGAGGGAATCTTTCACTTGATGCTCTTCAACGAGATTCCGACCGACGACGACGTGCGGAGAATGAGCAACAACTGGGCGCGTCGCAGCGTGGTGCCGACCCACGTTTTCAGGGTGATCGACGCACTTCCGATTCACGCGCACCCCATGACCCAGTTCATCGCGGGCATTATTGCATCGAGAACGGAATCTGAATTCCAAAAAGACTATCGCGCGGGCATCGGCAAGAATGAATACTGGATGCCGATGTTCGAAGACGCCATGAACTTGATTGCACGCCTGCCGAGGATTGCCGCGTACATCTATCGCCGGACCTACCACGACAGCGACCACATCGAACCCGATCCCAAGCTCGATTGGTCGGGCAACTTTGCGCACATGCTCGGTTTTGAAAACGAGGGCTTCAAAGAGTTGATGCGCCTCTATATGACCATTCACGCCGACCACGAGGGCGGAAACGTTTCGGCACATGCCATTCATTTGGTGGGAAGTGCCCTCAGTGACGCGTATTTTTCGTTCACCGCGGGTATGGCGGGTCTTGCGGGTCCATTGCACGGCTTGGCCAACCAAGAAGTGATTCGCTGGATTCTCGACATGCGCAAAGAACTGGGTGGAGGGTTGCCGAGCAAGGAGCAAATTGCGAGTTATTGCCGCAAGACTTTGTCTGAGGGCCGCGTGATCCCGGGCTTCGGACATGCAGTTCTCCGCAAGACCGACCCTCGGTATACCGCTCAGCGCGAATTTGCGCTCAAGCACATGCCCCACGACGAGATGTTCTTGATCGTGAGCCGCATTTTTGAAGTGGTTCCCGACATTCTCGAGCAGACGGGCAAGGTTAAAAATCCTTGGCCAAACGTAGATGCCCACAGCGGACAGCTATTGATGCACTACGGCCTGACCGAATACGATTTTTACACAGTGCTCTTTGGCGTATCTCGATCTCTGGGCACCATGGCAAGCCTTATTTGGGACCGCGTGCATGGAATGCCACTCGAGCGCCCGGGTTCGACCACTACAGAAGCCTTGAAAAAGCAGCTCGGGGTCAAAAATTAATCGATCGATCAAAGGCTGCGGATCGGACCGGGCAAAACGCGGGGAAAATACCCCGACGTAGCTCGGTCTCTCTGTTTTTTTGGGAACTGCTCTAGCCTATTCCCCAAAGCCTGCGAAGAGAATTGCGCCTGAGCCCGGAGCGCCGCTAAGAAGCTCGGGTGTTTTCGTCGACGACCACCCTGAATCCACTCGGAAAGCTCTGTTCGATGATGACCTGCCCACGGCTGCGCAAATAAGAGATCGCCTCAGGGGTATGGTGCAGTGCGGTGAACAGTGAGAGCCCTTTGCGATGCTCCACATCAAAAGATTCGGAGAGTTCTACGAGCAAAGCGCCTTCGATTCTCGGGTCTGATTGAAAACAGAATGAGGCTCGGGTCGCAGACAACTGGCTGAGGTTGACGCGAATTCCATGGCGGTGAAAACAGCCATAAATTCGGATTAAATGGTCTTCGGCCACAAAACTCAATTCTCGGGTGGCGAGTTGAATCAAGCTTTGTCGATCGCTTCGAATGAAACAAACCGTTTGAGGCTCCATACCCGGCAAGGCGTCGATGCGACTGCCCTCGGCATCGGGTTCAACAAAGCTCTTGACCAACAGCGGAATTCCCGCTTTTTTAACCGGTTGAATGGCTTTGGGGTGGATGACGGAAGCACCGTAATAGGCCAGTTCAATCGCTTCTTCGTAGCTCATACGGCGGATGGGCCGAACCTCGGGAAAGACTTTCGGATCGCCGCTCATCACCCCCGGAACGTCCTTCCAAATCGTCACGGAATCGGCTCCGAGCAAATAAGCCGCCGCCGAAGCGGTATAATCGGAGCCCTCTCGACCCAAAGTCGTCGGAGTGCCTGAAGAATCGGCGCCGATAAAACCGGGCAAAACGTACAGGCCTTCTTCTGCGCACGCATCTCGGAGCAGTTGCCGGGTCGTTTCCCAATCGATTCGAGCCTGGCGGTGATTGGAGTCCGTCCGAAAGAGCTTGTAGGCATCGAGAAGGCTCACCGCACCGAGGGCACTTTCGAGGTAAGCGGCCACCAAGGCATTCGACAAAAGCTCTCCGCAACCGACGATTCGATCGTATTGACGCGCATACGATCCGTCTAGAGGCGAAAAACAAGTCAGGCGAACTTTGTCGAGAACGGGCTGGATTTTTTCGAAAACCGAAAGAGCCTGAGTTTGATTCGAAGCGCCTTTAGATGTGTTTTTTTCGAGTTCGCGGGCGATGTGCGCGTGGGTTTCGACGATCTCGTCGAAGACCGATTTGGCTTCTTCGTCTTGTCCGTTCAATCGAAGCTCCAAGAAGCGCTCGAACGCATTGGTCGCCTTGCCCGCAGCCGAAACCACGAGCAGAAGTCTGGGGCCTCCAAGGCGCTTAGCGATGTCGCCGAGGTTCACAATGCCCCGCGCGTCGCGAATCGAGGCTCCGCCAAACTTGAAAACCCTCAATGGAGCTTTGGTTCTGCTCATATTTCCAGAATTCTAAGCCCGAGATTCACCGCGCAATTTGAATGCTGAATGGGGGGAAGAGGTCGAGCAAGGGGATTCAAACGGAATAGATTACCCAAGCGTACAAAAAGAAACGAGCGAATCGGCTGAGTCCGTACAACAAATAGAGCTTGAACGGAAAGTCTACGGCGCCTGCCACCGTGCTCACCGGGCTGTAGGGCAGAGGCGTCAGTGCAGCCAGCACAACCAAAAGCCCTCCGTATTTTCGAATCTGACTGAATTGTTCGGCATAACTGCCCGTGATCCATCGGTGAATTCGAGGCAAGTCTCCCAATCGAGTCCCGATAAAATAGGCGCAAATACCCCCGAGATAAGATGCGAGTGCCAGGAGAAACACCCAAAACCAAGGATTTGCATACGAACCCACCGCGAGAATGTACAGATCCGGGGGGAGAATGCCTGTGATGGCCTCCGAAATAAAAAGGGTTCCGAGCAACCAAAAAGGACTTAGATGGGTGTCGATCCAGAGTTCGAGCGCTGAGCGGTCGACGAGGAAGCTGAAGAGCGCAATGACGGCCAGGGCAAACAAGAGCAAAGCGCCGACAAAGCGAATCAAATTTGCTTGAAGAAATCCATAACCGCCTTGCCGCTTAAACTTGAAGTGGCTCAAACGGATTCTTCGAAAAGGGCGGGTTTTCAAATTGAGTTAGCCTTGCCCAAAAATAGATTCTGGCAAGGGTTCAGCCGATTCTGCCCCAGGCTTTCTTTTTGGCATATCTCCTTTCGACCATTTCTCGCAAATCGAGGTGCTCCGCTTTCTCCAATTCAGGGTCGGTCGAGAGCAGGTGTTCGGCCGCTCTGCGCGCAAGACCGACCAGCTCTGCGTCTTCACCGAGATTGGCCAGCTTGAGTTCCATGAGCCCGCTTTGTTGGGTGCCCAGCAGGTCTCCGGGGCCCCGGAGCTTGAGGTCCATTTCGGCAATCTTGAAGCCGTCGTTGGTCATCACCATGGTTTCGAGACGCGCCTTCGATTCTTTGCTGAGTTTGTCTCCTGTCATCAAAATACAATAGCTCTGCTCCGCGCCTCGACCTACCCGCCCTCTGAGCTGATGGAGTTGAGCGAGCCCGAAGCGTTCGGCATTTTCGATAATCATCACCGTGGCATTGGGCACGTTTACCCCGACTTCGACCACCGTGGTGGCGACCATAATCTGACATATGCCCGTTTCGAACCTCCGCATGAATTCGTCTTTTTCCTCGGCTTTTTGACGGCCATGGACGAGTGCTATTTCAAAGTCAGGGCGCGGAAACTCGACGAGCAACGACTCGAAGCCACTCATTAAGTCTTTGTAATCAAGGGTTTCACTTTCTTCGATCAAGGGGTATATGATGTACGCTTGTCGCCCCGAACGCAGTTGGTCGCGCAAAAAGCCCCAGACTTTGAGCCTTTGAGATTCGCGATAATGAACCGTTTCGATTTTCTTTCGCCCCGGGGGGAGTTGGTCGATCACCGAAAGGTCGAGATCCCCGTGAACGGTCATGGCGAGGGTGCGCGGAATCGGGGTCGCGGTCATCACCAAAATATGCGGCGGGGGGCTGTTCTTGGCCCAGAGCTTTGCGCGTTGCTCTACGCCAAATCGATGCTGTTCGTCGATCACCGCCAAGCCGAGAGACCG
The DNA here is from genome assembly GCA_041739275.1 of Schleiferiaceae bacterium. Lineage (GTDB taxonomy): Bacteria > Bacteroidota > Bacteroidia > Flavobacteriales > Schleiferiaceae > WGMI01. The sequence goes on along the minus strand of JBGSOF010000035.1, from coordinate 16,256 downwards.
AAACTGCACGCGGTCTTCGAGCAAGGCGTGGGTGCCTACAACAAAAGGCAAACGGCCTTCGAGCAACGCTTCTTCGACCGGCTTGCGCTCGGCATTTTTTACACTGCCTGTGAGCAAGCCACATTCAATGGCCGTTCCTTCGAGAAGCTCGGCCAGGCTTCGGTGGTGCTGTTTCGCGAGGATTTCGGTCGGGGCCATCAAGCACGACTGCAGGCCGTTGTCCCAAGCAAGGAGCATGGCGAGCAATGCGACGACCGTCTTTCCTGAGCCTACATCGCCCTGAACCAGCCGATTCATGTGCTGCCCCAAGCGGGTGTCGGTTCGAATTTCTTTCACCACGCGCTTTTGAGCATCGGTGAGTTCAAACGGCAAATTCTCGCTGTAAAACTTCCGAAAATGAGTGCCCACCTCAGGGAGCGCCCAGCCTTGAACGCGCTCTTGGTGAAGTTGTTTTTGCCTGAGAATGTGCAACTGAAGCAGCAAGAGCTCTTCGAATTTGATTCGGTCGCTCGCCGCGCGGAGTTGTTCGGGGTTTGCCGGGAAATGCAGCGTGCGGAGGGCCGTTTTGCGGTCGGGCCAAGCGAATTTCGTCAACCAATCGAGCGGCAAGAACTCAGATAATTCCGGGTCGCAGAGCGCCAAGGTGGTTCGAACAAGGCGGGCGATTCCCGTGCTCCCCAGCCCGCGGTTTTGAAGCTTTTCGCCCGAGTGATACACCGGTTGTAGCCCGGGCAAGCGCGGAATTTGCCCTTCGGGAACTGATTCGAGTTCGGGGTGGGCAATACTCCAAACACTGCCGTAGAGCTGAGGTTTGCCGTAGACTAAAAATCGCCCGCCGCCTTTAAACTGTCGCTGAACCCACTGCAGCCCCTTGAACCACACCAGTTGAACGCTTCCCGTTGAGTCCGACGCCCGAGACACCAACCTCTTGGCCGGCCCACCTCCTTTTTCGAGTGGAGGCTCGACTCTTAAAAGCAATTGCACCTCTGCCGTGTCGTCCGAAATTTGATCGACGGTGTTCAGCACACTTCGATCGACATGTCGAAACGGGTAAAAGCGCAACAAGTCCTCGAAGGTTTCGAGTCCGAATTGCTCGCGAAGCAAATCGGCCTTTGCGGCGCCTATGCCTTCGAGCATCTTGAGCGGGGTGTCGAGCGCGCTCGGCGTCATTTTCCAAAAGTACGTCCATCGGATAAAGCGCGGTTTTGGCGTTTCTTTAAACTCGAGATGAAGCACCAATTTCTGCTCTTATTGAGTTTCGCTTTGCGGCCCGTCCTCGGATTCTCAGGCATCGCGGTTGTAGATACACCCGGCGATTTCCGCATAGAAGGCTCGAGCGGCTCAGAGGAAAGAAGCACTCTTGACTTTCATGGGCTCGGGCTCTGTATGGACCAAGTCAAACTGGATATCCGAGTATTTATCGAGCTCGAAACGCGAACCGTGCGGGGAAAGGTTCGAATCGATTACCTCGATGTCGGAGCCGACAGCATTCGACTCGATGCGGTTGCGATGGAAATTTTGGCCGTGCGACAACAAGACCGATCTCCTGCCTTTCGGTACAACGGCAAGCAAATTGTCTTTTGGAACGAATTTCGAGGGGTTGACGGGCCGTTAAATCTTGAAGTAGAGTATGTTGCGCGTCCACGGAAGGGCTTGTATTTCAGGGGGTGGGATCGCGATTTTGAGTTTCCCGAGCTTTGGAGTCAAGGTCAAGGGCTGGAACACCGACACTGGCTTCCGCATCAAGACGAACAGCGCGATAAAGTGATTTGGACCCTGAATGTAGGCTTCTCTTCGAAGCTGAGCTTGGTTGAGCGAGGGTTCCAGTTTATGTCGAACGGAGAGAAGTGGGCTTTTCAGCAGAACCCGGATCAAACATCTTGGACCTTCGAGCAAAAACTCCCGCAGCCCTCGTACCTCATCGCCATGGCTTTAGGTCGTTTTGATGAGCGCAAGCGATGGGCGGAGTTTCGGACCGACGATTATTCGATTGCTCTCGAGCCTTTTGCGGCAGATTGGGGCAAAGCGCCTTCTGCCTGTCGGCTATTGGCCTATTTGCGCTGGCTCGAAGTCGAAATCGGGACTCCTTATGTCTGGAATGCCGAATTTCGCGAGGCGATCGTAGACAATTTCAAGCACGGAGCCATGGAAAACACCGCGGCCGTGATCGTGGGGAGTTCGAATCTGCATTCAGAAAACCGGCCGCATCTCGAGCGAAGTTTGTCTGAGATCGAAGTGCACGAATTGGCGCATCATTGGTTCGGAAACTCAGTGACAAGTGCCGGGGGTTCCGATTTCTGGCTGCACGAAGGTTTTGCGACCTATTTTCAATGGAAGTCGAAAACCCGCTTTGAAGGGGCTTGGTCTGAGGCGGTTACCCGTCGGAATTCGCGATTTGCTCTCGAGCGTCAGAGTTCGAAGTCGCCTTTTTCTGTTCGAGACGAAAAAGCAGGATCGCTCGCGTTTTACGATCGCGGAGCTTGGGTGGTCGGAATGCTCGAAGACCATATGGGCGAAGCTCTGTTCAAGCAGACACTGGCCGAATGGCTGGATTCGAATCGTTTTGAGGTCGTGGACACCGAAGGGTTTCGATCCTTCATGAGCCGGAGGTCGGGCGTGGTTCTCACGCCTTTTTTTGATTTTTGGGTTGAAGGAAGCGCTTTGCCTGAGTGGACGATTCAAGCCGGAGATGAAGAGTGGATTGTCGAACGCTCAGACCAGGGCCCTGAGCAGTTCATTGAAATTCTGGAGTTCAAGCCCGACTCGGGTTGGCGAGAAGGGCGGCTAAAGATTCCCGCCGGATCGGGTCGCGTTCGGCTGCCGAGCCCCTATTGCATCCCGGATCCTCGCGGAAGGCTTCTGGCTCGAATAAAGCTTGAGAATTGCGATTGGGCCCTTTGGAATCGAGCGTTGTCGGGAGGCGATTGGAGCAAGTTCGCACAGACCTTGGGTCCGGAAGCCTTAGCGCTTGCAATCGAGCGATCTGAAGGGCGTGTCGACAGAGATTTTGATCGCTGGGTGTCGAGCGCAGAAGCCTCAGAGAAGGCGGCTGCAACGGTATTCGGGGTTTTTTTGAACCGCCCGGATCTTCGCCCCAGCATCGCCCGTTCTGTCTTGCAGCCCCGGTCGGCCACTTGGCTCCCGATGCGGCTGGCCGAATGCTCGGAATGGTCGGAAATGCAATGGTCTGAATCGCTCGTCGAAACGGCAATCGAACACCCGGTCGAAGGAATTCGAATTTCGGCTTTGTTGGCTGTTCATCAAATGGATCGATCCTCAAAACGCCGCGCAGACTGGCTTGAAGAAGGTGTGAAAAGGGGGTTGAAGTCGAGCGATCTTGGGGTTCAAGTCCAAGCGGCTTTTATCGCTGAGCTCAATCGCCTCTCGGGGGGGCGTGTTGTTTTGATCGATGCCGCTCGCCCGGATCGGGATTTCGCCGTTCGCGCCGAAGCCCTTCGCGCACTGAGCGCACTCGGGGTGTGGGATGCGCCCACCGCCCGGGCCGCTCTGCAGGATGTTTTTGATCCCAACCCTCGAATTGCCACCACCGCGCGGATTTATTGGTCGAAGCTGCCCGAACACGCTCTAAAAAACGCAACGGAAATGGCGCGCCTCCAAGCGGCCACTTGGACCCCGGAGCAGCGCAAGGCCTTTGGAGAATTCAGCAAATTGAGCCTGTGAACCGCAGATATCGGCAGCTTTTTCGATGGCTCGAGCGGGTTTTTGCTTTGGCGGGCTTAAATCTGGCCTTTTTTGCCGCGGCCTTCGTGCGCTCGATCGAGCTGCCCGGTCTTGGGTCGGCTGAGCTGGGGTGGAGCCAATTGAGGCAAAACAACCCCCAGTATTACGATTACTACGTTCAGCTCTTGGTTTTCTTCAACCTTCTCGGTTGGCTTTTGCTCGAGCTCTTTGGCCGCGATCGCGAGCTCGAGGCCGAAATGGGCTTGCGCAGGCGATTCGGTCGATCTCTTCGGCTCGTCATGCTCCACGCCCTGTTGTTCGCACTGCTGTTGGTGAGTTTGAAAGGCTACTACTATTCTCGACTCTTCGGACTGTTTTTTTATTCGTTTTGGTTGCTTTTTATGCTGTTTGGAGATTTGAGTCTGGTGGCTCTGAGCCGTCGTTGGATGGATTCGGGCCGCGCACGGGTACGGGCTTGGTTGGTGGGGAACAGCGCGGAGGCCTATCGCTTTTTTGAGGACAGCAAAGGCCGCACATGGGGAATTGAGATTCTCCGGAGGTATGGCTCAGACGAAATCATCCCCGAAAGTGCCCCGGACGGTGGGGTCGACGAGCTCTATTTGGCGCTCGAAGACGAAAGTCGACTCTTGCTTTGGCAGCGATACGCCGATCGCAACATGCTGAGGGTGCGCTTACTGCCCAAGATAGCCTTGCCGCCTGTGCGCACCTACACGGTCTACTACCTCGGTCGAAATGCGGTAGTTGTACCCCGAGAAGAACCTTTGGAACTCTTGCACAATCGCTTGATCAAACGAGCGCTCGACCTTCTCTTGTCCTTTCCGGCTCTGACAATTCTGGCGCTCTGCGTTTTCCCCATCCTCGCGATCTTGATTCGGTTGGGTTCAAAAGGTTCGGTTTGGTATCGTCAGAAACGCAGCGGCCTGCTGGACCGCGAATTCACCATCTTTAAATTCCGAACCATGGAGGTCGATGGGGGTGGGGTTACCCGAATCGGGCGTTTTTTGAGACGGCACAATCTCGACGAACTCCCCCAGCTTTGGAACGTGGTCTTGGGCGATATGTCGCTCGTCGGCCCCCGACCGCATATGCTGAAACATACCCACGACTACAGGCGCAAACTCGACGAGTTCATGCTGCGGCATATGGTACCCCCGGGGCTCACCGGGCTGGCTCAGGTCAGTGGTTGGAGAGGAGCCATAGACGAGGAGCGCGCACTCGAAGAACGCGTCAAGGCCGATGTATACTACCTCGAGAACTGGTCTTTATTGCTCGATCTAAAAATCATCGCCAAGACCGTTTATCACTCTTTTTTTCCGCCCGAACGCGCCCGCTGAGCGCCATTTTGCCAAGACTCAAGGCGATAGGCTCGGTAGGCAGCCACGAGCTTTTCAGGTTGATCAACCCAGGGTTCGAGACGCCGGTAGAGTTCAGATTGCTTGGAATCGCCCGCTTTGCTTTTTAAGACGGCGGGGAGTATGGACGAGGCCAATTGATCGAACTTCGGGTTTTGTATCCTCAGTGTACATCGGTTCAGGCTGTGAAAAGCATCCACACTTCTGCCCATGGCATGAAGCACTTCAGCCTTATTCAAAAGCGTGGGCTCCATCAAGGGGCTGATTTCGAGGCAGCGCTCGTAAAATTCCAGGGCTTTTTCGGGCTTTGAGCGCTTTTTCTCAATGTCTCCGAGCTGTTTGAGGCTCAACAGATGCCAAGGGTGAAGCTCCAAGGCCTCCCTGAAGCCCCGTTCGGCCTCATCGACTTTGCCCTCGGCAAAAAGCCCCAATGCACCGTAATAGGCAAAGGGATTGCTAAAGTTGTCCAGGGCGTAATAGCTGTTCGCAACCTTGGGCGCCAGAACGATGAGCGAGCGTACATCGCGTTTGGAATGAGCCTCGAGCAAGGTCTTGGCCAGGCGCTCTCCTTCGAGCCGCTGCATTCCGGAATACACTCCCCACAGCCCCGCCAGCAATCCGACAACGCTCAAGATTCTAGAAACCGATGGGTGTACAGTGAATGTTTTTGCAGCCCCGTTTTCAGAACTCAAGATGTATGCCCAGAGCATGATCCACAGAACGGAATGCGGGCTGCGCTCTGAGGGGAAATCTCCAAACGAAAACACTGCGAAGGCTACAAATCCGCCAAAGGCAATGAGCGAGAGGCCCAGCGCTTTGACATCAGGCGAGTTTTGAACGGCCTTGACGGCCGAAATCAGTACTGCCCCAAACGCTGCGAGAAAGAGAACCAGCCCGATCCAGCCTTGTTCGGCCAAGATCCATAAATAGTCGTTGTGTGGCCTCTGGATGGCGGTGATGCCATTCATTACGTTATAGTCGGTTTCGCCCAAGCCGTAGCGCACAAAATGGATGCGCCAGTTCATCGGACCGATTCCTGTCCAGGGAGATTCGGCGAGCATTTTCAAGGTGTTCTTCCAGTAGGCGAGCCGCAGGTTCAAGGTGTCTCCACCGAGTAGTTTGCTCTGCCCGGCTTCCAAAAACAAGCTCGAAACAAAGGTCAAAATCGCCAGAGCGCCGATGACTTTCCAAAAACCGGACAGCTTGATTTGAGACCATCGCGCCCTGTGAAAGACGAGGAAGAGCAGCGTAGACGAAATGAGCCCCAGCCCGACGCCCAGCCAGACCCCCCGGGTTCGAAGCACGAAAATGGCGATGAGCGCCGCCCCGCCAATCCATGTCATGGCTTTGTTTCCGGTTTGGAGCGCGGCGGCGGCCGAAAAAATAAAACCGAGCAATAGGGCACCCGACAAGAGGTTTTTGTGCTGCATGCTGCCCTTGATCGAGTAAATGTCCTCCAGCAGATGGCCTCCCGAGGCCACTTCGACAAAGTTGGCGAGTGCCGGCAGCAACACGGCCAGGGCAAATACCGAGCCCGCAGTGAGCAGGTCGCTGCGTTCGAGCTGGCCCGCGCGAATCAGCAGCAGCAAGGCGCCGAGCAGTGCAGGGCTGAGCGCCGCCTTCGAGAGGGCGTACAAACCATCGGCTTGGTCTAGGGCCCCGCTCCATCCCAACCACGAGAAACCCCAAGCTCCCCAAAGCGCGATTTCAACGAAACCGACCCTACCCGCCTCTTTGATCGATCGATAGGCAAGTGCTGCAAGCGCCACGGTCAGCAAGCCAAACGCAATTTGGCTCGGAGACAATCCGGGGTCTATGGCCGCTTCGTTTCGGACCCATGCCAGCAGCGCGCAGAAAACAACCAAAACCCAAGCCGCCGGGCTGCGAGGAAGAGACATTCGAGTGTTCGCCATGGATTTGAAGATCGCTGTTTGCCGGCCGGTTTTATTTTCAAGTTCCGATGCCCGCGTTCATGCACAAAGTGCCGAAAATAGTCCAATTTTGAACCTGCTCGGGCAATTCTCCTGCCTCGAGAATTTTAGAGAAATCCGTGCAGACAGAAATTCGTTTTCAAGAGTTGTCGGGCATCCGAATCGAACCGAAAGGGCCTTCGGCGCGCGAAGCTTTTATCGCTTTAATCGACGCCCGCGACATTCTGATTTCGTTCGTTCTCCGAGACTGGAAGGTGCGCTACGCAGCCGCCCGCCTGGGCTGGTTGTGGGCCGTAGCACAGCCGGCGCTCGCTATTTCTATCATCGGGTGGGTGTTCGGTCGATTTCGAACCCCTGCGGACAGCGCGATTTCGTCGGTGGCGTTTTTGGCCTCGGGTTGGGCCATTTGGCAATATTTCAGCTCGGTTTTGATTCAAAGTTCACAAGTGTACCGGCAGAATTCAGGCTTATTGCGCAAGGTTTATTTTCCGCGGGTACTGCTCCCTCTTTCCAAGGTTTTCGGGGCATTGCCCGAGCTGTTGATCGGCCTTGCGGTCGGCGCGCTCCTTGCCGGAATCGAGCAAGGTTTTCGGATAGAACAATTTCTTTCGATTCCTCTCGCCATCCTCGCTGCACTGCTCTGCACCTTGGGCCCTGCACTGATGGTTTCGTGCGCGGGTGCCCTGTGGCGCGATCTCAGTTTTGGATTTCCCGCCCTCATTCAGCTTTTGTTTTTTGTAAGTCCCATCGCATTTGGCGTTAAGCGTCTCGAAGGGCTTCCCGGTCTCAACTTCAACCCCATCCTTCCGGCGCTCGATGTGCAACACCGAATCTGGTTTGGAGTAGATCACGTCTTGGGCGGCTGGGAGGCACCGATTTTTGGCGTGGCACTGATCGCAGCCGGAGCCTTCTGGTCTTGGAAACTCGGTCCAAAACTCAGCGAACGCCTGTGAGTCTCCGACCCACCATCGAAGTCGAGAACCTCGGCAAGCGCTTTCCCTCGATGCCCGAACCTGCCTTGCAGGGTGTGGGGTTTAAACTCGAAGCGGGCGAGCGATTGGGCATACTCGGACACAACGGAGCGGGCAAGTCGACCTTGCTTAAAATCCTAAGCCGGGTTTTGTTGCCTGACACGGGCCGGGTGATCCTTCGCGGACGGGTGGCCTCTCTACTGGAACTGGGCTCGGGCTTTCACCCCGAACTGAGCGGCAGAGAAAACACCTTTTTGAGCGGCACGCTCTTGGGGATGCGTCGTTCTGAGGTGCGCAAGCGATTTGAAGAGATCCACCACTTTAGCGGCATTGGCGATGCCATCGAACGTCCGGTGAAAGACTATTCGAGTGGCATGTATGTCCGCCTCGCTTTTTCTGTGGCCTCTCACCTCGATTCCGACATTTTGTTGCTCGACGAGGTTCTGGCTGTGGGAGATCAAAAGTTTCAAGCACAGTGCCTCAACCGCATCGAAAGCCTCGGAAATTCGGGGCGCAGCATTGTGTTGGTCTCGCACCACCTCGACAGCCTCGAGCGTTTTTGCGAGCGGGCGCTTTGGATGGAACAGGGGCGGATCAAGCTCGATGCCCCTTCTTCAGAAGTTGTTCAATCTTATCTCGAAAGCATTCGCGAACAGACGAGTGATCCAGAGGTAGAGCGAGATAGCCGAGTGCGTTCAGGCAGCGGGGAATGGCGATTTTCCAAAGTAAACCTCGTCGAAACCGAGCGTGCCCAAACAGCCGTATCAGATACGCGACGTGGAGGCAAATACGCGCTCTACATCGAATGCAATCCGAGTACCCAGAATTTTGAACGCTTGGATGAATTGAACTTCAACATCAACTTTATCAACGAGCGTGCTCAGATTGTGGGCAGCCTCGACAGCAGGCGCTCGGGCATGGCGTTTGAAATGCTCGACGACGGACAGGCAGGCGTTCGCTGTTTGATCGATCCTTGGCCCTTTTTACCCGGAGCGTATATTGCTCGGGCCCGGCTGACCATATCCGGTCGCCCCGTCGACAAGCTCGAAGCGGCCTTTTCTTTTCGCGTTTTGCCCGAATCGCTCCCTTCAGTTACCCGACAAGGTGCAGTTGAGGTTAGAGCCACTCCAATCTAAATGCCCGATCGCATGCCCTTGTATCCTTCGATCGCCGCGTCGAATCAGCGGCTTAAACCGCTGGTCGTGTTTGGGATGCACCGATCAGGCACCAGCCTCCTGAGCCGCTGCTTGCACAATTCGGGGGTGTTTATGGGGATGATGCAGGAGCACAATGCCGAAGCCGTTCAGTTTTTGAGTCTCAACGAACAAGCGCTCAAAAAAGCCGGTGCCGATTGGATTGAACCCCTTGAACTGCCCAAAGGAACCTTCGCACACTTGAAAGCCGTCGATCTCTATCGCGAGCATTTCAAGCTCTCGATGCGCTCAGGGCTCTGGCTTCGGTTCAAAGCCAACTACCGCTGGGGGTGGAAAGATCCGCGCAACACATTTGCGCTCGCGGCGTGGACCGAGGTGTTTCCAAACGCCAGACTTCTTCATCTGTATCGAGACGGGCGTGCGGTGGCCATGAGTTTGTGGAACCGAAATCTTCGAGAGGCCGAAAGCGGGCGCGATGCGAGGCTCGGAGATCCGGTATTGTGTTTTAGAGTTTGGGAACGCTATCTCGAACAGGTTGAGCGTTGGGATGCGGGCGGGTTCAAAATCGCGCACATTTCGTACGAGCACTTGGTCCGGGGTTCCGGCTGGAGTGAGCTTGAAAAAAACCTCGGCATTTCGATTCGCAGGCCGGAGATTGACCGCAGCGCAAAGGACGATTTTCCGATCGATTTAATCGAAGCCGCGCAGCAAAGTGCCGTGTATCAGCGCTGGAAAGCCCGCGGATTATGGCTCTAAACTCCCAACCGAGCGTCAGCGTGGTTTTGCCCAATTACAACCACGCAGACTATCTCGAAGAGCGAATTGAAAGCATTCTTAATCAGGAGTTTACTGACTTCGAACTGATTCTTTTAGACGACGCTTCCACCGACTCGAGCAGAGCCATTCTCGATCGATATGCCGGTCTCGATCCGAGAATTCGCACGGAATACAATTCTGTAAACAGCGGCAGCCCCTTTCGACAATGGAACAAAGGGGTGAGTCTCTCGCGCGCGCCTTTAATTTGGATGGCCGAAAGCGACGATTCCTGCAACCGACGATTGCTCGGTTCGAATGTGGAAATGTTGAAGGCAGAACCCCAAGCGGTGCTCGCTTTTCACCAGAGTCTTTTGGTCGACGAAAAAGGCGGCTTGATCCGAAACTTTAACGACAATTATCGATTTGTTTTTCACACCGACCGATGGGAAAAATCATTTGTGGCCAACGGCAGGCAAGAAATTGAAGAATACCTCATCCTTCACAATACCGTTCCCAATGCCAGCGCAGCCCTGTTCCGGAAATCGGCTTATGAGCAATGCGGCGGAGCGCCCGTTGAAATGCGGCTCAATGGCGACTGGTTGTTGTATGTCCGGTTGCTGAGGTTCGGCAAGATTGCATACCGCCCCGAACCCTATAATTTTTTTCGAAAACACGCCCAAACGCAGAGACACCGAGCGCGCGAGCGACCCGATACGTTTTTGGAAATCTTTGAGATCGTCGACGACATCGTTGCTCGAGAAAATCCACCCATGGAGACCGTTCAAAAGGCAGTGCGCGAGCATTCGAATTGGTGGATTGGCAGCACCTTTAAACATCGCTGGACGATTTCCAATTTCGCGCAAAACAGGGCTTTGTACCGGCGTTATTCCGAGTATCGATCGCGATTGTGGCTGGGGATGCTCTCTGCAGCATTTCTGCAACCCATTGCGGCGTTTCTCTCCAAGACACCGCTCAAAAAACCTCTCAAGAAAATAGCAATTTGGCTTTTTCCGAAAAAGTACCTCTAAAACGATTCTCGGTCGGGGTAGTGATTCCGGTTTTTCGGGACCGAGAGACCCTCGATCAGGCAGTCGATTCCGTTCTGGGGCAGAGTTTTAAGCCCGAGGCCATCGTTTTGGTCTGGGATGGCGGAGATGCCGAAACCCTTGAAAGAGCGCGACAACGTCAGCGCGAATGGCCTGAGCTGATTCGCCTGATCGAACAGCCAAATCTCGGCTTAGGGGCCGCCAGAAATACAGGCATCCGCAGCCTCGAAACCGATTGGATTGCCCTGCTCGACGCCGACGACTTTTGGCTCCCGGAGAAGCTCGAACACACCGCCAAGATTCTCCTGCAGAACCCCAAAATTGACTTCCTCTATCATTCGATCAGGCTGATCGACTCTCGAGGGCCGGGAAGAATTCGGCCTGCGAGAAAAGTGCTTGGACCCCGAGATTTACTCGCCCACGGCAGCCCGATCGCGCCCAGTGCCGTTCTCTTTAAACGAAGTTCATTCGACCGGCTCGGCGGATTTCTCGAAGGCCTCGAATGGCTGGGGGTCGAAGATTTAGATTTTTGGGTTCGCGCACTCGTTGAGAAATTCAATTTTGAGGGGGTGCAACAGCCTTTAACCGCGTATCGAACAGGCGGAATGTCTTCAAATCTCGAAGAGCATTTAGAGCGCGTCGACCGGCTGATGCGCACGCGCTTTTCCGTGTGGGGTTTGACTCCTTCAGAGTTGGAGGCCGGCCTCAAGCGAAAGCGCTACGAAAAGGCGCGGGCGCTTCATGCCTCCTCTCGTTTTAGAGAAGCAGTTCAAGCGTATTCCGAATTTCGGTCGGAGCCGCTCTGTTTTATGTTTCGTCTCGCGGCTCGACTCGGCGTTCGGGTCTAGTGTTTTTCAGAGTCGCGATTTGCGATCTTTGGTGCATGGTTCAAGCAGTACAAGCGCAGAGATTCTTGCGCATTTCGCGCCTCATGCTGGCGATTTTTTTGGTGAATGCCTGTGCTCAGAGTGCGGACGAGCCCAAAATAGAAGAGAGCCGCGGGTCGTTTTTGAGCAAGACCGACACGGGAATGGTCTTGATCGAGGCCGGCAGCTTTGTGATGGGCAGCGACGAATCGTATGCCGAGACCCACGAAATGCCCTCCATCGAGGTGCAAATCAAGTCGTTTTACATCGACCGAACCGAGGTAACCAATGCCGATTTTTCTCGATTTGTCGAAAAAACAGGCTATTTGACCGTGGCGGAGCGGCCGATCGATTGGGAGCGCCTCAAAAAAGAATTGCCCGCGGATGTTCCCAAACCCCCCGACAGCCTCTTGGTTCCGGGCTCGCTCGTTTTTAGTCCGCCTGCCGGCCCGGTTCCCTTCGACCGCCTCGACCGCTGGTGGAAGTGGGTTCCCGGAGCCTCTTGGAAGCATCCCGAAGGCCCGAGTTCTTCCCTTGACGGCCGCATGAATCACCCGGTGGTGCACATTGCTTTCGAAGACGCCGAAGCCTATGCAGTCTGGGCGGGTAAGCGCTTGCCCACAGAAGCGGAATGGGAATATGCCTCTCGCGGAGGTCAAACCGGTAAGCGCTTTGCATGGGGAGACGAAATCGCGCCCGGAGGGCAGTTTCTGGCGAATTATTTTCAAGGAGACTTTCCCCATGCCAACACCTCTGCCGACGGTTTTGAGAGCACAGCCGCGGTGGGGAGCTTTCCTCCCAATGGGTATGGGCTCTTCGACATGATTGGCAATGTGTGGGAATGGACTTCCGATTATTACCGCCCCGACACCAAGGAGTTGTACAGGGCGCAAGGAAGCTGCCACGATCCGCTGGGCCCTTCGGATAGTTTTGACCCGAACGACCCCTACGCCAGCGACAAGCGGGTCATTAAGGGAGGTTCGTTTTTGTGCAGTGAGCAGTATTGTTCAAACTACCGACCCAGTTCGAGAATGGCTTCGAGTTTCGACAGCGGCCAAGGCCACCTCGGATTCCGCTGCGTGCGCGATCTCAAGACTCGAGATCGAGTTGCTCGATAATCTCGGGTAGAATTCGGAGACTGGCGAGCTCTCGATACATTCTCCGCGCCTCTGAAGCCGGAGAGCCGAAATAGGTTTTGCCGCCTTCGAGCGACTTGGTCACCCCCGATTGGCCCAACAAAACAGCTCGATCTCCAATCTCGATGCCACTGGTGATGCCCACTTGCCCCCACAAGGTTACGTGATTGCCAATGGTGACACAACCCGCCACGCCTACTTGAGCCGCGAGCAAACAATGTTCGCCCAAAACTGTGTCGTGTCCGATCTGCACTTGGTTGTCGAGCTTGCTTCCCTTGCCAATTCGCGTCACGTGGCTCACCCCGCGATCGATGGTACAGCCCGCGCCTATTTCGACATCGTCTTCAATTTCAACCCACCCGCTCGAGAGAAGTCGGTCGTAGCCCGTGGGGCGCTTCTTGTAGTAAAAGGCATCTGAACCGATCACACTGCCCGCCTGAATCACGACGCGGTCGCCGAGTATGGTTCCGGGCAACAACACCACATTGGGGTGGATGCGGCATTCGCTTCCGATGCGCACGCCTTTCGCGATCGAGACGTTCGGGCCAATCCAAGTATTCGCACCCACCGAAGCGTCGGGAGCAATGGGGTCCGAATAAGGGACGAATTCTGAAAAATGCTTTGCCAGCTTGTTGAAGTCGCGAAAAGGGTCGTCGCTCAAGAGCAAGGCCTTGCCTTTGGGAACCTCGACCGCTTGATTGATCAGCACCACCGAGGCCGCTGAATTCAGCGCCTTCTCGTAGTATTTGGGATGGTCGACAAAGGCGATGTCGCCTTCTTCAACGCGGTGTATTTCGTTGAATCCAAGCACTTTGAAGTCTTCTGGCCCGGCAAAGTCACAGCCCAGCAACCGAGCCAATTCATCGAGACGTCGAGGTTCGGGAAACTTCATAATTTCAGATTAGAACGTTTACTTGGCGCGTTCGCGATAAGACCCGTCGGCGGTGTTTACCACAATGCGCTCGCCTTGTTCGATAAAAAGGGGCACGCGAATTTCGGCGCCTGTTTCAACGGTGGCGAGTTTGCTGGCGTTGGTTGCGGTATTGCCTTTGAGCCCAGGTTCGGTGTACGTGATTTCGAGGGTCACGGTCATGGGGAGATCGCACGACAGCGGGCGCTCTTCGTCGGCGTGAAATACCACCATGCAGTTCATTCCTTCTTTGAGAAAGTGAGGCGCGTTGATGACCGCCTCGGGCAGAACCACTTGGTTGAAGTCCTCGTTGTTCATGAAGTGGAACCCTTCGCCGTCTTTGTACAGGTACTGATAGTCGCGCGTTTCGACGCGGATTTCGCTCAGTTTGGCACCCGATGGAAACGTGTGGTCGAGCACCCGGCCGTTGTTGAGGTTGCGCATTTTAGTGCGCACAAATGCGGCTCCTTTGCCCGGTTTGACGTGCAAGAATTCGATGATTTGAAAAGGCTGTCCGTCGTGGTCGATGCAAAGCCCGTTGCGGATGTCGGCAGTAGAAGCCATAAGCGTTTGGTGCGGTTGATAAAGCGCCCAAATGTACAAACGGAGATAGAGCTGATGTCTGTTGATTGGGCGGAGCGCAGTGCATGCCCGGAGGGGATCATTAATTAGGGATTTGAAATATGCTTCTAGAAAATGAAATTATTTTACGCTGGGACTCGCGCAGCTTTAGGAGGTAAGAACATTCAAATCATTTGAAGCCATCTCTCTGCCCTTCACTTTTTTCCGGGTCTTCAGAATCGAGGTCTTCCGGCTACGCCGTTGGGTATTGTTTCGCGCCGAGATGCATGGCCGTTGGATGATTAAAATCGAGAAGGGTATCAAGGCCTTCGCTGTACATTCCCTCTCTACGACCTTGATATTCACCCCGCTGCCGCGGAGGCCTTCTTTCTTTGCTGCTCCAAAGAAAAAGTAGAGCCACGATGGCTCGTGGCTCTGTCGGAGATCCAACCCTGAATCTTTTCTACCGGGCGCGCTCTCTTGTCCTACCTCGTTTTTGATTTTTTTAGGTACGCTTTGGCCGAGGTCGCCGCCGCAGAATATTAAATTGGAAATTGCGGCTCTTGTGCGACTCGGCGTCGCTGGCGGGTCCCGGAGTCGAGAGGCTTTAGGCCCTTTGATATTCGGACACCTCGTTGATTAATAGTAGCTACAATCAGTCGAGATTGAACAGCATAATTTGAATTATCCCTAATGGCGGTAATGTCCTCTCGATTTCTGGCTAACGCATAACTTTAAGGAGCTCAAGACAAGATCAAATCTCCGTAGTCCCCAGAAGTTCCTGCTGCCCTCATAAGATCTTTGAACTCTCTTTCTTCAGAAAACAAAAAACCCTGCTTTTGGCAGGGCTCTTTTTCTGAAAAACAATTCTGATTACGCGGGCAGAATCACTTTGTTGATGACGTGAATGACTCCGTTGTCGGTTTCCACATCAGCGGTTACGACTTCTGCGTCGTTGATCATCACTTTTCCGTCTTTGATGTGGATGGTGATGTTCGCTCCGTTTACGGTGGCGGCAACCATGCCATCTGACAAATCGGCTGACATTACTTTGCCTGCAACTACGTGGTAGGTGAGAATGCCTTGCAATTTGGCTTTGTTTTCGGGCTGTACCAAAGACTCTACGGTTCCGGCGGGCAGAGCCTCAAAAGCGGCGTCTACGGGTGCAAAAACGGTGAAGGGTCCGGTACCGCTCAAGGTTTCGACCAATTCGGCAGCTGTTACGGCAGCTACGAGGGTTTTGAAAGAGCCATTTTCGATGGCTGTCTGAACAATGTTCATGTTGTTTGGGGTGTTGTTTATGAAATGAACGCCCCTGCGCCCGGCTTGTTCCAGGTTTTCTCGAATGTGACGATTTGTTAACAATAGCCGGATTTTCTTACACAAAAGACGTATCGAGCCCTCGCCCTTCCATCGATCCCGAGCGTGCGTACTTGTCCGGTTTACTGCTCGTGCTCTTCACTGATGTAAAGCTCACTGACTTACATATAAGAGGAAAATCAGTGGATAGGAATGTGCCATGGCTCCTATTGCGGCTTTCTTTAGGGATAAACTTGGTTCACAGGATAATTCTAGGGAGAGACATGGTTTTCATGCAAACATTTAGACAATAATGGAGCCAGCATGATTGAACTGTAATGATTTCCTTTCTCGTCCGATTTTGTTTATTTAAGCCTTGGATTCGATGTTTTCCGGCTTCGCCGATGATGCTTTAAAGTTGGCCTGCGCTATTCATTCCCTCTCTACGACCTTGATGTTCACCCCGCTGCCGCGGAGGCCTTCTTTCTTTGCTGCTCCAAAGAAAGAAGGAAAGAAAGGAGCTTTTTAGACCGGCGCAGCCCTCTCTTGTCCTACCCGCGTACGCTTTGGCC
>JBGSOF010000053.1:0-25320 GCA_041739275.1 Schleiferiaceae bacterium | reverse complement strand
CCACCCCCCGACCGACAGCAACTGTTCGCCTTCTAAAATTTAGGGGGTACTAAAAATCGAAATCCGTCCAAAACCATCCCTAAACACCTCAGGGACAAATACCTTTATGCCCAGCTTAAAACGTTTTGGACAGCTGTGAATATCTCCTTTCTTGAGAGCCGCCATAAATATCAACTGAGAGCTCTTTTAGCTCTAGAGAACCTCGATTAGGTCGTGGGCATGCGGCATGTCCATCCGGGCAAGGCCACGGGGAAAAACAGGATACTATAAACTCGTACTAGCGCTTTCGTCGCACATCCCGGATAGATCCCTTCGCTTTATGGCGTAAGCCACAGTGCGACAGGAATAGCCTAACCGTATTGTCTCATAAATCATCATAACATCATTCTGGCCAGTTAGTAAGACGCGCTTTGGAGCATTGCAACAGGAGCCAAAATGTCGTTCGCCTTTGCGGCTTCACAAAAACTAAGGAATCTGCTCCGCCGTTTTGGAATGATGAGCTTCCGGGAAGTCCACGTCGATCTTGGGGCGGAAAGTCGCGAGAATGGGGATGTTCAACACTTCTTGAAGCTGTACCATCGTTTCCAAAGTCAGATTTTGTTGCCCCCCTACAATCTTGGAAACCTGCTGAGGAGAAACCCCTAAAGCCTCGGCTAGCCTCCGCTGGGTCCAATTCCATTCTTGCAATCGTTCCAAAACCGCCATGGCAATCTTCTGCGATTCGCGCAGCATTGCCCTTCGCTCGATGCGTTCCACATTCTGATGTATCGCATCCGAAAGATCTTCGGACACCAATGCCAAAAAGCGCTTCTTTCCATTCATAACAATTCAAACAAAAGATCATTCAAGGAACTTGCATCAAAGACCCCTTCTTGAATCATAAAGTCTCGCACACGTGTCATTTTCAATAACTCATTCATCGTGTCAGGATGACCCTGCATCGTTTGGCTCATCTTGATGGCACCTCCGGTAATCAAAAAGCAATCCTCGTCCACTTTGATCCCGTATATCCGAAGCGGGTTGTGCGTCATTTTCCCTTTCCGCAACCCCAAGACACGGTTGTGTTCAATAAGCGACAGCGGCTGGAAAAAATAGTCCATGGGTTCCTGTTTAGTGCGAATGCGCTCAATCCGATCTTGAATCTGCTCTAAATGAAGCAAAACACCCCTCGTGAAAGACCGAACATCCGCAACTCCATTGCTTCGAGCATATTCATACAAGAATGCCACATTCGACCACAGATTAAGCAACCGACTCAACTCATCCGACCCTTCTGACTCATCGACCAAACTGAACAATCGATCCTCAAAAATACGAACTATTTTCATAAAATCAACCTATGGGTTAATTTTTAACCTATTCAGTCGTCACCCTTGCTGGAAGCATGCAGCGACCCTAGTCAATGAAGCACGATCCAAATCAGACACCATGATCAGGAGCGGTGCATTTCAACTTAAATGTAAGAATAATCTTTATTACCCCCCCTCCCGTCCCCCCCCATCCCCCCCAACAAAAAAGCCCCCCATTCGGGAGGCTTTAAACAGTCAAGAAAAGGACACCGTTTATTCGCGGATCAGGCGGAGGGTGTGTTGTTCGCCGTTGACCTGGGCCTGGATCATATAGACGCCGCGGGCGTAGGCGGAGAGGTCGAAGGAGATCGAACCCTCGGCAGCGGTGCGGCGGTCGAGGATGCGGCCGCTGAGGTCGAGCAGGAGGGCCTGGCTGCCCGCGGGGAGCTCGACGTAGACCAGACCTGAGGTTGGGTTGGGATAGACCGAAACCGCTTGAACGGCTTCCGCATCGAGGACGGCTTCAGAAGGCAGGTCCTTGCAGACAGCGCCCGCATTGTAGCCACGGGCAATCGGACAAGCCGGAGCCGAAGTAACGGCAGAACCCATTTCGTCGACTTCCACAATCACCGAGAACTCGTAGTTCGCATTGCACAGTCCGAGTCCCGTAAAGTCGATCGAAGACGTCAAATTGGTCGTAGCCGTACCCACCAGCGTAGACCAAGAGGTCGAACCCCGCGTACGGAAGGCCGGGAGATACCCAATCAAAGTGGTCCCCATCGGAAGTGTAGCCGCAGTCCAGTTCAGGACAAACACCTGCGGACCGTTCTTTTGGACACTTGTCAAGGTCACCGCATAAGCCGTGGCCGGATTGCCCATCACATCAATCGTATCGCTCACCATACAGCCCTGGGCATCGGTAACCGTCACCCAATAGGTCCCCGGCATCACCGCAACGCGCTTGGTCATAGCCCCCGTGCTCCACAGAATCGTCTGGGCACCCGAACCCCCGGTGTAATCGGCCGTAAGCTCGAACAAATCCGAAGGACACTCCGCGGGCATCGAAATGACCGCATTGAGCACCATCGGCTTGCTGCACAGCGTCGTAAAGCTCTTCACATCACCATAGGCCGTGCCATTGGCAGTTACCGCATAAGCGCGGAAATAGTAGGTCGTATTCGGATCCAAACCGCCCATATTGCGGTCAAACGCCCCATACGAAGCACCCGCCACCAACACAGAGTCGTCCATGGTCGGCATCGGGTTCGCGCCGAACACAAAACCCCGCTCGATCAAACCGCCCCCGCAACCCGGAGCCACATACCCATTCAAACGCGCGCTCTTGGCACCCACCAAGGTCGCATCGAGCGTAGAAGCCACCGAATCCAAGCACGTACGGGCGCGGAAAATGCTCAGTGTACCGCTCAACTCGTTCGCCACCACGATATAGGTCAACCCATCGGGGCTTTGAGCACCGGGAATCACATTGACGCTCTCTGCCCCATTGTCGCCCCCATACATCGCAGGGTTCCGGGTATTGAGATAGTCCTCAAACTGCGGAGACGCCGGATTGTCGAGGTTATACGCCATCAAACCGCCCGTGCGCTCAAGGCACACAAAGGCATACTGCTTGCCATTGATGGAAGCCACCGCCACCCCTTCGGGCTCGGGACCCTTGGCACGGCTGCGGGCCTTGAACGTATTGTTCTCGTTGTCGGCATTAAACACCCCGCCAAAAATCGGATCGGCCGCGGTGATTTGCTCGAAGTCGCTGCCGCTGTCGTACACCAAAGCGCCGCTCTGAGCATTCCAAACACTAAACGAACGCGAACCCACACTGTAGAGCTCGTCGTAGTCGCCGTCGTTGTCGAGGTCGCCGTGCTGATTGCTGATGCGGAAACGACCCAGGTTATGATCTTCTTTAAGCACCGCCGCATGAGGGAAAATGTTGGAATCGAGCAAAGTGCCATTTGCACCCACCGTCGTCCGCTCGTCAATGGCTGCATATTCGCGCTCGTCGCCCTCGTTGGCCGTAATCAAATACGACACCCCACCCTGCTCAAACGTCGCGATGGCATCGGGAATGTAGAACGACTTGATCGGCCACTGAGCCAAAAGCACCGACTGGCTGCGGTCTGAGGCATCGAAGCCATTTCCGGCCGCATTCATGTCTTTGGTGCCCATGGGCAAAATACCCGTAATGCTGAGCGTAGCCACGTCGAACACCCCAATGGAGTTGTTCTCTTGGAGGGTCACCCAAGCCGTGCTGCCGTCGGCGCTGATGGCGATGTACTCGGGCTCGATGTTCTGAGAAAGCGTACCGATGTTCGAGCCTTTGCGAACCCCCGAAGCGACGACCGCGGCCTCGTTGGCGTTGAAAGACGTAAAATCAACCGTTGTTACTTGAGCCTGAGTAATATTCGCAACCACTTGAATATAGCTCACCGAACCCTCGGGGTCTACGCTCCAGTCGTCGTTGGGCTGGCCTTCGTTGGCCGTCATGATAAAACTGCCGTCGGGGCTGTAGGTAATCATATCCGGGAGAGCACCGACCGTTACTTGGCTTTGGAATACCCCGTCGGCGTCGAAGAAGACCACCGAGCCGGGCAATTGCTCATTGACATTCGGGCTGGCCACGGCCACGCGACCGTTGCGAACGGCCACACTGGTAATTCCACCGTAAGGCGCCATGTCCACCGTACCTATGGTGACGGGCAAAGCGGGATTCGAGAAATCGATGATGTCTAAACGGTCCTGAATCGCGCTGGTGGCATAGAGCCTTTGAGTGCTGGGGTCGTAGGCCGAAATCTCGGTCGAACTGCCCGTGGCCGAAGGATCGAAGCTGGTGACGTGCTCGAGGGTCAAATTCCCCGCCCCGCTTGGTACCTGGCGGTCGTTGTCGGTAATGAAGATCGTGTAAAACTCTGAACCGTTCAAGGTATATCCGTTGAGGTTGCTCACCTTGAAGAAGATGTACTCGTCGTCTTCAGATAGCATATCGTCTACAATGGGGATGTTGACCATCACCTGATTGCCGTTGCCGGGAATGTTGACGGTTTGAGTCATAAACCCGTGGTCGCTGCTGTTGGCGCTGCTCTGGGGGATAACTTCGAGGTCGAAGCTGCCCGCCGAAGGAAAGGCCAAGTTGAAGACCAATTGAGCCATACCCACCCCTTCGCTCATCGTTTGGAAGCGGTTGGAATAAGTGAGGGTGCTCGAGAAGGTAAAGTTGAAATTGTAAGGCGCAAACATGGGCGTGGCGCTGCTGCTCAAGATTCCGCTAACAGTGAGTCCGTAGCCCTGACCTTGGCTAAAGCCGGGCGCATACGTCAACACCACCGTATCCTTGGCCGAACCGTTGTTGGTGGCCACCGCAGACTGAATTCCGGCAATACCGCTGTAGTTCGCCGTGTTTTGGGCACTGGCGGCATCGAGGTCGCTATTGAAAACCAAGCGGATTTGAGTCGCGCTCAAAACAGTCGCAGCGCTTACCGCCACGGGGCCGGGGAAGCTATAGCTCGGCCAAGTCTGGGGAGGGGTGCTTTGTCCGATGCCGACCCAGTTGGCGGGATCGAGAATGAGGGTTTTGAGGTTCGCTCCGCTCTGAGGGCCGTTGTAGTAGGCGTTCACCGTATTGCCTCCGGTGTTGCCCGGAGTCATTGACAGGTTGATCGAGCTCACCCCATCGGCCAAGGTGGCGGGGATTTTCGAGAAGCTCCCGCTGCAGCTGGTGTTCGACCCAATCCATGCATTGCTGCTCAAGGCCGTAATGTGGGTCGGATTGGCCGGGGTACCCGCGTAGACAATAAACTGATCTCCATTCGAGCTCAGACCAAAGCCCGATCCCGAAATGCTGCCCACGCTGGCGGCGGGAACATCGTTTTGAATGTAGATCACCGTGCCCGCGGGAACGCCAGCCATCGGAGCCGTCCACGTCAACCCGCCGGCGCACTGAGCCTGAGCGTTGTCGGTGTATTTGGCATCGGCCATGTTGATGAGCGTACCGGGCAAAATGTTCACCAAGGTGAGCAGAGCTACTTCATCTTCAGTCGAATTAGCGTTCATGCGATAGGCCACGGGGACGATATCGCCGGGTTGGAAAATGGTCTGCAGCGCAATCGTGCTAAACGAAGCGGCCGTTCCGTTGCCCAAGGCATTTCCGGCGAGGTCTTCGATGGCACCGTCAACCGCGCCGATCCAGTAGGTTTGACCATTGTTCAAAGACATGGTCGGCGCAATGCTGACCACATTGCCGTTGATGGTCGCGTCGAAAGCCACCAAACTGCCCATGGCGTTGTTCAGGCGAAGTTCAAAAGCCGCGTCGATATTGGTGTTGTTTGCGGCTATGCCTCCCGCGAGTTGAATGGCTTCGTTGAAGGTGACGGTGGGAACCGTGTTGACCGACTGGTTTACCGCGCCATTCAGCGGGCTGAACACCGCAACAGGGGCGATGAGATCTACACCGCTCGGAACGGCATCCAAGGTGAAATTGTCGAAGCGGTTGTTGCCTACGGTTCCGCCGGAGCCTTGGGCAAAGCTCACTTCAAGCGCAAAATCGGGATTGTTGTCGGCAGCGGCTATGGCCGAAAAGTCGAATTCTATAAGCGTAGGGTTGCCGTTGTTGGGTGCGATGGTGTCGAAGGCGACGAACGATACTCCATCGGTGGTGTAGAACCAATATTGAAGACCTGCGCCAGATCCTGAGCGGCGGGTCGAAAAGCGCACCACGGGATCAGAGTGCCCGGTGGTGGGCAAAGAGAATTGCAGTCCGCCTCCGATGGGGTCGTTGAAGCGCAAATGGGTTCCGGCCCCATCGCCGTTGCGAGCGTTGAAGTTGCTCACATCAAAACCTTGACCCGTTCCGTCGGTGTGGCTGATCAAGCTGATGCCACCCGCTACATGGGCGATCGAAGCTCCGCCCACGCTCGAAAACGAAGGGTTGAGCAGGTTGACCAAAGAAGAATTGTCGTTAAAATTCCAGTAGTGCACCAAGGTGGGCGCTACATAGGGGTCGGCATCGAGGGTCAGGTTGTCGATGCGGTTGGTTCCGGCGGTTCCTCCGGCCCCTTGAACATAAGCGATTTGCAGGACGAAATCTGGGTTGTTCTGAGCCGCGGCTACCCCGGTAAAATCAAGGGTTTGAAGCGTGGGATTGCCCGAAATCGGGTTGATGGTGGCAAAGTAGGTAAAGGTGGCTCCTCCGTCGTCGGAAATCGAGCAGACCATATCGCCCGCTCCGCTGTTTGAACGCCGGGTCGACATCGTGACTACAGGGTTTTGGAAGCCTGTAGTGGGCAAGTAAAACCAAAGGGTGTCGCCTGCCGCATCGTCAAGGCGAAGGTGCGTTCCAAAGGCATCGCCATTGCGGGCGTTGAGGTTGTTGTCGTAGCCGTTCGACGTCCCGCTCAGATTGATTACGGCACCGGCCGAAGGCACAATCGACGCACCGGCGACCAAAGCGGTGCTCGGGGTCAAAATGTTGGCCTGACTGGTGTTGTCGTTGAAATTCCAATAGTGCACCAGGGTCTGGGCTTGGGCAAGCATGGGCAAAAAGCTGACAAGCAGCGCCATGCGACTTAAAAAACTTCGAATCATTGGGTTTGATTTAAAGGTTCAAATCACGCCGAAGCATGTTAAGCTCACGTTAATGGCAGGTGAAGCGATCGTTGGTCGAAAGCCCAATAGAAAACCCCGCCTCGATTGCGCGAGATGGGATTTCTGAAGGAACAATAAAGTGAATCGCAGAGGTCATTTACAGGGGCAACGAGGCCTCCTACGCTTTCGATATCTTGAAATACTCATAATCAGTAGAAACTGTATCTCAGAGTAATTCCATACATCCGAGGATCGCCCAATACGCCGGCATAGTGACCTGCATTCCCGCCTGCGGGCAACAATTGCTCGAAGTAGTTGACATTGGCTATGTTTCGGCACCATAACTGTAGGCTAACCCCTTTTTGCATGCGAAAACCCAAACGCGGGTTGATCAACGCATAGCCCTCTATGTTCAAGTATTCCGAAGGGGAAGGGCTCGAAGAAAAACCCGATCGATAGAAGACATCTGATCCAATAAAAAACTCTCCTTGAAGACCCAGCATCTTCCCTAGGGCAAATAATTCGACGCCGCCGCTCGCCGACCATTCCGAGATACCTGGCAATTGACCTCCAGAAATGTCTTTAAAAGCCACTGCTTGCCCATCGATCGTTTGACCTGTTTGTTCCAAGGGAAGCGGTGCATTGGGGAAGGAAATATACCTTCCATCGGTGTATACTACGCTGCCGTTAACGCGTAAAAATTTTTCAGTAGCGTACGTCGCGTCGATTTCAATGCCCCTAGTTCTCACCTGATCGGCATTCGAAAGATATCCTCGATTCACACCCAATTGAGGAGACTGAACCAGCGTTTGATAGTTGAAAATGTCGGTATTAAACAATGTCACGTTGAACGTAGCGTTCTCGATCGGTTCCGATTTCCACCCGATTTCGATGTGGTTCGCCTGCTCCGGCTTCACTACAGCCAGCTCAACCAAAGGCTCTCCATTGGCGGTGGGCAATCCGCCCAAATTCAATCCAACCGGCTTGAAACCAATTGAATACGTTGCATAAATGCGATTTCGTTCGTCGATGCTCCACTTCGCTGTCAATTGGCCAGAAAAGTTCCAATCGTCGATGTTCGCAGCAAAGGCTTGGTCGGTGTATACTTTTCGTTGCAACGCGATGAGGGCAGGATCGCCGGTTTGAAGTCCACCATAGGTTTTGCGTTTAAAATCCACTTCTTTTTGGTCATAATTCAATCGAAGTCCAGGTAAAATGGTGATTTTCTCCGTCACTTTCCAGTCGATCTGACCAAATATGGCTCCGCTAAAGTTTCGGAAATTGGGCTCTGAACGGATGCCGTAGCCGTCCAATAGTCCGGGCGTTTCCCACAACGGATCCTGACTGTCTTGAACAAAACGCCATTGATCGCGTCCCGATTCTTCTACGTGGGCTCCGTCCGCATCCAACTTTTGATAAAAGGCGAATATTCCAACAACCCCGTTCAATCGGTCGGTGATGTCGCCGACATAACGCAATTCTTGAGACCACTGATGGTGAATAGAAGGGGCCTGAGACAAGGCCAGCGATTGCAAACCGGTAAAATCTCGGTCATTCGAAGGGCCCCAAAGCCAGGTTCTCCAAGCCGTTGTGGAGGTCAAGGTCCCTTTCGCCATTTTGAAATCGGCATTCAAGGAAAGCCCGCCCATATCCTGATTCGATCTCCAAGGAGTGTCATGATCGACTTTTCGATCAAAAGCATTTCGACTCGGTAAATCGTACCCCAAATCGGCAATAATCTGTTCAAATTGCCGAAAATCGGCCCTTAAAGTGGGGGCGGTACCCGCGTAAACTTGGGCAAAGCCGTCTGGCCGTTGCCGAGTGTAATCTCCTGCAAAAGTCAAGCTAAGCCGGTCGTTGGGCAGATACAACAACTGGGCTCTTACCCCTTGGTTGTTGAGGGTATTGATGTACTTCTCGGTGGCGACATTGTATAGGGTGCCATTGCGGTGGGTGCCAGTAAAGGATAGACGAACGGCCAGCTTTTTATCCACGAGTGGTCCGGAAAGCGAACCTTTGGTCTAGATGAAACCAAAATTGCCGAACGTCTGCTCAAAAATGCCCGAAGGAACGAATGTGGGTTTGCGACTCGTGATGTTAAACGTACCTGCAGTGGTGTTTTTTCCAAACAGAGTGCCCTGAGGGCCTTTGAGGACTTCTATTTGTTGTACGTCGATAAAATCTAAAGTGGCTGCCGCGGGTCGGGCAAAATAGACTCCATCGACATAAAACCCCACCCCAGGATCGATGCCGTCGTTGGTCAATCCAAATGTGGACCCGACGCCACGAACGTTGAGTGTAGTATTTCTCGGGTTAGAAGAATAAAGCTGAACCGAGGGCACGAGTTCCTTGACGGTGTTGACATTGAACGCAGTCGAGTTATCGAGCGCCTTGAGGTTGAGTACGGCGATGGAAATGGGAATTTCTTGTACTTCCTCACTTCGGCGGCGGGCGGTTACGGCTATTTCGCGCAACGACGTCGCCAAAGGGGCTAAGTAAATTTCAAGTTTCTTGTTGCTTTCCACGATGATCTCCTTGCTCTCATAGCCAATATAGCTGGCCGAAAGCACGACGGGGAACTTCCCACTAAAGGATAGGCTAAAGGTGCCGTTCAAATCGGTCACTGCACCGTTGGTGCTTCCTTTTATTACTACGGCCACACCGAAAAGCGGTTCGGACGATTGAACATCCAAAACCCGACTATTGAGCATGGTTTGGGCAATCGCTACGGGGGCGATCAAGAATCCAGCCACAGCCAGAAAAGTACTCAACCTGTTCATTTTGTTTTGTTTGTGATTTACTCTTGCGCTCTTCTTGCGCATTCGGCAGCAAATATATTACCCTATATATCATATCAACTTTATAGAGTATTAAGAATAAGTCATGAAAATTCATGACCCCTTCATTTTGAGCGGATAAAAAAAAAAACCGCCCCGGTTTCCCGAGGCGGTTCTCAAAGCGCTGGTGCGCGGTGCTTATTCCTTGACCACTTTCACCACTTCGGCCGTTTCACCGGTTCCGATGCGGATCATGTAGATGCCTTTGGCGTAGCTGCTCAGATCGAGGCGGGTTTCGCCTTCCACCGTCGTGCCGGCGGCCAAAACGCGTCCTTGGAGATCGGTGAGGATATAGTACATTCCTCCGGTCGAAACCAAGTTCACGTATTCGCGGGTGGGGTTCGGATACACTTCGATCGAGCTCATCAAATCGGCGGCGTCGAGACCGGACTCGTCGTTTTTGCAGGCACCGGCGTTGTAGCCTTTGAACAAGCTGCAAGCCGAGGCAGAGTTCATATCGGCACCACCGTCGTTGTAGCGAACGAAGACCGTGAATTCGTAGTTGCCGTTGCACATACCCATACCCGTAAAGTCAATCACGGTGCTCAAAGCGGCCGTCATGGGCTGCATCATCCACATCTGCGTACCGCGGGGGCGGAAGGCGGGCACATAACCCACCAAGTTGGCACCCATCGGCAAAGAAGCGGCATTCCAGCTTACGTTATAGCTCGAAGCCGAAGCCTTGGTCACTGCCACCAGGGTCGTGGCATAGGCCATACCCGGAACCATCACCACGAACGTATCGGTCGCGCTGCAACCCGAAGCGTCGGTTACGGTAACCCAGTAGGTTCCCATACCCGTGAGGATGTTCTTGGCGGTTTCGCCGTTGCTCCAAAGCACCGTCTTGGCGCCCGTTCCTCCGCTGAACACCACGCGCAATTGTGCGGTGAACGCGGGGCACTGAGCTGCCTTGATTTCGCTGATGGCCACATTGAGCGGATTCACACATCCGGTCGTAAAGCTCAGCTCGTTGCCGTAGCTCGTACCCACAGCGTTGGTGGCATAAGCGCGAACGTAGTAGGTCTCGTTCAAAGTCAAACCGGTCAAAGCCGTGGTGTACGCACCCATTCCGGCTCCATTCACAACACTCATGTCGGCCAAAGTCGGGTTGGTGTTGGTGCTGTAAACCACACCACGAGCCACGACAGCCGGGCCGCCTTCGTCGGTAACGGCCGCGTCAACACTTGCACCCGTTGGGGTGATGTTGTTCACAGCCAGAGTCGATACACTCGGAGCCTGAGCGCCGAGGTGCTCGCTGCGCGCGATCACCGCGGTTGCAGACGCATTGAAGGCCACCATATTACCTGAGGCATCCATTTGCGCAACGTTCGAGCCGTTGGGGTGCTGGATCGAGAAGAAGCCGAAGCGATAGTCTGGCGAGAAAGTCAGTCCGCAAGGCTCTGAACCCGCAGGGGTCTTGACGAACAACTCAACCTTTGGCGCATTCTGGGTGTGGTCGGGGCGCACCATCCACAGGTGGTTGCGGCTGCCGTCTTGCAGAACATACAAATTGCCTTGATCGTCGAAGGTGAGGTTGTCGTTTCCGCTTCCCCATGCCTCGGTAAAGTTTCCACCCGAAGTGGTCAAGTTGTAGCTCGTTCCACCCACGAAGGTTTCGAAGTTCGAAATGGTCATGCCATTGTCTGAAAACCTCCAAGTGCGGTTGTTGCCCTTGCCGGTGAAATAAATCTTGCCGTCGAGGGTGCCGATTTCTACGTCTTCAACCCCGTTGAAGTTCGTCGCGCCCAAGCCAATGGCCAAGGTGCGGGTGTTGTTGCGCTCGCTCTGGGTGGTATTGGGAACCAAAACCCAAGTAGCGGTGGTGCCCGTAGGCTCGCCTGAAACCAAAGGCTGGTCGAGTTTCAAAACGTACAGAAGACCTGAGCTCAAATCGCCTTTGTTGGTCATCACGTACTTGTAAACGGCGCTTGATCCTCCGTCTTCGCCCCAGTACATGATAGCAGAGTCGGCGGTCACAACGGCATTCTCGTGGCTCGCGTTGCCCGCAGCCCAAATTTTGTCGAGGATTCCATCGTTGTTATAATCGACGACTTTGGCCGTGACGGGGTCGATTTCGACCAACCAACCCACATCAAAGTACCCGTCGCCATTGGCATCGGCGGCAGATCCGGTTTCTTCGGCAGTGATTACCGTTCCCCAAGGGGTGATTCCGCCGGAACAGTTGCGCTCCGTGCGAACAAGGTTTGGAAGACTGAAGTCAATGGCTTCTGAAGTATCGACCACCCACAAATTGCTGTTGTTGTCGTAGTGCAGATCGAGCAAAGAAACCGCTCCGGGAGCTGTTTCGTGGTTGATGGCCAAGTGGCCGAGCTCGCTGCTTCCGCCGGTCGAAACAAAACCGGTAAAGTCGTGGTTGCCGGGGGCATTACCTCCGCCCTTGCTGTAGGCTTGGCCTTGTTTCCACAACATCTGGAAGCGGTGGCTCGAAGGGATAATCATCGTGTTGCTCTGCGCTGAAGGAGGCACAGAGGTAAAGCACGAAAAGTGCGCATCGTTTCCGTTCGAACAGCCGAGTGCCGGAGAGTTGAAGAAAGGAGGAGTCTTGATGTAAAGATCAAACCCGAGGTCGGAGCTGAACACGTCGCGGTTATGGATTTCGACGGCCAAGAGATTGACGCCTTGGTTGAAGACCGACTTGGGGACCAAATAGGTGTAGAAAGTCGTTTCGTCTCCCCCGGCAATCGTGGCAGGAGCCGTAGAATCGCATGTAAAGGTTCCGTTGGGCATATTGCTGCGGAACAGTTCCACTCCGTTGAGGTAGACTACCCCACCGTCGTCGCGGCGGAGACCGAACTCAACCGTGTCGGGCAACAGCGCCGTGTCGATGTCGATGTCGCGGCGGAAGTAGTACGTGATGGCTTTGTTGTTGGCATCGGGGCCGAACGAAATCGTGGTCGCCATAGGGTCGCCATAGCCCAGCGGAGCAGCTCCTTGTGGCCAGTTGTCGTCGCTCATGGCGTTGGTGTTCCAAGGCATTCCGTCGAAGCATACGCCTGCGTCGCGATAGTGCCAAGCGCTTCCGGCCGCAAAGGGGAAGCTCGCGGGCATCAAAGGCGGCTTTTTGCCGGTGACGTTCATATCGAACACCAAATCTGAGCTGTTGGCCGCGCTCTGGTGCAGTTCGACCGCGATAACGTTCAAACCATTCACGAGGATATTGTCTGCGGTGCTCAGAAAGAAGCTGGTTTCGTCGGTACCTCCCACGGCGCTGCTTGCGAGAGTGGATGCGTTTACCGGTCCGGCGGGCATATTCTGGCGGAACACCTCAACACCGTTTACGTACACAACCACACCGTCGTCGCGGCGAACGCGGAACTCGAGGCTGTCGTACTGAGCGGTATTGCTCATGTTGAAGGTGTTGCGCAAATAGGTGGTGATGTACTTGTTGTTGGCGTCAGGACCGAAACCCAAGGTCGTGGTTACGGGGTCGCCGTATCCAAGAGGAGCATTGCCATAAGCCCAAGTGCTGTCGTTGTAGTTGGTAGCCGTCCAGTTGGTGGCACTCAAATCGGTTCCGTTGTCGAGGTACTTCCAAGAAGAGCCCGAAGCGATCGGGAAGATTCCGTTTTGGTAGGTGGCGGGGGGGATAAAGGTTACAACGAGCTTGGCGGCGTTGGCCGGGTTGCGGTTGTACGTCTGAGCCACGCGCTTGGCGGTATTGGGGCTAAAGCCGGGAACACTGACAATCGCGGGGTCGACCATGCCCAACAAGAGCGCATTGCCGCTGGCCCATGCTACATTGTTTACGACCGTTTGAATCAAACCGGAAATGTTCGGAGTGCGCTGGGCGGCACCGCTCTCGCCATCGGCGGTAAAGGGACCCGGATTCCAAATGGTCGGAAGCGTTCCGAAGTTGAAGCTGCGGCCCGCCAAATTGTTGGTCGCCGAGGTGATGGCCGCACTGTTGGCGCTGTTCTCGGCGGCGATCAAAACGTTTACGGTACCCGTAGTGTTGACCTCGTCGGCGGTAAATTGAACGTAGGCGCTCAGAATCTGAGAGCCTTGGGGAATGCTGACGTTGGCGTAGCGCAATCCGATCACTTGGATGCTGCTGCCATCGGCCGTGAACTCGAGGTCGGAGCTCGACAAATCCATAACACCTGTGTTCGCGTCTTGCTCGACATCGTCGTTGCCGCTCAAGATATTAAAGGTGGCGGTTACGGGAACAACATACTCAACCACGAGCTTAGGAGCCGCAGATGCGTCTCCGTCGAATGCTTCGGCAGTTCTCTTGCCGGTGCCGCTGGCGACAAAAACCATGGCGTTGCCGCTGGCCCAACCCGTACGATTGACAATGGCTTGAACCAAAGTCTTCAAGTCGGGGGTGCGTTGGTCAACACCTTGTTGACCAACAACCGTCCAGTTTGGAATGTTGCTCCAGTTCACCGAAGTACCGGCGACTCGTGGACGCGACGAAACGTTAAAGGTGGCCGAAGTAAAAGTCGAAGGGTTGTCGGCATCTTGTACTTCGAACGTAACGGTTCCTGCTTCGTTCGGGGTTTCGTCTACCTGAAACTGGATGTAGGCGTTCTGAATGATGGCGCCTTGGGGGATGTTGACACCGGTAAAGCGCATACCGATAAACTGATTTCCGGTGCTCGAACCATCGCGGGTCAGCTCCAAATCGGAACTCGTGATGTCGATGGCACCGACCGAAGACGTGGCATTCGCGCCGCGTTCTTCGACATCGTCTGTTGAAGCGACAATGCGCTTTTCAAACGTTTGGACCTGTGCATTCGCGACGGAGGCGAAGAGGCAAAGCCCTAGAATTGAAGTAACTAACTTTTTCATTGAAAGGTGTTATTGGGTTCTTCGAAGCACGACCCTGTGGATGAACCCAAACCCCTTTCTACGTCACGTTTATGCTAAGATAAAATAGAAGAATTTCCTTAGTAATTTTTATAATTATTTGATAATCATATATTTAATTCAAAAATAATCTTTAACAATGGCTTTACATATCGTCAGGACCGTCCGCTGTCTAAAATCGCTTCAAAAGACGACGCGGCAGTTGGGCAAAGCCTGAACTATGCGCTCTCGCTCGGCCTGATCGATGGGATTTCCGATCAGCGATAAGGTTCGCAGCCCCTTCAGCTTTTTGAGATCGCGCGGCAGTTGCTCAATTTTATTCCCCGCCAGCAACAAGGTCTCCAGCGCTTCGAGCGAAGCGATCTCCACCGGCAAGACTCTTATATTGTTATCGGTGAGCGAGAGCATTTTCAAATTCTTCAAACGGCTAATCTCCGCGGGGAGAAGCACCAGTCGATTGCGATCTGCGTGGAGCTCTTCGAGCTTCTTTAAACCGCCGATCGACGCCTCCAGTTCGTGAAACTGATTGTCTGACAATCGCAAGATTCTCAATTCCGAGAGCTTCGCGATGCTCGCAGGCAAATCAGCGAGCTGATTCACTTGAATTTCAAGCACCCTCAGCGATGTGCACCCCCCCAAGCTCTCGGGCAGACGGGTCAGCCGGTTGAGGTTGAAATAAGCGTATTGCAATGACTTGAGATCGCCCACATTCTCGGGCAATTCTTTGAGCTCGTTTTGAGAGAGATCCAAGGTTTTGAGTGCGTCCAAGGAGCTCAGGTCTGTGGGTAGGCTCGAAAGCCTGTTTTCGCGGAGATTGAGCACTTCGAGTTTTGAGCAGCCGTTCAACTCACGCGGCCAAGTCTCGAGATCGTTCTTCATCAAATTCAAAAAAACCAATCGATCGAGTTGGGCGATTTTGGGATCGAGCATCAACAGCTTCTGATCGCGCAAATTGAGGTGAACTCTGGGCGAGAGATCGGCCTGGGCGTCCTCCAGAGTGGCGTGAATAGTCGCCCCCGGATCGGCGTATTGACCGAATGCGCTTTGCACACTCAAAAAGAGCGACAGAGCGCATGCCCGCTGAAGACCCCACTTATTCGTAAAGAGGAACATCGCTCAAGCTTTTGATAAACGACTCGAGATGTAGGAGCTCAGCATCGGTAAGATCCAAAGAATCAGACGACAAAGTCTGAATAGGCAAATCGATACCAATGCCCGCAGCGCCCCCGTGCTTGTAAAAACGAAGCACCGAAGCCAAATCGGGATAGGCTCCGTTGTGAAAATACGGGGCCGTGAGCGCACTGTTCCGAACGCTCGTGGTTTTGAACGAATGCCTGTGAATCTGCAATTGTTCGCTCGGCACCCCATTGGCAAAACGACCGGGGTCGCCGTCGAGCGTTGCGTCTCGATGGTCTTCTTCTTCTTCAATTGGTCTGCGGAGCACACCGATCACCTCGCTCTCGCTCTTTCGAAACTCCGGAGGCAAGAGGCCCGAAAAGTTGGGCGCAAAGTGGCAGGTGCCGCAAGCGGCCTTCCCCATGAAAAGGTTGAACCCCTGCCGGACTTCCTCGGGCAAAGTGCCGGCTTCGCCCCGAACGTATCGGTCGAAGGGGCTGTTCCACGAGCGCAGAGACAATACATACGACCCTAAAGCGGCCTTGATATTCTGTTTACTCGCCTTTGAATTGCCAAAAACGGCCTTGAACTCTTTGCGGAGCGACTTGTCTGAGTTCAAGTTGTCCAACAACTCAGCATACTGAATGTCGAATTCGCGCTCGTTAAAGATGACGTGCTCCGCCTGCTGCTCAAGGGTATACGCACGCAGGTCGTAAAAAAAGCGATCGGCATAAACGGCGTTCATCAAACCGGGGGTGTTGCGATCGAGCGGAGTTTGAGCGTCGTTCGAAATGGCCTTGGGCAATCCGTCTTGAAAAGCGCGATCGGAGGGATGGCAGCTCGCACAACTCAGGGTTCCGGTTTTGCTCAATCGCGTATCTCGAAACAAGCGCTTGCCGAGTGCTTTCAAAGCCTCAGAATCGCGGTTCGATTTGAGTTCAGAATAGAAATAGGGATTCAGAAAATCGTCGGCGAAAATCGAGCGGCTTTCGGGGTTCCAGCCTCGGTCGGGCGCCTGCTGCCCCGGGGTGTACAAAAGAGCGTACAAGGGGTCTATGTGTTCCATCAGAAACGCCAGCCGATCGAAGCGCTCAAAATCTCGAGCTTCTTCGAGCTCTTGGATTGCTTTTTCAAACCGGACATGGATTTGTTCGGAATCGGTTTCGTCGCGATCGAGCCATAGAACGCAAGACTTCATCGACTTTAAACTCGAAGCGGCTTCTGCGAGCCCGTTGGCCGAACCCGGGGTGTCGAACCCGCTCAAGCCGAGGCTAAAGACGCGAATCAAGCCCAGCCTCATGGCCGCCGCAGCTTCGCCCGACTGAGGTGCTCGGTCTTTGAGGGCATTGCGCATCAAAAACATTTTGTTGCGAAACTGAAGTGCGTCTTGAGCCGTTTTGCTCTTGAGTTCTTCGTCCATGGTTTCTTCCCAAACCGCTTCGTCGAGAACTTGAAGGCCCTCGGGCAAGCGGGCAAAGCTGCGGTTGTCGAGCCGCGCGCTCTGAATGATGGGCGCTCCGTTCAAATACTCTTCGCTGAACTCGGGAAAGGCGAATGCCGACCACCATTCTACGGCTTTGTACGCCAAGCGCGTCTCGGCCACGGCCCATCGGAGCGAATCGACTGAACCCGACCTGCCTACAAACGAAGCCGAGCGCTCGATGAGCAGATCGGTCTTTGCGCGCAAACGGCCGTCCGCAGCCCGAAACCACTCGCTGTACGCCTCATTATTCAAGGCTTGATTTTGGTCAGTCCGCGGCTTTCCGGGAATGGCGGCCAAAAAGACCGTTCCGATCAAGGCAGCGAAAATCCAAAGGTGCGGACGGCTGAAAAGCGACATAAACATGGGTGTTCGAACGCCCGACCGCGTGCTTGAGCGATCGCAGACGAAGAACGCGAAAATAGCCTCAAAAGGTCGCGAGCGTATTTCGCCTCCGTTAGGCCTGCGTTAATTCAGAGCGCAGCGCGAATCAACCCGATCAAAGATTCCCTACTCGCCCGGCTTGTGAATTTCAAGAGGTCGGGCCTGATGTGGACAACTGTCTCGTACACCCCACTGAACCAACGGATTATCTCCAAAAGTCTCTTTAAAAAGGGCGTCCAAGCGCTGGGGTGCGTAGTTCCGAAAATCGGACATCTTGAAACAGTAGTCCATTTCGCCTTCTTTTCCCCAGGCAATGCGCTCGGGCGAAAGCTCCCATTCATAAGTCTTTTGCCACTCGCCCATCTTGGTTTCGAGCAATCGCATGGCCTTGCCGTCGGGACCGCTGCCCTCGCTCACAAAGGTGACCACCCAGCGAGCAGGTTCAGCCTTCTTGACGACCTCCTCGTACGCTTCGACCTCAACGGGCTTATCCGCTTGCTTTTTCGATTTGCATGCGCCGGCCGACAAAAGGGCTAGGCCAAGGACGAGAAAGAGCGCTTGAATTTTCATGGTTCTTGGCTTTACAATTGTTCGATTCAAAGCACCCTAAGCCTCTCCACTCTGCGCTTGCCTTCATGCGTAAGCGCAACCAAGTAAATGCCTTTAACCAAACCCGACAAATCGACTTCAAGGCTTTCTGCGCGGTCTAAAGTGTAGGTCCTCAGGCTCCGGCCGGCGAGATCGCTCAGCTCGATTTGGGCGTTTGAAAGAGGTCGATCAAAGTGCAATTCCACGCGATCTCGAGCCGGATTCGGCGACATCGCAAATCGAGGAGCGACGGGCTCGTTTAGACCAATACCCGAACTGCAGCCGTTCGAAGTGCGCAGGGAGTTTCGCTCGTTGAACATCACCGCGTCCATAATGCCGGCCTGCCCCACCGTAAACATCGACAAGCAGGCATCGCTGCTGTAGTCCATGTAGTTGTAGAACATTGGGCCGGGGTAGTTGGGCGAACACGCGTCGTTGGTGACCGGGAAACTCGGGCAACCTGAGGTCTCGTCATCTTGATTCGGCGTGTCTTGAACCCCATCTGAACCGTTGCAACTGCCGTTGTCGTCTCCCCAAATATGCGAGAGACCCAACCAGTGCCCTACTTCATGCACCGCGGTGCGCCCGTCGTCGTAGGGGGCCGTGGCGGTTCCTATTCTTCCAAAATATTGATAATCTATAACCACTCCATCGGTAGAAGGATTGGTGCTCAACTCGTCGGGGAACTGCGCATACCCCAAAATGCCGCCGTTGATGTCGCATACCCACAAATTGAGATAGCGGTTCGGGTCCCAGCCATTGCTTCCGCCTTGGGCGTTGAACTTAACCCCGTTGTTGAAGATGTTGAACGAATTCTGGTTGGTGCTCTTGCGCACAATTCCGTTCGTCGGGTTGCCCTGCGGATCGACATCGGCCAAGCAAAACTCGATGAGCACATCATCAGAACCTCCGCGAAAAGCCGCCGGGGTATTGTTCAAATTGGAGTTCAACCGCCTGAAATCCTCGTTCAACACATCGATTTGAGACTGAATTTGCGCTTGGCTGATGTTCTCGACCGCCGTATTGTACACCACGTGCACTACGGTTGGAATCGTAATGATCGCCCTCGGTTGATAAACCAATTCCACTTTGAGATTCGCACACTGCGCGTTCGACTGACAATTGTACTCGTCTACGAGCATGTGGTAGGTTCCCGAAACACGGGGGTTGAAGAGAATGGCGCTCTGAGCCCCGCAGTAATCGTCGTTATGGCCTTGCACCACCAAGTTTGCATCGTAGATGCTCAATTGGGTGTCGAAGGCATTGGCGCCGCAGGTGGAAACCAGATAGATATTCCCTGCAACCAAATTGGTCACGGTCATGTATTCCCCGCCCGAAATGCAATTGCCGGGAGCCGTAATGCTTTGATTGAGCTGGGTCGGAGCTTGCAGCGTGGCAATGAGTGTATTGTCGAATCCGCACAGGCTTTGAATCGACTCGCCCGCCGAGCTCTTGAGCGTTTCCATGGGATTGTACTCCGGTACGCGCTTCGCATAAGCATTTGACTCGATCCAACGGCTTCGCTCTGCGCGGGCAAAGCTGCGAATCGAATCGAGCTTGGGCTGAAGAGAAGATCGGTATTCGTAGGCTTGGGTGCTGCCGCAGCGCACGATTTGCTCTTGTGCGGAGGTGTCGAAGGGCAGAATCAACAGAACCGAAACTGCCAGCGACAGAGATTTAAAAATTTTCATAAAAAAGAATTGGCGGTGCGAAGGTGTCGAATCCCAAGCGCACCGCCAAACTCCAAAAAGAAATTACTCTACGATTTTAATCCAGAGCTCGCCTTTGTACGAGCCGTTCATGCCCGTAGACTTCGCCTTTGCGGCATCGCGATAGTTGCTGAATTTGAGCACGTAGACATAGTAAAAACCATTGACCGGGTCTCTGAAAAAGCGCGCTTGAACGCCTTGGCTGGTTACATTGTCCAACTGCCTGCGCGCATTGGCTTCGGAGCTGAACACCCCGGCAACCACGTAAAAACCTTTGGATCCGGGCTCTACGCTCGTGGCTAAATTCTCTGCCGGATAGCCCCCATTTTGATTGCCCCCGCCGGTCTGCCCCCCTGCCTGAGCTCCACCCTGGTTGGCGGCATTGGGATTAGTCGCATTGGGATTGCCCGCGTTCGGATTGGCCTGATTTCCATTTTGAGTACCCCCCTGCCCTGCGGTATTGGGGTCTGTTGGAGCGTTGGCCGCTTGAGTGGCCGCAGCCGCTGCTTGCTGCTTTTTGAGTTCGTCTTTAAACTCTTCGAGCCGCTCGTCTACGGTGGTTTCCACTTCCTCCATCTGAGCTTTGTCCGCGGCTTTCAGTTTCTTGATTTCGTTTTCTAAGCGTTCGTTTCGGGCATTGCTTCCGAAGCTGTAGCGCAGCATGAATTCGTTGCTTGTACCAAGGGCCGTAGCGTAATCGCTGGTCGAGAAATCGTGCGAATAACCGATGCTCAACTCGTCGGTCAAGTACACTCCCAAGCTGGCTGTGACGGCATAATCTGAGCGATACTGAGCACCTACGTAGCCAAACTTCTTCATGTTGAACATGGCACCCCCATCGAACTGAATCGGCACGTTCTCGGCAGATCGAACCAACACATAGGGTGTCAAGATCATGCGGTCTCCTTCGATTTCGAGGTCGTATTGCGCATTCACCACATAATGGCGAATGAGCTGATAGAAAACGTCGCCGTTGTAGTTCTCGCTGTATTTGATCTTGTTGTTGAGCAGTTGCGGCACTGCAAACCCCAACTGCAAAGCCGAAATCTTGAGGTTGACGCCTGCGTTGAGATCGAACACTCCCCTGCTGCTCGGGGTCAAGAGCAAGACGGGGTCGTTGGGGTCGACCACGCGCACCGCCTGCAGGTCGATGGTTCGGTTCAAATAACCCGCGCCCAAACCAAAAGACAGAGTGTTCTTATCGCTCAATTGAACGTGATAGGCATACGCACCGTACACCCCGAGCTGCTGAAAAACGTCGGTTCGGTCGCTATAGCCATATAGACTGTAGCCAAATTTTTGTTTGTTCAAGGCGCCGTTGAGCGTCAATGCAGAGGTTTCGGGCGAACCTTGAACATCGGCCCATTGGCGGCGGTGAATCAAAGCTGCCTCGGTAACCCCTTTGCTGCCCGACATCGCGGGGTTGTAGACAAAAGGCGTGAAAAATGCGTTGGAGTAAATCGGAATTTGCTGGGCTTGAATGGCCGCGGCTCCGAACATCAACAGAAGGGTAAAGATGCGTTTCATGTTCCTCTGGGGGAATTAGTTCTTGGAACGAATAATGCTCACGGCCGATTTAAATCGGTATTCGTCTCCGGGGCATTTGAGAAGGAAATAATAGGTCCCGTCGGGCAACTCATTCCCCCCTTCGTCTATCCCATTCCATTGATCGACATACACCCGTTTGTAGTACACCTGCGCCCCCCATCGGTTGAGGACAATCAATTCGCAGTCGTCGCTGCCGACAATGGCACCGAGGTCAAAAAAGTCGTTTATTCCGTCTCCATTGGGGGTGATGACGTTGTTCACCTCGAGGAAACGAGCATTCGAATCGACGGGATGCACTACGAAGACGAACATCGAGTCGAGGTCTTGGCAACCGCTGGCGCTGGTGGCTTGTAAATAGTAGAGTGTGGTGTCGGCTGTGGGGATGGTCTGTGTCTTGGGGTCGAACGGATTCGAGAAATAGACCGGAGAGTTGGCGTACCAATAATAATCTACTCCACCTGAACCGTTTAGCTGCACTACATCGCCGGCGTTCACGGTTTGGTTCGGGCCGGCATTTGCGCTGACGCTCAAGTTATTGACATAAACTGTATCAGTGGCCTCACAATTGCTTGGCCCTGTGGCCGTTACGTAATAAACGCCCGGGGTTTTAAACTCTGCATTAGAATTGTTCGAAACCAAGGCATTGCTCGGAGCCTCGCGCCATTCAAAGTTGGCAAACACTCCATTGGTGATGAAGGCTGTAACTGTGATGCTGTCGCCTTGACACAAACCGATGGTGTCCGCTTCGCTGAGACCGATCTCGGGATAGGCCACAAAATTGAACGAAATCGAGGCGCTAGTCGAGTCGCAACCGAGGGTGTCCAAGACGCTGATCCACACCGTGGCGGTGCTGTCGGCCAGGATGCCGAAGTTGGCGAACGTGGCGGCATCGATCTCGATGCGATTGGTGTCTCCGTAAATTCCAAACAGGCTGTTTCCGTTGAGAAACCACTGGTAAATGTTGTTGGTATCGTACGGATTGGGGTCTTCGAGCAAGACGCTCTCCCCAAAGCAAAAGGTGGGTACAACGGGACTCACGGCTGCCGGGGGAATCGGGTCGACCAAAGTGCTCACCGTATTGGAAAGAACACTACAGCTAAAGGAGTTCCCGATGCGCTCGGTGATCCAAACGGCATAGTCCGCGGCGTCTTTCACTACAATAGAAGCCGTGGTGGCAATGGTGTCGTTCACGTTCCGGGTCCATACATAGGTATAGCCCCCGAGCGGGTGCGAAGAGGTTTCCCGGGCCGAGAGCACGACGGAGTCGCCTTGGCAAAAGCGCGTTGGAATACCCACGGCATTTCCAAAACCCGTGCGCGTAAGCGTGGTGTCGACGTCGTAGAAGTGGAGGTATACACCTGCTACTCCATTGCTGTGCGCATTGGTGGCGAAATCGCCCAAACCAATATAGATTGCCGTATCGCGACATGCGCCCCCTTGGGTGGTGACGAGCGAGTAGTAACCCGGAATTTTGGCCCAGATAAAATGCTTGGTTTCCCCGGAGGGCTGGCCATTGATAAACCATTCGTGATCATATGAAACCAAAGTCGCACTCGATACAGAGTCCGGGTTCCAAATCAAAATGCTGTCGCCTTGACAAATATTGATGGTGCTGTCTTTGGGTACAGGGGCGTCAAAGCCGGTCGGAGGAATCACAGCTTCTCCTCCGGGAGTCGGGATGCCAAAAAAGGCGGACTGCAAAATGTTGTTCGAGTCGGTGCGAAAGACATTCGCATTGCTCGCGCTGTCGACAACCATGGAGGCGATGGGCAAGGGGGTCACCTGTCGAAAAGTAGTGTCCGTGCTCACCGCAGGAGAAGGAGATACTTGCAATGGATTCGCAGTAAGGTAAAAACCGTGAATCGTATTGGAAATGGTGAGTGGAAGGGTGACGGTTTCCGTTATGGTTGGAGTCGGTCCAGAAATCGGAGAGGCGCCGGGATTTACGAACTGACCGACCAACGTTCCGTTGATGGGATCGAGATTATTTGCCGTGTTAAAAATCCGAATATCGATGGTGCCAAACCCGAGGAGCTGACCGTTGTCGATTCGAAAGTTGAGGTCGTATTGCTGACCGGGACAGATCA
The DNA here is from genome assembly GCA_041739275.1 of Schleiferiaceae bacterium. Lineage (GTDB taxonomy): Bacteria > Bacteroidota > Bacteroidia > Flavobacteriales > Schleiferiaceae > WGMI01. The sequence continues at coordinate 1,857 of JBGSOF010000053.1, read as the reverse complement.
ACCCCGGAGAGGGAACGACGAGATTGAGCGGAGTCAGCTGTGTTTGTGCCATGGCCAATGGGCCGAAGAGCATTAGACCAAAAAACCATCTAATTCTTGGAAATCCCTTGAATCCGTTCGGCATAGGGGGGTGGTTGTTTTTTCTGAACGAAGGCCGAAAGGTAAACATTCCGTCAGGGCTTCGCTTCGAAATTGAGGGGGTTTGAGGCGCAATCTATTCACAGATACCGCCGCATCGCGCACTGAATTGACCAAATGAGCAAACCCCGCTTTAAATGCGTCTTTGAGCGAATATCCGCCTAAAAAAAATACAGAAAACCGGAGAGATGTTCACAAATTTGACGCGTTCATCGCAACAAAAAGGTCATGAGAGAAGCATCAAAAAATCCCTCAAAAAGTATTATCTCAAAATTCTTTAGAGGATTTGGTTTCGCCTTTTCGGGTCTGGGCTTGATGATTCGCACTCAAATCAACGCCCGATTCCACCTTTTCGCAGCGACTGTCGTGGTTTTGATAGGATGGGGATTGGAGGTGTCCACATCAGAATGGGCGGTACTCGCACTCTGCATCGGTTCGGTACTGGCCGCCGAAGCGTTCAATACGGCCATCGAACAACTCGGAGATGCGGTCAGCTTGCAACCGAACGAGCGGGTTGGTCGCGCCAAGGATTTGGGCTCGGCGGGTGTACTGATCGCAGCCTTGTTTTCCGCTGTCGCCGGAGCCCTGATCTTTGGGCCGAAATTGTGGTGGTTGCTCTTTTAATTTTAGGTCGTCTATGGAACCCTCCAGCCCGCTCAAGCATTTTTGGATCGATCTGCTCGGAACCCGCCCCGGAAGGGCCGAATTCTTGGCCTTGTGCGCCGAACTCCAAGGCCGTAACCCCGACTACAGTTGGGTGGGCTTCTATATTATGAATGAAGCAGATCGCATGCTCGAGCTCGGTCCTTTTGTGGGCCCGCCTACAGATCATACGCGAATTCCCTATGGAAGGGGCATTTGCGGTCAAGTGGCCGTGGGCGGAGATACCATCGTGGTCGACGATGTATCGGCTTCAGACAACTACTTGGCCTGCAGCATCGACGTGAAAAGCGAAATCGTCCTTCCGATCTACCGGGGCAGCGAACTCGTGGCTCAACTCGACATCGATTCGAACCGGCTCAAAAACTTTAACCCGGCCGACCGCGCCCTACTCGAATCGCTTTGTGCCTATTTGGGCGAGGTGGTGGAGGACTGGAGGGACTTGGGGTCAGCGGAAATTTCTGGGGACTACTGAGATTTGATCTCGCCTTGAGCTTCTTAAAGTTATTCGCTAGCCTGAAATTATGAGGACATCGTCGCTGTTCAGGAAAAACTGGTCTAAGCTGTCAATCGTCAAATCAACAAAGTACTCTCAAACCAACGAGGTGCCCGAATATCAAGGTGCCTAAAGCCTCTCGACTCCGTGACCCGCAAGCGACGCCGAGTCGCACAACAGCCGCAACTTCCTTTTTAATATTCTGCGGCGGCGACCTCGGCCAAAGCGCCCCTAAGAAAAATCAAAAACGCGGTAGGACAAGAGAGCGCGACCGGTAGAAAAGATTCATGGTTGGATCTCCGACAGAGCCACGAGCCATCGTGGCTCTACTCTTTCTTTGGAGCAGCAAAGAAAGAAGGCCTCCGCGACATTTTAACACCAACGGACACATGTAGCCCCGCACGATTGTGCGGGGAAAGACATCAAGGTCGTAGAGAGGGAATAAACAGCGCAGGCCGTCTTACAATGCCTATCGGCGAAGCCGGAAGACTTCGACCCGAAGACCCAAGTTTAATTTGGAAGATCCTCGTTCAATCAACTTTAGGCTTTAATCTTCCAAAAAA
>JBGSOF010000045.1:0-11707 GCA_041739275.1 Schleiferiaceae bacterium | reverse complement strand
ACAACAGCCGCAGCATCCTATTAAAATTCTGCGGCTGCGACCTCGGCCAAAGCGCCTGCGGGTGAAGTCGAAGGAGCGGGGGCGCAAAGGGCCTTTCTTTCCTTCTTTCTTTGGCCCTCACAAAGAAAGAAGCCCCCCGCGGGAGCGGGGAAGACATCAAAGTCGTAGAGTGGGAATGAACAGCGAAGGCCATCTTAAAATGCTCATTGGCGAAGCCGGAAGACTTCGACCCGAAGACCCAGGGTTATCTTAGAAGACTCTGTTAACCGTCTAATTTAGGTATTATTCCACAAAAAGGCTCAATCTTAATTGATTGAAAAAACATCTATCCCCAGAAATATTACGTAACCCCCATCGTCTCGTGTTCCCCTAGACCGGAGTTCAGGGTATGAAATAAAAAACCGCCCCGTATCCACAGGGCGGCTTGTTTCATTTTTCCATGGGGTCGTTGAATTCAGGCATCGGAAGACGACTCGTTCCCGATGTCCCAAACGAACCCCTTACACAATCATCCCCGCAGCCACCGTTTCGTTGGTGGCTTCGTCGACGAGAATCACGCTGCCCGTCATCCGGTTGCGGCGATAGCTGTCGTAGATCAAAGGTTTGGTGGTGCGCAGCATCACTTTGCCAATGTCGTTCATGCCCAGTTCTTGTGCGCTCTCGTCGCGAGTCAAAGTGCTGATATCCATTCGATAAATCAAGTCTTTCACCATAGTGCGCACTTCGTTTGAAGTATGGCGAAGCAGATACTTGCCATTTGCGCGCATGGGTTGAGAATTGAGCCAGCACAACATGCATTCGATGTCTTGCGAAGCCATGGGCTGATTGTTCTCGCGAACGATCATATCGCCTCGGCTGATGTCGATTTCGTCCTCGAGTGTAATGTTGACCGACATGGGGGGAAAGGCCTTGTCGACCGGCCCTCCGAACACATCGATGGACTTAATCTTAGACGTAAAACCCGAAGGCATCACGACGATGTCGTCTCCGGGGCGAAAAATGCCACCGGCCACGCGTCCTGCATAACCGCGGTAGTCGTGGTGTTCGTTGGTGTGCGGACGAACCACGGTTTGCACCGGGAAGCGCGCATCGATGTGATTTTGGTCTGAACCAATGTGAATCGTCTCCAAAGTGTGCATCAAAGTGGCTCCGTTATACCACTTCATGTTTTCGGAGCGGTTCACCACATTGTCTCCGAGCAAGGCCGAAATCGGGATAAACCGAATGTCGTTGACGTCGAGTTTTGCCGCGAATTCTTCGTATTCCTTGACAATTCGGCGATAGACTTCTTCGCTGTAGTCGACTAAATCCATTTTGTTGATGCACACCACCAAGTGTGGAATCTGCAGCAAACTGGCGATATAGCTGTGTCGGCAGGTCTGCTCGATGACCCCTTTGCGGGCATCGACCAAGATCAGTGCCAAGTTGGCCGTCGAAGCACCCGTAACCATGTTTCGGGTATACTGAATGTGTCCGGGGGTGTCGGCAATGATGAACTTGCGCTTGGGCGTGGCAAAATATCGGTAAGCCACATCGATGGTGATCCCCTGCTCGCGCTCGTCCTTGAGCCCGTCTGTGAGAAGAGACAAATCGATGTGATCCAGACCCTTGCGCTCTGATGAACTGCGAACGGCCTCGATCTGATCCTCGAAAATCGACTTCGAGTCGTACAAAAGGCGACCGATCAAGGTGCTCTTGCCGTCGTCTACGCTTCCCGCCGTGGTGAAGCGCAGCAATTCCATGTCCAGATAACTATTGTGGGTAGACATTGTCTTCGTTTTTTTTAGTTCAGCAGATCAGAAATAGCCCTGTTTTTTGCGGTCTTCCATGGCCGTGTCGCTCCGCTTGTCGTCGGCGCGCATTCCGCGTTCGGTGTTGCGGCTCGACGCCACTTCTTCGATAATCTTTTCGACCGTATCGGCATCGCTTTCCACCCCGCCGGTAATAGTGATATCGCCCAAGGTGCGGAACCGAATGGTCTTCTTGACAACCTCTTCGCCCGGGCGCAATTGGGTATATTCTGACATCGGCAACCACGAACCGTCTCTCCAAATCACCTCGCGTTCGTGCGACAAATACAGAGATGGAATTGGGATGTTCTCCTGTAAGATGTATTGCCAAACATCCATTTCGGTCCAGTTCGAAATGGGGAACACGCGGAAGTGCTCGCCTTGATTCTTTCGACCGTTAAAGATGTTCCAGAGCTCGGGGCGCTGGTTTTTGGGGTCCCATTGACCAAAGTCGTCGCGGTGCGAGAAAAAACGCTCTTTTGCACGGGCTTTCTCTTCGTCGCGGCGCGCACCTCCCATGGCCGCATCGAATTTGTTGGTTTCGATGGTATCGAGCAAAGTGGTGGTTTGAATCGCGTTGCGGCTCGCATTTTTGCCTGTTTCCTCCTTGACGCGCCCGTGGTTGATCGAATCTTGAACCGAACCGACCACGAGTTTAACCCCGAGTTCGGTTACCAAGTTGTCGCGGTACGCCATGGTCTCGGGAAAGTTGTGCCCCGTGTCGATGTGCACCAGCGGAAAAGGAATTCTCGCGGGCCAAAACGCTTTGCGGGCGAGATGGGTGACGACAATCGAATCCTTGCCTCCCGAAAACAGGATGGCCGGGTTTTCGAACTGAGCAAAGACCTCGCGAATCACATAGATCGATTCGGACTCGAGTTCTTTGAGGTGGGTCAATAGATAACTGCTCATAGACGGGTTGATTAAGCGGTTTAGTGCGTTGTTGATGAATGTGATTGAATTCTCGGCAGCACGTGCGCGAGAATGCGTTCGGCGCATTGTTCGATGCTTTCGACCGCCGATTCTACGCGGACATCGGGATGTTCGGGCGTTTCAAATGGCGAGCTGATGCCGGTGAAATTTGAGATTTCGCCCGCTCTGGCTTTTTTGTACAGGCCTTTGACGTCTCTGCGCTCGCATTCTTCGATGGGGCAGTCGACAAAGACCTCGACAAATCGATCGCTGCCTGCTTTTTCGCGCGCTGCCGAACGGTCTTCGCGAAAAGGAGAAATAAATGCGCTCAAGACAATCACCCCGGCGTCGAGCATCAATTTGCCGACTTCAGCAATGCGTCGGATGTTCTCTTTGCGGCTCTGTTCGCCAAAGTCTAAATCGCTGTTTAAACCCGCGCGGACATTGTCTCCGTCGAGAATGTAGCATAGCAGTCCGCGGGCGTGGAGCTCTTGAGCCACTCGGGTGGCGATGGTCGATTTACCCGAACCACTCAAGCCCGTAAACCACAGCAGCATAGACTTTTGCCCCAAAAGCGCTTCGCGATCGGCTCGAGAGAGAACGTGATCGTGGGGGATGATATGAAGTTTTTCGTTGTTCATCGGTTCAGTACAATACAGCGCGAAATGTGCGATTTTTTTGGTTGTGGAAGTGCGTTCATTTTACCAACTCAGATCATACGCCAAGGCAAAATAAGTGATGCTGATGACCCCATAGAGAAAGGCCAGCGGAATCCCCACACGAAAAAAATCGGTGAATTTGTAGCCCCCGGGGCCGTAGACCATCAAATTGGTTTGGTAGCCCACAGGCGTCAAATAACAGCAACTCGCGCCGAAACCCGCGATCATAAAAAAGGGAATCCCACTGATTCCGAGGCTTTGGCTGAGCGAATAGGCAATGGGAAAAGCGATCGATATGGCCGCCACATTGGTGACGAACGAAGTGAGAACCATAGACAGGACAAAGAGAACAATTCCGATGGTGAGCGCGCCCTGCCCTTGGGTGATGCCGATAAAAAACTGCGCAACGGCATCTGCGGTGCCCGAACCGATCAAGGCTTCGCCGAGGGTGAGCGCCGCGGCGAGAATCACCAATAAATCGAGGCTTACGTTCTTTTTGACGCCCGAACTGTCCATCATTCCAAAGCCAAACTGAAGCCCGAGAATCACAAACAGCGCTTCGTACAGCTTCAGAACGCCCCCGCTGCGCTCCAATCCGAACAAAGAAGCCGGAAGAGCCGCCAAGGCGACGGTCAATAACATCAAAACCAAGAATATACGCTTTTGAATAGGCTTGATCGAGCTCAGCCTGCGCGAAGCCGAGACCATGTAGAGATTCTTGTCTTGTTCGATGAGTTTTCGAAAATCCGGGCCAATGGTCAAGAGCAAGAGATCGCCGGTCAGCAATGCGATGTTCCCGATTTTGCCGCTGAGTTTTTCACCCCTTCTATGGATGCCGATAATCGCGGCATCGTAGCGTTCTCGGAAACCCGATTCTTTAACCGTATGCCCCGAAAGCAGTGAGTTGTACGGAACCACCACCTCGGCAATTTCTTGGTGACCTGAGAGATTCAGCTTTTCTTTTTTACTGACTTCCAGACCATTGTCTCGATCGATCAATTCGATGACTTGTGAGGTATCGCCCGCAAAAAAGAGGCGATCGCCTCCGTAGAGTTTCTCGTTTGGTTTGACCGGTGTAATCAGGTGTCCGTCTCGGAGAATTTCGGCCAAAAAGACGCCCTTCAGGCTGCGCAAACCCGCCTGCTCTATGGTTTTTCCAACCAAGCTCGAACTTTCGCGCACGGCGGTTTCGACCAGATATTCTCGCTGATTTTCTTCAAAAACGGCCATGAGATCCTTGCGATCAGGCAAAAGGCGATAGCCGAGCGTGGCCATATACACAATGGTTGCCGAGGCAATCAGGGTTCCGGGAATCACAAAATCGAGCGCGCGGAGGCTGAGCCCGGTGTTTTGCTCCACCAATCCCATCAAAACCAGATTGGTAGACGTACCGATCACCGTAATCATTCCACCCGAAATCGCAAAAAACGAAAGCGGCATAAAAAACTTAGACGGGCTGATCTTGTTGCGTTTTCCCCAGTCGTGCAGATAGGGCATCAGCATGGCTACCAGGGGGGTATTGTTGATCACAGCCGAAAAAGACGAGACAAAGGCACCGAACTGAACGAGAAAGAGCTTCGGGTTCTTGGTTTTGCCGAACATCCGATCGAGGTACATCCCCAAATTGAAGTGCTCGTTGATTCCCGAGGTGATGATGATGAGCAAGAAAATCGATAAAATGCTGGTGTTGGCGAGGCTTTCCACAAAAGTTCGGCTCTCGACCAGGCCCCCGAGCCACAACAGTGCCACCGCGCCCAAAAAGACGTACGACGGCCGGAATCGCTCCCAAATGAGCCCTGCGATCAACAGGCCGAGAACGACTAAAAGGTAAAGTTGTTGGAAGGGCATAAGCGCGGCAAAGGTAATTATTCTACTTTATTGGTAGGGTATTAGGAATATTATTTTCTTCTCCTCCCTCGTCTGCGTTTTCATTCGCCCTATAAGCGATCATCTTACTCATAAAGTGTTGATTTTCTCCTATTTTACCCTCATAAACAGCTCCAAAGTGTTAAAAATCGCGTCGGTGTCAGCCGTCTGACAAGCGCCCCGGACACATCTGCGCAGATTTGTACTGCATCCAACAAAATCAACCCCCTCTACCCTTGAGAACCTTCTTCACCCTTGCCATTTTAGCCTTATCCCTGGCCGGACGAGCCCAGAGCTACACCGACTGCGGGGGCAACTCTGAGACTTTGAGCCAATGGCTCAGCGCCGGAACCCCTGTTATCGTGGCTTCAAAAGGCGTCGACTGCAGCATTTGCATGAGCCAAGCCCCGCAGATGGGCACCTTTGCCTCCAACAACCCACAGGTACGAGTTTGGGCGGCCATGACCTATCGGTACACCACCCAAGACGCGAACTGCGGCCAAGTAAATCAATGGGTAAGCTCGTACGGTTGGGGCGACCTTTTTGCCTTTGCCGATGTAAACGAAGACTTTAGAACAAATTATACCCCGAGGTACATCGTGTACGATCTCGACGGGACCACGGCCTACGACGGCCCGAGTTTTACAACCGCCGGCAACACGGCTTTGGGTTTGGTCAGCGGCGTGGGTCTTTCGGAGGGCAGCCGCAACTTGTTTCGCGTGGTGCGAGACGGTTCACGTCTTTCAGTTGTCGGACTCCCTGAAAATCAAGATCTCAAGTTTGAAATCATCGATTTGGCCGGACGCCTTGTGTTGAGCGGAGTCCTCAATTCGAACCAATCTTCTTTTTCAACTTCAGGACTTCGGTCGGGAATTCACTTGCTTCGCATCGCGGGCGAGGCCCACAAGGTGATGCTCTGAGATTGGCCTTAGCTCAGGGCAGCTCTCAAAAAACTGCTCTGGCCACTTCTTTGACCGCCTCGCTCTTGCCCATCGAATAAAAGTGCAGACAAGGCACCTCGGCAGCGATGAGTTCTTTGCATTGTTTGATGCACCATTGAACGCCCAGTTCGCGCATTTGGGCATCGGACGTGCAGCGCTCAGCCGCATCGGTAAGCGCATCGGGAAAGTCTACGTGGAAAAAGTGCGGAATCATTCGCAGTTGCTTCAAACCCGTAATGGGCTTGATGCCGGGAATGATCGGCACCTCGATGCCCGCCTGCCGGCAGCGCTCCACGAAGTCAAAATAGCGCTTGTTCTCGAAGAACATCTGGGTAACAATGTATTCGGCACCCGCGTCTACTTTGGCTTTTAGATAAGCGATGTCGGTTTTGAGATTGGGCGCTTCGTAGTGCTTCTCAGGATAGCCCGCCACCCCGATGCAGAAGTTTGTAGACCGCTCGTTTTGGACTTCATCGTGCAAGTATTCGCCTCGGTTGAGCGCCGCCACTTGCTTGAGAAGGTCGATGGCGTAGGCGTGCCCGTGAGATTCCGCTCGAAAGACACCTTCAGAACGAATGGGGTCTCCGCGCAAGACTAACGCATTGTCGATGCCCAGAAAGTTCAGGTCGATCAGCGCATATTCGGTCTCTTCTTTGGCAAAGCCCCCGCAGAGGATGTGGGGCACCGCGTCGATCTTGTACTTGTGTTGAATGGAGGCACAGATGCCCACGGTTCCCGGACGTTTGCGCGTGGTGACCTTTTCGAGCAGGCCGTTGGGATGGTTTTTATAGACAAATTCCTCTCGATGAGAGGTTACATCGATAAACGCAGGCTCGAATTCGAGCAAATTCTCTATGGTCTCGTGGATATGCGAAATGTCGTGTCCTTTGAGAGGCGGCAGAATTTCGAAGCTGAACAAACAGCGTCCGTTCGCTTGGCTTAGATGTTCGGTTACTTTCATAGAGAAGGGGTCGTTCGAATTAATTTCAAATTCAGTAAACAGCCGATCCGAGCCATTTGCTCGCCTCATTTTGCGGAATTCCACGCCTCAGGGCGTAGGACTCAAGCTGATCTCGGTCAATTTTTCCCAAGGCGAAATAGCGAGCCTCGGGATGGGCGAAATAATAACCGCACACCGCTGCGGTAGGCACCATGGCGCGGCTTTCGGTGAGGTGCAAGCCTGCGTTTGCGGGTGCGTCGAGCAAGGCAAAGAGGCTGTCTTTTTCGAGGTGATCGGGGCATGCGGGATAGCCGGGAGCCGGTCGAATTCCGCGATAGCGCTCTTTGATGAGGTCCTCGGTGCTCAGGTGTTCGCTTTGGGAATATCCCCAATAGTCGGTTCGAACTTTAAAGTGCAGATACTCCGCGGCAGCCTCGGCCAAACGATCGGCTAAAGCCTTGGCTAAAAGAGCATTGTAATCGTCGTTGGCCGCTTCGAAACGCTCGACTTCGGCTTCGAGACCTTCGCCGGCATTTACCGCAAAGGCCCCAATCCAATCGCGTTCTCCCGATTGATCGGGGGCAATAAAGTCGCTGAGGCAAAGGCAGAGATCTGATTCTTTCTGCTGCCGCAAGCCGATGAGCTTCAGACTCGGCGAAGAACCGACAGAATCTACCTCGATGCAGTCGTCTGCCGTGGACCGAGCGGGATAAATCCCAAAAACAGAGCGTATTCGCAGGGTTTTTTCGCTTTCCCAGCGATCGAGTATCGCACATGCATCGGCATAGAGCGTTCTCGCTTCTTCTCCGACCACTTCGTCTTCTAAGATTTTTGGAAAGCGCCCAAACAGCTCCCAGGCCAAGAAAAACGGAGACCAATCGATGTACGATCTGAGATCTGAGATTTCGAACGAGTCGGGTACGTGCGTCCCCACCAATCTGGGCTCTGCGCGCTGCGCGCCCAAGGCATCCCAAACAAAGCGACGCGAACGCGCTTCTTCAAGGGGCAACAGAACTTCTCCGCTCTGTTTGCGGGCATAGCCTTCTCGAAGGCGCTGGTATTCCTCTCCGCGTTCAATGGCGAGCTTTTCGCGCTCCCCCCCTAAGAGCGACTGAACCACCGTAACGGCCCTCGAGGCATCGTTCACGTGCACCGCATGGGCATACTTGGGCTCAATTTTGAGGGCAGTATGCGTCTTGGAAGTCGTTGCGCCCCCGATCAAAAGTGGGAGACTAAGCCCGCGCCGGGTCATTTCTTCGGCCACCGAAACCATTTCGTCCAAGGAAGGCGTAATCAAACCCGACAAGCCGATGACATCTACTTTTTCGACCTCGGCTTGTTCCAGGATGCGTTCGAGCGGAACCATAACGCCCAAGTCGATGACGCGGTAGTTGTTGCAGGCCAACACGACCCCGACGATGTTTTTGCCGATGTCGTGCACATCGCCTTTGACGGTGGCCATCAAAATCTTGCCCCGGGCCGGGGTCGCTTCGCTTCGGTCGGCTTCGAGAAAAGGCTGCAAATAGGCCACCGACTTTTTCATTACCCGAGCGCTCTTCACCACTTGAGGCAAGAACATTTTGCCCGAGCCGAAGAGATCGCCCACCACGCGCATTCCGTCCATCAAAGGGCCTTCGATCAGTTCTAAGGGGCGCTCAAACCCCCGGCGGGCTTCTTCGGTGTCGGCCTCGATATAGGCGTCCAAGCCCTTCACCAGAGCATGGGTAAGCCGTTCGCGCACAGGCCACTGCCTCCAAGCTTCTTCGGCGCGCTCGCCCTTGGTCGGTGCCGAGGCATTCCGTGACGAATATTCGAGCAAACGCTCCGTGGCATCCTCTCGGCGGTCGAGCAAAACATCTTCGACCAATTCGAGCAACTCGGGCTCGATCTCTTCATAGACTTCGAGCAAAGCAGGGTTTACGATCCCCATATCGAGTCCATGCCGGATGGCGTGGTAGAGAAACGAAGAGTGCATGGCTTCTCGCACCTTCTGATTCCCTCTAAATGAGAACGATACGTTTGAAACTCCGCCACTGACCCGCGCATGGGGCAGATTCGCTTTAATCCATGCAGTCGACTCGAAAAAATCGATGGCATTGCGCCGATGCTCGTCCATACCCGTGCCGACGGGGAAAATATTCGGGTCGAAAATCAAGTCTTCGGGCGGAAAACCGGCTTTCTCGGTCAAAAGCCGATACGCCCTGGAACAGATCTCGATTCGCCGGTCGAGGGTGTCGGCCTGACCTTGCTCGTCAAAGGCCATTACCACAGCGGCTGCGCCATAATTTCGGAGCTTGCGCGCCTGCGCCAGCAAGACTTCCTCGCCCTCTTTGAGGCTAATTGAGTTGACAATTCCCTTGCCTTGCAAACAGCGCAGACCTGCTTCGATAATTTCCCAGCGAGAGCTGTCGATCATAAACGGAATGCGCGCGATGTCGGGTTCGGCGGCCAGTCGATTGACAAACCGCGTCATGGCCTGCACCCCGTCAATCAGCGCCTCGTCCATGTTGATGTCGAGAATCTGAGCCCCGGTTTCTACTTGATCGCGGGCAATGGCGACGGCTTCTTCGTAGCGCTCTTGTTGAATGAGCCTTAAAAAAGCTTTGCTGCCGGTGACATTGCAGCGCTCGCCAATGTTGACAAAGTTGAGTCGGGCGTCGACCACTAAGGGTTCGAGACCCGAAAGCAGAAGCGGCCTCACGCTTCAGAAGAGATTGGCGTCCAGTTCGAATACTCAACGGAATCGAGAAGTGCGCGCATGGCTTTGATGTGCTCGGGAGTCGTTCCGCAACAACCGCCGAGTATGTCTACGAGATTTTGATCGAGATAGGGTTTGAGCAAAAGAGCCATTTCGTCGGGCGACTGATCGTAGCCCCCAAGTGCGTTCGGCAATCCGGCGTTGGGATGGGCACTGACCCGAAACGGAGCGTGCTTTCGAAGGCTGCGCACGTGTGGGATTAACTGGTCAGCCCCGAGCGCGCAATTAAAACCGATAGAGAACAATGGCGCGTGTCTCAAAGAGATTAAAAAGGCTTCGGGGGTTTGGCCCGAAAGAGTGCGACCGCTGGCATCGGTTATGGTACCGCTCACCATGATTGGCAACTCTGAGCCCAAGCGATCAAAAACCGCTCGGATGCCCGAAAGTGCCGCTTTGGCGTTCAGGGTGTCGAAGACGGTTTCGACCAAGAGGGCATCGACCCCTGCCGCGATCAAGGATTGGGTTTGTTCAGCGTAAATATGCTCGAGTTCAGCGTAATCGACCGCGCGAAAAGCGGGATTCTCCACATCGGGAGAAAGCGAAGCCGTTCGGTTGGTTGGGCCGATGGAGCCCACAATAAAGCAAGGCCGGTCGCTCTCTGATCGGTAGCGACGCACCGCTTCGCGAGCGCAATCCACGGCTGCGCGGTTCAGGCGATCGACCAGACCTTCCATGCCGTAGTCGGCCATTGAAATGGCATTGCTGTTGAACGTATTGGTTTCGAGGAGATCGGCTCCGGCCCGCAGATACTCCAAATGAATCTCGATGATGCATTCGGGCTGGGTGATGCTCAACAAATCGTTGTTTCCCTTGAGCGAGCTCGGCCAGTTGACGAACTCACGGCCGCGGTATCCTGCCTCGTCAAAGGAATATTGTTGAATCATCGTGCCCATGGCTCCGTCGAGCAGGAGCACGCGCCCTTGGGCAAATTCTGAAAGAGTCATGTTCTTAGCGTCTTGAATCGAGCGGTTATGCCTGCCCAAAAAGACCAAAGCACAGCGCTTTGCGGTCCTTATCTTTCTCTCCGAACGCGCATTTCGCGTCGAGAGGGGGAGTTGGCACCTTCAAACGAACCGCGTTTGCGGCTGTGGGTTGCCAAGACGTCATCGGGCCCTGTCCCTCGGTCTTTCTGGATAAGCATCACAAAGATACACGCACAAAGTCTGATTTTTCGGGTTATTCAAAAGCGAGACGTCCCCCTGTTGACACTGCTCGGGCTTTCGTAAATTTGCAGCCGATGAATGCTTCGTATTTCTTTGAGGAGGAAGGGCTTGAATTGCCGGGAACAGTGGCCGTGGCGGTCGATGAACGCCTGCGCGAGATCGTGCTCTTCAACGACGACGTCAACACCTTCGAACACGTCATTCTGAGCTTGATCGAAATTTGCGACCACAACCCGATTCAGGCCGAGCAGTGCGCGTTCATCGTCCATCACAACGGGAAGTGTTCGGTAAAAATGGGCACATACGACGAACTCGAAGCTCCCTGCAGCGCTCTTCTCGAACGGGGGCTGAGTGCAGAGATTCATTAATCGCACATTTCACCTTGTTCCGCAGCGCTCAGTTGGCTCACGTCTCTCGCTGAATACTCAAAACTTTTCGTGGATTCTCGGTTTCTCCGAGTTTTCAACTATGGACTTTTAGGTCCTTTCAAATCCCAAAAATGACCTTTTCTTTAATTAGAATGTCCATGGTGAGGGCGGGACAGCGGAAATTTCTGGGGACAATAGAGGCTTTACATCGACTTGAGATCCTTGAACCGATTTGTCCGACAGCAATCGAGAGGTTATGACCGTCACCCAGAACCATTCCATCTATATTTTTCAATATCAAATTATTACA
>JBGSOF010000044.1:0-18004 GCA_041739275.1 Schleiferiaceae bacterium | reverse complement strand
ACAACAGCCGCAGCATCCTATTAAAATTCTGCGGCTGCGACCTCGGCCAAAGCGCCTGCGGGTGAAGTCGAAGGAGCGGGGGCGCAAAGGGCCTTTCTTTCCTTCTTTCTTTGGCCCTCACAAAGAAAGAAGCCCCCCGCGTTGTTTTATCACCAACGGACACATGTAGCCCCGCACGATTGTGCGGGGGAAGACATTAAGGTCGTAGGGAGGGAATGAACAACGAAGGCCATCGTACAATGCTCATCGGCGAAGCCGAAAAACATCGATTCCAAGACTTAAATGAATGAAATCGGACAAAAAAGGAAATCAGGGCATTTCAATCATGCTGGCTCCAGAATTGCCTAAATGTTTGCATGAAAACCATGTCTCTCCCCAGAAATATCCCGTGACCCCTTCGCTTGATCAAAATGAAAAAGCATACAGCATCTTCAAAAGCCAAAATTGTTGGGATAAACCTGGAACCAAAGCGGGTCATCTTTGTTTTCTTCACGAAACAAGTATTCCCATGACCCATCTGCAAACCGGACATCCGGCGCCCGAATTTGAAGGCCTTGACCAAAACGGAAACACCGTGCGCCTAAGCGATTTCAAAGGCAAAAAAGTGGTTCTCTATTTCTACCCCAAAGACGACACCCCGGGCTGCACCGCCGAGGCTTGCGACTTTCGCGACAATTACAATCAGCTAACCGAAAAGGGCATACAAGTGATCGGTGTGAGCGCCGACAGTCAAAAAAGCCATTTGAAATTTGCGGACAAATACCGCCTCAACTTTCCGCTCTTGGCCGACGAAAATCGCCAGATTATCGAAGCCTACGGGGTGTGGGGAATAAAGAAATTCATGGGGCGGGAGTACGACGGAATTCATCGCGAAACCTTCGTAATCGACGAGACCGGCAAGATCGAAGCGGTCTTGACCAAAGTCGAAACCAAGGCTTCTACCGCTCAGGTGCTTTCGGCTCTCGGCTCTTAAGGCCGTTCAGGGGGAAGTTCGGAGCGTTTTAATTTCTCTGCGCGAAGAGATAAATCGAGGCGGACAATGATGGCCGTCAAAGCCCAAACCCCCAGCGAGGTTTTGTCCATATCGAGAAAGTTGTTCAAGAAGCCGTGTACCCAATAGGTGATCAAGCCGAGAACCGCAACCATGGACCACATTCGATGGCTTCGAATCTGCGACTGGTAATATACCGAAATGCCGGTTTTGAGGCTGTAAAAAACCAGACCGACAACGAGCAGCATCCCGAGGATTCCTTGCTCAGACAAAGCCCCGAGATATTCGCTGTGGGCATTTCCGACATCGCCATTGTTGGTCGAAATGATGGTTTTCTCTCTCGGGTTTTGATAGGGCGCGTAGACAAATTGGTAGGTTCCCGGCCCGAAACCGGTAAACGGGCGTTCTTCGAACATGCGCAAGGCGGAATTCCAGCGATTGATGCGCTCCAGGTTCGATGCGTCGGTCGAAATGTTTGAAATCGATTCGACGTGCTCTCCGATGTCGTCGCTCGAATCTTGGCTGTTTTCTTCGAGGCGGTCGAATAGAATCTGACGATTCGAAAAAACCAAGGCTCCGGCGGCAAAACTCAAAATCCAAAACCAGCGCTTGCTCATTCGATAGTGCATCGAGAGACCTGCGCCCAAGGCCACCACGATGCCCACCCAAGCCGCTCGGGTGTACGAGAAAATCAAACCTGCAAACAGCAATACAAACACAACGATCGCCAGCACTTTTTGATCGAGACTCATCTTAAAACGAAAGGCGAGAAAAAATGAGGCGGGTAAAAAGAGCCCGAGGATGGCGCCATACGAAGTGTGCTCTTTCACCAGAGGGTACATGGCATTGACCGAAGATTCTTTGCTAAAACCGCTCTCGGAATGCACCGCCAAAGTGTAGACCACCACAATGGAAAGCGGCAGCAAATACAGCCAAAAAAAGCGCGCAATGGCCTTGTCGGTTTTGAGGATGGTCGAGAGCACGTAATAGAGCGAAACCACGAACCAGAGCCTGCTGAGCAGGTATTTGAACGAAACCGGCGGGAGTTCGCTGGTCATGCTGGTAAAGAACATCCATATCAGTTGAGCCGCGACGATCAGGCTCACCGGGTGCCGGGCGAATGCCGGGTCAAAGCGGCCTTCGACGATCAACTTGATCACAAAGAGAATCAAGACCCCCACCATGAGCGGCTCGGAGGGCAGAGCGATGGCAAAGCCCAGTTCGAGTTCTTCGAGCGTAACCGACAAAGGCGTTACAAAAACGAGCAGTGCGAGAAGCTTGTCGAGGGCGAAAATACCTAAGGCCAAAGCCAGAAAAGCCAGCGGAATAAAGGGCGCCCACCATTCTCCGCGGGCAAAGACATAAGTCTGCAAACCCGCATATAGGGCCATGGCCGCGTAAACCCAGCCCGATTCTTTCGAGCGGGGTGCGAACGAGTCGGTGTTCTGTGCCTGCATTGCAGATTTACGCCTGAGCCTCGCCTGTGCGAATCACTTTTTTGAGCGAATCGGCGAAGATGATCGCCACCAACGAGAACACAAAGCTCGAAGCCATGGCCACCAAGACGATCAGGCTCCGCTTGGGGCTCGATTTGCGCTCGGCGGCAAAGGCGCGGTTCACGGTAAAAGTGACGGGCAAGGTCTCGTTGACATCCACTTTGGCTTGATCGAGCCGCGTTTTTAACTTGACCAATTCTTCTTTGAGCAGCTTAGACTCGTCTCTGAGCTTGATGTATTGGCTGCCGTATTTGGCCAGCGTGTCGAGCTTGGATTGGAGAATGTCCACCGAAATGTGATTGGGCCCGCGCTCAACAATGGCCGTGGCGAGCTGCTCGGCATAGACCGAACTCTGGGTTTCGTAGTCGTGCACTCCGCGAATTCTCAGCAGGGTGAGTTCGTCGTCCATGGCTTGAATTTCGCTCACCAAGGTGTTGTATTCGGTTTCGACGATTCGAAGCCCTTGTTCGGCGCGTTCTTTCTGAATTCGGTTCTTTACCTCGTTCAAAAGATCTCCTATGTCGTTGGCAATCAGAGCGGCAGTATCCGGATCAGTGTCCATCACCTCAATCACTACTGACATAAACTCGGTTCGTCGAAAGGTGACATTGCTTTTGTAGGCCTTGCTGAGCTGCGTGAATTTGTACTGCGACTTGGGGTTGATGTCGTAGTGATTCATGAGATCGTACTTCTCGATAATCCGGCTGCGGATTTGATCGCTGTTGAGAATCTGCAAGAGTTGTTCGGCTTCTTGTTCGTCGCCGAATTCCATAACGTCCTGGCCTTTACTCGAAAACTGCTGCGGGAGCAAGGCCTTGGAAACTGAATTTGTGGTGGCGGGAAAAACCACGACACTCGATTTGAACTTGGGTTTCAAGAAAAAGGGAGCCGTGAATATAACCGCCGCTATTCCCGCGCCCAATGTGGCGATAATCAACGGCTTGCGCCATTTACGGACATAGAGCAAGACATGAGACGAATCGAAATAATTGGACGTACCGGAGTTTGTTTCCATAGAAATGAGCTTGTCGCTTTTGTGCCCTCAGCTTGCAGGAGTCAGCGAAGTTTGAACGGAGAGGGTCGGCGAAATTACGAAGCCCCTCCCCTGAGTTTACTTGCGGCAAAACAAGAGTCGCTCAGAGCTTTAACAGAACTTTGTTTTGAGAATTTTCGTATTTCCGATTTTCGCGATTTACATTTCGCTATAAATCGGATTTTATTGTTCCGCGGCGAGCGGCATTTCCGGTTTTTTCCACTCAATTCTATTTATGAGTCAAGAAATAACCAAGCACTCTACCCTGCTTGAGAGCTCGGGTACGATGCACTTTGAAGCCACCGTCGGCAAGCACCGAATTGAGCTCGACGCCGAAGCTGAATTTGGAGGTCAAGGGCTGGGCAGCACACCCAAACCTTTGTTGCTCACCTCACTTGGCGGCTGTACAGGCATGGACGTGGTTTCGCTTTTGCAGAAAATGCGCATGCCCTATTCCAAGCTCGCCATTTCGGTCGAAGGCGAATTGGCGCCCGAACATCCCAAAGTGTATACTCGAATTGAACTGACCTACCGCATTTGGTCTGATGAGCCCGATGTCGAGAAAATTGAAAAAGCAGTGGCGCTTTCGCTCGAGCGCTATTGTGGCGTCTATGCCATGCTCAAGCAAGTGGCGCAAATCGAACACCGAATTCTGATCAATCCATGATCCGGACTCCCTCTTCGATGCCTCAGCTGCGTTTGACGGGCATGGCGATGTTGGCTTTTTGTGGTGTGATGAATGCCCAAAAAACAGCCCTTTCGCCCCCGCACAGAGCGCATTATGCCGTCTCGATCGATCTGACTCAATGCAAAAACGATCAACTCGAGGTCTTGGTCGAACTGCCCAAAATCGAGCAGGACGAAGCGATCTATCTGATCCCCCGAATCGTTCCGGGCACGTATGGGGTCGCCGATTACGGAAAGTACACAGACGGTTTAGAGGCCTTTGATATTGATGGCAACAAGCTTTTGGTCAATAGATTAGACCTCAATCGCTGGCAGATTAAAGGCGCCCGCAAGCTCGACCGGCTCAAGTACGTTACCGACGACAGTTTCGACCATCCCGATTCGGTGGGTGTTTTTGGACCTGCGGGTAGCTCCTTCGACCAAAGAGTTTACTTGTTGAATATGTTCGCTTTGGTCGGTTTTGTCGAAGGCACCAAGGAGAGCCGCTACGAGCTTTCAATTCAGACCCACGACTCGCTTTGGGCATCGACCGCACTCGACCGAGATTCTCCGCTGCGGCCATCTGAAGGCATTCGCGTCGATCGCTTTACGGCACCGAATTACTTTGAATTTCACGACCGACCCTTGCTCTATGCGCGCGCCGACACGGCTTCTCTAAAAATTGGGGACACCCGCGTCGAAGTGGGGCTCTTCGCCCCAAACAAGAGCTTGACGGCGCTCGATGTGCTCACCGAGTGCACCCCTGTCTTGAAGGCAATCGGGGTCTATCTCGGCGGAAAAATGCCCACCGATCGATACAGCATTTTGGTATATACCGACGATCCTGAGAACAAACCCGAAGGCGCTCAGCACATTGGGTCGTATGGGGCCCTCGAACACCACACCTCGACGGTGGTTTACATGCCGGAATATCCCATCGAATTTTTAGGCTACGAGTTCGTCAACATCGTGGCGCACGAGTTTCTTCATATCGTCACCCCCTTGAACGTGCACTCTCGAGAAATAGAAGACTTCGACTTCTTTCAGCCCGCTATGTCCGAACACCTTTGGCTGTACGAAGGCACCACGGAATACACCTCTGTCTTGGTTCAAAAAAGAGAAGGTCTCATCGATGAAGAGGAATTTTTTGATGAACTGACCGACAAGCTCGAGAGCACCGAAGAATTCAATCTCGACTTGCCCATGACGGTGATGAGCCGGCACGTGCTCGACATCTTTCCCGACGAATACCTGAGTGTCTATAGCCGAGGGGCGATTTTGTCTATGTCGCTCGACCTCGAGATCAGATGGCTCACCCAAGGCGAAAACTCGCTTCGAGATGTTCTGAGCGAAATGAGCCGCAGCTATGGTCCGAGCCGTCCGTTTGATGATGCGACTTTGTTCGACGAAATTTCGAGGCGGACCCATCCCGATCTGCGCCGCTGGCTGGCGCTGCACGTCGAAGGTGCCCAAGCCCCACCGCTTGAAACACAACTGGCTCGATTTGGGATCGAGTACAAGGCTCAAGGCACCCGGCAATCGCTGGGGTTTGGAGACATCACCTACGACTACGACGAATCGTGCGACTGCATGGTGGTATCGGGCATCGAAAATCCCAGCCCGCTGACGATCGATCTCGACTTGAGAATCGGCGACCGTCTGCGCGAGTTAAACGGAGCGTCTTTGGCTCCCGAGAAAGTCCGCGAGACCTTCGCTCTGTTTTTTGAAGACCTGCGCGCGGGATCATCTGTAAAGTTCGAAGTCGAACGGCCGGATGCGAAAGGCCGTTTCAAAATCAAAAAACTCAAGGGCAAGGCCACCGTTTATGCGCAAAGCATTTCGCACATTTTTGAACTCGAAGAATCGCCTACTCCTGAGGCCTTGAGGCTTCGCGAGCAATGGCTCAAAAACTAAAGTGATGAAGTACACGACTCTTTTCAGTTTTGCCACCGCATGTGCCGTTCTGGGATGCGCTTCGCCCGAAACGAAATCTTCAGGTGCAAATGCCGCCGGTTTCGACCTTTCTTCTTTGGACAGCACGACCAGTGCATGCGACGACTTTTTTGGCTACAGCGCGAATTCCTGGATTCAAAACCACCCAATACCCGAAACCGAAGGGCTTTGGGGGAGTTTTCACCTTTTGAAGCAGCAAAATGAGTTCAAGCTCAAATCGCTGCTCGACAGCCTGGAAAAACAGCCCCCCGCCAAAGACAGCTACGCCCGTCTGCTGGCCGATTTCAACCGATCGATGATGGACACCGCAGCGATCGAAAGCAAAGGACTCGCCGTTCTGAAGCCCGCCATGGGCTGGATCGATTCGCTTGAGTCGAATGCTTCTTTGGGCGGATGGTTCCCCGTGTGTCAGGGGTATGGTTTCGACAGCCCGCTCAGCGCTTATGTCGGCGCAGACGACCGCCGTTCGAGCCACAACATTGCAACGGTATCTCAGTCGGGCCTGGGCTTGCCCGACCGCGACTACTACCTTGAAAAAGGGGCGCGATTTGAGGACATCCGCACGCGATATCTCAAGCACATCGAAAACATGTTTCGACTGGCTGGGATGAAGGCGAATGCCTCGACCGCAAGAGAAATTTTCGAACTCGAAAAAAGCCTTGCGCAAGCCATGATGAGCCGACAAGATCGGCGAATCCCCGAAAAGGTCTACAACAAGATGTCGAAGGCCGAGTTTGTGAACCTCGCCAAGACGCTCGATCTCGAATCGTATCTCGGAGGCTGCGGGCTCGAGGTGGACAGCTTGATCTGCGCCCAGCCTGACTACTTGCGAGCCCTCGACCAAATGATCGTTCGCTATCCGCTCGAACGCTGGCAGAACTACTTCAGGTGGTCGGTGCTTCGCGCCCGTTCGGTGGTCCTTCCTCAGGCGCTTCGCGACGAATCTTTCGATTTTTACGGAAAGACGCTTCGCGGGATTTCAAAACCCAAACCGCGGTGGAGGCAGTCGCTCGACCGGCTCGAAGACGGGCTCTCAGAACCCTTGGGGCGGCTTTTTGCCGAGCGATACTTTCCCGAGACGAGCAAAAAGCGCATTGCTTTGATGGTGGAGAACATCCGAGCGGCCTACGGAGAGCGCATCGACCGGCTCGAATGGATGAGCCCTGAAACAAAGCAAAAAGCCCGCGAAAAACTCAAAGCCTTCACCTATAAAATTGGCTACCCTGATCGCTGGAAAACTTTTGAGGGGCTCGAATTAGACCGAGGCGATCTGATGGGAAACATGAATCGAATTCAGCGCTTCGGTTTTGAAGAAAACATGGCTAAGGCGGGCAAACCCGTCGACCGCAGCGAATGGTTTATGGGTGCTCAATTAGTGAATGCGTATTACAACCCGAGCTTCAACGAAATCGTCTTTCCTGCGGGAATTCTTCAGCCGCCTTTTTTTAATCCCGATGCCGACGAAGCCATCAACTACGGCGCCATCGGTGCGGTAATCGGGCACGAGTTCACCCATGGCTTTGACGACCAAGGGCGGAAGTACGATGCTCAAGGCAATTTGCGCAACTGGTGGACCTCGGCCGACAGCGCGGCTTTTGAAGAACTCACCGAGCGATTGGTTGCTCAGTACAACGGTTTTGAAGCCCTGCCCGGCGCTTTTGTCAACGGCAAACTGACTTTGGGCGAGAACATTGCCGATCTGGGGGGCTTGACGATTGCGTACTACGCATATCAAAAATCGCTTACAGGCAAAAAATCGACCCTCATTGAAGGATTTTCGGGAGAACAGCGCTTCTTTTTGGGATGGGCCGGAGTTTGGCAGGTTTCGTACAAAGAAGAAACCTTGCGCGATCGCCTGATTACAGACTATCACTCTCCGGGCAACTTTCGCGTCGTCGGGCCCATTTCGAATATGAAGGAGTTTGGCGAGGCTTGGTCGTGTGTTGCGCCTTCGCCTATGCAACGCCCTGCCCAAGAGCAGGTTTCTATTTGGTGAAGACGTCCCTTGCGCCTTTGGTCTTTATTCACATCCCCAAAACTGCGGGAACGAGCTTTAAGCACAGACTCCTTGCGGAGTACGGCAGTTCGGGCGTGGGCATGGTTTATCGAGTGGAAGACCGATCAGCGGCATTAAAAGCCACTCTGAATCAAGACGTTAAAGCAGTATCAGGTCATTTCGGAATGGGCGAGCTAGAAACTGCCATCGACAAATCGCGCCCGATTCGCCTGTACACCTTGGTGCGTGAGCCTGTCGCCCAGACGGTTTCGCATTTTCTTCACCGCAATCGAGACCGCGAACTCACCGAGCGAAACGAAGTATTTGAACGCTTCGAAGAGTTCTTGCTCCGCCCCCCCGGATGCAACGTTCAGAGCCTTTTGCTGAGCGGAATCCAGAGACCGGAATGGGAACATGCCTCGAACGAAAAGGTCTGGCAAGGCGTGCTCGATCGCTGGGATCGCTTTGAGCTCATCGGCACCACCGAGAACTACGAAAAGAGCCTGGCCATTGTCCGCGCTCAGATGAGCTGGCCTAAGCGCAAAATCGAACACCGAAACCCGGTGCGCCAAAGGGAATGGGCCGCCGAACTGAGCGAGAACTTCAAATCTAAGATACTTGAGGCCAATGTTTTAGATGCGGCACTCCACGCTAGAGCCGCACAGGACCTCGACCATGCCTATTCCCAACTTCCGCTTTGGAGGCGCTGGTTTGGTTAAACCTAGTTCAATAGGCTGAGCCGCAGCGATTCCATTCGGCCTGAAACCGTGTGAATCCTCAAGGTGTAGAGGCCTGCGGGCAATCCCTGCACAACTGCTTTGGCCCCATGAAAACGAGCGATGATGCGCCCGGAGAGATCGTACAATTCCATTTCGCGCAGGGGTTCGTCTGAGCGAACCTCAAATTCGCTGTGCGCGGGGTTGGGGACAATGCGCATCGCGCGCTCCTGATCGATCTGGTTCGCCATGGGTGTTTCCAAGTCGCTGCGAACCCCTGCCAAATAAGCGGGCGCAAATTCAGAACCCGCCAGAGAATAGAGAGCTGCTCGGCCCTGATTCAGCCCGGGCAGTTGGTCGGTTCCCGGCATTCCCACCAACATCAAATCGCCGCTCAATGCTACAGCCGCACCAAAGAGCTGCTCAGAATTTTGAGCCGAATACACTTTGAGCAAAACGGGCTGCCCTCCGGCTTCGGGCCAACTGTAGAGGTAAATCTCGCCTCCGCCAGGGGCGTTTGGGGCACCGACGGCCATAAAATCTCCTTCCAAAGCCACCCAGGAGCCGAAGCCCGAAGCAGGCGCCGCTTGACTCCGAGCGGTTGTCACAAACCAACGCCTGTTTTGTCTTCGATAGCAAACGACTCGACCCGTTCCATCGGGTGCACCCACGGCCAATCGGTGCCCCTCCATGGCCGCACTGCTGCCAAAATGCGCTCCTGCAACCCGATCTACATCGGTCAGTTTTTGGTATTGACTCCAGCCATTGGGCCCTCGTTCAAAGACATAGGCCGAGCCCGCATCGGTACGGGTAAACAAACCATTGGTATCTTGATCTTCATAGGGAGCGCCGACCAAGAGGATCGAATCGTCCAAGGCCAGAGCAGATCCGAAGCCATCGCCTGCAAAGCGATCTGAGGCCACTAACTTTTGAGTACCCACCACGCCAATACTCTCTATAAAAACGGCCCCAGCATTCGAACGAAACACGCCCCCCGCAGAATTGTAATCGTGCCCCGGAGCAGCTGCGGCGCGAACATTCGATGTTCGAACCACCGCCGTCCCGAAGCGATCGCCCGCCGAAAGGCCCGCAGGCTTCCACTTTTCGACTTCGACCCACTGCCCAAGCGGGTTGACCTCAAAAGCATAGGCCGCACCGCTGGAGCCCTCGCCTAGAGCGCCGATTAGAGCGTGAGGCTCGAAGAAAGCCAGGGATTGACCAAATCCATCTCCGCTGTCTCGATCGTCTGCTCGGAGCAGAGCCCATTCTACCCATTCGCCCAGATCGCCTTTGCCAAATACCGCCACCCCGCCCATTTCCGGCAAGGGTTCATGGTCGATGCTGTCGTGTGCTTCCCCGTAGCGATCAGCCAAGCCCGGTGCTCCGACCAGCGCCCAGTCTGCCTGGAGCGCAACGGAACTGCCGATCCGCGCCCCGTCGAGGGCATATGGACTTCTAAAGCTGAGCAGGGCCGTATCGGAAGGAGGGCAGTCTACCAAAACAAAGACACTGTCTCTCGAGCGCTTTCCGAATTCATTCTCGACTTCAACCCAATAAAAACCACTGTTCCGCGCGGCGATTTTTTCGGTGGTTTCACCTGTACTCCACAAAGCCACTTCAAAAATGCCCGAAACCTCGAGCGAATCGCCTTCGATCCAGCACAGTTGCAGGCTATCGGGCAAGACATCGGCCTCAAATGAATGACTGGGCAGTGCAATGCGCCGCGTCGAAAACCATTTGTAGCCCCCCGGCGGCAAAGCCACGGTGTAGTTGTTCGAGCCCAGCCAAATGCTGTCCTGAGCCAGCAGATCGTACCATCGCCCGGCGACCGGAAAATACAAGTTTGCGTTCTGAGCCGCGACGTCGGTGTTGGCCACCAGCATCAGCTTTGAACTGCCGTTTTCGAGCAAGACATTCTTAACCAACCCGCCCATGTTGAACTGACTCGGATCGTTCCGAAAAGCCAATTCGTTTGTTTTGAGGTAAATCAAGTCTCGATAAGCCCGAAACAAATCTCTGCGGGCAGGCTCGGCGGCATAGTCCCAGCGAATGGGTTTGTTGGCCAAGCGGCAAGACGAAGAAATGCTGCCATCGGGGCAATAGTCGATGGGGTAATCGTAGCCCAATTCGCCAAATTGCCAGAACATTTTGGGCCCCGGCACGCCCAGCAAGAGCGCCGTCGACAAACCCGCTCGACCGATGGCCGTGGCGCTGTCTGTAACGTCATAGCCCGACCACGAATTGCCGTAGGTCAAATTGCCGCTCACCACTCGGTCTTGATCGTGGCTCTCGGCATAGGCCACTAAATTCTTTGCCCACCAACCGCGATTCGAGGCCAAAGCACCGCTCAAATTGCTCGACCAACCTTTAGAGGCCTGCCCGAAGTCGTAGTGCATGTCTCCCCAAAGCATAAAGCCGAGGTTCGAAAGGGCGGCTTCTTCGCTGTTGTCTGAAAAGTGCTCGAGGATTAAATAGGCTCCCGGGGCTTGATTCCAGATGTAGTTGCCATAATCGGCCAGGCGGTTGATTCGATTTTGATCGTAGGCATTCCAGGCGCCCACATTGCCGAGGGTGTTGTTTTGAGAAAAGCCTTTGCTCAGGTCGAAGCGAAAGCCATCGACCTTGTACTCTTGGATCCAATAGCTGAGCACTTTTTTACAAAAAGCTTGAGTCGCAGGGCTGTCGTGGTTAAAATCATAACCTACACTGTAGGGATGACGATCGGTGGTATTGAACCAAGGGCTGTTTGCTGCAGGTCTGTTGTTTGCTGAATCCCAGTACATTCGAACCAAAGGACTCTGCCCGAATTGATGGTTTAAAGCGATGTCGAGGATTACGGCAATTCCCTTTTTGTGGCAGGCTTCGATAAAGCGCTTTAGGTCGTCTCCCGGGCCGTAGTACTTGTCGGGGGCGAGCATGAACATAGGGTTATATCCCCAGCTTTCATTCCCTTCGAATTCCATTACGGGCATGAGCTGAATGGCGTTGATGCCCAAGCTGTCGAAATAATCAATTCTTTGGATGAGCGAATTCCAACTGTGCGCAGGGTCAAAATCGCGGAGCAGGAGTTCGTAAATCACCAAATCGCGCGGATCGAATCGGTTGAACTGAACCGAAGGATCCCAGTTGAAACCGATCTGAGAGGTCTTAAACACTCCCACGGGATGATTCTGCCCCTGCGGATAGGCGGGTCGATTGGGATAGGTGGCGTAGTCGATAAATGCGTCGTTCCACGGATCGAGCACCAAGGTCGAGTACGGATCGGCCACTCGAATTCCGTCTACGTCATATTGAAAACGATACGAAATGGAAGGGCTGAGATTGTCGAGTTCGATCCAGAAAAACTGCCCGTCGGGGCTCGGATGCATTCGATATGCGGGGTCGATTTGCCAATTGTTGAAGTCGCCCACCGCGTAGATGGCATTCTTGCCCGGCGCGCGCAGTTGAAGGTGAACAGAGGTCTGAGACAGAACGGTAATGCCCTCTTCGCGCCCTGCCGGAATGGGTAGAGGCAGACCCGCCGGCACAGAAAAAACCAAGGTGTCAAAATGCGATTGTCCCATGTAACTGGCCTCAAAAACGAGAGTGTGAAAACCCGGAGATTCATTTGAAAAATCGAGGGTGTGCGAAAGCACTTTTCGCTGATTCGCTGAGTTCAGAAGTTGTCCGTCGAAGGTGAAACTCATGACCGAGGGCTCTGAAGCCTGCCCGACCACTTCCAAAATAGGTTGTTGAATCCAGGCCGTGTCGGTTCCGCCGTGGGTGATGCCCGAGAGGTAGCTTCCGGAATAGGCCGAAACAAAAATGTCGCCTCCTCCGAATTCCCGCCCCACCAAGCTGCCATCGGTGTTTCTGAACACAAAGGCCAGCTGACTCATGATTTCGTTCTGAGGCAGGCCATAGAAACTCCGAATGTGGAGAGTCTTGCGGTGCACCTCGCCTCCGGCCGCATTCATAGCGACACTCGGGTCGTTTACGCCCCAGTTTCCGACGACGTGTTGCCACCAGCTCGGGTTGGGGCTGAGATTGGTGATGAGCCCGGTATGCATGAAAATGGGCGACTGACCCACCAATGCGGAGTTTCCCATCGAAGCGTTGTATCGCACTTCGACGGTATCGTCTGCGTTAAACCATTTCGGACGCACTTCGACGGGTTGAGCCCAGCCCATGGTGGTCGGAAGAAGCCAGAAAAGACCGCGGAATATCTTTTGAATCATCTCTTTGCAGTTCGGTTGTGTGGTGAAGATATAAGAATTTCGAATAGTGTACATCCTACACATACGTAGAATTCTCTGCTCGATCCGATCTTTGGCCCGAACATGAATGTTCTTTCACAGTTGAATTCCGACAAGCATTCGAACGCGGGTTTGGGAAGTACTCGGTTTGCGCCAACACCGAGCGGTTTTCTCCATCGCGGCAATTTGTATTCCTTCGAACTCACGCACCGGATTGCCCGAGAAAGCGGAAAAGAAATTCTGCTCCGCATCGACGATCTCGATCGAGAACGCGTTCGACCCGAATATGTGCGCGACATTTTCAACAGCCTCAAACGCGCTTCGCTCGATTGGGACCTCGGCCCCGTTGATGCCGAAGATTTCGAACAGTCCTACAGCCAGCGCCACAGACTTTACCTGTACGAGTCTGCTTTAAACAAGCTGCGCTCCAAAAACTTGGTATACGCTTGCGAGTGCAGCCGCGCAGCCTCAGGAGGATCTCTGTGTCGTTTGAATTGTTTCGAGCGCGCTCTATCTCTGGATGAACCAAACCGGGCTTGGCGATTCCGCACCTTCGGAGCTTCTGAGGGTCTGCCGCTGTGGAAAGAAGGCATATCGGTTTATCCCTGGCCCGAAGCTTTGAAAGACCCCGTGGTGCGGCGAAAAGACGGGCTTCCGGCCTATCATCTGGCTTCGGTGGTCGACGATATCTATTTTGACATTGACCTGATCGTTCGCGGGATGGATTTGCTCGAATCGTCGATTTTCCATCGCGTTTTGGCGCGCGCCCTCGACGAGCCCAAGTTTGAGCGCATTCGATTCGTCCACCATCCCTTAATCCTCGATGCTCAGGGGCTAAAATTGAGTAAAACGGGGGGGCGTTGAGTGGAATATCTACTTTCGATCACCCCCTTTCTCAAGCGGGGTTGCGCCAAAGTCTCAGCCTTAGAAAAGAGTGATTCTCTGAAGTCTCTCGAGCACAAATCCTCCATCGAATTCGTCTATTAACCCTCGGCTTTCCCATTTTTTGCAGTTCCATCGAGCTTACCCGTGTCTCGAGCTTTGGTTCGTGCACTGTTAATCGGCCCAAAATCGGTGGCCAGAACATTCCGACGCTCAACCTGATTTTGCCCTGAATTGACCAATCGAGAAAGTTCATTTAGATCGCGGTGAATGCCGAGGCTTTGTTCGTATCGGCGGCTTCCCAATTCAGCACTCGACGCTCGCTCCAGATCCCAACTATTCATCGACTGCCGCTTCTCGCTTTTAAAAACCTCCGTCTTGGGATATTCGTGCAGCACCCGCTCCAAAAAATTACAGTATTCTTTGAGTTTTACCATGTTCTGTCCGTACACATTCTTGTCCATAATCTTCATCGGAATGTCGGACAAATACTTAGACAACTCAGGGAAGTACCGCTGAATTCTGGCGGTCATTTCAAGAATCTGAATCTCGACTTCGTTTACGGTAAGCATCATTCAGTTTGTTTAGGTTGATTGAACTTATCCAAAGGCAGAGGCATCGTGCAAAAAAACCAGTCGTGGCAAGTCATCCCCTCAGCGCCTTGCATTCGGTCGTTGGCGACACCACAAGACCCCGCCGTGGGAACAATCACGTCATCGCCCGGCTGCCAGTCTGCCGGAGTAGCCACATTAAACTCATCTGCCGTTTGCAGGGCAATCAGAACGCGCAGGAGTTCGTCGAAATTTCGACCGAGGGTAAGCGGATAATAGATCATCGCACGCACCATCCCCTTGGGATCGACAAAAAACACCGCGCGAACGGCTTTTGTAGAACTTTCGCCGGGCTGAACCATGCCATATCTCTTGGCGATTTCCATACTGATATCTTCGATCAAAGGGAATTTAACTTCAACATTCTTCATCCCCTTGAATTCAATCTTTTCTTTGATGGTTCTGAGCCAGGCTATGTGGCTAAACAAGCCGTCTATAGACAGGCCGACCAGGTCGCAACCCAAGGCTTTAAACTCAGATTCTCTGCTCGCAAACGTCATAAATTCGGAAGTGCACACCGGTGTAAAGTCCGCTGGGTGACTGAATAATATGACCCATCTCCCTTTGTAATCTGATGGGAAATTTATTTCACCTTGAGTGGTGATTGCCTTGAATTCCGGAGCATGCTCGCCTAATCGAATTCCCGTTGCATCTATTGCGTCCGATTCCATTTGAACACTTTTATTGAATTAATTCGGTTGTACCGAACTTGACTTGCTCTGATCGTTGACGGTACGAAGACTCTTTGGATTCAGTTCTACAGCTATTTCATTGTGGCGACCGAACAACTGATACGGAGGATTATATCCGAGAAATCGATACCGGCCCTCTGCAACAATCCCATTGGCGAGGAGCAATAACTCCAAGCGTTTCTTGTGTCTTTCAATGATTTCCGCGCCGGCAAAACCTCCGAAACTACTTACAGCCACATAGGCAGGCTTCGAAGTTTCCAATACAATATTCGCGTTATCGGGAACGGGGATGGTTTGAATATTAAATTGAGAAGGCATCACAAACATCATGGAAGACTCGCGTTCGCCGAGATCCATATAGACCGGGGCGGTCATAGACATCTTGATGCTTTCGCTATTGGCTCCAAAGAGGTAACCCGCAAGCTTCCCAAAACCCGAAGAACTCAGCTCTCTGTACGACTTCGATTCAGACGAAACCTTTGCCAACAGGGCTGCGGGGTAATACCGAACTTCAAAGTCTTGTCCTGTTCGAAGAAGCTCGTAGTCCTGGGTCTCAGTCTTTCTCGATGACCTCATCGCAAAAAATTGCATCGCTAAAAAAGCAATCAAAAATATGAGTGATATGACGAAAAATAACTTCATCTAAGATCACTTTTTGACGCCATTTCATAGGAATCTATCTTCATAATGGCATGATAAAAAACCAAGTTTAACCCCACAATAATCAGTAGAGCCCCAAACAATACCAAGGTGCCGCTAGGGCGACTTAAGGACACGACTGTTCCAAAACCCACCACAAATGCAATGGCGATGCGGATGGTGAGAACTCTTAAATCAATCTTCTCGCGCAGATTGAAAAGCCAATTGCAAAAGATCAATTCCGATACCGCATAATAAAAAAGTAAAAATGATAACCATGCGATAAAACCTCCGGCAGTGTGTGCGAAGAACAAAATTCCCAAACCCGTAAACATCATCGCGAACGCATGGAGGGCATGGTACTTTACTTGGACATCCTCTTTATATTTGAGAAGAGTAGGAAGAAATGCCAAAACCGCTGCGGAGATTAAAAAAGAACTCACGCTTAGCCGGGTTGTATCCGCATTGTAATTCTTCGAAACTATGAGGAAAATTCCTGCACATACAATGAGAAGTCCGTAAATCCCGACGGGTAAGTATTTTTTCATGACACGTGTTCTTTCTTTTTGATCAATTCCAAATGGATTTCTCACTTGAAAATCAATAAAATGATGAAGTTTTTCGGCCAATACTTCTGACTGATCGATCATTTAAATCGATTCATCGACCTAAAGAACATTGTCACTTGGGCAGAATTTCAGCTTCATTTTACAGCTATAAAGGTCTCAAAGTCTAGTGGTGGACTATTACATGCTTTCAGCACTGAATTGCGGCTTCCTCACAGACTCAAGGCCCTCAATATTAATACCGCAGTTCGCTGTCCCGGCGAGAGTTTTCAAAGCCGCTCGCCTAAGTGTTTTCATGGAGATACAGACGGGGCGCACGCATTAATTTACCCCACTCGTGCCATCGTAGTTTGTCCGGCGAACAAAAGCACAAGCCCCGACACCATTGAGATTCAATCCCGGAATAACTGCTTTGAAGTGAACTTTTAACGGCTATATGATTCAATAAAATAAAAAACCCCGCCGAGGCGGGGTCCAAATGTGACTGTGTGCGATCTTTTATCTGCGCACGACGCGTTCTACACGCACTTCGCCTTCAAAGGTCGCCTTGAGCAGGTACACGCCTTGGGCATAGCCCGAAAGGTCGAGAGCTGCTTCGGCATCGCTTACAACCCCTGTTTCGAGCACACGGCCTTGGAGGTCGGTGAGTTCGAAGGTCGTTCCTCTGGGAGCGCTCAAGTAGGTGACGTCCATTGTCGGGTTGGGATACACCGCCATTTCGTAGCCGGCCGCATCTGCTTCTTCGGTTCCGTCTACGAAGTCCTTACAAGGAGTGCCGATGGGCAAACCGCGCGAGATCGAGCAAGACGGAGCTGAGGTCAAACCACCGCCTCCGAGGTTGTAGCGAACATAAACTACGAACTCGTAGTTTGCGCTGCAATAGCCCGTTAAATTGGCCACATAGCTCGTAACGCCCGTTCCCAATAAAGGAGATGTCACAAAGGGCGCACCGCTGTTGCGAACCCTCCAACCTACGCGATATCCGAGGTGGGTAACACCGGGACCCGCTACAAATGGGTTCCAAGTAACCGTAAAGTTCGAGCCGCTGCGCACTACATTGATGAGGGTCGTGGCATATTGCACCCCGGCGGGGTCGGTCATCGTTACCGTATCGGTCGCTGAACATCCGCGCACGTCGGTCACGGTTACCCAATACGTACCCGCAGGGCCCGACGTAAACTTGGTTACGGCACCATTGCTCCACAGATAGGTTTTGGCACCGACACCTCCTGAGTGGGCGGCTTTTAGTTCGCCTGTAGCTCCGGCACAGAAGGGCGATTTGGTCACAATAGCATTGAGGACTATCGGCCTATCGCAGCCCAATACCTCGATGCTGTAGTCTTCAACCCCCCCATATACAAACGAAGCACACGGATCGAGGGGCAGAGATGGAGCCGCTTCGTGCTGCATGACGCGCATGCGAGTGGAACCGATTGCTGCGCTCACAGGAACCGAAAAGGTATAATTGACGGTAAGCGGCTGCACGCTGTCGGGGAGTGCAGTCGCGCCGATCAACTCGCTCGGATCG
>JBGSOF010000027.1:0-83722 GCA_041739275.1 Schleiferiaceae bacterium | reverse complement strand
TAAAGCCTCTCGACTCCGGGACCCGCCAGCGACGCCGAGTCGCACAACAGCCGCAATTTCCTTTTTAATATTCTGCGGCGGCGACCTCGGCCAAAGCGTACGCGGGTAGGAGAGGAGAGCGCTGCGCCGGTCTAAAAAGCTCCTTTCTTTCCTTCTTTCTTTGTAGCAGCAAAGAAAGAAAGCCTCCGCGGCAGCGGGGTAAACATCAAGGTCGTAGAGAGGGAATGAACAGCGAAGGCCGTCTTGAAATGCTCAGCGGCGAAGCCGGTAGATATCTTCCCGAAGACCCAGATATACCTTGTACGACCTTAGTTCAATTATTCGTTTGTACGCCTTTTACTAACCAAAGATTGAATATTGATCTGCCGGAATAGACGGCGTTCCCCAGAAATATCCTGTGAGCCTTTATAAGCCTGAGGATTTGAAGATTTGAACGGTAAATAAAACTCCACAAGGACGATTCTAAACGATAGCCGCTATTTGGGAAACCACATCAACCGAACAAAACCATAACCCAAAGTTTGAGAGACACGCCCAGAAGTCAAAGGCACCTCGACTGGCCGGCAATAATCGCATAGTGACGAACAAAACCTCAAGGGAGC
Organism: Schleiferiaceae bacterium; assembly: GCA_041739275.1. Taxonomy (GTDB): domain Bacteria; phylum Bacteroidota; class Bacteroidia; order Flavobacteriales; family Schleiferiaceae; genus WGMI01. The sequence continues at coordinate 83,120 of JBGSOF010000027.1, read as the reverse complement.
AAGAATGCCCCACTCCAATGCAAGTGCCCTTTAGACCCGAGACTCCCGTCAAGCACTTCGCGCCCACCCCAGTCTCGCTAAATTTGCCTTGTGAAACACGCCTTCTTCCTCGTCCCGTCGTTCAAAAGCGCACTGCCCATTCTCGGAATGCTGATGTTGAGCCTTTCGTGCGCCCGAAAAAACTCGGCACCCATCGGGGCATGGGACTTAGCGCCCAGCCGCAGCGCACTGCTCGTCGAAACGAGAAACATCGGCCAACTGAGTGCAAAAATCCAAGCCAGCGAGGCATTTAAACTCACCCAGGACTTTCCCTTCTCGGCGCACTATCTACCCACCGGCGATTTGGCTGAGAAAATCGCCGAAGAACTCAATCAGGCCGCACTGATCGCATGGGCGCCCTCGGGCAGCGAAGGCTACGGCATCTGGATCGCGCTTTCAAGCCCCCAAACCCTGAACTCAGGGTCCTCTGCCCTCGATTCGTGGTTCGAAACCCCGGGAGAAGACCAAGCTTATCAAGACCGCGCTTTTCGAGTCTACCACGGGAAAGACCCGAAGAGCTCTTCTTGGTATGGCCTTCAAATTGAGGGATATACCATAGTGAGCAACAGTCTCCTGCTCATTGAAGAGAGCATCAGACAAAGCATAGAACCCCTCCGCGACAGCAGCGTCGAAGCAGGACTTTCGCGACTTCGAAAAGCCTCAGACCCCTCAGCAGAGGCCCAGATCTACCTCAACATGGGCGAAAGCGACGCGCTTTTGGGATGGCTGCTTCGCAAAAAGAGCAACCGAGGCTTGAATCGCTTCGGAGATTGGGTGGGTCTCGATCTATTCTTCACCAAAGACGGGTTGAGATGGGCAGGAGCCATCGTGCTAAATGTCGCCGGTCGCAGCACGCCCAAAACCGAATCGCCCGGCAAGCCCAAAATTGAATTGCCCGCCTCGCTCATCGCCTGGAGCATCGAACTAAACGAGCCTGAAAGCGAGCTCTTTGGAGCGCCCACCGGCACGTATTCCATAAGCGAAAACGGGGTGCAGCCCGGCAGGGAAATCCAATTTGCCAAAATCGAATTCGGTCGATCGGAACTCTTTGAACGAGTCGGAACAGTGCAGGTTGAAACCCTTGGTCCGGACAGCATTTTCACGCTCGACACCCCCATCGACGGGAGTTCTCTCGGGCTGAGAGAAGGAAGCGTTCAGTGCTTTTTTATCCGAGACGGGCTTGCCCATCTGTGCGCCGATCCGGCCCCGCTGCGCACGGCTTTGGCCGATTATGCACTCGAAAAAACCACGGGCGAGGAACTCTACCCCCTTTCTTCGGCCAAAGCCCATTTCGGACTCAAAGGAGGCTCGGTTTGGGAGTGGCTCTACGCCCGCGCTCAAGGGGCCTGGCCCGCACGAGAGCTCATGCCCAAGCGATTTGAGCGGTTTAAAACAGCGGTTGTTTCGGTGATTGAAAACAAAGACGGAGACCTGATTCAGGGTTCGCTGGAGTTTGGACAAAAAACACAAAATGCCGCCACAGGAGCGTGGAACCTCGAGCTGCCCGCTGAGCCCGTCTGGGGGCCTTTCGCAGTTCAGAGCACCGAATCGCTTCGACTCATCCTCGTGCAAGACAGCCGAAACAACCTCCATGCCCTACAGTCTGACGGCCAGCTTCTTTGGAGTCTCGAGTTAGACGGGCTGCTTCTCGGAAAGCCGCAAGCGGTCGATGCATTTCGCAACGGTCGAATACAGTGGGTGATGAACAGCTCGAAGAAGCTCTGGATGATCGATCGCCTCGGCCGAGCCGTGGAGAACTTCCCGGTCGAATTGCCCGAAGACGCGGCTGCCGGATGCGCCGTTTTCGACTACGACTCGAACCGCAATTATCGAATTTTGGTTCCCTGCGGCAATCAACTTCTGAATTTCGGGGTGGACGGCAAAAAAACCAAAGGCTGGGCGCACAAATCGGCGAACTCGATCGCGGGAACTCCTCAGCATATTTCGTACACAGGCAAGGATTACCTATTTGTTCCACTCGAGGGCGGAGGTGCCGAATTGCTCGATCGCGGCGGCAAGGCAAGAAGCCGGGTAAAGGCCGCAACAGGGCTCAAAAAAGGTCAAACTTGGCAACTGCAGCCGGGGCCAAAACCTCGTTGGATGGTTTTGGACGAAGCCAATCAGATCAGTTCCATATCGCCTTCGGGGGCGGCAGATCGCGTCGAGGCCGGTTCGGAACTCACCTTTTACTCGATTTCAGAACCCTGGACTTTTTCGGGTAAAGGAGCTGAAGTCATGGCAGAAAATGGAAAAAAGACCCTCGTGCTCAAAAAACGAGGAAATCGATTCGACGAAGTTCGATGGCTCAGTTCGGCCAATCAGACCTACTTTTTGGCCTGGGATCGCGAACGTTCTCAGCTCGTGGGCTTTGACGCTCAGGGCCGAGAACTCGAAGGATTCCCCTTGCCCGTTACCGGCGGATTTGCAGCCCTCCCCGGCCCACAAGGCCTGCTCTTGATTTGCGCGGGCCCCGGCTCTTTGGTTTACGCGTACCGCTTTAATCCGGGGTAACCCCCCATCAGCGCATCTTCAAAATCGTACCGACTTCGAGACTTGTCCCATTCTGAAGCCCGTTGATTTCGAGCAAATACTCCAGGCGAATTCCATGAATTTGAGCAATTTGCTCCAAAGAATCGCCATACTCTACTCGGTGTTCGGCCTGCTTGGCGCGCTTCTTTTTCTTCTTCAAATAAATCGGAGAACCCGCGAGGGGCTGTTCGCAAGAGGCGCATTCGTTCCAGCGTTTAAGGTCTTCTTCGTCCTTGCCCGACCATTCGGCCAAATCAGACCAACGATCTCCTTTTAAGGCCAGGGTATAAGGCAGTTTGTTGGCCGATTTATAGCGAACGCGCTCCACACCAAGCCGATCGAGCGAATCGAGACCGTAGCGCTCGATTAAATCAATGAGCAAGGAAGCGTATTTGGGATTGGTGGCATACCCCGCTTTGCTCAAACCCTTGGCCCATGCCTTATAATCGGTGGTTCTCAGCTCAAAAAGAGCGGCGTAGCGAGACCGTTCGGCCAAAAAGAGAGAGTGATCTCGAAAACTTTCGGCGGCATCGCGATAGGCCTTAAAGCACTCTTGAGGCTTGTCGTCGTCGTGGCGCACGCTTCGGCCGTCCCAGCCCGGAGGGCATTTGATTCCAAAATGGTTGTTGGCCTCGGTCGCCAAACGGCTGCGGCCGTAGTTGGACTCGAGCATGCCCTGGGCCATGGTGATGCTGGCGGGGATTTTATATCGCTGCATTTCTTCGACCGCGCTAGAGGCGTATTCCTCGATATAGGCCTCCACATGGGGTTGCGCGCTGAGTTCGAGGGCTGAACAAAAGGCGATTGCGAGCCCCGACAAGGCCCTGCTGAACCCTGTATGGGCGCGAGGGTTTATAGAGTAAATCATCGCGGTCTAAATTCGAACTTTACCGCCGAAACAGATCGATGTGAACGAGCTTTTGCCCGAAGATTATTATCAAGACCCCTCGGGCTTTTTGGTATTTACCGAAGCCTATCACCTCAAGAGGGGCTATTGTTGTCAAAGCGGTTGCCGGCACTGCCCGTATGGCTTTGACAAGGCACGCGGAGAAATCCGAAAAAAATCGAAGTAGTCAAACCGCCTTTCGCCCCTTTTAAAAGCACATCAACAACCTGATTACATGAACTTTGAGCAGTCGATTCTCGAGGGCATTCCCGCCGAACTTCCCGAGATCAAGCCCTACGACATCGAAGCGAACCACGCGCCCAAACGCCGCGATTTGCTGAGCCCGGACGAAAAAAAGCTCGCCCTGCGCAACGCGCTCCGCTATTTTCCAAAAAAGCATCACGCGGTACTCGGACCCGAGTTTGCCCAAGAACTGCGAGACTACGGGCGGATTTATATGTATCGCTTTCGCCCCGACTATCCCATGCACGCCCGGCCCATCGAGGAGTATCCCGCGCGGAGCCGGCAGGCCGCGGCCATTATGTTGATGATCCAAAACAACCTCGACCCGAGGGTGGCACAACATCCCCACGAACTGATTACCTACGGCGGAAACGGTTCGGTTTTTCAGAACTGGGCGCAATACCGCCTTGTGATGCAGATGCTCGCACAGATGACCGACGAACAAACACTGCACATCTACAGCGGGCACCCCATGGGTTTGTTCCCCAGCCACCGAGAAGCGCCACGCGTGGTGGTGACCAACGGAATGGTGATTCCGAATTACAGCAAACCCGAAGATTGGGAACGATTCAATGCTCTTGGGGTCAGCCAGTATGGCCAAATGACGGCAGGCTCGTACATGTACATCGGCCCACAGGGGATTGTGCACGGCACGACGATTACCGTCTTGAATGCCGCCCGGCGCATCGCGGGGCCTGAAGGCCGTTTGAGCGGCAAATTGTTCGTCAGTTCGGGTTTGGGCGGAATGAGCGGTGCTCAACCCAAGGCCGCGAAAATTGCGGGTTGTGTGGGCGTGGTGGCCGAGTTGAATCCCAAAGCCGTCAAGACAAGACACAGTCAAGGCTGGGTCGACGAGGTATACACCGAGCTCGATGCTCTGGCGGAGCGAATTGAGCGCGCCCGTTCTCATGGAGAGGCGGTTTCTCTTGCCTATCAGGGCAATGTGGTCGATCTGTGGGAATTTTTTGTTCGAAAGGGCATTCAGGTCGATTTGGGTTCCGACCAAACTTCTCTGCACAATCCTTGGGCGGGGGGCTACTACCCGGTCGGATTGAGCTTTGAGCAGAGCAACCGGATGATGTCCGAAGATCCCGAGCGCTTTAAAACCGAGGTCAAGGCGAGTTTGGTACGGCATATGGCCGCGATCAACCAGCTCAGCATCAGCGGAATGTACTTTTTCGATTACGGAAATGCCTTTTTGCTCGAATCGAGCCGCTCAGGAGCCGAAGTCTTCGCCCCGAACGGAATTGATTTCAAATACCCTTCGTACATCCAAGACATCCTCGGTCCGCTCTGCTTCGATCTGGGCTTTGGTCCCTTTCGATGGGTCTGTGCTTCAGGCCGGCCCGAAGATCTCTTGGCCACCGACCGCATCGCGGCCAAGGTGCTGCGCGAGATGCTCGAGCGCGCCCCCGGTGAAATCCGCGAACAATTGCGCGACAATCTACACTGGATCGAAAGCGCCGAAGAAAACCGCCTGGTGGTGGGCTCTCAGGCTCGGATTCTCTATGCCGACAGCGAGGCCCGAGTAGCCATAGCGCTTGCGTTCAACGAAGCCATTGCGAGAGGAGAGATTGGGAGCGTGATTCTCGGACGAGACCACCACGACGTTTCGGGAACCGATTCGCCTTGGCGAGAAACCTCGAATATCTATGACGGCTCGCGATTTACGGCAGACATGGCAGTTCAAAATGCCATCGGAGATTCGTTTCGCGGTGCCACTTGGGTTTCTCTGCACAACGGTGGGGGCGTAGGCTGGGGCGAAGTGATCAACGGAGGCTTTGGAATGCTGCTCGACGGCAGCGAACAAGCGGGTATTCGGGCGGAACGCATGCTGTTTTTCGACGTCAACAACGGCATTGCCCGGCGCTCTTGGGCTCGGAACGCGCCCGCGCGATTCGCCATCGAGCGCGAAATGGCTCGAAGCCCCTTGCTCAGTGTACCTTTGCCCGAATTGGTCGACGATGCCTTGCTCGACGAATTGTTTCCCACCCATTGAAAACCAGACTTATGCGCATCGCTCTCGCGCTTTTGATCGCAGCTTTGGCAGGCTGTGCAAAATCGGAACAGAAAACGGATAACGGCTCAAATACCACTACATCAGGATATTCCATAGACTCCACCGGCACAGGTTTGAAGGTGGCCTATGTCAATATCGACACCTTGGTTTCGGGCTATGAATACCACAAAGGGCTGCGCGCTCAGCTCGAAACTCAGTTGAAAGCGCTCGAAACTGAATTGGGTCGAAAAGGTCAGGTCTTGCAAGAAAACTATCAGGTCTTGGAGCAGCAAGCGAGCCGCTTGAGCGAAGCTGAGCTCCGACAGGCCCAGCAAGAGCTCATGATCAAGCAACAACAGGCCATGGAGTACCGCGATGCCCAAACCCAAAAGTTGGCCGCCGAAGAAGAGAAACTCACGGCTCTGCTCAAGGACGATATGAAGGCGGTGATCGACTCGATGCGCGTCGCCAAAAAGCTGGATTTTATTTTGTCGTACGGCGAGGGCGGACCGATTCTTTCGGCTGAGCCCGGGCTCGACATCACACAAGAAGTGCTCGATCAATTGAATGCTGCGAACAAAGCGCGCAGGGCGAAATAAAAAATCGTTTCCCACCCCAGGCAATTGAGATCAGTGAGATGATTTGTAGATTTAACAATACCCGTTTAAATACAGCGTTCCTCGACTTATGAAGAAGACCTCCGCACTGCTCGCCGCTCTTTTTTTGAGTTCGGCCTTAATCGTTTCGTCCTGTGCTGAAGACGAAACCGATCCCGGATTTAGTCGGATCGATTATGTGGGTAACTGGACTATGGTAGAGACCAGCGGACCCAACGCGCCTCAGAATTACATTGTGAACATTAGCGCGGGTCAAGAGGAGAACGAGATCAAAATCAAGAACTTCGGCAATCAAGGGAGCACGCATACGGTGGTCGCCACGGTGGACGCCACGAGCTTTGCCATTCCCGATCAAACCCGCGACAACATTCAGTATGTCGGCTTGGGGTTTCCCGATGGCGATCTGACGCAGGTTCGTCTCGAATACAGCCAGAACGACGGAACAGGTGCCGCCGAGGTACGCGCCACCATGAGCCGTTAAAGTTCGAATCCTCAGTCGATTGCGATGAGGATTGCGCTCATTTTAAGTTTATTCGCCTGGGCGAAGCTGGCTTCTGCTCAATCAAATAACGTTTTTGGTTTGAGAGCTGAAACCGGCTTTTTGATTCTCCACAGCGAGGCCATTGCCCCGATCGGGAGCGCCTCTCCCTGGGGTGTGGGGATCGATTATATCCGCGAACTCGACCCCAATCAACACTATTCCAACTGCTTGTGCTTTCCGCGCATCGGTTTTTCCCTGTCCTATCACAACCTCGACAAGCCCGATATTCTGGGGTCGTCTTTTCAGTTGTATGGGTTTGTGGAGCCGCACTACCGGCTTTCGGGGCCTTGGTTTTTCAATCTGCGCGGAGGAATGGGCTTTGCCTATCAAACCACACCCTATGATGGGGAAACCAATCCGCTCAATTTGAGCTACAGCCTGTATCTCAACACCTTTGTCCAGTTGGGCGCGGGGTTTTCATATCGACCTCAGGCGCATTGGTCGGCTTCGCTGAACGCGATCTACAACCATTCGAGCAATGGGGGCATCCAGGAACCCAACAAAGGCTTGAACTATCCCACCCTGGCCCTGGGGGTGGAATACAGCCTGAAGCCGCGGGTCTTCAAGTCGAAAACAGAACTCAATACCAGCCCCCCTCCGCCCAAGCGGCTGTGGACGCTCGAAGCTTTTGCCGCGGGCAAGGCCATAGACGAGACGCGGGTTACCTATGCCGTTTATGGGCTCGAAGCCTCGTATTTGCACCAATTTTCTCGGGTTTCGGCCTGGGATGCGGGCGTAGAACTCCTGCGCAATGTGGCCTATGAGCAGTTGCTCGACCAGGCGGGAACCCCTTCTAACCATTTTGAAGCCAGCGTTTTGGCCGGACATTCTTTTGTGATGGGGAAGTTTACGTTTAGCCAGCAAGCCGGGGTGTATGTGTACCGCGACTATGCCCCGACCCCGGATTGGTTCCAGCGCTATGGGGTGAACTACTATTTCTGGAAAAACCTGAGTCTCGGGGCCAACATCCGTGTCCATGGGCATGTTGCGGAGTTTTTGGACGTGCGCTTGGGGTGGGGGTTTTGAGAATGCCTGTGGTGACTGATTTTAATTCCAATTAGGCACTTTGTTCCAACACAGCGCTATTCACCCAAACCGAACAACTCAAATCGCTCTACCATCCTATTGGCCGAGGAGGGATGGAGGGCATAACGCAATGCGAACAAATTGCCATTGGTATAATTCCAATCGTAATAGTCAGGATTGCGAAATGAACCCAAAACCACGCTTTTCGTCTGGTTGGTTTCTGTGTTCAATACCAAGAGAATGACCTTCTTACCCTTAACCTGACCCTTCACAGAGATCGCCTCGTAAAACAAACGCAGTACACACCGACGTTCCTCATCCCAAAAGGCGGGGCCGTAAAAGGAACCGTTCGATTCGTTGTAGATCCGATTCTTCAATTTACCCTGCACCGAGGTGTCCCCATTGTAGCGATATAAATTCGAATCAATTCGAGTAGGGAATACCCAATGATGTACTTGGGCGTTCTGCCCTACAGCATACACGGTATCTGTTGCTGAATAACTAATGAGTATTTGTTTCGAATCATTGCTGAGATAATGAACATCTTCAATCAATCCACCATTGCCATAAATATCTGGAATTCTCAAATGAACATTCAACAATTTCCCTGATGAATCAAGAAGATGAAAAGGAGCATAATCGGTTAGGGACTTTCTACCGTCGAGATGGTAATTGTAGATGTATAGAAACAATGATCCATTATCCAAAATTTCAAAATCCTGATGTGTCGGCGGACGTTGATGTTCATCGAGATGGGAAATTCTGTTTGCATAGTCCTTTCCTTGGTGTTTTCCCCAGTATTCCACGCCTCGCTGAACGATGTAATTTCCGGAATTAACAAACCAAAATGGCTCGTCTACAACTCGATCCTGATGTGAAATTGTTTCTACAAGAGAATCCAGCTGCAAATCGTAGATAAACAACCTCGTCGGAAGGGGATCGGCCATCCAAATCCTAAATTCGGAACTGTCCAACTCAATAGACAAATGTGCAGAACCGGAGAGAATCTGATCGATCTTGTACGTCGATTGAATAAATTGAATGTTCTCGGAATCAATAGTTTCAATATTTCTAGATGGGGCACGGCACCCGTGTAATAAAATAAATGCCGAGCCCCAAAACAGGACCCGGCATTCAAGGGACATTGGCACAGATCTATTCAGCATCAATGGGCAATCCAATTTCTTGCATGACCAATACTAAACTCGGATAATTCATTAGATCTTCGTCTGCAATAACCTCAACCCCTTGTTGGGTTAACAAGGCCGTATAGGCAGCATTAAACCGGCCATCAAAATTACATTCTGTCGGTTCATAGCATCCGCCAAAATTTCCATTGGCACATTGAGCTCCATAAACTGTCACTCCATTTTCAACCTTTTCACATTTATGCGGACCATATTCTCCCAAACTAAATTCTGGAGAGATAAAATTTGGGTCATCGGACACTTTCTTTGAGCAAGAAATGACCACGCTTACAACAAGCAAAGAGAAAACCAAAACATTTTTTTTCATGACTGAAAGTTTAGAAATATGATGCTAAGCTAAATTAATTGATTTAGGGGGGGGTAATACAGTGTTAAGTATTTATTATCGAAATAAACGTGGCTATATCCAAGTCACCAGGAAAGTTTCTGAGCTCCGCCAGTTCCGAAATTGACTTAGAAAGTGACATCCTCCTTATTTTAATTCGACAAAAAGCTATCTGACAGCTTTCAGAATCCCCGTTTCTCAAAAATACCCACATCTAGGTTGCGGTGCACCAGCCATAGCCGAGATACCACGCCGGTTTCCCCGAAAGTCCCTCCTCGGATAACAATGCCACGCAGAAATTCGGGTCATTACGATATGGACATCTTCGACGCGAACCAAGCATACTGGTAGTTCCGCTAGAGTTAAGAGACCGGATGGTCATGATGAGCTGCTTGACCCCCAACCGGCCCCTTAAAATCGATCCTGCACCCCGCCCCCCATCCCTGAAAGAGCCAATTTAATACACCACCACTTTTCCCAAAGGTGCGAATCCCTCCGGCCGCTGCAAGAAAAGGCTATACACCCCCGGGCTGAGGACAACATCGAAGAATTCTAGCCGGGTACCCCGAAATTCATTCTGCCAGACTATACCGCCCGATGCATTTATTAAGACCATGACAGAAGACTCCATCGGGCTAGCCCATTCGACGACAAACTGCCCCCGATTCGGATTCGGGCGGATGGTGTACGTGGGGAGGTTCGGGTCTAGCAGGCCAATCCCTGTGATGGAAACGCAATCGGAAGTATCGACACAGCCATTTTGGGTAATCTCTACGGCAAAGCTGCCATTGGCCGAGGGCACAAAACTCTGGGCGTTGGCATCTGGGATTACGGCCATCCCATTCATGCAATCGAGCCAGCGATACGACCCGCTGTCGACTGCCATAAGCCCGGATAAACCGCCGTAGATCGAGTCGTTGATCTGGGTCAGGGTGAGCTGAATGTTGATGACACTGTCGCAACCCACGGAATTCGACACCGTATCTATATACACCCCCGACTGTGTCCACACTTGTCCCGAAGGCGAGACATACGAACCGCAGGCGCTGGTCGTCAGACTGCCCGCGCTCGGCTGGAGCACCGTCAAATTGATGGTGACAACGCTATCACAACCCGCCGCATTCAGAACCGTATCCGAATACACCCCCGACTGCGTCCACACTTGTCCCGAAGGCGAGAGATACGAACCGCAAGCGCTGGTCGTCAGACCGCTCGAACTCGATTGGAACACCGTCAAATTGATGGTGACAACGCTATCACAACCCGCCGCATTCAGAACCGTATCCGCGTACACCCCCGACTGCGTCCAGATATTTCCCGAAGGCGAGCTGTACGCGTCGCAAACACTCGGTGAAAGCGTGCTCGTCGTAGAATTCAGAATGCTCAGATTGATGTTGATGATGCTGTCGCAGCCTTGGGCGTTCTTCACCGTATCGGAATAAACCCCTGTTTGCTGCCAAATCTTGCCCGAAGGCGAGGTGTACGCGTCGCAAACACTCGGTGAAACTGAGCTTGAGCTCGACTGAAGAATGGTGAGATTTATGTTCAACACACTGTCGCAACCTGCGGCATTATTAATGGTGTCTGTGTAAAATCCGTTTTGGGTAACTATTTGTCCGTTGGAAAGCTGCAAAAAACCGCAGGCGGTCCAGTTCAAAGGAGGAGACGCATTATCGCAAACGGGGTTGTTTTCATACCAACCTACGTAATCGGAACCAGGTGTGCCCACAATGATATCTAAATCGGAATCGCTGTCAACATTCGCGAGTTCAATCCTGTGCGCATCATTGGTTGTATAATCGATTTGAATAAAAGGTGAAAAACTACCTGTTCCGTTTAAATTCTCGTACATCCCGCAGCGTAAAGAAAACCGGCAGCGATGTCGATATCACCGTCGTTATCGATGTCGCCAGCATAAACCGTGTAGGGTCGCAGAGGGGTACCCGCAGACAAGGTCTGTTCGGGACCAAAAGTGCCTAATCCATTGAGGTTTTCGAACCAGGCCACGGTGTTGTCCCAAAAAGATGCAGTTATGACATCCATGTCTCCGTCTCCATCCACATCTGCAGAAAAAACATCGATGGCGCCGTCCTGATTGCTGCTAATGATTTGAGCAGTTCCCCAATTGCCATTTCCAAGGTTTTTGAACCAAGCAATTTCATCGTCCAAATAAGAGGCAGTAACCAAGTCTATATCCCCATCTCCGTCAAAATCAGCGCCCCAAACCCCTTCTCCGTAATCCGGGGCAGTACTGATGATCACCTGCGGCCCAAACGAGCCCAAACCATTGAGATTTTGGTACCAGCAGAGTTTATCGGCCCCAGAAGAAACCGAAGACAAATCGATATCGCCATCCCCATCAAAATCGGCTGCATAAAGCGCCTCGGCTCCGTTGGCTTGGGTTGAAATGGTAGAGGTGGTAAACAAACCGCTTCCGTTGTTTTTGTGAAGTAAAATGCTCGCTGCGCCCCCCGTGGCGATGTCGGCGTCTCCATCCCCATCAAAATCAGCCACAAAAACCGAAAGCACGAAGCTGTGGGTCGCGATGATTTGTTCCGGACCAAAACTGCCTTGGCCGTTGAGGTTCTCGTACCACGAAACTCTGTTTTCGTCGCGCATAACTGCCACGATGTCTATATCGCCATCGCCGTCAAAATCTCCGCTGCTTACCTGTTGTGCATCGAGTGCAATGGAGTCGATAAACTGCAATGGACCGAATACCGTCTGAGCCCCCAAGGGGCAAACGCTCAAAACCAATAACCCCCAGAGACCGGTCAGGGAGTGCACCGAAAAAGGGCAAATCGAAGATTTCATCGCCGATCAAGATACGTGGCAAACGCAGGAATACCACCGATCAAGCTCGAAAAAGTATCAAAAGCTAAGGTGTAAAAATCACCCCAACCCCCTAGGATCCATTGGAGCCTTGCCTTGGCACGAGACTCCTCTTAAAACCGATACTGCACCCCCACCGACCCCCCGACGGTGTAGAGCACCTCGCGCGGATAGTCGCTGCGTTGGATGAGCGAATTGAGCATATAGCGACCTCCAAAGCGGACCGAATAGCCCCAGGTATCGAAGGGGCTGTAGGTGCCCCCGATGGTGAGCGACAGCCAGCTGAAAAAGTCCTCGGCCAAGGGCAGAGCATCCGCGGTTTCCACCACCCCACCCGCCTCGTAAATCAGGTCGTATTTCGTCAACCACGACAACTCTACCGCCGGAGTGACATCCAAATACCAATCGTCGTTGAGCTCGCTTCGAAACGACAGCCCAATCGGCACATTCACAAACTGAAACTCTTCGGTAAGCGAATAAAAACCGCTGTCCAAGCCGAGAATGACATTCTCCAATTCAACCCGAGGGTAGCGGAAACCCGCCGTGCCCCATTGAACCCCGGTCACCACCTCAAAACGGTCGGAAAGCGCGATGTACAGTTCAGGGCCAAACCCTAAACCCCATTGCCCGTTCGTCGCGTTGTCCACCAACTGAAACGCCTGCCCCGGATTGAGCGTATTGCTCAACAAGCGCCGATTGCTGTAGTAAGGCGAGGCACTCAGGCCCAAACCAAACGGACTGTCGGTAATCTCGCTGCCCGTATAATAGCCGTCTTTGTCGGGCTTTTGGGCAAAAAGTTCGTTGCAGCTCAGGCCGAGCAGCATAAGAATCAAAGTGTAGCGACCCATGTCTGTGCTGTTTTTAAAGCCTCGTCTACCCCAGCAGCATTCTTGCCCCCCGCCGTGGCGAAAAAGGCCTGTCCGCCCCCGCCTCCATCAATGCACTTCGCCCATTCTCGCACGAGCTGAGCCGCATTGAAGCCGCGATCGGCCACAAGGTCGGAACTAATCAGCACACTTAAATGCGGTTTATCTCCAAAAACCCCGGCCAAGACTACAGCCGTAGACGGCTCTTCTTTGAGCGCAAACAAAGCGTCTTTCAAGACCCCGGGATCCTCGTCGAAGCGACCCACCAAGGTTTGAATGGGTTGAGCAGAGCGCTTGACGCGCAACTCGTTAGACAACTCGTGAACCCTCCGCGCTCGATGCCCTTCGAGCACCCTGCGGTCGGCCTCGCGCTCGGCCAAGAGCTGATCGACCGCCTTGAGCACATCTTTTGGATTCTTAAGCCGTTCCGCAAGGCCCGAGAGGACATCCAAGCGCTCGTTTAGCCAGTGGTAAGCAGCAGAGCCACATACGGCCTCGATGCGGCGAATGCCCGCAGCCACCGAACCCTCTGAGACAATTTTAAAAGCCCCCAAGGCGCCCGTGCTCTGAACGTGCGTTCCGCCACAGAGTTCAATGGAGTTGCCGAAGCGAACCGTGCGAACCACCGAGCCGTATTTTTCGCCAAACAAGGCCATCGCGCCCTGAGCCAAAGCCTCTTCCATGCTCGAACTTCGATTTTCGACCAAGCGATGATTCGCCCAGACCCTTTCGTTGACCGCGTGTTCGATCGAGCGGAGCTGAGCCTCTTCGAGCTTGGCAAAGTGCGAAAAATCGAAGCGGAGCAAGGCCGGAGAGACCATCGAACCCTTTTGCTCCACGTGATGCCCCAGTTGCTCGCGCAGAACCTCGTGCAGCAAGTGCGTAGCGCTGTGGTGGGCCGCCGTCGAACTCCTTAAAGATGCGTCGACCACCAATTTGTAATGCGCCGCTTCGGCCGGCAATTCCCGGGTGATATGAAGCCAAAGGCCGGTTTCTCTGCGGGTATCTTCAATGTGAATCGCCTGTCCGTCGGGGGATATCAACCAGCCTCTATCGCCTACTTGCCCGCCGCCTTCGGCGTAGAAAGGGCTCCGATCGAAAACCAATTGATGGCGAAACTCTTTGCCCGATTGCACGGTTCGAACCCGCAGCAAGCGCGCCTCGCATTCAAGTTCGTCATAGCCGATAAACTCGGTGGCGCCTTCTTCAAACACCATCCAATCGCCTGCCTTGAGCTCAGAAGCCGATCGAGACCTACGGCGCTGTTTCTCCATCTCCACGGCAAAACCCGCTTCGTCGACCGTACCGCCCTTTTCTCTCAAAATCAAAGAAGTGAGATCGAGCGGAAAGCCAAAAGTGTCGTACAGCTCAAAGGCCTCCGGGCCTTCCAAATGCGGCTTTGGACGCTGCTGCAACAATTGCTCAATGCGGTCGACGCCCTGCTGAAGGGTGCGCAAAAAGGCCTTTTCTTCTTCGAGCACCACCTGCCCGATCAGCGATTCGCTCCGGATGAGCTCGGGAAAAGCCCCGCCCATTTCTTCGGAAAGCACGGGGATGAGCTTGTGCAAAAAGGGCTCTTTCAAACCCAGGTAACTCGAACCGTAGCGCACCGCTCGGCGGAGAATGCGGCGGATGACATAACCCGCACCCGCATTTGAAGGCACCTGCCCGTCGGCAATCGAAAAGGCCACGGCGCGAATGTGGTCGGCCGCCACGCGCATGGCGACGTCAGAGGCTTCGCTGTGTCCGAAGGGGGTATCGCTCAGCTCTTCGAGACGGGCAATCAAGGGTTTAAAAACATCGGTGTCGTAGGTCGAACGCACGCCTTGCAGCGCCATGCACAAGCGCTCAAAGCCCATTCCCGTGTCTACGTGCCGAGCGGGCAAGCGTTCGAGGCTGCCATCGGCCTTGCGGTTGAACTCCATGAACACCAGGTTCCAGACCTCGACAACTTCGGGATGCCCCGCATTGACCAAATCGCGTCCCGGGCTAGCCGCTCGGTCAGCCTCGCTTCTCAAATCGATATGAATCTCTGAACACGGCCCGCAGGGACCGGTTTCTCCCATCTCCCAGAAGTTATCCTTTTTACTGCCCGGCAGAATGCGCTCTGAGGGCAAGAACTGAGCCCAGAGCTGCTCGGCTTCGCGATCGAATTCGAGATTTTCAGATGGATCGCCACCAAAAACAGTGGCATAGAGGCGATTGGGCTCCAATCCATACACCGACACCAAGAGTTCCCAAGCCCACTCAATGCTCTCTTTCTTGAAATAGTCGCCGAAACTCCAGTTCCCGAGCATTTCGAACAAAGTGTGGTGATAGGTATCGTGCCCGACCTCTTCAAGGTCGTTGTGCTTGCCCGAAACGCGAAGGCATTTTTGCGTGTCGGCCACCCTCGGATGCTCGACCGCGGCGAGCCCGAGAAACAAATCCTTGAACGGATTCATCCCCGCATTGGTGAACAAAAGGGTCGGGTCGTCTTTGATGACCAGCGGAGCCGAGGCCACCACGCGGTGGGCTTTCGATTCGAAGAAGTCGAGAAAGCGTTGCCGAATCTGGCGAGACGAAAGCGGAGCGTTCGGATGAGACATGGAGTGGGTCTTCGAAAAACGGTTGCCAATTCTGAGCTCTTCAGGCTTGTGCGATTAAGTTTATCTTCGCATTTCGCGCTTTTGGCCAAAATTTGAGGCGCGGGCAAAAATAGGAACTCAAAAGCGGCTTTTGGCCGCGTTGAATGGCAAAGGTTAAGTTCTATTACGACCCCAATTCGCTCTCGTACCGGCGAATCGAAAAAGGCTGGAAACACCGGCTTCGAGAAGTCGTATTGTTTTTAACGGCCTCGGCTTTGATGGCCGTCATTCTGGTTTCGATCGGCTTTTGGTATATCGACAGCCCCGAAGAAAAACGGCTCAAGCGCGAACTCGATTATATGCAGTTGCAATACGAGTTGCTCGATCAAAGATTGGCCGATCTCTCGGGCGTCATCGAAGAGCTCGAGGAGCGCGACGACAACATTTACCGAGTAGTGTTTGAAGCAGAACCGATACCCGACGAGGTGCGAAAAGGCGGCTTTGGAGGGGCGAATCGCTACGCGGGTTTAGAAGGCTACGAGCACAGCGACTTGGTTCGAAAAACGGCCGAAAGACTCGATGTGCTTTCCAAGGAGGTCTATGTACAGTCGCGGTCGTTCGACGAAATCATCGCCATGGCCAAGCGCAAAAGCGAACTCTTGGCGAGCATCCCCGCCATTCAACCCGTTTCCAATCGCAACTTGACGCGCATCGCCTCGGGCTTTGGCTATCGAATTCACCCGATTTACAAGGTCGGTAAAATGCACACTGGCATCGATTTCACGGCTCCCACAGGCACCCCGATTTACGCGGCGGGCGATGGAGTGGTCACCGACAATTCATCGATCGGCGGCAGTGGCTATGGCATTTACGTGGTGCTTCAACACGGCTATGGCTATCAAACCCTCTACGGCCACATGAGCAAGCGCAGTGTGCGCAACGGCCAAAAGGTGAAACGAGGCGAATTGATTGGTTATGTGGGGAATACTGGAACAAGTACCGCACCACACCTGCATTACGAAGTGGTGAAAAACGGCCAAAAAGTAGACCCGATTCACTATTTCTTCAACGATTTGACTCCCGCAGAATACCAAGAAGTTCTATCGCTGGCCGGGCGCGAAAACCAGAGCTTTGACTAGAGAATCCGGGTCGAACGGCGAGTCTGACAAACGCTATTACAGCATTGGCGAGGCGGCAGCTCGCCTGGGGGTCAACGCTTCGCTGATTCGCTTTTGGGAAAGGGAATTCCCTCAAATTCAGCCCAAAAAAACAGAATCGGGCAGTCGGAAATACCGACCTCAAGACCTCGAATTGCTCGAGCGCATCTACACCTTGGTCAAGGTGCGCGGCTTTACGCTCGAAGGAGCCCGCAATATGCTCAAGCGCAAGGGTTCAGAGGCCGATCGCCTTTCTGAACTCGAATCGAGGCTCCGCGCTTTAAAGGCTCGGCTCGAGGAACTCCGCGAACTGTTGTAATTTCACATCAATAAATCGCTCAAAACCTTCCATGAAAAACCGCAGTTGGATTATTGTCGTAGGCGTCATTGCCCTCTTGGCTTTCTTTTTGGTTGGCCGCTACAACGGTCTGGTTCGCACCGACGAAGCCGTCGGCGGGCAGTGGGCTCAGGTCGAGGCCGCCTATCAGCGCCGTGCCGATCTGATTCCGAATTTGGTAAATACCGTTAAAGGTTATGCTGACTTTGAGCAAGAGACCCTTACGCAAGTCATCGAAGCCCGCGCCAAGGCGACTCAGGTTACGGTCGACCCCAGCAATTTGAGCCCCGAGGCCATCGCCAACTTTCAACAAGCTCAAGACGGTTTGAGCGGCGCGCTGAGCCGACTTTTGGTTACCGTTGAGCGCTATCCCGACCTCAAAGCGAATCAGAGCTTTTTGGAACTCCAGGCCGAACTGACCAATACAGAAAACAAGATCGCCTTTGAACGCAATAAGTTCAACGATGCCGTGCAAGCCTTCAACCGAAGTGTGCGCACCTTCCCGAACAATGTCGTGGCCGGTCTTTTTGGTTTCGCCGCCAAAGGTTATTTTGAGGCGGCCGCCGGCTCTGAAAAGGCTCCTGAAGTCAAATTTTGATGGATCCCGACCCCGGCAGTAAATCGCCCAAGCGCTTTTTCAGCCCCGAGGCCGAGGATCGAATTACAACGGCCATTGCCGACGCCGAAGCCCGGAGTTCAGGCGAAATTCGGGTGCACATTGAGCGCCGATCGCGGGGCACGGCTATGCAGCGCGCGGAACAGCTGTTCTTGGACCTGAAAATGGACAAAACCAGAGATCGAAACGGTGTTTTGATCTACTTGGCTACCGAAGATCACCGCTTTGCCATTATTGGCGATTCGGGCGTCGACCGCATCGTGCATTCCAAGTTTTGGGAGGAGGCGCGCGAAGGGCTCGAAGTATACTTTAAGCGCGCTGCTTTTGAGGAAGGAATCATCGAACTCGTTCAAAGGGTGGGAAGCATACTCGAAGAGCATTTTCCGCGCAAAGAAGACGACACCAACGAACTCAAGAACGACATTTCGTATGAGTGAAGCCCGATTCGCGCTCCGCTTCATCGCGTTCTTGGCATGGGTGGTGTGCACGGCAGCGTCTGTTCAGGCAGAAATCCCGAAGCGACCGAACCCGCCGCGTTTGGTCAACGATTTGGCCAATATTCTCAGCGATCAAGAAGAAAGCGCGCTCGAGCGTTTTTTGATCGACTACGACGACAGCACTTCGACCCAAATTGCCGTAGTTACGGTGCGCAGCACCGACGGAGACGACATCAATATGTTCGCGGCCAAGATTGGCGAAACTTGGGGTGTCGGGCAAGCGGGCAAAGAGAACGGCATTGTGCTCTGCGTGGCGGTCGACGATCGAAAAGTGGCGATCCAAACGGGTTATGGAATTGAAGAATTTTTGCGCGCGGGCTTGGCCAAGCGCATCATCGACGAACGCATCGTGCCGGTATTCAGAACCGGAGATTTTCCGGGCGGAATTCGCGCGGGGGTCGATGGAATTGTCGAGGTTTTGTCGGGCAAGTTCGAAGGCGAAGAAAAACCCGAGGGCTTTCCGTTGGGTGGTCTGATTTTGCTGATTGCGCTTTTGGTGTTGTTCAGCATCTGGGGTCGTCGCAGAGGCGGCGGCGGCGGTGGATACTGGATTGGCCCGACCGGAGGGCATATTTTTAGACCGGGCGGTTTCGGGGGGTTCGGCGGCGGATTTGGCGGAGGCGGCGGGGGTGGGTTTGGCGGTTTTGGAGGGGGTTCGTTCGGCGGCGGCGGCGCCAGCGGCGGATGGTAACCCTGCGGTAGAGCCGCAAAATTTTGCGGCTCTACCGATAACGACCGAAAATGGCGCTGCTGCCGCCGCATCCCCACCACTGTTTTTCACGTTTCGAACGGGTATACGAAATCCCTACTTTTGCCGTTCTCAAAAAGAAACCTAAGGCTCCACGGCCTCGAGCAAACCCTATGTACGAGCATCTGCGCGGGAACATTACCGAGCTGGGGCCGGCTTTTGCAGTGATCGACTGCAACGGCATCGGCTTCGGCATTCACATCTCGCTTTACACCTATGGCAAACTCCCCCAAAAGGGTGAGGTAAAGCTATGGGTACAAGCTATCTACCGCGAAGACAGCCAACTGTTTTTCGGGTTCGCGGACCGCGAAGAACGCGAAGTTTTCAGACTCTTGATCGGCGTATCGGGCATAGGCCCCAACACTGCCCGCGTGCTGCTTTCGTCTATGAACCCATCTGAAGTGGTAGGCGCTCTAGCCCTCGGCGACCCCGGAGCCTTTAAACACGTCAAAGGAGTCGGACCGAAGATTGCCCAAAGGCTGGTCGTCGAGCTCCGCGACAGAGTGGGAAGGATGCACGGTGCTCCCTCCGCCTCACTGCCCGGGTCGGGGGTCCCCTCGCCGCTCGAAGAAGCGGTACAAGCGCTCGAAGTATTGGGATATCCGAGATTATTGGCCGAAAAAGCCGTCCGCGCTGCGCTTACCGCTCATCCTGAGGCAGGGACAGGCGAATTGGTCAAATTCAGCCTCCAGAACTTGTGAGCCGAGCACTCTCGAGAATCAAGATCGCCCCTTGGGCCGCATTCATGCTGTTGCTTGCAGCGGCGGCCGGCCTGAGCAGTTTTCGGCCGGCGCGAGGGCTGCAGCGCTCTTGGTCTCGTTTTGAAGTTGCCGACACCAACGAACCCGAAGAACCCCTGCCCTACCCTTTTCAGTCGGGGCAAGGCGGCGGGCTTTACGGCTCGGACCCCACCCGAACCGAAGTAGCCTACGACCCCCTGACGGGGCGCTATGTCGTCGTTCGAAAAATCGGCGATCTGGTGGTGACCCCACCCATGTTCATGACCCCCGACGAGTATCAGGCCTATGTTTTCAACCAGCAACTTCAGAGTTATTGGGGGGATAAAACAGGCTCGGGACCGGGTTCGGTCAAGAATGCCGAAGGAGGGGACGGCAAAGAAGACGGTCGCGACGACATCTCGAACATCCTGCCGAAAATCAATGTGCGCGGCGAGATGTTCAACCGCATTTTCGGTTCGAACACCATCGAAATCATTCCTCAAGGAAGCGCTGAACTCACCTTCGGACTTCGTTTTCAACGCATTCGAAATCCGAACTTACCCGTTGTAAACCAGAAAATCTTCAACTTCAACTTCGACCAGCGCATTCAGATGAATGTCACGGGCAAAATCGGAGAGAAGATGCAGCTCAAGGTGAACTACGACACCGAGGCCAGCTTTGCCTTTGAAAACCAGATGAAGCTGGAATACAGCGGGCAAGAAGACGACATCATCAAAAAAATCGAACTCGGAAACGTCTCTCTCCCTACCCAAAACAGCCTGATCAGCGGTGCTCAGAGCTTGTTTGGGGTAAAAACACAAGCCCAGTTCGGCAAGTTGATGGTGACCGGGATTTTCTCTGAACAGCGGAGTCAATCGAATTCGGTCAACATCCAAGGAGGCGCGACCACCACCGAGTTTGAGGTGTGGGGCGATCAATACGAAGCCAACCGCCACTTCTTTTTGAGCCAGTACTTTAGAAGCCAATACGAGCGCTCTCTTGCGAATGCACCGTTGATTACCAGTCCGGTACAGATTACCCGCATCGAGGTTTGGGTGACGAATCGCCGGAGTTCGACCCAAGACATTCGCCATATCGGCGCTTTGATGGACTTGGGCGAAAGCGAGGCTGGCGCCTATCGGAATCCGGGAGCCTCACTTTCGGGCCCCTCGATTTATCCGGGACCCAACCCCAGCACCGAGCCGGGAAATCCGCCGAACAACGGAAACAACCAGCTGAATCCCAATACGCTCGTACAGACGTATTCGGGCATTCGCGACATCAGCCAGATCAATGCCCTTTTGAACAGCGCGGGCTATGAAGAAGCCACTGAATTCGTCGAGTTGGCCAATGCCCGAAAACTCCAACCCAACGAGTATGTCCTCCAGCCACAGCTTGGCTATATCTCTCTGAATCAAGCGCTAAACCAAGACGAAGTGCTGGCGGTTTCGTTTCAGTATACCATGAACGGGCGCACCTATCAAGTGGGTGAATTCTCGAACGACGGAATCAACGCGCCCGACCTCTTGATTACCAAAATGCTCAAGAGCACCATTCTCAACGTCAAAACCCCCATTTGGGATTTGATGATGAAGAACATCTATTCGCTCAACGCATTTCAGGTAAACCGCGAAGACTTCAAGCTGGACGTGCTCTACATGAACGACGAAACGGGGGTGCCCATTCCGTTTTTGCCCAAGGGCAACCTCAACGACCAGCTCTTGATTCGGGTGATGGAACTCGACAAACTCAACAACAACAACGACCCGGTGCCGGGCGGTGACGGATTCTTCGACTTTATCGAAGGCATCACCATCAACAGCCAAAACGGGCGGATTATTTTTCCGGTACTCGAGCCTTTCGGAAGCCACATCAACCGCAAACTCGACAACCAGCCCGACCGCGATCGCTACGTCTATCAGGAACTCTACGATTCGACGCGTTTTAAAGCTCAAAACGAAACACAGCTCAATAAATACCTCCTTCGCGGGCGCTACAAATCGGCTTCGGGCTCGGAGATTTCGCTGGGCGCGTTTAACATTCCGCAGGGTTCGGTTCGGGTAACAGCCGGAGGAACTCCCCTGGTCGAAAACCAAGATTTTACGGTCGACTATACCCTTGGCCGCGTTCGAATCATCAACGAATCGCTGCTGCAATCGGGGGTGCCGATCAAGGTAGACTACGAGAACAACACGCTTTTCAATTTTCAGACCAAGACCTATATGGGTCTGGCAGCCGACTACCGATTTAACCAAAACTTGACCTTGGGCGCCACTTTGATCAACTTCAACGAGCGCCCTTTAACCCAAAAGGTCAACTTGGCCGAAGAACCTGTTTCGAATACGCTCTGGGGGCTCAACGGCACCTACAGCAAAGACGCGCCCTATTTGACGCGTTTTGTGGATCGCATTCCGTTTCTCGACACCAAAGAGGCCTCGGACATCAGCGTTCAAGGCGAATTCGCACACATGATTCCGGGCTCGCCCTCGGGGATCAAAATCAACGGAGACGCCACGACCTATATCGACGATTTCGAAAGCAGCCAGACGTTTATCGATATCCGCAACCCCAATGCGTGGGTGTTGGCCTCTGTTCCGGGGGGGCAGAACGACCTCTTTCCCGAAGGAATCTTGAACAACGACATTGCCTACAATTTCAATCGGGCTCAAATGGCTTGGTATACCATCGACCCGACCTTTTACAACAACGACGCCAACACTCCGCAGAACATCATCGACGACAAAAACTTGCAGTCGGGTCAATATGTGCGTCAGGTCTTGGTCGAAGAAGTTTATCCCAACCGCCAACTCGACCAAAGTGCGCCGAGAAATATTGCCACCCTCGATTTAGCCTACTATCCCGAAGAACGGGGGCCCTACAATTTCGATGTAGAAGCGACCTCGACTTCGGCGGGCATCTCGGCCGACGGCGAGCTCAACGACCCCTCCAGCCGCTGGGGTGGGGTGATGAGGGCGCTTCAAACGAACAACTTTGAAGAGCAGAACATCGAGTACATCCAATTCTGGATTCTCGACCCTTTCTTGGAGGACCCCAACCTTGAGGGGGGAGATCTCTACTTTAACCTCGGTTCGGTTTCTGAGGACATTCTTCGCGACGGACGCCAGAGTTTCGAGAATGGCCTTTCTTCGCTCGGAGACAAAAGCGTGGTCGATTCGACCGCATGGGGTTATGTGCCTCGCAACCAACCGTTGGTTCAAGCGTTTGACAACGACCCTGCCGGCCGCCCTCTCCAAGACGTAGGCTACGACGGTTTGACTGACGAAGAAGAGGCCGTTTGGACTCCGGGCAGCGACATCAACTACCTGCAGCGCATCTCTGCTGCCTTGGGCACGGGTACCGGAGCGTATCAAACGGCCTCGGCCGACCCGTCGGGCGACAATTTCGCGTATTACCTCGCCCCCGAATACGACAACGCCTCGGCCGACATTCTCGGTCGCTACAAGCGTTTCAACAATACTCAAAACAACAGCAGCACCGCTCAGGTCAACGGGTTTCCGCAGTCGGCCACCCAGATTCCCGACATCGAAGATTTGAACCGCGACCAGACGATGAGCAAGACAGAATCTTATTATCAATACAAGATTCGGCTCGATCGGAACAGTCTTCAAGTAGGTCAGAATTACATTACCGATCGACTGGTCACGACCATCACCCCTCCCAACAACCAGCCTGTGGAGGCGGTTTGGTATCAATTCAAAATTCCCATTTTCGAACCCGATCGCAAGGTGGGTCCGATCAACGACTTTCGATCGATTCGCTTTGTGCGGATGTTTTTAAAAGGCTTCCCCAGCCCCGTGGTTCTGCGCTTTGCATCGCTCGATTTGGTGCGCGGTGAGTGGAGGCGTTATCCCTTTTCACTCGACGGAATTCGCGAAGATGTGCCGGTGGACGGCGGAGATGCCACTGTTTTTGAAGTCAACGCGCGGAATCTCGAAGAAAATGGCAGCCGTCAGCCCATTCCCTATGTTTTGCCCCCCGGAATCGACCGTCAGGTTCTGTTCGGAACGGCCAGTTTACAGCAGCAAAACGAGCAATCGCTGGCGCTCAACGTCTGCGAACTGAAGGACGGAGACGCGCGCGCAGTGTTTCGAAATCTCCAAATGGACATGAGGAACTACCGCCGTTTGCGGATGTATGTGCACGCCGAAGCAGGCGATCAGCGGCCTTTGCGCAACGGAGACCTCACGGCTTTTATTCGCGTGGGCAGCGACTACAACCAGAACTACTACGAATACGAAATCCCGCTAACGGCCACGGCTTGGGGCGAGATTACGGCCGAAGCCATTTGGCCCGAGGCGAACAATTTCGACTTTGACTTCGACGATCTCAAAGATGTCAAACTCGAGCGCGACCGCGTGGCTTCGAATACCGGACAAAGCATTACCACCCCATACACGGTGCAGCGTGGAGCCAATCGAATCACGGTGGTGGGCGCTCCGAACCTCAGCAATGTCCGCACGGTGTTAATCGGTCTGCGAAATCCAAAAAAACGGCTTCAAGGAGACGGAGACGACGGTTTGCCCAAATGCGCCGAAGTGTGGGTCAACGAACTTCGGCTGGGCGATTTCGACCAAAGGGGCGGTTGGGCGGCCAATGCCCGGGTCGTGGCCAAACTCGCCGATTTCGGACAAGTGGCCTTGGCCGGTCGCACCAGCAGCATTGGGTTTGGAAGCATCGAACAAAGTGTGAGCGAGCGTCAAAAAGAGTCGATTCAGGCCTACGATCTCCAAACCAATTTCGAACTCGGCAAGTTCTTTGGCGAACAAGCCCGGCTTCGAGTTCCGTTCTTCTTCGGGGTCTCTGAAGAATGGCGCAACCCGCAATTCAACCCACTCGATCCCGACATCGAATTCGACGACGCCCTGGCCAATCTAGAGACCGATGCAGAGCGCGAAGAGCTCAAAAAAATCGCCCAAGACTACACCTTGAGGCGGGGCTTCAACTTTGCAAACGTCGGACGCCAACGAGGGGGCGATGCCAAGAGGGCGCCTCAGGTCTACGACATCGAAAACTTCAACGCGAGCTATAGTTTCAACGAATTGTTCCGGCGAAATATCAGCACGGTGGCCGACCGCAGGGTCGATCATCGCGCCGCGCTGGGTTATGTGTATCAAACCAAACCCAAGTCGGTTGAGCCATTTAAAAACAGCGCGCTGCTCAAATCGGACTGGCTCAAACTCGTGCGCGATTTCAACTTCTTCTATTACCCCAGCAAGTTTCAGTTTAGAACCGAATTGATTCGCAATTATCAAGAGGCGCAACAGCGAAACACCGACAACTTCGACTTCAAGCTACCGGTGACCTACAACAAGGCCTTTACGATGATTCGGCAGTACGACTTGGTGTTTGATCTCACCAAAGCGCTGCGCTTCGACTATGCGGCCACTATGGACACCCGAATCGACGAACTCTATGGCCCGGCTTCGGCCGACAGCGTAAAAGAATCGATTCAGCGCAGCTTTTGGTCGGGCGGCAGGCCGACTCAGTTTCAACAAAGAGTGAATTTGGCGTGGAAAGTGCCGATCGAAAAAATTCCGATTTTGAGTTTTGCCAGTGTCGAAACGCGCTACGGCGGCACCTATTCGTGGTTGACGAACTCTCAGACCGCACTCAACACCGACAACGACAGTTTGCGCTTGGGCAACACCATTCAAAACTCGGCGACCATCGACATCAACACTCAGTTTAACCTCGTAGACCTCTACAACAAGTTGCCGTATTTCCAAACGGTGAACAACGGCGGGCAACAAGCTCGAAATGCCGGGGCGAGAGGGCCTGCGCGCAGACCTGCTCCGGGCGGGCGAGACCGAGGAGCTGCCATCGATTCGGCTTGGGCCAACCGGAGCACAGGGCGAAAAATATTGGACGGAACCGCGCGCGTGTTGATGAGTGTTCGGAGTTTGAGCGGGAGCTGGCAGCAGAGTCAGGGCACGGCCTTGCCGGGATTTTTGCCGAGACCCGAGCACTTTGGAATGAACCCCAATGCCCAGTGGGCCCCGGGCTTTGGCTTTGCCTTTGGACTCCAACCTCCGGACGACCTCAGCAACCGAGACATCCGGGTGATTGCTTCCGAAAACGACTGGCTCACCACCAGCCCGTATCAAAACAATCCGTTCAACCGAACCTACAGCGAGCAATTCAACGCGCGGGGAAGTGTCGAACCGTTCCGAGATTTTAGAATCGAACTGACTGCCCTGAGAAGCGAATCGTACAGCACGAATTCGTTTTGGCGATTCGATCAAGATTTTAACCAGTTCGAAGAACAAAACCGCAACACCACGGGGAATTTTTCGATGAGCTATTACACTTTGCCCACGGCTTGGGATCAGAGTGTGGCGCCGGAGTACAGCTCGGAAGCCTTCGAGCAGTTCCTCGAAAACCGAATCACCATTTCCAGGCAACTCGCCGATCAGCGCGCCTTGGTCGACCCGAGCTATGACCCTTCGATTGTCGGGGCTCCGGACTCGACCAACTATGGGTATAACGGGTATTCTGTGATTTCTCAAGATGTTTTGATCCCCGCCTTCTTAGCGGCCTATACGGGACAGGACGCCGAGGGATATCGACTGGGTTGGAAGCGCTCGACCCCCATTCCCAACTGGTCGTTGAGCTACGACGGGCTGATCAAAACAAAGTTTTTTGCCGAGCGCTTTAATTCGATCACCCTGACACACGCCTACCGATCGCTGTATTCTGTGCGGAGCTTTCAAACCAATTTGGCGTATGGCGATTCGATTCTCAACGCCCCCGATCGCGCGCCCCGAAACATCAATGGCGATTTTATGCCGCAGCAGCTCATCAACCAGATCGGCATTAGCGAGCAATTCTCTCCGTTGATCGGGGTGAATGTTCGGATGAAGAACAGCGTGACTCTGCGCTTTGACTATAAGAAAGACCGCACGGTGGACCTCAGCTTGGCTTCGAACCAGGTGACGGAAATCAAAGGAACCGAGTACGTAGTGGGGATTGGCTACATCCTCAAAGACATCCGATTCAATTTTATCAGGGTCGGCGCGCAGAGAAAAGCGGTGACGAGCAATCTCGAGCTGAAGGCCGATGTGGGCATTCGCGACAATCTTTCGGTCGTTCGGCGGATTGTGGAAGAACTCGATCAAGTCAATTCGGGGCAGCGCATTGTAACCATCAAGTTTTCGGCAGATTACGTGATTAGCCCACGGCTTACGGCCAAGTTTTTCTACGACCAGAACATTTCGAGATACAAGATTTCGACGGCCTTTCCGACTTCGAGCATTTCGAGCGGAATCAGCGTGCGTTTAAACCTCGGACAATAGCGAAACTCGTGGCTCGACCGCACTAAATTGCAAGCGCAAAAACACCTCAACAGAAATGAACATCCCCTCAAATCTCCGATTCTCAAAAGAACACGAATGGGTTCGCCTTGAAGGCGATACAGCCATCATCGGCATCACGGATTTTGCTCAAGGAGAACTGGGCGACATCGTATTCGTCGAAGTGGAGACCGAAGGACAGAGCTTGACCAAAGACGCCGTGTTTGGTTCGGTCGAAGCGGTCAAAACGGTATCTGATCTCTTCATGCCCGTGGCCGGTGAAATTGTCGAGTTCAACAAAGCGATCGAGCGCGCCCCCGAAAAGGTGAATACCGATCCCTATGGAGATGGCTGGATGATCAAGGTCAAAATGAGCGATCCATCTGAATTTGAAGCCCTTCTGAGCCCCGAAGAGTACAGCGCTCTGGTCGGAGCTTAAATGCGCAGGGCCAGACAAATCCTGTCGGCGATTCCCCTGCTCCTGTGGATGGGCTTCGTGGTTTATTTGAGTTTGTTGCCCGCTCGGAAACTCCCGAAAAAACTGCTGCGAGTCGACGACTTTTATCTGCACGCACTCATACACGCCGTGTTCGTATTCCTTGCCGTCGCTGCCTGGACGCAATTCGACTTTCGAAAACCCGCACCGCGTGGGGTGCTGCTCTCATCGCTTGGAATTTCTTTTGTTTTCGGGAGCACCATGGAGTTTCTTCAGAGCCGGCTCACCACCTACCGAAGTGCTTCTCTGCAAGACGTCATGGCCAACACCATCGGGGCTCTGATCATGGCTCTGGCCCTGCTGTGGTTCATTCGAGACAAGTCGAAAAGCACCGCTTTGAGCAGACCGAATTGATTATCTTTAGCGCGATTCCGGGCAGATTGTCCGGTGTCTTCGACCCCCATTATTGTTTTTCAAAACCATGGAGTTAAAGAAGAATCCCGAAGCCGACCTCGAAAGAAATCGCGGCCTTTTTACCCTTATTGGTCTGGCGCTCTCGCTGGCCTTGGTGATCGGCGCTTTGGAATGGAAGACCTATGCCAGCGGCCCCGGCGATTTGGGCACGCTCGAAGTCATTGAAGATGATGAGATTATTGACATCACCAAACGAGAAAACACTCCTCCCCCTCCGCCTCCGCCTCCACCGCAGGAAATCATTCAAGTTGTGGAAGACAATGTTGAGTTGGAGGAAGAATTGGAGATTCAGAGTACCGAAACCACTCAAGACGAGGTGGTAGAAGCCGTTGAAGTAGAGGTTGAAGAAAGCGACGAGATCATCAGCTTCGCGGTGATCGAGAAGAAGGCGGTGTATCCGGGTTGTGAAAACGAACCGACCGAAGATGCTCGTTTTCAGTGCATGAACTTAAACCTCGCCAAGTTTTTCGCCAAGAATGTGGTGTATCCGGAGCAAGCCAAAACACTTGGGGTTCAAGGCAAGGTATTCGTGTCGTTTGTCATTGAAAAAGACGGCAAAATCGCCAATGTGCAAGTGGCTCGTGGGGTAGACCCCTCGCTCGACGCGGCGGCGGTTGCGGTAGTGAAAAAGCTTCCGAAAATGATTCCCGCTCAAAACAGCGGACGTCCCGCCCGGATGAGCTACACGATTCCCATCGCTTTCAAACTTCAGTAAGTCTATTTTTTCAAAGTCTAAAGCCTCGATTTTTCGGGGCTTTTTTTTGTCGATATCGAAGGTCTTTCAGCGCTTTGAGCTTGAAGTATCCGTTTGCCTTCGAAGAGCGCTCTCATGAACAATCGTTGCGAGTGATTTATCCAGGGTATTCCGCCTTTAACCCATGATGTTAAAATCAAACTCCTTCTCTTTTGAAGCAAGTTTTTCAACGACCTTAGTGTACGTCAATGACTTGAGTCTTAGATTCTCTTTTTCACCCTTAAAACTGCCCTGATGAAATTGTATTCAACCGCCCTCTCTTTCCTGATTTTTTGCACCACCTCCGCTCTGGCTCAAGCCGAAAATGAAGCCCCCGTTTTCTCTTTTGCGGTGGTCGATCAAATTGCCACTTTTCCCGAATGCACGGGCAGAAACACAAATGACGAGAAGGCCCTTTGCCTTCAAGAGGGAATTCTCAAGCACATTCAAACGAACCTCAAGTATCCCGAAAAAGCCAAAAAAGAAAAGGTACAGGGCAAGGTGTATGTATCTTTCGTTGTGAGTGTTGAAGGGCGGGTTGAAGAGGTTGAAGTCTCTCGTGGGGTTCATCCCGAATTGGATCGCGAAGCCATTCGCGTGGTGAAAAGTTTGCCTCAGATGCGTCCCGCAGTTAAAGACGCGAATGCGGTGCGTATGAGCTATATCATCCCGATTTCATATAAGCTTCAATAAGAAGCGGAGTTTTTTCTCCATTCCGGCTCTAGTTCTCCGGCTTAGCCGAATCGCGATTGCTTTGGGGATGTACCAAAAATGAGGCGGGGGCGTTCGAGAGAAAACGAGATCCGTTTCCCTCAACTAAAAGCCCTCGCTATGAAAACCCCTGACCGCCATCAACCCGTCCGCCGAATTGAAAAGCTCAGGCCGTTGTTTTTTTGGTTTGGATTGAGCGTCAGCATCGGCCTTTCTATTGCGTTTATTGAAATCAAAAGCCCTGAGGGCATCGTTCGATTTCGAACGCTCTCGACCGCAGAAGATGCCTCTGACGAGGTCGAAATCGTGGTGCGCGAGCAGGTTCAAAAACAAAAACCGGTGCTTGTCGCGGCAAAGGTTCCCTCAAGCGCCCTTCAACCCGACCCTTTTCACCCCACAACCGACACCGTTTCCAACTCAAAGCCCGAACCGGCTAGAGATACCGCGGGCGTAAAACCGGTAGACCTCGCCGGAGAAACCGGAGGCGAGATCATGAACGCATACAGCGTGGCTCGAAAAGTAACCTTTGCGCAGTGCGACGAAGAACTCGACGAGGATGCCCGCTACAACTGCTTTCAAATCGAGTTGCAAAAGCACCTGCAAAAACATTTGACCTATCCTTCAAAAGCCCGCGAGCTCGGGCTCGAAGGAAAGGTATATGTGGAATTTGTGGTCGGAAAAGACGGCCGCGTTGAAACGGTTGAAGTGATTCGAGGGGTCGATCCCTTGCTCGATCGCGCAGCCATACAAGCATTGCAGACACTCCCCCTGATGGTTCCTGCCCGAAACGAAATCCTCAAGCCCGTGCGCATGCGGTTTACCATTCCGGTGGTCTTCAAAACGCGAGGCTCATGAAAAGCGAATCCGATAATGCCCTTTCTTAAAAGAGGGTGAAAGAGCCCTCGACGCAAAAGAATTTCATCTCAAACCCTCGGTCGATAGTAGCTTGCGCAGACAATTTATTGGGTGATGACCGAACAACTCGACCTCGCTTTGCGCGCCGCCATTTTAGCCTCTGACGCCATACTCGAAGTGTACTCTTCGGCCGATTTCGAAACCGAACTCAAAGGCGACAATTCTCCGCTAACCCGCGCCGACCGCAAGGCGCACGAAGCCATACAAGCGGTGCTCGAGGGGTCGGGCGTGCCCATTCTGAGCGAAGAAGGACGGAGCATTCCCTTCGAAGAACGATCGAACTGGCCTTGGCTGTGGGTGGTCGATCCGCTCGACGGCACCAAGGAGTTTATTAAGCGCAATGGCGAATTCACCGTAAACATTGCCTTGATCAACGGAAACGACCCCGTGGCAGGTGTGGTGATGGTGCCCGTAACCGGCGAGATTTACGCCGGCTGGGTCGGCAAGGGGGCCTACAAATGGAAACCCGAAGCCGGGCAAGAAGCGAGTTGGGAGCTCGTCACTTCGAAAGGCACTCCTCTGCCTCAAGCTTTTGAACGCGGATTTACGGCCGTCGGGAGCCGTTCGCACATGAGCCCCGAAACCGAAGTATATTTTAAAGAACTCGAGGCCGAACACGGTCAAGTGAGTGTCTTATCGAAAGGCAGCAGTCTGAAGCTTTGCATGGTCGCCGAAGGTCTAGCCGATGTCTATCCCCGATTTGCCCCCACCATGGAATGGGACACGGCGGCCGGACACGCAGTCTGCACAGCCGCGGGGTTCCGAGTGCTTCAATGGCCCGAGCTCAGCCCGCTCAAATACAACAAAACCGACCTGCTCAATCCTTGGTTTTGGGTGGGCAAGTAGCCTGAATGGCTTTTTGAGCTTGCAGCTCGCATCCGTTTAACTTCTTTTTTCGACCACTCGGCCGCCTCGTTTTTCCACCGGCGGTCGGACATGGGGCACCGCTGCTTTTGACCGATCAACTTTGATCAAACAAAAAGCAATTCCCATGAAAAAGCTCGTTTCGATTCTCGCGCTCACCTTATTTTTCGCATCACTGAGCCCTGTGCTCGCAGGCAATCCAAATGCGGCTTCTGCCGTGGGCGCCGAACTCAGTTCGAACGAGGTCGGCAAAGCTTTGGTGTCTTATACCAACCCTCTCGAAGCCAAAGTTCAACTGCGCATCGAGTCGATTGAAGGTTATTTAATGTTTAAGCGGAGTTTGAAGAAAGGACCGAACTACCGCGCGGAATACGACCTCAGCCAGATGGCTCCGGGTACGTATGCCGTCGAACTCTACGCAGACGGCATTCTGGTGGGCCGCACCGAAGTACGAGTTCCGAAAAAAACGAACTAGGCCTTCTGAGAATCTCAAAGGCTTAAATTCGGCCGGAGATGCTCAAAGGTTGGAAGTTATTGCTCGGCTTGCTCTTCGCATCCATGGTGCTGATGCTCTCGTTCGAAGGGCTGAGCAAACTCGGGGCGTTGTTGTTCGACTTGCCCTACTTCATGCGGTTCAGCTTTGTGCTTTGGGGGCTCATCTTGGTTTGGCTCTTGGCCGACCGGGCGATCAGACATCGCAGAAAAGCGGTGAACAAAGATGTCGGACTCGGGCGTCGATTTCTAAATCACTACCTCCCGCTCTTGGTTTTAGCCTGGTTGTTGATTCCTTTGAATCAAGCGGCACTGCTTTATTTCAAGAAAGGCGACCATTTAATCCTGTTCAGTGTTTGCTTTCTTCAAAGCGTTCTTTCTGCCGCTGTCATTGCGGTTCACGTCGGGGTTCAACTCGGTTTTGAATTGCTCTATCAATGGCGTCACTCTCTGGCTGAAAGCGAGCGATTTCAGAAACAGCATGCCGAGGCGCGACTCGAAGCGCTCAAAGCCCAGATCAATCCACATTTTCTATTCAACAGCCTCAACACCCTGTCCGCTTTAATCTACGAAGACCCGGACCAAGCAGGTCGTTTCTTGAGGAACATCTCAAAAGTGTACAGGGGCATACTCGAAGCGCGTTCAAAAGACCTCATCGAGCTGTCCGAAGAAATGGAGCGCACCCGAGACTACATTCAGCTCATTGAGACGCGCTTTCAGGGTTCGGTGAGCGTAGTAATAGATCTGAATCCGGCAACTCTTTCCGCCCGGCTCATCCCGCTCAGTGTGCAAATGTTGGTGGAAAACGCCGTGAAACACAATCGGGCCTCCACCGAAGAGCCGCTTCGGGTGATGATCAGCACCCCCACGACCGATCAATTGAGCGTTCGAAACGATTTTCGACCGAAAAAAACCTTGGAACCCTCGACCAAAATCGGTTTGGAGAACATTCGAGATCGCTATGTTCATTTGGTGGGCAAAGAACCCATCGTCATTTCTAACGAGGCTTATTTTGAAGTCATTATCCCCCTCGTCCGATCGTGAACCTGCTCGCTGCGAACCCTGAACCCATACGAACCGTGTTGGTCGAAGACGAGCCCTATGCCCGGCTCGAACTCATCCGCATGAGCCGAAGTCTCAATCTGGGTTTGGAATTCGAGGCCGAATTGGACAGCGTTCGAAGCGCGCGGCGTTGGCTCTCTGAAAACCCGCCTCCTGAGCTCCTGATCCTCGACATTCAGCTGAGCGACGGTCTGAGTTTTGAAATCCTCGAAACGCTCGAAACTCAAATACCCGTCTTGTTTACCACAGCTTACGATCACTTTGCTCTGCGCGCCTTCAAAGAGTTCAGCGTAGACTATTTGCTCAAGCCTGTCGAGCCCGAAGAGTTCAAACACTCCATCGAAAAATTCAGAACGGGCTTCAAGAAAACGATCGCACAGGAGGTCGACTACACAGCTCTTTCTCAGTTTCTTACCGCGAAGATGGCGCCTGAGCCCTATCGCAAACGCTTTCTCGGCAAACTCGGCGGAAAGATCTTTCGGATGGACAGCGATCGAATTGCCTATGTGTACACCAAAGACGAGCTCGTTTATCTGCGATCGATTTCGGGCGAGCGGATGGTCAGCGACTCAAGTCTCGATCAGATCGAGGCCGAACTCGATCCCGACCGCTTTTTTCGCGTCAGCCGAAACTTGATTGCCATGGTAGACAGCATCAAAAAAATGGAGAGATATGGTTCGGGCCAGTGGCTGCTTCACCTCGAACCCGATCCCGGAGAGCGCATCTTGGTGAGCCGTGCGAGAGCAAAAGATTTTGAGCGATGGTTCGACCGTTAAACCAACTGCTGCCCTTTTTCGCGGCATTTTGCCTGTCTGTGCTCTTGTCCGGATGTCATCGGGTGGAGCTGTATATCACTGACTTGCCGCCCGAAACCCCCGAAACCGAAGCCATCTATGCCGTGGGGAACTTCAATGGCTGGAAAGAGGCCGACCCGCGCTATCGATTTGCTCGACTGGCCGACGGCCGTTTGTACCTGCCGCTCGAACCCATGGCCGGCAAGCTGCGCTTCAAGCTGATGCGCGGAGGCTGGGCCACCGTCGAAACCGATTCGTGCGGTTCAGATTTGGGCGAACACGTTTTGGACGTCAAAAATTCGACTCAAATCGCCCTCTCGATCAAGAGCTGGAAAGATTACAGTTCGACGCGCTGCGACTACATCGATATACGGGTGGTTCAAGCGCCTTCGTTTGCGCGCAACGAGGCCATGTATGCCTCGGGTTCGTTCAACGACTGGAAGCTTCGAGACGAGCGCTATCGCTTTTTGCGAGACAGCACCGGAGTGTGGACAACACGCCTGCCCCGAAGCTCAGGAACCCTTGAATTCCAGATCAATAGAGGAAACTGGGCGAATGTGGAAGCCAATGCTTCCGGATTGCCACAAACCCGGGCAATTATGGACCCTAAACCGCGCTCAGTACACGAATTTGAGATCGCCGAATGGAGCGACCGGGTCGCTGCCGAACATCCCAACCTGTGGATTATCGTGGAGAGCACCCCTGAGTTTGCGCTCGGAGAATCGCTTTTTTTTGCCTCGGACATCAACAACTGGGATCCCTACAACGAAGATTTCCGTTTGCAATTCGATCCCGAAACTCGAAGGCACTTCATCAAAATTGCCCGAAGCAAGGCCTCCATCTATTTCAAGATTACTCGGGGCGGTTGGGATAAAGTGGAAACCGACTCCACGGGCAACGAAATCGAGAACCGAAGTTGGGAATTTCAAAAACAAGACAGCTTGTCGATTCGCGTGGCCGGCTGGAGAGATCAACTCAAAGGCTATTGATTCACCACGTTTTTTGCCGAATATCCAAACACTCAAAACGCGCAAAGAGCTCTTCAGAATACCATTTCAACCGGCGAGTGTCTTTGATCACCGGTTTGTGCGCCGTCTTTCCGTAGGCATAGGCCATGACCGATGCTTCGTCTTTCCAAACGCTAAACGTAGCTTGTTCAATCGCGGGCAAGGTCCCGACGCCTTTGGCGAACATCAGGCCGGGGCATTCGTCTAAACCGCGGCTCACACGCCCCACCCGACTCCAAAACAGCGGAGCCAAATAAGGCTTGATTCGCGCCCTCGTCAATACGGCCACTTGAGAAGAGGGCTTTTCCGGCGAATAAGAAAAAACCGCTGAGCCTCCCCACGAACCGCGTCCAAAAAAAGGACGGAGCCAGTAGACGGTTTCTTCGGCAGCGCCTACCCGAAAGGAGTCGAAAACGGGGTGTTCTTCCCATTGCCTGCGCCCCTGATCGAGATCTTCCCAACCCACGAGCAGCGCATAAGTCGACCAATCGGGCCAGAGTCCAAAACCCTTTTTCCCTCCGGTGCCCATCAGCTTGTAAAACTTCAAACCGCCCACCCCTCGAAGCTCTTGGGGGTGGCGTCCCATTCGAATAAATGCTTCTCTTTGGCCGGCAGACGCTGGGTAGCGAAAAAACGCCATCGAGGCAAAAGCAGCTCCTTGTGGTTTTACCATCGAATCAGCGCACTCGCCCAAGTAAAGCCCGATCCAAAGGCCGCGAGACACACCAAATCGCCCTTCGCCATTCGTCCTTGCTCCCAGGCCTCGCTCCAGGCGATCGGAATCGAAGCGGCGGTGGTATTTCCGTATTTCATGATGTTGTTAAACACCTGAGCGTCACTCAGCCCCATGCTCTGTTGGATGTATTGACTGATCCTCAAATTGGCCTGATGTGGAATTAATAGGCTGAGCTCGCTCAATTCAAGCTGGTTATGATGAAACGCCTCCTCTATAGCCTCCTTAAACCGCACCACCGCGTGCTTAAACACAAAATTCCCGTTCATGTACGGATAATAACTCAGATCGGCGGCGTCTTGTTCTTGAACGAGTTTATGCACCCAGTGTTGGGTGGAGGGAGAAACCAAAGCCAGTTCTCGAGCGTGTTCTCCTTGACTGTGCAAATGAGTCGACAAAATGCCCGAATCGGCTTCGTCTTCGCGTGCCCTCTGTAGAACCACAGCCCCCGCGCCGTCTCCAAAAATGACCGATACGCCTCGACCGCGGTCGGTAAAATCCAGCCCTCCGCTGTGCAGCTCAGACCCAATCACCAAAACGGTTCGATACATCCCCGTTTTGATAAACTGATCGGCCACCGAAAGCGCATAGACAAAACCCGAACATTGATTGCGCACATCCAGAGCTCCGATTTCGCGCACCCCCAACGCATGCTGAACCTGAACCCCGGGGCCCGGAAAATAATAATCTGGAGAAAGGGTCGCAAAAACGATAAAATCTAGCTCCGATGCCTCCATTTGCGCGCGCTCCAGGGCTATTCGAGCGGCGCGAATGCCCATTTCAGAAGTCGATTCGGTTTCGAGGTTCGAATACCTCCGCTCTTCAATGCCTGTCCGCTCTCGAATCCAGGCGTCCGAAGTATCCATCAAGCCCGAAAGCTCTTGGTTGGTGACCACTCTCTCGGGCACATAATGACCAAGTCCTCGTGCGACGCTGCGATACATAAGAGATTGCTTTTCGTTAAAAATAAGGACGAGTCGGCGAAATCGAGTTCACAGGCTTTTCTTGGGACAGCGTAAATTTCTGGGGACTGGGTGAAAAATGCGCAATGAGACCGTGAGGACATCCTCTTTGTGAGAAATCCTTAAGGGTTGACTCAAGTCGATTAAGGGGATTCTTTTAGAAGTTATAGTCCCAAAATCTCTTAAGCGAATTAAAGATCAACGAGGTGTCCAAATATCAAGGTGCTTTAAGCCTATGGACTCTGGGTATGTTGATTTAGAAAACACAAGGGCAGCGACGCCGAGTCGCCCAACAGCAGTGTTCAGGCACTGTCCGTGACATTCTCAGACCACGCGAGGGGACTCGAGGGGCAGTGGGGGGATTTTTGAGTACAAAAGTTTAATCAAAGAACTGCACTTGAACCTATAACAAAACTGTCTGCGAAGTACCAAACCCCGCCTTTTGGGTAGCTGCTATTTTGTGGTCGGGCTTTATTTATTTTATGCATGTCCATCCAAATTCAGTTTCAAATTTTCGTCTATATTCTGAGTCAATTTGTTGGGGAGTTTTTCTGATATATTCTTCAGCAGTACTTCTCGAATGAATGTCCAATGAATATAAGTAAGAAATTGCTTCGGCAATTGTTGGAATTCTGTTTTCTGTATTATTGAATTTTGGAGGTAAATTTGTCCAAATAACTGCATCCAATTTTAAAGTAGTGGCCCAATTTTGAATTGTCAATTTTATACCTTCAGTATTTTCCTCTTCTGCAGTTACTGAGCCAATTGATATTTCCATTTTATTTTCAGGTATTCTTTCCCTTTTTAGAAGGGAGCTCTTTGCTATTGCTAAGTCAGTTGTTGCCATTAAAGCCCACAATGTCCTAACAGGTTTTGCATTTTTGGTTATTACAAGGGTCAACCTACCATCTTTTGATTGTCGAGCGTACTCAATCGGTAAAATAGGGCCGTCTAAAAACCATTCTCTGCGAATGAGCAAATTGTCTGGTCGCCAAATAAGCGACCCCCATCCTAAACAAGCAATTTTCATTTCTCTTGATTTTCAAAAAGTTTGTATTCAGCAAAACCAACAACCCCAACATAAATCAACCATACCCACCAAGTCACATGAAACATAAAAGGGTGTCCTGGGTAATAACCGTCCGCCTGTGCAACATGGTCGGCAATGGTTAAAGAAAGAATTAAAAGTATAACGGGTAATACAATTCCTATGATGATTTTTTGTTGTTTATTAAGTGTCGCAATCCATTTTTCAATCACTTTCATGATTATGAGTTTTAATATTTATTATGTCAGTTGATTAATGTTGAGATGTCTTAGCATGCCGCATAACGGTTTCGGGCTTGGCGAAGGTGGCGATTTTCACCACAATTGTTGATGCGGAGAACCAAACTTTGATTAACCACAAATGTGTCTGCGGAGCACTGAACCGCCACTTTTGCCAAACCCGTGTTATAAGCCGTTTTTCTCTTCGTCCTCATCGTCTATGCCGTTAATGTTTTTAATTGTATGATATGTTGAGTCAATTTTGTCAATAAGTTCGACTAGTAATTGAATATTCGTGTCGTCACTATTTTTGAAAAGTTCATAGTCAAATTGAAAAGTTTCGCCAATTGAAATTGTGTCGTTCCATTCTTTTAAGTCGCCCTGCATTGAAATGTCAATCATAGAACTAAAAATACTTTCATTAACCTTAATCAAATTTTTTAAAGCTTCTTTTAGGTTTGCTTGGTAATTTTCTTTTTGCATTATTTAAGTATGTTCCAAGTTATACAGTTCAGTATTCCACCGTCATAAGCTATTTAGTTGCTTTCAATTGTTGTAATAGTCTGTCCTGCGAATATTGTTTCTAATTGTTTTACTGCGATGTCGTCCTCTGCGATGCCAAAGGTCGGAATGATTACAGTATTTTGCATTTGCAAATAATTTATATAATCGCCATTTGCGTGGTCATTACTTTTGTTGTTATAAACGTTGTAGGGAATTGTTATGTAGTTAAGTCCTGTGTTGTGAATTGCAATTTCAAAAGCTCTATAAAATTCTTCTTTTTCCTTTTTATAGTCGTTAATGATTACAGATTGTTCGTCAATGAAACGAACCATTCCGTCCGAATGACCTGTAAAGTCGCCAGGTTGTTCGGGAACAAAGTAGAGATTGTCAACCTGTAAAAGTTCGTGAAGTTCTCTGATTAATTGTTTGCGTTCATAAGATGGATTGTCCTTAAAAACACGGTCAGTCATTATAACTTTATTTGTCCATCGTGTAACATTTCCACCGTCTATAATTATATCAGTTTTAAATGTGTCAATGCTGATTGCTTTGCAAATTTCGTCAACGTCTGAAATGGTTTTTAAATACTTTTTTGTCTGTAAATATGAAGGATTGTAAACAAAGCGAATAAATTTATTCAAGTCTGTTTGAATAGGCATATAGTCAACCGCCCAAACATCTTTTGTCTGCGGTAAAAAGTCGAATGGAATGTTACATTCCTTTAAAGCACTTTCAAACCGTTTGAAAAAGTCGGGATACTTAGTTGGTAAAGTGTCAGCTAAATATAAGAAGTTCGTTTGGCTGTCTGTTATCATTTGTTTGTTTCAAGAAGTTGGGTTAGAAATTTAAACCTGTTTTGGAAAAATAGTTTGTAGTCTTCCCCATCAAAAACATCGCTCTTGTCGTTATTGCAGAAGTAACATGCTAAAACGCAGTTGTTTTCAGAGTAAGCGTCTTTTGGTTTAATGCGGTCAACTTCAAGCCACATTCCTCTTGCTTGTCCTTGCCCTGTTTGTCCATTTTGCGGAAACCTGTTTGATGTCAAAAGTCCTTTAATTACGATTTCTTGTGATTGCAATTCAGTCAGACCGCAATAATGGCATACCTTTTCCTCTTTTTTATACCATGTTAGAAAGTCCTCAAAGGAATTAAAAGCATTCAATTCTTTTTTTATTCTCGAATTGTAGTTCGCCTTTAATTGCTCATTGGTTTTCTGTCTGTAAGTGAAGTCTTGTTTGTCGTTTTCTGTTGGCATAATTTCTATAGTTCGGTGTCGTCCTAAAATGGCTTATAACTTACTCATTGACGCCAAATCCTCACCCCATCCACGCGTATGCTGTTGTATTGGGGTGATACAGTTGCGCCTTTGTGCTGGTCTAAGATAATGGACAAATTCTCAAAGGTCATCAAACGACCTGTAGCGCCCTTGTTCCCAATAGAACGGTTGATTCGCGGATCAGACGGAGTGTCTATTGTTCGCCATTGACCCGTGCCTGGATCATATTAGACGCCACGGGCGAAAGGATTCGCCCAACAGCCGTGTTCAGGCACTAGCCTTAACATGCTCAGGCCACGCGAGGGGACTCGCGCGGTAGCGGGGACTCGCGCGGCAGCGAGGAACCGATGTACCACCTTGTAAAAAGAACTTTTCAAGTTCACGAACGCGATGTAAAATGGGCTTTTGAGTTGTCTGATTATTCGACCGCATTTAATAGATGCAAATCATTCAATACAGTGGATGGGTGTTCAGCATTCCTTCGTAATCTTTCTATTACCAATCTTGCCATGAGATAACTTATGGTGGATTCAGCACCTTGATTCAGATTGACATTAAACTCTTCCACACCATTATAACAACCACCGGTACAAGGATTATAAACAATTTGATGTAAATGATTGTCACCTAAGAACCAGTTAAAGGCGATCAAGGCATTTTGTTTGTAAGCATTCTTTTTTAAATAATTATAAAATGTTTCCAAGGCTATAATTGTATACGATACATCTATAGGCTGTTCGCCGCCAATTGGCTTTTTATTTGTGTCGTTCTTTTTGTGCCATCCTTTGTTTGATATTACCTTTATTTTGCCGTCGATGAAGATTTTGGAGATTAGAAAGGCGAAACTTTCTATTGCAATTTTTCTATATAGATCATTGTGTGTGTTTATGTGGGCACAAAGCAGAGCTTCTGGCAATACGCTATTTCCATAAGTTAGATAGTCTTCAAACCAAAACCACTCCGCAGTTTTCTCATGTTTATACATTTGAACCAATCGATTTGCGAAAATTTCTAACAAGTGTCTATTTTCTATTTTATTTTGGTAGTGCAGCCCCTTAATTATAAATGCCATTGCTCGAGTAGAATGAATATTTTCAATATGCTGGATGGATGATTCAAATAAATCTTCGGCAACAGTGATTACATTATTTGGCAATATTTCTATGAGAGAAAGGGTGTACCCCAGAGCCCAAATGGCCCTCCCGGTGCTGTCTTCTAAATTTTCAGTACCATTTTGTTGTGTAAATTCTGTCTGTTCATTTACATAATTTAAAAATGTGCCATTGGGTTGCATGCAATATTTTATGAATTTTAAATAAATATGAATCAGTCTTAAGTCTGTTTCATTTTGATAAAGCTCATAATGTTGACAAATGGCTATAAGCGCTCGGGAATTGTCATCTAAAGTATAGCCGGAATGTATATCTGGATTAGAGATCTGTGCGAATTGAAACATTCCAAAACGGCTTGTCATTTTTTTAAAATGTTCTAGATTCAATTCGGGAATCGCATAGTTTAGTTGAAAAGTATTTGAAGTGAGTTGTTTGAAGAGGAGTGCATGTGCTATAGATGAA
Organism: Schleiferiaceae bacterium; assembly: GCA_041739275.1. Classification (GTDB taxonomy): domain Bacteria; phylum Bacteroidota; class Bacteroidia; order Flavobacteriales; family Schleiferiaceae; genus WGMI01. The sequence continues at coordinate 42,255 of JBGSOF010000027.1, read as the reverse complement.
TTTTGCCAAGCCGTTGAAGCCATTTTATGGAAGCTATTCAATGAAATGTTCTCTCTTAGTTTATCATTGTCAAGCAACGAAATAATGGCTTGGGAAAGTTGTCCAGAATTTTCAAATTCAAAAACGAGGCCTTCACTATCCTTCAAAACTTCTTTAGCATGAGGAATAGGTGTAGATATGACAGGACAGCCACAACTCACGGCATAAGAAAACGTACCACTCACTGCTTGGTTCGGATCTTTGGAGGTAAATAAATAGATATCGGTGAGTTGAAGATATTCAAGAAGTGTTGATAACTCTAAATATTCGTTTACAAATCTGACGTGATTTTCTAGTTCTAATTCTTTCACTTTATTTTCTAGCATATTTCTATATTGCTCTCCTTCATTCTTTAGAACAGATGGATGTGTCTTCCCTAAAACGAGAAACAATACGCTTGGAAATTTCTCAATGATTCTTGGAAGTGCATCTAAAGTGGTTTCGATGCTTTTGCTTCTACCGAGTAATCCGAATGTACTCAATACCATTTTACCCAATATTTGATACTTATATTTGAGTTTGTTTCGATTGAGCGGAGGCACTAAATGTGTGCCATGCTGAATCACAGAGATCTTAAAAGTTTCTATGTCATATTCTTTTTTGAGTATAGCTGCAGCGTCATGAGTCATTACAATAATGGCCGATGCGATTGCTGCCATATCTGAGACTTTTGTTTTTAACTCATTGTTTGGATTAGACAGAACTGTATGGAAAACAAATACAATCGGTTTGTTGATAGAATCATAGAACTGTTTAAATTCTCTTTCTTTGTTTGCGAAGAATCCAAACTCATGCTGTATAACAACCACTTTGATCTTCTCATCTTTGTTAATGTGAAATGCGGTTTTCATAAATGAGTTGCGGATTTCTGTGTTTAATATATATTTTGGCATTTGCTTGTAGATGTGCCGTTCTGCTTCCGTTTCTAATGCACAAATGGAAGTCTTGAAACTAGATTGAAACTGATGGTTAAGCGCGTTGATAAGATCCTGTGTGTATGTGGCAATTCCGCATTCACGAGGTGGGTAAGAGGAGATGAAAAGTATTTCGAGAAGATGGTGATCTTCTAAGTGTGGATCTGTAGTATGAAAGGATGAAATTTTTGAGAATGAATTGATGGGGCTGTTATGGGTACGCGATTGAGATAAAGTGAGATGTGGTTTCATAGGGACATGTAATTAAATTGTGTATAAGGCCAACTCCGCCAATAATTCGGTCAGACTGACCGACGCGACGGCTATGCGTTCGTCGGCAGCTCCGTAGTAGATATAAAGTTCATCTCCTTCTAAAAGTGCGCCCGTGGGGAAACACACATTGTTGACTTCGCCTTTTAATTCCCATTCTTTTTCTGGAAAAAACAAGGGATATGGCAACCGAGCAATTTCTTTTTGCGGGTTTTTGATATCAAGGAGAGCAGCGCAGGCGGAATAGACGTAGCCTTTTATTGTGTCGTGTACACCGTGGTAGATAAGAAGCCATCCGGCATCTGTTTCGATAGGCGGGCAACCGCTCCCGATGTAACTCACTTCATGAGGGTACTTTGGAGAGAGTACAACGTATTCATCAAAATGACTAAAGTAGTTTTGCCAAAATTCAATGTTCAGATCTTCTAACATTTTAATATGCACTACGACCTGTATGTCGGGTTTAATTCGGTGAAAGAACCAAAATTCGTTGTCTATTTTGCGAGGAAAGAAGATGATATTTTTATCCCACATCAATATTTTTCGGTCTTGTTTGGCATGACTTATATGATATTCGTTGAATCGCGCGTACTTGTTGTGTATCGCACTTTCTAGTTCTATAAAATGTTTAAACTCTTCGTAGGTTATTTTCGGTACAATGATTCCGTGTTTTGTCCAATGGGTCAGATCAGTGGATGTGGCCAGGGCGCCCAAAGCGTTTACGCCGTCATAGGCTGTGTAGGTAAGATAATAGGTGTTTTCGATTTTTACAATTCTTGGATCTTCAAGTCCCTGGAATTCGTACTCGAATTGTGGAATGAGAACGGGCGCTTGATTGCGCGTTTCAACTTCCAGAGGTGAAGAGAGACTACAATAGCCTATGGTTGAGTAGTTATCTTTTGTTACGGCTCTATAGAACATATGAATAGTTCCATCCGTTTTTATCACACCTGGATTAAAGACGCCTTCACTTTCGAAACTATGGGTTGTTTTTTGGAGCAAAACGCCGTGTTTGTTTACAAGCAGCATACTTTTATGATATTTTTCTGTTGTTGGTTGAATAAAGCTCATGTTGTGTCATAGACGCTTTTGTGTCTTTTGCCACAAGCCCGGTTTAGGCGTCGTTCTGTGGCGCTCCTCAGTGAATGACACTCTGAACTTCCGTTGGTAATGCTTGATTGTTGTTCACTCTCAAGATCTCGTATTGAAACGAGTGGGTGGCATCGGTATAAAGGTGAACCGAATAGATGCTTAAAGTCTTACACAATGATTTTGAGGAGTTACGTAACTCCGGCTGCGTTGTTTCAGAAATTAAATGGATGATTATGTTTGAGTGATGAGGCCCATGAGAATCTGCGCCAATCGAATTGAATTTTGTTTCGGCTGGCAGCTCTTTAATTTTGCCAAAACGTTGGCATTTCGTGGGTTGTTTTTCGGTACATTTTGGTTTGGTGATGGGTAACCAACGTCACGCCTTCAGTACCCCAAAATCTTCAGCATGCTCTTATAGCTCTGCTCCTTCGCAAACAAACGCGTGTGGATTTCGCCTTCCTCGTCTTCGTGAATCACCACATGCTTGGGAGCAGGGAGCAAACAGTGCTGGATACCGCCATAGCCCCCCACCGATTCTTGGTAGGCTCCGGTGTGGAAAAAGCCGATGTATTGGGTCTCGCCTTCCACAATTTTGGGCAAATAAATGGCATTGGCGTGCTGCTCAGAATTGTAGTAATCGTCACTGTCGCAGGTCAGACCCCCGAGCAGAACCCGCTCGTATTCGCGTTCCCAATTATTAATAGCCAACAAAATAAAACGCTTGTTAATGGCCCATGCATCCGGCAGAGTCGTCATAAACGAGCCGTCGATCATATTCCAGTTTTCGCGATCGTTTTGTTTTTTCTGATCCATGATCGAGAAAAAAGTAGCTCCGCTTTCGCCCACGGTGTAGGCACCAAATTCCGTAAAGATGTGCGGTTCTTTAATTCCCTGGCTGTTGCATAATTGCTTCACCTGAGCAATGATCTCCTCGGCCATATAGGAGTAGTCGAAGTTGAACGTCAAAGAGTTTTTAATCGGGAAGCCGCCACCAATGTTCAGAGAGTCGAGCGTGGGGCAAATGCGCTTGAGATCGCAATACACATTGACGCACTTCAGCAATTCACTCCAATAGTAGGCAGTGTCGTTAATCCCCGTATTGATAAAGAAGTGGAGCATTTTGAGCTCAAACTTCTCTCTCGTTTCGATTTGCTGCTGGTAAAAGGCAACAATATCCTTGTATCCGATGCCCAGTCTCGAAGTATAGAATTCGAACTTGGGTTCTTCTTCAGACGCAATCCGGATGCCCACTTTCATCTTGTTCAAACCCGCGGGCAAGAGTTCGTCGTAGGCGTGGAGTTCGCGCATGTTGTCGAGTACGGGAATGGTGTTCTCGTAGCCCATTTCGAACAAGCGAACAATGTTCTCGATGTATTGGGGCTTCTTGAACCCATTGCACACCACATAGCTCTTCTTGCCCAACTTGCCTTCTCCGATCAAGGTTTCAACGATGTTGATGTCAAAGGCCGAAGAAGTCTCGATGTGCACATCGTTTTTGAGCACCTCTTCGAGTACGAAGCTAAAGTGCGAGCTCTTAGTGCAGTAACAGTATTGGTATTTGCCTTTGTAGTCAGCCTTGGCCATGGCCACGTTAAACAGCATCTTGGCCTTCTGTATTTGCTGACTGATCTTGGGCAAGTACGAAATCTTGAGCGGAGTACCGTATTGTTTGATGATGTCCATCAGATAGATGCCGTTCCAAAGAAGGTTGTCGCCATCGAGCGCAAACTCGTCTTGAGGCCATTCAAAAGTCTGCTGAATCAGGTCGGTGTATTTGTTGCGCATGGCGAGTCTTTGCTTTATTTAGAGAACTTGGCTTATTTGAACTGCATCACAAAGGTACATCCGACTTGATCGGATTTGCCATTTAGAAGCCATCCGAGATGCATGAGTGGAAAATTCATATCCGGTTAAAGTTTACTTCATATGCATAACCGCTCACAGACTCGATGCGCACATCTCGAGACACCCTCCCGTGGCCAGTGTCGTCGGATGCGACGTAAATCGCGACAGCCCTTGTCTGACTTGGAGATTTCCGCAGAACAAAGTTTATCTTAGACCCGTTCCCGAGATCTCTTTTTCTGAGAGATTCTCTAAGATTGAACGCTCAAAAACAGCATTTTATGTCTTCACCGATCAGTGATTTTATCGAACGCCATTACCGCCACTTCAATTCTGCGGCGCTCTTGGATGCCGCCAAAGGCTATGTGACGCATCTCGAAGAAGGAGGTAAGATGATGGTCACCCTGGCCGGCGCCATGAGTACCGCCGAGTTGGGTCGTTCGCTGGCCGAAATGATTCGCAGCGGGAAGGTGGACATCATCAGTTGCACCGGTGCCAACCTCGAAGAAGACTTGATGAACCTCGTGGCGCACAACAGCTACAAGCGCGTGCCCCACTACCGAGATTTGAGCCCCACCGACGAGCGCGAACTGCTCGATCAGGGCTTTAATCGAGTTACGGATACGTGCATTCCTGAAGAAGAGGCCTTTAGGCGTTTGCAGAAACACATCCACAAACTGTGGAAAGACGCCCAAGATTCCGGTCAGCGCAAGTTTCCGCACGAGTACATGTACGACATGCTGCTCTCGGGTGTTTTGGAGCAATATTATGAAATCGATCCGCGAGACAGTTGGATGCTCGCCGCGGCCGAGCGCAATTTGCCCATTGTGGTGCCGGGTTGGGAAGACAGCACCATGGGAAACATTTTCGCATCATACTGCATCAAGGGTCAGCTCAACGCGTCCACCGTGAAGTCGGGCATTGAATACATGGTTTGGTTGGCCGATTGGTATGTACAGAACAGCCAGGGAAAAGGGGTCGGTTTTTTCCAAATCGGCGGTGGAATCGCTGGCGATTTTCCGATTTGCGTGGTCCCGATGCTCTATCAAGACCTCGAAATGGAACAGATTCCCTTTTGGAGCTATTTCTGTCAAATAAGCGACAGTACAACGAGTTACGGTTCATATTCGGGGGCAGTGCCCAACGAGAAAATCACTTGGGGAAAGCTCGATATCGATACGCCTAAGTTCGTGGTCGAATCTGACGCAACGATTGTCGCTCCGCTTATATTTGCTTGGGTCCTCGGTTGGTGAGACCCCGATTTCAGTCATGGAGAAACGCAGAGTCATCGTAGACTATCGAAACATTACTTCAGAGCTTTTGGAGCTCTTCACGACGACCTATCCCTATGGATACGACGATGCCGTGGTGCGCTTCAAAAATTCAAAAGGAGAATGGGTTTCTTCCGTTCCGATTGAAACCGAAGATGCCAAATACTTGGTGAAAGTGGGTATGGAACTCGACAAACGGGTCGAAGATTATCTCGACGATTTTGCCGATGATCCCGTTTCGGACGAAGTGGAAGAAACGGTCGAAGAAACGGGCGAAACCGAGGAGGCCGCCGAGGAAGATTCCTACGATCTCGAGTAAACAGTCGTTTGTGTCCGTGCACTTTTTTGTGTACAAATGCCTTGAAAAAATGAGGCTTATCTCTCTTCTTTCATTATAAAAAATATCCGATGTTCGCAAGGTGTTGTTCCGAACCCTAGCGATTGTTGTTCTCCTCGTGGCGCCAAGCGCGGCGAGGCGGTCTCTAAACAGCGCCATAGCCTTTCGGGCCAAGGTGATTTCTGTTCGCGACGGCAGCCACGTCGAAGTGCAATTCGAGGGGAATAAATCCTGGGTCAGATTGAGTGGAATTGAAGCTCCCGAGCTCGGTGACCCTTTTTCGGACGAGGCGAAATCGTTTCTCACCAAGCGCTGTTTCGGGAAAACCGTCGAACTCGATGCGCGAAAAGACGCTACGGGCGCGGTTCGCTTTGTGGCTGTGGCTTACACGGTGATCAACGAACGCAGAGACGCCATTTCGGTAAACGAAGGTTTGCTTTCGAATGGTTTGGCTCGGTTCAAGCGCGAAGAAATCGAACATCCGGGCTTCGAAGAGGCCGAGCGCCAAGCCAAGGCGCAGCGAAAGGGAATTTGGGCGGAGAATTGACCCGACAAGGCATTCTTTTGCGCCCAAAAGCTCAACGGCACATTTTGAAAATTCACGGCTTTTTGTCCGGCCAAAACCACAGCCATTGGATGGAGAATATGCCATTCCACCTCGCCAAAGCTTCCGGTGCTTTTTCGGTGAGGAGCCATGCGGTCCTCAACCCCAACATCCAAGAGTTTCTGTAAAAATCGGCGCCAGCCTGAAACGAATGAAGATAGGACAGCGGAAACTTCTGGGGACTAAGGAGATTTTATCTCGCCTTGTCATCCTTGAAGTGACACGTTAGCCACAAATGGCGAGGACATGATTGCCGTCTTGGACAATTTTGGTTTAAACGGATAGATAAATAATTAAAAATCTTTAAACCAACGAGGTGCCCAAATATCAAGGAGCCTAAAGCCTGTCGACTCCGAGCCCCGAAGCCTGGGAGGCACATCCGCATAAGTCGCAAGCCGAAAGAGGGCTGTATATCAACGACATCACAATTTCCGCACACAGCACCGCACGCTTAAAACGGCTCATGGAAGAGTTCATTTTCGATAAATCCGGGGTCGGTAAAGGCATGGAGAAACTCGAGGAGCGCCGCCTTTTCTTGTTCTGAATACCCAAATCCCCCCACGGGCAAGGGAGGATCGGCCGCTTCGGAAATGGCGCCTGAGTAGTGTTCGATTACGGCCGACAAATCCAGTAGGCGCCCGTCGTGCATGTAGGGAGGGCTCAGCGCCACGTTGCGCAGGCTCGGAACCTTAAAGCGACCGAGATCGGCGGGCAAAAGACTGATCATTTTGCGTCCTTCGTCGGTGACCGGCCCGGGCAATCCATTCCGCTTGAAGGAAAAGTCGGTGGTTAAGGGCTCGGCGTGGCACGAAGCGCAGTCTCTTCGAAAGAGCTCGAGCCCTTGCTGCTGCGCAGCTGTCAAGGCCGAACGATCTCCTTTGTAAAAGCGGTCGTAGGGGCTGTTGTCTGAAATCAAGACCGCCATGTATTGAGCCAGTGCCTGCAAGAGTCGCTGATCGGTAAGGCTGTCTTCTCCATAAGCCGCCTTGGCCATCTGCCGATACTCCGGCTCGTGGTTGAGCTTGTGGACCACCCGCCACAGGGTTTCGTCCATTTCGAGCGGGTTGGTGATCGGAGCCAAAGGCATCGTCTCGATGTGCACGGCCCCACCGTCCCACATAAAGTGCGGATACCAGGCGAGGTTTGAAAGCGCCGGGCTGTTTCGAGTGCCCAGAAGATTGTCAACCCCATGACTCAGAGCGTGATATGGGTCTGAAAAGCCACCATAGGCCTTGTGGCAATCGCCGCAAGAAATCGTGCCGTCTCGCGACAATTCGCGTTCAAAAAAGAGTTTGCGACCGAGTGCCACGCGTTCGGCAGAGGGCGAGTTTCCCCCAAAACCATAGACCGGAGGCGGAAAATGCGCGGGGATTCGAAAAGCCGCTTCGGCCTCAGACCGGTCTGCCGACTCGGGAGTGCATCCCAAAATCAGCAGAGCCGGTAAGGCCGCCAGCAGCCTCAAAAAGGTGCCCGATCGACTCATTTTAGTTGTGTACGTGGTCGAACGAGAACATTTGGGCATAATTCTGCGAGATCATCACGGCCATCGTTCCGGGCATCACCACCGAGGGCGTGTTCATGACGCTGAGAGACGACTGTCCATCAAAGAACCCAGCCACGTCCACCATATAATGAATCACAGGGGTGGCATTGGGCGAAACGCTGGCGTTGGTTCCTCCGAAGGCCGAAGAAATCGTCTGCAAGGCATTGGTGCCATTGCTGTTCCTAAAACCTCCGATGTGGTAGGTAAACGCTTGACCTCCCGTTTCTTGACCTTCGGCTTTTAAGAAAATATAACCGCTGTTCCACGTCCAGAACATTTGGTTGGTCAAGCTCAAAGCACCTGTTTGTGCTCCGCTGACGTTCCGCAGGCTGTCTACGCCAATGGTGAATTCAACTGCTTTGTAGTCGCCTGTGGGGACATTTTCGATCTCGAACTCCACCGAAGAATTCGCCCCGACAATCACCAAGTGATAGCTCTCGTCTTCGCTCCAAACGCTGTTGTCGGCTTTGATGAGCTTGACGTTGCTGACGTAGTACTTGAAAGTGCTGAAATTGACTGTCTCTCCGCTTCCGTTTACAAAAGCGGCCGAAGGAATGGTAAATGCATCGCTGCCAAAGACATGCTCGAATTCAAGGGCAATTTTGCCGTAGGTCGGGCTGGGGGTGGTGTCCTTGTCTTCTTTTTCGCAAGACAGAGACAAAATGCTGATGCTGAGTGCGGCCAGTGTGCCGCGAAGGAATGTGTTCATGAGGGAGGTTTTTGTTGAAATGGAGAAAGCTTAAAACTCAAAAGCTCCGGCGAATTTTGCGTTGCGGGAGGCTTTTAAAACACCTTGAAGTGCGTTCTCAGACTCGGGGTGGGGGAAGGGCGGGAGCCGACGTCCATTCGCTGTGATTTTGGCGATCGCAACTCGGGTTGTGCGAGATGCGTCCGTCCGCGGGAATGCCGAAGTCCAGGTTTGAAATCAATACAAAAGGCAGGTTATCAGGAGTTTCGGGCAGGATAGGTGCCTCCGGAGCCTCTTGGGCCTTGAGCATCTTCGCCAACTGGCACTGCCCCTTGCAGCTCAATTCAGGTCGATCTTGGTTGACGCACAGCACTTCGGAGAAGTATTCCCGATTTCCCTCAAACCAGATCAAGGCTATGCTGTCTCCCAAAAAACGCGGGGCGACCGAGATCAGTAAAAGCAGGGCAAAAAGGGGGCGTTTCAACACACTCAAAGGTACACTTCAGCAATCCGGAGTACGGTAACCGAAGTCGCCAAAGGCCGAGTTTCGCGAGTGTGACTCGGGCTCGATCGAAATAGTGAGGGATGTTAAAATGCCCCAAGCGCAAAGACTACCTTTGCAGCCTTTCGATAGCCCCCTCCATATATGCAAGCGCTTCGCAACATCGCCATTATCGCGCACGTCGACCACGGAAAAACAACTCTGGTCGATAAAATCCTTCACTTCTGCCAGCTTTTCCGCGAGAACCAACTCACGGGCGAATTGATTTTGGACAACAACGATCTCGAGCGCGAGCGGGGAATCACCATTTTGTCGAAAAACGTTTCGGTTCGGTATAAGAATCATAAAATCAACATTATCGACACCCCCGGTCACGCCGATTTTGGCGGAGAAGTCGAGCGGGTGTTGAATATGGCCGACGGAGTACTCCTTTTGGTGGATGCATTTGAGGGGCCGATGCCTCAAACGCGCTTTGTGCTCCAGAAGGCACTTCAGCTCGGGCTCAAGCCGATTGTGGTCGTCAACAAAGTCGACAAGCCCAACTGCGACCCCGAGAGCGCCCACGAAAAGGTGTTCGACTTGATGTTTTCGCTTGATGCCACCGAAGATCAGCTCAATTTCCCGACCGCCTACGGTTCGGCCAAGCACAATTGGATGAGCCACGACTGGAAGGTTCAAACCGAAGACATCTCTCATTTGCTGGACATCGTTTTGGAGCACATCCCCGAGCCCAAGGTTTTTGAGGGTCCCGCCCAGATGATGATCACCTCTTTAGACTATTCAAACTACACAGGCCGAATCGCTATTGGCCGTTTGAGCAGGGGCGTGTTGACCGAGGGTATGCCTGTTGCGCTGGTCAAGCGCGACGGTTCGGTCGTAAAGAGCCGCATCCGCGATCTCTACGCCTTCGAAGGTCTTGGCAAGGTCAAAACCGAGCGAATAGAAGCGGGCGATTTGTGCGCTGTGGCAGGTATTGAAGGTTTTGAAATCGGAGATACGCTCACCGATGTCAACCATCCCGAGGGGCTCACCCCCATCGCGGTCGACGAACCGACCATGAGCATGCTGTTTACCATCAACGATTCGCCTTTCTTTGGTAAAGAAGGTAAATTTGTGACATCGAGGCATTTGCGCGAACGCCTTGAAAAAGAAACCGAGAAGAACCTCGCCCTGCGCGTGGAGCAAACCGAAACAGCCGATGCCTTTCGGGTCTATGGACGTGGGGTTTTGCACCTCTCGGTTTTGATTGAAACCATGAAGCGCGAGGGTTATGAACTCCAGATTGGTCAACCTCAGGTTATTCTAAAAGAAATTGACGGGCAGCAATGCGAGCCGATCGAAGAATTGACGATCGATTTACCCGAGGCCGTCAATGGCAAGGCCATTGAAATGGTCACGCTGCGAAAGGGCGAACTCTTGAGCATGACGCCCAAGCTCGACCGCATGATTCTCGAATTTAAAATTCCTTCGAGGGGTTTGATTGGATTGAGAAACAATTTGTTGACAGCCACTGCGGGAGAGGCGATCATGAGCCATCGATTTATCGGTTTTGAACCCTTCAAAGGCGAGATTCCGGGTCGTCAGAACGGCTCGCTCATTTCCATGGAAAAGGGCAAAGCCATTGCGTATTCCATCGACCGTTTACAAGACCGCGGCTTCTTTTTCGTCGACCCTATGGACGAGATCTATGGCGGCCAGGTGATTGGAGAAAACAACCGGGCGGGCGATATGGTCATCAACGTGACCCGCGAAAAAAAGCTCACCAATATGCGGGCATCGGGTTCGGACGAAAAAATGCGCATCGCCCCGGCGCGCAAGTTTTCGCTCGAAGAAGCGCTCGAATACATTCAGGGCGACGAATACGTGGAATGCACCCCACTCAGCATCCGACTTCGCAAGATTTACCTCGACGAGAACGAACGCAAGCGCCGAGGAGGAGCCTAGTCGGTCGATGCTCCCACGCGCATAGATTCGCGGCGAGACAACTGTTGGTCAATCTTCGTCTTCGAGCAGCTCTTCAGAATCGGAGATTTCTGTGCGCAAGCGCAGGTGTAGCCATAAAATCCCCACCGCCATGGAGAGTACTGAGGCAACGAGGATGGCGATTTTGGCCTGATTGACCAGTTCGATTTCTTTGAAGGCGATCAGGGTGATAAAAATGGACATGGTGAAGCCGATGCCGCCGAGAAAACCCGTGGCGACGATGTCGGGCCATTTGAGATCCTCGGGAAGCTGACAGAGTTTGAGCCGCCAAGCGATGTACGAAAAGCTCGCGATGCCCAACGGTTTGCCGATGGCAAGGCCGAGAATAATCCCCAAACTGCCGGCCTGTACCAAATTCATGGGCCAGCCTGATTCAAATTGAACGGCGGTGTTCGCGAGGGCAAAAAGCGGCAAGACGACGAGTGCCACGGGAAAGTGCAGCTTGAGCTGAAGCCCATACGACGGAGAAGATTTCTTACCGTTCCCGAATGGAATGGCAAAGGCGAGCATCACCCCTGAAACGGTGGCATGCACGCCCGATTCCTTCATAAAGTACCACATCGCCAGGCCCAGAATAAAATAGGGCCATAGGCGATGAATTTTTAATCGATTCAAAATCAACATAAAGGCGAAGAGTCCGAGCGCGTATCCCAGTTCGAGCAAGGCGATTTGATCTGTGTAAAACACGGCAATCACCAAGATGGCTCCGAGGTCGTCGATCACCGCCATGGCCGTGAGAAATACTTTGAGCGAAGCCGGAACCCGCTTTCCCAGCAAAGACAAGGCCCCCAGCGCAAAGGCGATGTCTGTGGCCATCGGAATTCCTATACCCGCTTGGGCTTCGGTGCCTCTGGTGACGACATAATAGATCAAGGCGGGGACGGCCATGCCGCCGATGGCCGCAAAAATGGGCAGGGCGGAGTTTTGAATGCTCGACAGTTCGCCGATGTAGATTTCTCGCTCTAGTTCAAGACCGATCAACAAGAAGAAGACGGTCATTAAGCCGTCGTTGATAAGGTGCAAGAGGCTTTCGCCGAAAATGGGGAAATGCCACAGTTGCTCGTATGTGTCTTTAAACGCGGAGTTGGCTAGTGTTATGGAGATCAGCGTACAAGCCACCAAAACGACGCCGCCGAGTTTTTCGCTGTGCAGAAAGTCGACAAATACCCGGCTGAGTCTGGTCATAGGACGATATCTAAGTTTCGAGAGGTTTTTAACCTATCGAAATAATAGGGAAGAGGCTCGGGGGTTAAAGTACGCTTTGCAGAATTTCTGACGACCCCAATCGGGTGACGCTTTTTTACATCATCCGATGCGCGCACCGACCGATTTAATGGACCAAGTCAAATCGCTCGAGACGGTTCTGCCTGGAATTCGACGCGGAATCGATGACGTCAAAACGCCTGATTTCCGTAAAGGAACCCAAATCGCTGTCGCTGTTGATCAAAATTGCACCAACTAAAATGACAAACATGCACTTATAGTTTGTCTGCTCGACCAATTCGTTGATCCGACGGTCAATGGCTTCATAAATCACCTCTGTGGCCTCAAATAGGGGGACTTCGGCGCCTAGAATTCGATCTTTTTCTTTGAACATGATCTGTTCAATTGTATTCATCTGATAGTCGAGCTCCGTAATTTTTCCTTCGACAATTTGATGGTTGATCAATTTGTTGAGGGCTCCTTTGGCCGCTCCGCAACAACTGCTGTTTTTGTTTTGGCCGATTCGGTGGATTTCTCCGAGTATTCCGTCTTTGGTGATTCCAATATGAGGGCCGTAATAGATAAAAACCGCGCCTTCGTCGGGAACGTGGCTCGCAAACGCGCCCATGCCGGTCAAGCCCGTAAATGGAAATCCGTCTAAGCCCCCCATTTTAAAAGGGCCGAGAAACTCTTGAGTTCTTGAAGGGTATTGAATGCTGTTTACGTCGTCGCTGCACACGCTGTCGGCTAGCATGATTTTACGCGGTTCGAGGTCTAACTCGCCCTCGACAAAGTCAATGATCTTATTGACGCTGTCGATGGTGGTCACTGCTCTAGGATACCACTTGCGAATAACGGCCAATTTTTCTCTCTTTTTCATGGGGTGGTTTTGTTGGGAGTTACATTAAAATATTGTTTACAGACGCCATGGGTTCAAGGACTTTATCGTCGTCGATCATCTCTCTCAAGTCGATCTCGATGGTGCGGCTCAAAGCGGCCATCGGAATATCGTTTGCCCCTCCTTCAAAGGGATTTTCGGTGGCTTCGCCGACTTTTTCCATAGACGTGAAAACCCACGAAACAATGACTGAAAACGGGATGGTGAGCCACACAAAATGTTCGCCAAGTTTTTGAAATTCGTGCAACATTCCATAGGGCAATAGCCAAACCAATAACCACACAAAAAATAAATTAATACTTGCAAATTGTCTGGGGTAGGGAAAGTTTTTTATCCGTTCGCATTTGCCTTGGTGGTCGTATAATTAAGTCAAGAGCTTTTCCATGGCGACGTATTCGAACGGGTCTAATTTGCCTTGCAATTTGAGCGTTTTGAGATGCTTCGATTGTAATGCGATGATGTGCGTGGCTCGGTTCTTTTTGCCAAGAACGTATTCGTATTCTTCTTGAGAAAGGTATCCCAAAAGTGCGTCTTCGAGCTTCTCTTCCCACTCGGGAACCTTGAAATAGCTTCGGTATTCAAGATTGTACTTCTTGCCGGAGTTTTCCCAAGATTGGGGTTTTCTCAATTGAAACCGAAGGGCGGTAAGCCACGCGCAATGTCTTTCGATCAAGGTCCGGATCTCGGCTTTGTCTGATTGCACAAAATCGCGACTCATGATTCCCCAGCTTCGGCTCGAATTCACGATGCCTCCCCAAATCTGACGGGCTTCCCAGAGTCGGTTGTAGGTCTGGGTGTTTTTAAACCCCACCACGAAGGCCGCGGCTGTACCCACCAAAGCCACCGGAACCCATGGAATCGCAATCCATTTTAGCTCGAATATTTGGTATAAAATAGTGGGAACTGTGGCCAGCAAAAGCAAGACGTAGATGTCTCTGCGCGTCCAAAGCAAAAATTCTGTCAGTTTGTAGTGTCTGCCCGTGTGCATTTAGACTGAATTTTGGCGATTTGTAAACTTGCTAATTAAAATTCCGACCAAGACGACTGAATAAAACTATCCGGCAATTCCGATCAGCGAAGCAGCCAGCTTGGTGTAGTGTGCATTTGGAGTGATATCTCCGTAGCCTATGGTGGTCATGGTAATCGAACAATAGTATACCAGGTCGATGAACGTATGCGCCGGGCTGGTGTAGTCAATTCCCTTGAAAGAATTCGGGTCGGAATAAACCCATATTTGAAATAGAAAAACAAAAGTCTCGATCAAGAGCAACAGGCCACAGGCCGCCGCCGAAATGAGGTCTTTGTCAATATAATTTGGCTTTAATAGGAACTGAAAAACCTCCAAGAAAATAAAGGAAAAGAAGAGGACATAACTCAGGTTGAGCATAGACATAAACTCGGGAACATCTTTAAAGAAGGGGAGGAGGATGGGGAAAGCGATCACTACAAGGGTGAGAAAATTCTTAATTGCATTTTTGAACTTTCCCTTCTCAATGAATACGCCGATGCTTGCCAGCCCTAGGATAATCATGTTCACCGGCCAGAGCACTTTCGTATAAAAAGGCATATCGTTGACGATAATTCCAATGAATAAATGTTGCACTAAAGCAATCAAAAGCAGTTCGTACTTGCGACTGTTTAAGAAAGAATTTATTTTCATTTTATTTATCCTTTCCAGTGCCGAGACAAATAATCGCTTGGCCCATCGACTAAGCTTTGCGAAAAAAGCCTTGGTTCGGAGTAAAACTAAAACGCAGCTTGAGATTCGGCCTGCAGAGAACAAACTATTTTCTCCGGAGATTCAATGGACGTTATGAGCTTTAAGCCAGGAAGCGTTCTCGTTTCAAGCAATTGTTTTGACAGCAGACTGCTTAAACCGCTCGCTCGCCTTCTGGGTCTTACTTTCGCTCTTCGCCACTCTTGGACACTCTCAAGCGCATACAACAACCGATTGCGGCCGAAATGGCCGAGTTCGAACAGATCTTTCGAAAGGCCTTGGCGAGCAAGGTTCCTTTGCTTGATCGGATCACTCACTATTTGGTCCGTCGCAAAGGCAAACAGCTCAGGCCGATGCTGGTCTTTTTGAGTGCAAAGCTCCACGGAGAGATTTCTGAAGCCACACATCGAGGAGCTTCTTTTATCGAAATGATCCACACGGCCACTTTGGTGCACGACGACGTCGTGGACGACTCCTACTACCGCCGGGGCTTTTTGAGCCTCAACGCACTCTGGAAGAATAAAATATCTGTTTTGGTCGGCGATTACCTCTTGGCCAAAGGACAATTGCTCGTGACCGGAGCCGGGGAATTCAAAACACTCGAATTGGTGAGCGACGCCGTACGCGAAATGTCTGAAGGCGAGCTTCTACAAATAGAAAAAGCGCGGAAACTCGACATCGATGAGTCGATTTACTACGAAATTATCCGTCAAAAAACGGCCTCCTTGATCGCCGCCTGCTGTGCCGTGGGCGCTTCGAGTGCCGGGGCGGACGCAGAGCAAATAGACCTGATGAAATCGTTCGGGCACGAGTTGGGAATGGCCTTTCAAATCAAAGACGATTTGTTCGACTACGAGCGCATCAGCAAAACGGGCAAACCTACGGGCATCGACATCAAGGAACAGAAAATGACTCTTCCCTTGATCCGCGCCCTTTCTGATGCCTCGAGCAGCGACAAACGCAGGGTGATGCGCTTGGTGAAAAAAGAATCGAACGACCCCAAAAAAGTGGCCGAAGTCCTCGATTTTGTGCGCTCATCGGGCGGAGTGCGCTATGCCGAAACAGTGATGAACGCCCACCGCGCCAAGGCGTTTGAAATTTTGGCGATGCAAGGAGAACATCCTGCCGCAGAGGCACTTCGGGCTTTGGCCGACTATGTCGTCGAACGCGACCGCTGATCGCCTAATTTCGAACTTGTGGGAAGGATTACGAGAAACACCATCGATCGAATTTTCGATGTCGTTCGAATCGAAGAGGTCATTGGCGATTATGTCCAACTCAAAAAGTCGGGTTCGAGTTACCGAGGTCTGAGCCCATTTAACAACGAGCGCACCCCTTCGTTTTACGTCGTCCCGTCTAAGCAAATCTTCAAAGACTTTAGCTCGGGCAAGGGCGGAAGCGTGATCAACTTCTTGATGGAGCTCGAGCATTTGAGCTATCCGGAAGTGCTTCGCCTGCTTGCCAAACGCTATAACATCCCCATCGAAGAAGAAGAGGGCAGCCCCGAAGAAGAGCAAACCGCAAGCCTTCGAGAAAGCCTTTTTTTGGTGAACGAGTTCGCCCGAAATTATTATGTCGATCGTCTTTGGCATACCGACGAAGGGCGCTCGGTGGGCTTGGGCTACTTTAAAGAGCGCGGATTTAGCGCGGAGATCATTCGGTCTTTTGAGCTCGGAATCAGTGCAGAGAGCTCGGATGCATTTACCCGAGAGGCCCTTTCGAAGGCCTATCGCGAAGAGTTTTTGCTCGCAACAGGGCTTTCGCGCAAGTACGAAGACGGCAAACTCAGCGATCTGTTTCGAGCTCGTGTGATTTTCCCCATCCATGGGCTCTCGGGACGCGTCGTCGGTTTTGGGGGAAGGATTCTTCGCAGCGATGCCAAAGCTCCGAAGTACGTCAACAGCCCCGAATCGGAGATCTACCACAAGAGCAAGGTGCTCTACGGGCTTTATCAGGCGCGCAAGGCCATGGTTCAGGCCGACCGCTGCTTGCTCGTCGAAGGCTATACCGATGTGCTTTCCATGCATCAAGCGGGCATCGAAAACACCGTGGCCTCGGCGGGTACTTCGCTCACCATCGAGCAAATAAGGCTCGTCAAGAGGCTCACCAACAACTTGACGATTCTCTACGACGGAGACCCTGCGGGAATTCGAGCTTCGCTGCGCGGCATCGATTTGGTTTTGGCCGAAGGGCTGCGGGTAAATGTGGTTCTACTGCCGGATGGACACGACCCCGACAGCTATGCCCGATCGGTGAGCAAAGCGGAATTTCTCGAGTTTATTGAGAGAGAACAAACTGATTTTGTGCAGTTTAAGGCAGGCTTGCTGCTTGAAGACGCGGCCGGAGATCCGCTAAAGAAAGTCGGGGTGGCCACGGAACTGATTCGCTCGGTCGCTCTGTTGCCAAATCCGCTCGAACGCGATGTGTATTTGCGCGAAGTGGCCAAGCGGGTGGGCATGGAAGAGCGCCTGCTCCAAGCCGAACTGGCTCAAGCGCTTTCAAGGCTCGAACGCGAGAAAAGCCGCGAACTCGAACGCGACCGCAGGAGAGCCGATCAACAAGCCCCGGAGCCTGCGGCTGAAGCGGCAGATGAAGGCGGGCTCAAAGTGGTTGTGGAACCCGAACGAGAACATGCCCTTGCACACTCGCCCGACCGCGTGCTTGAACGCGAGCTCTTGAGGCTGCTTTTGAACGAAGGCCATCGGAAGATCTCGGTCGAAATCGAGCAGTTTTCGGAGCAATTGAGTTCGGCAGCCGAAGAGGTCGAAGTGATGCGCTATTTAATCGAAGAGATGGACCTGAACTCCATCGAAGTAGAGGATCCCGCGTTTAAGTCGCTCTACGAACGCATCCGAAAGGGCTTTGTCGACGGAAAAGCCATTTTCTCGATCGAGGATTTTTTGAATTCTGAGGATTCCCAACTCAGCGAGCTCACCGCGGGCTTGATCTTCGAACCCTACAAACTCAGCGACTGGGAGCGCAAGTCGATTTACGTCAAGCCGACCGATCTCTCTCAGCTTTGCAAAGATTTGATTCTTCGGATGATCAAGAGAAAGGTCGTCAAAATGCTCCAAGCGGTGCGCGAAGAGCTCAAAAATCCTTCGGACGATGCGCGTCGCCTCGCGCTCTTGCAGCAGCAGAATCATCTCAATGTTCACCTTCGCAGAGACATCGAAGAAAAACTAAACGCCAGTCTTTAGCCCGTCCAGGGGCTCAAAGCCTTGAGAGCGAAAGCACGCCCAGAACCAGGCAAATCTTGAAGGCCAAATGCAGCCTCCGAGCCGAGCGGGCTTGATTCAAACTGGGCGGAATACGCAGCAAAGCCCAGAGCATGAGTACTTCGCCGAGCAAGACAATCCCCCACTGAGGCGCCTGCTTCCACAAAAAAACGTGCAGGGCAGCCGTGGCGCTCGAGAATCCGAGGAGCCCGGTAAAATGAGCTCTCAGCCCGCTCCGCCCCTCGAGTGCGGGGATGGTCGGATAACCGAAGATCAAATCGCCCTTCATTCCCTCGACATCTTTCACCAATTGCCGCCCGAGTTCAATGGTGAACAAAAAGGCGACATAAGTAATCAAGCCGAGGTGGAAGGACCGGTAATAGAGAAGCAAGGCGAAAAAGGGAACGAACGAGAGCAAGGCGGCGCTGAGGTTCCCGAGGTAGGCGAGCTTTTTAAACTTGTGAGAATAGAGCCAAAGCGCCAAGGCGTAGGTCGCGAAAAAAGCGACAGCGCGCCAGGACAAAACCGAGGCCAACACCAGGCCCGCGAAATTGAAAATTAAATAGAGGTTGAGCGAGGTTCTCCGGCTTACCAAGCGCTCGAAAGCTGTTTGAAGCGGCCGGTTGACGAGGTCTTTGTCGGCATCGTAAAAGCCGTTGAGAATAAAACCCGCCGACACCACCAAAGAAGTCGACAAGACCAGTAGATGCAGCTTGTAATCCGAGACAAGCTGCCAGAGCGAGCTCGGTGGTGAGAGCACGAAAATCGAAGCTAAATATTGTGCAATGGCCAGGAGCAGAACATTGTACCATCGAACCGAGGACAGCAGCGCCAGCGATTTGAGCGCGAACAGCCAGGGACGGCGCGACATGCTCAGAGCCGGTGAATCAATTCAGGATGGTATTCGGCGAGTCGGGTCTTGGCCTTTTCAAAATCGCGGGCAAAGCCGAGAATATAACCGCCTCCGCCTGATCCACAGAGTTTTAGATAATAGTCGCCCGATTCGATTCCATCTTTCCAAAGCTGGTGAAAGCGATCGGGAATCATGGGGCTGAAGTTGTCGAGCAAGAGCGAACTCAGCGATTTGAGGTTTCTGAAAAGGCTCTGGGGTTTTCCTTTGAGAAAGGCCTTGATGCAGGCGTCGTTGTACTTGACGAACTGCTCTTTGAGCATGGTTCTGAAGCCTTCGTTTTTCATCTTTTCGAGAAAGATGTTCACCATGCTGTGGGTCGAACCCGGCTGGCCCGAAGAAATCAAGAAAATGCCGCCTTTTCCCTCCGCGGAATGGGGAATTTGAACGGTGCCCAAACGCTCGGGAGATTCGATCAACAAAGGCAGGCCGAGATAGCAAATCAAGGGGTCGATGCCCGAAGACTTCCCGTGAAAAAACGACTCGAGCCGGCCGAAAATTCGCTTGAGTTCGACGATGTCTTCTCGGCGATTCGCTTCGTTCGAAATCGGCTGCACGGCATAGCGCGCATAAACGGCGGCAACCAAAGCCCCCGAACTCCCCACTCCAAAACCCTGGGGAATGCTCGAATCAAAATAAAGCCCTTGGGTCAATTCAGCCTCAAAGCGGTCGAGGTCGAGCGCACAGGGCAACTCGCCTGCACCATCGAGTGCCCGAAGAGATTGGGCGTAGGCGCGGAGCGATTCGTTGGACGGGGCCGTGTCCGCTCCCCGGTTGTCGAGGCTCAAAGCCCCTTGAAAATCGGCATAGGGAATGCTCAGACCCATGGAATCTTTAATGATTCCGTATTCTCCAAAGAGCAATACTTTGGCGTAGAACAGCGGGTTGGTTTCTGTTTTCAAGCTGGGGTCGATGCGTTGACGCGCGTTAACTGACATCCTTTGCCGACTTCATCGTCCAAGGACAATCCGTCTTGGCAAAGATCGATACATTCCGTTTGAACGAAATCAGCGATTTTTTGTTCGAATTCCTTCGGAAACAGAAGGTGCAAGTTGGCTCCCGCATCGAGGGTAAAGAATATCGGCCATTTGGTCGAAGCCCTCAGTTCAAGCACTTTTTCGATGAGGGCCAAGGTGTTCGGCCTCATCAAAATGAACGAAGGCAAAGAGCTCATCATCAGGGCGTGAAGCGTGAGCGCTTCGGCTTCGACACAGGCCCCAAACTGTTCCAGATCGCCTGTTTCGAGGGCGTGCAGCACATCGGCCATGCGTTGATGAGCCATCTCGATTCGGGCCTTGCCAAAGGGATGTCCGTTCATCAAGCCGTGCCCTTGAGTCGAGCTTACCTTCTTCTGACCTGTTTCAACAATTAAAATGCGGTCTTTATAGCTCTCGAAAACGGGGTGGATTGTTTCGAGTTTTACGGCATGGCGATCGCTGGAATTCGCCACGAGTGGGCTTTCTCCCCACATCATCACCGGTCCTTGAATCGATCGCGCCGCGCTCCCGCTGCCCAGCCGGGCCAGTTCAGAGGCGGTAGTTCGGTTCCAGTCGTTCGAGCCCGAGTCGAATTGCGCCAGAGCACACCCCAAGGCCGCGAATGCCGAGGCCGAACTGGCGATGCCGCTGCTGTGCGGAAAGCTGTTCGAAGAGCGAATTACAAATCGATGGTCGAACAATCCGGCCACCAAGGGAGACGCTCGTTGAAAGAACTGCTCGATCTTGGGAACAAACTCGGGTTTGGGTCGCCCTTCAAACTCAAAATCGATGGCGAATTCTCCGGGTTCCCAGAGTACTTCGGTTCGGGTAAGGCTCGAACTCAGGGTCAGAGAAACCGATGGGTTCCAAGGTATTTGTCCTTCGCGCTTTCCCCAGTATTTGACCAAGGCAATGTTCGAAGGAGCCTGCACAACAACCCCTTCCATTAGGCAGTCTCGACTTGAGGGGCGATTTTCTTGACCAAACCTTGTAGCACTTTTCCGGGGCCGAGTTCAACAAATCGCCCGGCTCCGTCTTCGACCATTTTCAGAACGCTCTGGGTCCACTTGACGGGAGCCGTAAGTTGCTCGATGAGCTGTTCTTTGATGCGACCGGCGTCGGTATTCGGCAGCGCGCTTGCATTTTGATAGACCGGGCAGAGGGCGTCTTTGAATTCTGTGCTCGCTATGGCCTTGGCCAAACGCTCTTTGGCGGGCTCCATCAAGGGGCTGTGAAACGCTCCGCCCACGGGCAAGATCAGTGCGCGCTTGGCACCGGCTTCTTTGAGCTTTTCTACGGCGGCTTCGATGGCGGGTACTTCGCCCGAAATGACGAGTTGCCCGGGGCAGTTGTAGTTCGCGGCGACTACAATGCCTTGAATATCAGAACAAATATGCTCAACTATGGCATCTTCGAGGCCCAAAACCGCGGCCATGGTCGAAGGCTTCAACTCGCAAGCGGCCTGCATGGCCAAAGCGCGTTCGTAGACCAATTTCAATCCGTCTTCGTAGGTCAGAACGCCCGAGGCCACCAGGGCTGAAAACTCGCCCAGCGAATGCCCCGCGCACATGTCGGGCTTAAAATCGACCCCAAGGGCGGCCACGGCAGCCATAGAATGAACGAAAACAGCAGGTTGGGTTACTTTGGTCTGCTTGAGCTCTTCGTCTGAACCCTCGAACATAATCGCGCTCAGATCGAAGCCCAAAACGCGGTTGGCCGTCTCGAATCGAAAGCGTGCCTCGATCGAACGGTCGAATAAATCGCGGCCCATGCCGCTGAACTGCGCGCCTTGGCCGGGGAACACATAGGCTGTTTTCATCATCGTTATTCTCCGTAGTATTCGACGAAATTATTCTCGGTTTCTTCGAGGCGGATGCAGTGCAAACCGGGGCCGTCGACCTGAATCAGCGGCTTGAGGATCTTCCAAAACTCGATGGCCAAAACTTCGGTCGAAGCCATTTTTCCTTTCATGAAAGGGACATCGGTATTCAGATTTCGGTGGTCGACCCAGTCGATAATATGCGTGCGAATCAGGTGCTTGAGGTCTGATAAATTCATCACAAAGCCCGTGTCGGGATGAGGTCTTCCCTTGACCGTGACGATGAGGTTGAAATTGTGACCGTGGAAATTTCGATTGGCACAACGGCCAAAGACCGCTTCGTTTTGCTCTTCGCTCCACTGCGGGTTGTAGAGCTGGTGCGCGGCGCTAAACCGCTCTCGCCTCTGGATGCAGATCATGCTCATTATAGACTGCAAAGCTACGGACTGCAGAAAGCTAAAAAAGCAAGGTGCGATGTCGCGATTTTCAGACTTATGTTTAAGCCTCAATCGCCCGAAATCGCCACAGTTCGGCCTGATTTAAAATGACGGTTATGAATTTTCAACGCATTTGTTCGCTTTTCGGAATTCGCTACCCCATTGTGCAAGCCGGAATGATCTGGTGCTCGGGCTGGGAACTGGCCTCGGCCGTAAGCAATGCCGGTGGGCTGGGTCTGCTCGGGGCGGGGAGTATGTATCCCGACGAGCTTCGAGATCAAATACTTCGAACTCAAGCGGCCACCGACATGCCGTTCGGAGTCAACCTCCCTCTGTTGTATCCCGACATCGACAAGCATCTTCAAACGATTCTCGAGCTCAAGGTCCCGATCGTTTTTACTTCGGCGGGCAATCCCAAAACCTGGACTTCCATCCTAAAGGCTGAAGGCCGAACGGTGGTGCATGTGGTGAGTAGCGCCAAGTTTGCGCTCAAAAGCCAAGAGGCCGGGGTAGATGCCGTGGTGGCCGAAGGTTTTGAAGCCGGGGGGCACAACGGTCGCGAAGAAACCACGACCTTTTGTTTGATCCCCTTGGTGCGAGAGGCCATTCATCTGCCTCTGATCGCGGCCGGGGGCATCGGGAGTGGACGCGGAATGGCCGCCGCCATGGCCTTGGGGGCCGATGGGGTTCAAATCGGCAGTCGGTTTGTGGCCTCGAACGAAAGCAGTGCTCACATCAACTTTAAAATGAGCGTACTCGAAGCGAAAGAGGGCGACACGAGCCTCAGCTTGAAAGCCTTGACTCCGGTGCGCTTGCTGCACAACGCGTTTTACGAGCAAGTGAGAAGTGCAGAAGCGCGGGCGGCTTCTGCCGAGGAATTGCAAGAGCTTTTGGGGCGGGGAAGGGCGAAAAAGGGCATGTACGAAGGAGATTTGGAAGCGGGCGAGCTCGAGATTGGGCAGGTTTCCGCAGCCATAAACGCGCTGTTGCCGGCTCGAGAAATTGTGCGCGAAGTGGTTGAAGAGTACAATCGCACCACGCTCGGATTCCGAAAAATGGAGGATTTCTAATATTTGGAAATGCCTGCTCGTCCGATTCAATAAAGCGAAGTGCCCCCTGAATCGGTGAATGCTCGGTTACAATAAGGTCTCGACTCTGCGCGATTTGCATCGATTAGGTTTGTGTAACAATTGTTAGAACCCATGCTACGAACGCTTCGCTCGTTGTTATTTACCGCACTGGCCCTTTTGTCTGCAGGCTCTGCTTCGGCCTCGCACATTATGGGCGGAGAGATTTGGTGGGACTGCCTGCCGAACGGGCAGTATCGACTGAAAATGAAAATTTATAGAGACTGTAACGGTATCCCTTTAACGTCGGGCGAGCAAATCACCATTCGAAATTACCCTAGCGTAGGTGGCTCTTTGACGGTTCCCATGCCTTTGATTACGATGACTGACGTCTCTCCCGATTGCGCTCCTTGGCCCGGTGCATTAACCATTTCGTGTGGCGCCTTTACGGGGTCGAATGGCAATGGAGATGGTGCCGTTCAAGAGAATTATTATGAAAGTGCGCCCGTTACCCTCTCAGGAACACCCAGTGCCGCAGGCTGGGTCTTCACATGGAATTCTTGCTGCAGAAACAACACCGTTGACAACATTACGGGTGCCAGCGGCACTGGCCATACGTTGCGCGCAATCATGTATCCCTACGTACCTCCCGGGGCCACGGCTCCGAACAATGCGAACCCTTGTTACGACAGTTCTCCCCGCTTTACGGAATCTCCAAATACAGTAATTTGTACGGGTTATCCTTTCACCTACAACCACAACGCCACCGACCCTGAGCTCGACAGTATTTACTATCGCTGGGCAGACCCACTCGACGATCCAGGTGCCGGCACCGGTTGGAACCCTCCGGCGAACCCGAATCCGGTCACTTGGGCCACGGGATACAGCACGACGAGTCCTCTGCCCGGAACTGCTCAAAATTCTCAGAACGTACCGGCCAATCTGGATCCCCTTTCAGGTCAAATCAGCTATACCAGCTACACTTCAGGAAGTTATGTGACTTGTGTGGTCGTTGAAGCTTGGAAATGCGGGCAAAGAGTGGCCGAGATTTATCGAGATATTCAGATTACTCTTTTGGCCTGTACCGACCCGAACAACAAGCCCGTTTTAACCATGACTCCGAGTCCGGGTTCGGTGCCAATTACCCAGAATGGTTTTCAGTACAGCGCCACGGCCTATGCGGGAGATTTGGTCGCTTTTACGCTCAACGCCGCCGACTACGACTTGACCCCGGTCACCTTTGGCCTGCAGACCATTCAATTCCAAGCCACGGGGGGGCAGCTGGGCGTGCCCATCACCAACGCAGCCACGGGTTGTTTGAATCCACCCTGCGCTACGATTAGCCCCGGCCCCGGCAATGGAGGCTCGTTCAGCGCGGTGGCCAACAATACGGTCATCTTTAACTGGGATA
This sequence comes from Schleiferiaceae bacterium, assembly GCA_041739275.1. Lineage (GTDB taxonomy): Bacteria > Bacteroidota > Bacteroidia > Flavobacteriales > Schleiferiaceae > WGMI01. Next base: position 17,513 of record JBGSOF010000027.1, on the reverse strand, counting down.
CCGACTGCAACCACCTCTCAGTTTCCAACGGCTGCGGCTCGTTTCAAAACACCTACACTTTTGCAATGCGCATGCAGGACAATTTCTGTCCGGCCCCGGCCATCAGCATCGCCACGCTCAAGGTAACGGTTTTGGCAGATCCCTCCGAGCCCCCCTTAATGAACTGCGCGGGGATCGCGGCCAATGGAGATGTCAACTTGAGCTGGACCCCACCTTTGGACACCGGTTTCCAGTTTAACTACTACATCGTCTACTACAAGCCCAATGTGCCGGCCAATGCGGCATTTACCCCGGTCGACACCGTCTACGGATACTCCACCGCTCAAGCCGTTCTCAACGGTTTGGCCAACAACGGCGACGGCTTGTACTACATGCGCGTCAATACTCAGTGCGACTACATCAGCAATCCCTCAGATACGGTGGGGATTATGTTTATGGACATGACCCCTTTGCCCCCGACCAGCGCCAGTTTTGCTGTGATGAACTGGACATCGATCGGCAGTGGGGTTACGAACTACGAAATATGGGCCGAGGTACCCCAAAACTCGAACAACTGGGTACAAGTTGGAGCCACCACAGACACGAACTACACAGACACCGCTTCGTTTTGCGGGGCTTTTGTCAACTATCAGGTGCGCGTTCCGATTAACGGAGGCTATTGCGGATCGAATCTCGACTCGGGCTATTTCTCTGACAACACCAACGACGACATCATGTTGATCGACAGCATCTCGGTGTCGGGATCTCAAGCCGCGATTTCGTTCGCTGCGAGTACATCAGACGACGTGAATGCCTATTATCTGCTCCAGTGGAATGCCTCCTTGGGGCAGTATGATATCGTCGATACCATCCCCGCCGGCACGCCCATGCCGTACCTCATTCCCGGCTCTCAAGCCGACGAGCGCTCCGAGACGTACAAGATCATCTCCACCGACTCTTGCGGCAACCAAAGCGACGACTTGGCTGTAGTGAGGCATCGAACGATGCTGCTGAAGAACTACCTCGACAAGTGCACGGGCAACAACAACCTCACTTGGACCGAATACAAGGGCTTTAATGTACACGAATACCGCGTCATGGTTGAAATCACCCCTCCGGGCGGATTCCCGAACACAGTTTTGTTGAACAGTCAAAGCGAGGCCGACAGCAGTTATCTGCACCTGGCCTTGCAGAACGGATACACCTATTGCTATGTGGTGCGCGCGGTCGACACCGTGCAGAACTTAACCGCGGTGAGCAACCGAATTTGCCTCACGGCCAACGTACCGAACAAATCTCGTTTGCTCTATCTGGGCAAGGCGACCAATTCTTTGGATGCCATTGATTTGACGACCTATATCGACGGAACGGCCGACGTGGTGAACTTTACCTACGAGCGTTCCGACAACCCCACCGGACCCTTTTTGCCCGTGGGCACAGTGCCCAAGCCGGCACAACCGCCCTATGTGTTGCTGTACACCGATTATGGGGCCGATGCCGACAACCGCATGTACTGGTATCGCGTTTCGGCTCTCGACAGCTGCGGGGCGCGCGACACCGTTTCGAACATTGCGCGCAACATCTTTTTGCAGGTCGAACCTCTGGGGGGAGCCACCAATTTGCTGCGTTGGAATCCATACCAGCAATGGGGTGGAATTGTCGGGACGTATACCATCTATCGCGCTGCGCAAGAAGGCTATGGTTTTGTTCCGGTGGCCACGGTTCCGGGTACGGACACCAGCTATTACGACTTTATCAGCCCGAGCATTTCCAACGAAGGGCGTTTTTGCTACTATGTGGTGGCCGAAGAACAAGACAACCCGCTCGGATTTGTCGACATCAACGGCGAGGCATTTAAGAGCCAATCGAACCAAGATTGCGCCATACACGAAGCCAGAGTGTTCTTGCCATCGGCTTTTAACCCGAACAGCGCAGTCGAAGAGAACCGACTATTCGGTCCGTCTAAGGTGTTTGGAAAAGAGCGCAAGAACTACCGCTTCTACATTCTCAATCGCTGGGGAGAGTTGATGTTCGACTCCGACAAGCCGGGCGAGAAATGGGACGGCAACTACGAAGGCAGCGAAGCGCCGATCGGGGTGTATCAATACTATCTCAAGTATCAGTCGCTCGAAGCGGTTCCCGTCGAACAGCGCGGATTCTTTACGCTGATTCGCTGAAATCGGCCCCGTCTGAATGTTTTCAACCCCGCCTCGGCGGGGTTTTTTTATGGTTTTCGATGTATGAAATCAATAAATTTTACAATTCCATTTATTTGGAAATCAGCGAATGATTCGCTTTCTTCACAAAACTTTAACCTAATTCCCTTGAGTCGATGAAAAAAGCATTCTACAAAGTGGCAGCTTGTGCATGGGCATTGGCGGCGACTGTGCCGGTCTTTGCTCAAAATAGCATCCCTGAAACTCGCCGATCAGGATCGGAATCGTTCGCCGTTTCTGAGCGCAACATGGAGCGATCGGCCGAAGTCGTAGCCGGACGGGAGTGGAAGCAATGGGTGTTGGCTCCCGCCTCAAATACACCCGAAACCGTAATCGTGACTTGGGATTTTTCGACCGGTTTGCCGGCCGGCTGGTCTACGCCCAATGGAATCGGAGGAACCCCTGCGAGTACAAAATGGGTGTACAGAGGCCCTTCGACCACCCCGAACACCAATACAGGCTCCCAAGGGGCTTATGCCACCGGAACGGGTGTCATTCAAAGCCCTACGCGCACCAACGGCTTCTTTATTTTTGACTCGGACTATCTCGACAACAACGGAGTTGCGGGCAACTTCGGGGGTGGAGCGAGCGCGTCGCCGCACACGGCGTATTTGGTGTCAGAAGTGATCGATCTCGGAGACTTTTCAACCGTCGACTTTCAGTTCAACCAATACTACCGAAAGTTTGCGGGCATAGGAGGCAACACGGCGCTCTCGGGTACTTATGTCGACTTTTCGATCGACGGGGGAACAACTTGGCCATACACCTTTACCTACAATTCGGAGATTGGCGTGAATGGCTTGACCCCTTCGAACGATGTCGAAGTTCGCAACATCAGTGCCGCTGTGGGAGGGCAATCGAACGTGCGCTTTCGCTTTCGCTTCGACGGAGACTATTATTTCTGGATGATCGACGACGTTCAGCTCATCGGGGTACCCGACTACCGAGCCGAATACGTGGCTTGGAACGGCTTCAGCCCGCAGGAATTGGTCTTTGAACCGAATGCCGGAGCTTCAAAATTGGGCATCAACACCCTCGATCAAAGCCGCGAAGTCTTTTTCTACGCAAACGTGCTCAACAGCGGAGCCGAAGCACTGACCAATGTTCGATTGGACATTGATTTTCAGCTCAACGGTGGGGCAACCTTCGCAACTCGGAGCAGTGCTGTTTTGGATACCTTGTTCCCCGGCGATACCCTCGACCTGAACACCCTCAATACGTTCGCCGACCCGTTTGTTCCCGCGGCTTTGGGGGCGTACACCTTTGTTTTTAAGGTGGTTTCAGATTCGCTCACCTTGCTCTCAGACACGGGTGTGTTTGTGGTGGACGACAGCATTTTGTCGCTCGATTTTGCAAATGCGGACAACTACATCGGAACCGCTCAAATTGGGGCGGCCAATTCGGCCATCGCCTCGCGCTTCGACATCCAAAACAACGATCGCGCCAATGCGACTTCGGTCGATGTGTTTATTGGTCCCGGAACCGTTCCCGGATCGGTGATCAATGTCTCGGTGCACGATTCATCGACCTTTCCCACGTTTGCGACCCCTCTTAAATCGGTCTCGCACACGGTGACTGCCGGAGATGTGAGCGCGGGCATTATTCGCTTCGACCTGACCACCACCGGAGCCCCCTTGCAGTTGCCCGCGGTGAGCGGCTATTACGTCATCGCGCGACTCAACCCCACGGGCAGCGGAGGAGTTGGAGCCATCCAATTGCTCAACGATCAAAGCTGGGAGGCCGAAGGTTTGACCAAGTTGATGTACTACACCATCGCCAGCCCGAACTGGTATACGGGTTTCACAGGGTCGCGGGTGTTGAATGCACCGCTCATTCGCTTGAACACAGTGCCTTGCACTCCGCTCAACTTGGCGATTGTTCAAGTGGAATCTCCGTTCTGCGCCGGAGACGATGCGACCTTGCGCGCGGGATTTTCGGGCGGAATCGGTCTTAAAACCATTGAGTGGAGCACGGGCGAAACGACCAAGTTTGTGGTTGTGCCCGCAGGCACCTATTGGGTGCGCGTCACCGATGCCCGAGGCTGCCAGGCGGTAGACACCTTTGAAGTGGTCGACCCGGCGGGTACGGCATTCGCGACATCGCTGATCAGTGTTTTGAAGCCCTCGGCTCAAACCTTTAACGTCAGTTGGAATCCGGTGAGTTTGCCCGTAGGCTCGACCTTGATCGGATACAGAGTGGCTTATCGTTTGCGCGGCACGACAAACTTCAATCAGTTGCCTCTGACGACCAATACCAGCTCGATTGTCGACTTTACGGGCCTCGGTTTGTGCAACGGCAATTACGACTTTACGGTCTACGTGCGCTACAACGACGGAACAGGCGCCAAGACTTCCGCACCGGCCTGCTTCTTGAGCCGGGGCTACAACGCGGGAAGCTGCAAGAGCGAGTTCGGTTTTGAAGATGCGGATGTCGCCTCGCGGGTTTCGGTGTATCCCAACCCCAGCGCAGATGTGTTTTACGCCGGATTCGAGAGCGGATCGCCCTATGTCGTGACCGACGCACTCGGACGGATTTTGATTTCGGGCACTTCAACGAGCGACGAAACGGCCATTGACCTTTCGGGACACGCTGCCGGTGTCTACCTCTTAAAGATTGGAGGCTCTGCCTCTGTGGAGCGGCTTTTGCGCCGCTGATCAGCCCAAGAGAACAGCAAAGAGCCCCGCTTCGGCGGGGTTTTTTATGCGGATTCCGACGCATCTGTTTATAAAATGAAAGAAAAGTAGGTCAGAATATTCCGCATCGGACGCACCTTTGTTCAAACAAATCCCATGAGCATAGTCCATTTACCGATGCGTATGCTGGCAGAATCGGAGCGACCGCGCGAAAAGCTTCTCGTATCTGGCAGGTCGGTGCTTTCCGATGCGGAACTGCTCGCTCTGCTCATCAACACCGGTACAGCCAAAAGCTCTGCGCTTGACATTGCCCGAAAAGTGCTCTTTGATTGTCAGAACAACCTCGTGCAACTCGGGAGTTTAGACATATCGGAGCTCACCTCTTACGAGGGGATCGGCAGTGCGAAGGCCGTGTTGGTATCGGCTGCATTGGAACTCGGACGAAGACGTGGGTTGAGCGGGGGTGCTCCGAAGCTACCGATTTCGGGAAGCAAGGACGCCTTCGCTCATTTTTTCGTTCACTTTGAAGATTTGCCACACGAAGAATTTTGGTGTGCCTATCTCAATACCGCAAATCGACCGATTCGAACCGTTCGAATCAGCCAAGGAGGGCTCAACGGTACGGTTGCCGATGTGCGAATCATTCTGAGACACGCCTTGGAGTGCAGAGCCTCGAGTGTCTTGCTGGCACACAACCATCCGAGTGGCGCCTTAAAGCCCAGCGACGCCGATCTTCGGTTGACCCGCAAAATCAAGGAGGCCGCAGATTGGATGGACATAAAGGTTTTGGATCACATCATTTTGGCAGATCGATCGTATTATAGTTTCGCAGACGATGGCTCTGTGCTTTGACTCCTCCTTTCCATGCCCTTAATCGCACACATCGTAGGCGCCAGACCCCAGTTTGTCAAGGCGGCTTCAGTTTCACAGGCCCTGCGCCAAAGCGGTGTCTTGACCGAATTGCTCGTACACACGGGGCAACATTTCGAGCCCTCTATGTCTGCTCGATTTTTTCTCGAGCTCGGAATTCCAGAACCCCTGCGGTTGTTTCCGACCGAGCCTGGAACTTCCGACCTCAGCCTCGAAGGCATGACCTCCGCCTTGAAGCATCTGCTTGAAATACGCAAACCCCAAGCCGTGGTGGTTCACGGCGACACGACATCTACCCTCGCGGGTGCCCGCGCGGCCTCTTCGCTTGGAATCCCCCTGGCGCATGTGGAAGCCGGGCTGCGCTCGGGAAATTTCAACATGCCCGAAGAACGCATTCGCATCGAAACCGATCGCTTGAGCCATTGGCTGTTCTGCCCGCACTCAGAGGCCAAGAATCAATTGAATGCCGAAGGAATCAACTCAGAAATCGGCCGCAAGGTGGAGGTTGTGGGCGATGTGATGTTTGACTCACTTCAAATGATGCTCGACCGAATATCAGATTTTAAAGATTCCGGCGACTCCCCTTTTGCCATGGTCACCCTTCACAGGAACACCACTCTGGACGAACCGGCTCAATTGTTGAAAATGCTCGAGGCATTGCTCGGTTGGGGCGGAGAATTCAATCTGCCGCTCAAGTTCATCCTCCACCCGAGGCTTCGCTTGCGCTCTTCCGAAAATACCGAGGTGCGAAGATTGCTCCGGTCGAGTCGATGGCGCTTGCTTCCGCCGCAATCGTACGCGGAGACCATCCGAATGATTCGAAATTCCGATTGGGTACTCACCGATTCGGGCGGTCTGCAAAAAGAAGCGGTTTTGCTCGGCAGGCCCGTTTTGATTTTGAGAGAAGAAACCGAATGGGGCGAATGGGTTCGAGAAGGCAGAGCGGCCTTGGTGGGGAGCGATCTCCATGCCATGCGATTGGCGGTTCAGCACTTTCGAGAAAACAAGCCCAAATCATTGAACATACCCACGGGAGCCTCCGCGCGAATTGCCGAGATTTTCATCCGAGATTTGATCGCTCAATGAAATCGCTCTCTCTCTATTCGCGATCGTTCGCTTCGCTTCTGGGCAGTCCCCGTGGGCGGCGTTTGCTCTTGGCTCAGTGGACCGGTACGCCGAAAGAATCAGACAAGCGAACGTTTCGGCAGGCCTCAAATTTGGCCTTAGACTGGTTGCTGAGGAGCCAAAAAACGGGCAATGGCGGTATGACAAGTTGGAGTGTCTCAACAGCTTGGACCAGCGCCTACCCCGAAACCACGGGATATATCATTCCCAGCCTGCTTCGCGCAGCAGATCAACTCGAGCGCCCCGAAGCCATTTCGGCGGCAATGAAGGCGGGCCGCTGGCTGCTTGAACAACAAAAGCCCGAGGGTGGCTGGGTCGGGGGCTATCTCGATCAAAACAAAGACACCGTCGTTTTCAACACAGCACAAGTGCTGCGGGGTCTTGGCGCTTTGATCGATCGAACAGAATCGACCGCCGAAGAGCGGGAGAAATACATCAATGCCCTTGTCAAAGCCTCCGACTGGTTGGTGTCGTTGCAGGAGCCGAACGGATCTTGGATTCGACATGCCCATCTCGGCCAAGCCCGTGTTTACGACACTTATGTCGCTGCCGTGCTCGCAAAACAGAGCTCGAGATACCAGCGTCCGGACTGGGCAGAAGCAGCCCGCAAACAATGCTTGTGGGCTCTGGGCCATCAAGCGCAGAACGGCTGGTGGCAAAATGCAGACAACAGCATCAAGCACAACGCCCGCCCCATTCTGCATACCCTCGCGTACACCGTCGATGGATTGATCGATTGCGCTCTCGAACTCGGCGAGCCCAATTGGTTGGAGGCAGCGCGTAAATCAGCCGACGCTTTGAAGGAGATCTACGGCGAGCGGCAGGTGCTTCAGGGCCGCTACGATGAGCATTGGCGTGGATCCGGAGCTTTTTTGTGCACGGGGGCGGCGCAATTGGCGCTGATCTGGATGAAACTCGATCGTTTGAGCGGAAGGGCGGAGTATCGAGAAGTGATCAATAGTCTGGGCGCGAAGCTGAAGCGCATACAACACGGCAGCTATGCCCACTTGCCCGAAACCCGGGGTGGCTTGTTCGGTTCAGATCCGATTTGGGGTCGATACGAACCTTTTTCAATTCCGAATTGGGGGGTGAAGTATGCTCTCGATTTGTTCCTGGCACTCGATGCTCAAACTGCCGAGAACGATCGGCCCTAACCGGCGCTTTTTCTCTATGCCGAATTTCAGAAACTGGCTTCCAAAAACACTGCTCGAAGGCATCCGCGCCATTCGCAAAAAGCGGAAACGCGCGAAAATCGAACGACAGATCGAGCTTGGGGTAGGGCTCAATCAAGCCGACCTGGTCTCGGAGCTTCGTTCTATGGGGCTTAAAACAGGCGATTCCATCTTATTTCATTCGAGTTTGTCAAAATTGGGTCCGGTTCAGGGGGGGGCGGAGACCGTTCTGAATGCGCTCCTCGAACTCACGGGTTCTGAGGGCTGCCTCATGATGCCGAGCTCGCCCGTGCGCGGACTTCAAGCGGAGTACGCCAAGGAAAAGCCCGTCTTCGATCTGCTCCATTCTCCAAGTGCCATGGGAGCCGTAAGCGAGAAATTCAGAATTCGCAGCGGCGTTTTGCGCAGTCTTCACCCCACCGAACCCGTTTGTGTTTTTGGAAATCGAGCAGAGTTTTTGACCGCCGATCACGCCTCAGACATTCGACCTTATGGCTCTCGCTCGCCTTGGAGGCGATGGATCGAAGCTCGGGGTAAAATCCTGTATGCCGGCGTGACCCTTGACCAAGCGGGAACGAGCTTGCATTGTGTTGAAGATGAGTTGGGTTTGGACTTTATGTACCTGCCCGATCCGGCTGAGTTTGACGTTCGCGACATGAATGGCAGCAACCACGCCATGTCGACCAAAATTCACGACCCCGTTTGGTCAGCGCAAAGGCGTTGCGATGGGCTGATCCCGCTGCTCGAATCTTCGGGCGCTTTGGTGCGGACCCGGCTCGGAGCTGCCGATTGCCTACTTTTGGACGCAGCCCGAATGCTCGAAGTCCTCGTGCAGGCATACAAAGAACGAAAGGTGAGTCTCTATCAACCCGAAGGAAGGTGAGTCGGTCGGGAACAGGCCCTCGAGTTTTATTGCTCACCGGCGCGAGTGGAGGCCTTGGACGTGCTTTGGTGCGGCATTGGAGCACATCTCAACATCAGCTGGCGCTGCATTGCCACCGAGAACGCGATGCGCTTGAAGAGCAGGTTGCCTCGGTGAACTGGAATCACCCCCCTCAAATTTTTCAAGCGGACCTCAGCGAAGCCGACGAAGTGCGGCATTTGTGCGGAGAAGTGCAAAAAAAGCTCGGTGGGGTGGACATTCTCATCAACAATGCGGGCATCAGCCACAGCCAAGTACTGTGGAAACAAGAGCTCGAAGACTGGAATCGATTGATGGCCTTGAATCTCACTGCGCCTTTCTTGATGATGAGGCATTTGGTGCCCGGTATGCGCAGCCGGTCTTTTGGCCGAATTGTCAACATCTCTTCGGTGGTGGCGCAAATGGGGGTTTTTGGAGCCACGGCCTACGGCGCTTCAAAAGCGGGGCTCATCGGTCTGGGAGCCAGCGCGGCAAAAGAATTAGTCTCCAAAGGGATCACGGTGAATACCATCGCCCTGGGATATATGGAAGAAGGGATGATCAAAGCCCTTGGCGCGAGCGCACAAGAAGAGATTGTGCAGAAGATTCCCGCACATCGATGGGGAGAAACGGCCGAACTCGCCGCGTTGATCGATTATTTGACCTCCGAAAAAGCGGCCTACTTCACCGGACAGACCGTGCATTTGAACGGGGGGCTCTATGGATAGAAGAGACTTGAATAAAGCCGAAAAGCTCTGGGTTCTCGTCGATCGAAAGCGCGCGCGCGCACTTTATGCTCTTGAAACGCTCCTCTCAGAATTCGCGGGTTTTGAGCTTCACATCACCGATAAAGTCGAAGAGTTTCTGGCGGTTGAAGCTCTTCGTCTCAATTATTCTTCTCTGGGAATACCCGGAGTCTTTCGGGTTCAGCGAAGCGATCTCTTGTTCGACACCGACATCTTTGAACAAGAAATTCACTGGGGGCAATGGAATGGGCTCCCAGTTTTTTTTCAGACCGGCGCTTCTAAAGCCGAGGTCGGTTTTGATCTGTTTGCCGCTTCGTTTTACTTGATTAGCCGATACGAAGAATACTTGCCTTTTGTCCCCGACGAACACGGTCGTTTTCCTTCGGGGCAGAGCGCACAGGCCGTCCACGACGTCTTGCACCGCCCGCTGGTCGACGAATGGCTCGAGTATACCCTCGAGCTCTGGGAAAAGTTTGAAGGCAGGGAGTTTGTTCGAGCCAAAAGCGAATACCGATTTGTTTCGACCATCGATGTCGACAATGGCTATGCCTTTTCGGGCAAGGGTTTGCTGCGAACGGCCTACGGATTTGCGGGCGATCTGAGCCGACTCGACTGGAACACCCTCTTCAAAAGGTTGCGGGTGATTCGCGGAATAGAGCCCGACCCCTACGACACCTACGAAGAGCTGATGCTCCGAGCGGAGGAGACCAATTACTCCTTGATTTTTTTCGCGCTTTTTTCCGAGCCGGGGGCCTTCGATCGATCGCTGGGCCAACACAGACCGGCCATGCATCGGCTGCTGCGTTCGTTTTCGGACTTTGCAGAAATCGGTTTGCACCCGAGTTATGCTTCGGGCAGTAGATCAACAGGTATATTATCTGAAAAAGAAGCACTTGAAGAAATCGTGCACCGCAGACTCAAGAGCAGCCGGCAGCACTATCTCAAACTGAGGTTTCCCGAAACCTACCGCCGGTTGGCTGAGGCGGGAATTGCCGTCGATTACAGCATGGGTTATCCCCGGCGCACCGGTTGGAGAATGGGTACCTGCAGAGGGGTTCGCTTTTACGATCTCGAGCTCGAAGAGGCCACAGAGCTCAAACTGCTGCCTTTTCCTTTTATGGACACGGTCTATATTGACCACTTGCGGAAAAGCCCCGAAGATTCCCTTCGAGAAATGAGCATGTTCCTCGAACAATGCCGCCGATATGGGGGTAGCATGGTAAGCGTCTTTCACGACCGCACGCTCAGCGAAATGCTGTCGGCATGGAAAGATTGGAAAACGCTGTATTTCAATTGGACTGAAATGGCGAAATGATTCAGCTCCTCGAATGGGGCGATGTGGACCCGAAGCGATGGGATTTGTGCGTCGATTCAGATCCTCGATCGCTGATTTATGCGCGCTCGTATTTTCTCGAATTGTTGGGGGGGCAAGTTTATGGTTTGATAGAAGGAGATTATCGCTCGGTGATGCCTGTCTTCGTCAACCGAAAATGGGGGGTGACTTATGCATATCGGCCTTTCGGAAGCCAACAGCTCGGGGTTTTTTCCGACCAAATTCGACCCGAAGCGGTCTCGGCTTTTTTGTCTGCCATGCCCCCTCAATGGCGTTGGATTGATCTGTTTTTGAACGAAGGCGACTGGCCTTCAGACCAAATAGGTTTGCTCAAGGGATGGCGTTTCGAGCCCCAACCCAATTTTGTTCTCCGCCTCGATCGGTCCTATCAAAATATTTATGAAGGCTACAACCAAAGGACGCTTCGGAATCTAAAGAAATTCAAAAACTCTGGTGTCCAGATCTTTGAGCATGGATCTCCCGAAGCTTTGATTCGCCTTTTTCGCGAGAACAGAGGGCGGAGCTTACAGAGCTTGACCGACCGTCACTACGAAACGCACCTTCGAATTCAACACCGAATGCTACATCGGGGAGAAGGGCTTCTTTGGATGGCACACAACGATCGAAATTCGCCGATTGCCGGGTTGTTTGTCACGGTGTACAGAGATCGAATTACGCTGTTGTTCAGCGGGCAAGACGAGGAGGGTCGCGAAAAGCAGGCCATGACGGGGCTGTTGAACGAGCTTTTTCTCCATTTCTCCGGTAAAGCCCTCATTTTTGATTTCGAAGGAACCAAAGACCCGGGGCTGAGCGAGTATATCAGAGGTTTTGGAGCTGAACTCCGAGAATTTCCACGGGCAGTGCGCAACAAGCTCCCTTTTCCCTTGAACAAATGGTTTGAAGCTCGGACTTAAACCCGGGAGTTTGGGTTCGAGACGCGGCGTCAGAGATGTTCAAGCCTAATTCGTTGAGCACTTGGAGGATCCATTTCGCTTTCGGCAGGTCGTTTTTGAAAGCCGACACCTCACCAACGCCACGACATTCTGAGGCGAAGTGCTCGGAGATCGGCCACAGGGTCGAAGTCGGGCGAAGCATACCAAATCTGGCGCGGGGTCCATCCAATACCCAAACTGCCGTGTTCGTTCCACCGCCAGTCTGCGCCCATTCTCAATTCAATCGAGCTCCTGAACACATCTTCGGCTGCAAACCCAAATTCAGGATCTGCATCGATGCGCAGCAGACCGAATCCGAACCCTAAGCCGCCGGAGAATTCCCAGCGACCTCGAGACCATACCCGCTCGGCGAACACTGGAATTTCGATTAATTGAGCCGAACGAAGACGGGTTTTTTCAAGCATACCAAAACGTTCGGTCGAATCCAGTACAGAAACCCAATTGGAATCGACCACGGGAATGTAGGTGGTGTCGATCTCCCAACCTCCTTGATTGATGCCCAATATTCTCCATGTCGAGTCAATTTGCGCTAAGTATTGGGTGGTGATTTGCCACTCTTGTCTCGTTTCGGTGTCCCAATAGGAATATGCTTCCGAATGCCTTTGGGCGGCGCCGGTTTGTCCTGTACCCATGCCGGTTCCCCATCGGAATCCCGATCGTTGCCAATGGATGAGCCCCTGGGCTTCCCAACCCTTCGAGACACCGGGACCCGAACTCAGCCCGAAACCGTCGGGGGCCCAAGACCTGTGAGGTTTGCGTTTGAGATTCCAATCGCTTGGTTGTTGAATTGCGCGATTTTGTTCAGGCAATGGGAGCAACAGACTTCGAGCCGCGATTTTGTCGCTCGGGAAAAGCAGTTCGGGAGTCGCTCCGAGAGCCGTTCGCGAAGCTTCGTTTGCAGGAGCTGCCGGAATGGTTTTTTGAGCCCCGCGGTAGGGCGAAGGTGCGGACTCCTGAACACCTCCTTCAAGAGGCTCATGGGCGGCATTTGAACCTGTCGCGAGGGGGCGATTGACCGATTCCGACGCGGAACGGGCATTGCCCTCTGAGGCCACAGATCCAAGACTGCGGTCAACGGCTTGTTCAGAAAGCCGTTTTTCAGAAATCCGTGGTTCAGAAAGCCGTAATTCAGAAGCGCCTGCGGATGCTTGCCCGGAGCGAGCGCGACGCTGTTCGCCTGCTCGGTTCATTTTTAGCTCAGGCAGGAATGCATTCGGTTCTCTTGCTGCTTCGGCGATTTCGGTTTCTGCATTTTCAGGTGCAGCGGTTTGGGTTTGATTCAAGGCACCCGTCAAAACATCTGCAGAGATGCTTTCGACAGCGCGATTCAGGGCATCCTCAGTTTTAAATCTTTGATCGATAGAATTCTCTGTAATCTGCAGACCATCAGAAGGAACGATCAGCATCAGGAGGGCGCTCAATCCCCCCACCCAAGCTCCACGGGGCCAAGACGATTTTGTTGTCTGGGCAGGAGGGCTCAAGGGGAATTGCTCGTCCAACAGCTTTGACAAAGCGTCTCGGTCTGTATCTCGAGGAACAAACGCGCGATCGTTTAAACGGTCTTTAATTCGGTGGGTCCAGGATCGGCTCATACGGCATTGCGTTGTGCGGGTGCAGAGGAAATCAACATTTTTTGAAGAGATTCTTTAGAGCGATGCAACAGTCGGCGGCTGGTGCGGGCCGTAAAGCCCAGTTCGGCTCCAATTTCTTCGTGCGAAAAGCCTTCTACGGCAAAGAGATTGAACACCATGCGCTCCACTTCGGGCAAGGTGGCCAAAGCGCGTTCGATGTGCTCTACATCGAGTTGATCGACAATTTCGGCCGAAACTTCGGGCTCGGCATTCGAGGGCCACTCGTCTCCAACCAACCACTCCTGACGCTGCACTTCGGCCCGGTGTTGGTCGATGGCCACCCGCACCGCGAGGGTGCGCATCCAGGGTCCAAAAGGGCGCTGGCCGTCGTAGCGGTCCAAACTGTGCAAGAGTTTCATAAAGGCGGTATTGACAAGGGCAGAGGCATCGTCGCGGTTCGGGGCATAGCGAGTAGCAATTCGCATCAATTCTTGAAAGCACAGATCGTAAAGCGCGAATTGGGCTCGACGATCGTTGCGCAAACAGCCTTGGAGCAAATCGGGTGCAGGTTGGTGCATGGACGCTATATCCCGGAAGGTTGGAATGCCAAAGGGCGCCGCATCAGCGGCGCCCGGAAGCCTTCAAAAAGGGGGGGTGAAACAGTCGGGAGACCAGATTAGTTGAGCAGCAATCGGTGAGCGGCCTGTACGGAACCGTCGTTCAGTTGCAAGACATAAATGCCCGCGGCAAAGGCCTGTACGTCGATCCGTCCGTCGGTATCCATGCGTCCTTGGGCGACTGTCCGGCCAAAGCCGTCAATCAGGCGATAGTCGACAGCAGTCGTGAGCCCTGAGATTTGGACAAACTCGTTCGCCGGGTTGGGGAAGGGGCGGACTTGTTCGAGAACGTTCTCACCTACGCCGATGGTGGCGGGATTGAGAACCGTCAAGCCAAAGCCGGTTTGCTGGCCTTTGTAGATCAGGTTGCCAAGGCTGTCCATTCCGAGAGAATCGCAATAAGACGAGAAACATACGCTGCCTGTTACGGGGTCGTTTACGAACAGTGCGAGGCACACTTCATACATGCCGGCTTGGGCATACTGATGGCTGGGGAAGGGAAGGTTCGAGGTGGTTCCGTCGCCGAAGTCCCATGCGAACTGCGCATTGCCAATGGCTGAGAAGCCCGAAGAAGTGTTCCACAACACCACTTGACCGTTGAAGCTGTTGACCGTGTCGACCACGAACTCGGCAGTACAGTTCGAAGGACCACCGGGCAAACAACCTACGGTGAGGGTGTCGGTAAAGACCAAGCCATTGGGTCCGGCAATGTAGTTGTAGGTAGTGCCGACCACTTGACCTGCGCAGTCGATGATGTACACTTCGATGGTGCCGATCGAATCGAACAAAGGAATGCTGTCTGCGTAGTAGCCTGAGGCATCGGTCGAGGCAGCATAGCTGTACGTCTGGCCGCCCGAAGTCACGTCAATTTGGACAAATTCGTTGGCCCAAGCACCGGTTCCCGTGGCGTTGCCGAGCAACCAGCCTTCAACAAAGGCTACACCAAAATAAGGTCCGCTTGCATTCCCGACGCAGTTCGTGATCAGAGTATCGGTCAACTGGAGCGAACCCAGCGCGCTGATGGCATAGGTGTAGGTCGACAGAACCGTAAAGCCGCCTACGCAATCAAAAACACCCAAGCTGATCTGACCCGCGGTATCGGCCAAGTTTAAGCTGTCTGCATAATAACCGTTCACGTCTGTGGGGTTAAACGCCTGAATAAATACGTTTCCGTTGAGTCCGGAATCGGTGATCAAAACCAATCCGTTGTTCCAAGGCGTGCCATTGGGATCGAGCAACCAACCCTGAACCAAGGCGAGCGGACCGGGCGTAGGATTGAATGCATTCGAACAGACAATTGTGAAATTGTCGACGGCCGGGAGCAACACCGCGCCTGGCCCGAAGGCATAAGGATGACGCTCGACATAGCTGTTGTTTTGACAGTCGGTGGTCGAAACCCGCAGCACACCCGTAGCGGAGACCGATGTGATCTGGAGATTGTAGTTGCCCGAGAGATCGACAACGGCCGTGTAGGTCAGACTGCCCATGGCAGAAGCGGTGCTGTCTTCAACCGTTACGATGTGGTTCGCAGCGGGTTGACCGGGAGGCGATAGGGTGGTGACGGTTCCGGATACTAAAAATCCGTTTTGTCCCAAAACCGGGACGGCGGTGGCGACAAGAGCCGAACAGAGGAGAGCAAGGCGCATAACAAAAGGTTTTAGGGGTTACACTCCCTACTACGGAAAGGGGGCAAGCAAACGGACACGACGCAGCGAATATTTAACTCAAACCTAAGTCAAAGTGCTGAAAGCGTGTATTTTATTTTTTCAGAAGTCGAGAGAATCATCCGCCCCACACTCGGTTTGAGGCTTGATTGGGATGGCGTCGTTCGCATTGAACCATGAAATACCGGGCTTGTTCGACCAAAATGGAAACGGAAGAATGATCGTTTCGGATCCATGTGAAAAAAGATCGAGCCTTGTTTTGCACTTCAGATCCAAGCGGTGAATGCCTCCTTTGAATGCCCCGCATATGATTTTCCGATGTTGATCAGTGGCCCTGCATCCGACTTTTTGAACGAAACAAGACTTCGGAGCCGGTCGGCGGATCAGGGCGTCGACTGAGGGTTCCTTGAGATTGGGATGATGGAATTAAGGGAATACGTGCGTTGTTTGCGTTCTTCGGTGCGTTTAATGGGGATAAAACCGTCTAAGTATTTGATTTCGAGGAGGTATTTTCTCAGCCTGCCCATCTCCGAAAAACGGGGCCACCCCTCCACGCCCCTGTCCTGACACGCGCAACGTCGTCAGGGCACCCTTTCAATTTCCGATTTCCCCGCACCGCCCCGACGATCGAGCTTTTCAACTTTTCGAACGAAGGCGACGGAATCGGTCGTCGATTGGCCGAGACTTTTTCTCAAGGGGCTCGACGCGGCTCGCCTAACTTCGCCTGAGACCATAAGCCCCCGCTCTCCTTTATCCTGTATCCCATCATGAACCGCATCGGACATTTGTATTTCGACCTCGACCATACCCTGTGGGATTTCGACGAGAATGCGCGGGCGGTGCTTTCAGAACTGTATGTGGAATTGGACTTGGGAGCCCTCCTCTCCGTGCCCTTTGAGGCGTTTTTGGCGCATTATTCCGCTGTAAACGAAGCCTTGTGGGATCGCTACCGCCTGGGTCAACTCGGGCGAGACGAGGTGCGGCTGTTGCGGTTTCGAGACAGCCTGGCTGCTTTGGGTTTGCCCGATTCGACCGAAAGTGCTCGGCTTGCAGCGCGATTAGACGCGGAGTTTATGCACCGCGCCCCTCGGCAGACGCGTTTGGTCGAAGGTGCGATCGAGCTTCTCGAAGCCGTTTCTCGTCGCTATCGAGTTCATATTTTGACGAATGGCTTTCCCGATACCCAGAATCTCAAAATCGATGGCAGCGGCATTGCGCCCTACATCGAGCATCGGATTAGCTCGGCCGACATCGGAGTGCTCAAACCCGACCGGCGCATTTTTTTGCACGCATTGAGAAAAGCCGGGGCCAAGCGCAGAGATGCCTTGATGATTGGAGACCACCTCGTGGCAGACGTCATCGGTGCGCGGAATGCGGGAATCGAGGCCGTGTACTTCAACCCTCAAGCCAAGCCGCACGGCGAAAAACTGCGGTTTGAAGTGCGCCGGTTGCGGGACATTGCAGACATCATTGGCGTGTAAAGGGGTCACGGGATATTTCTGGGGAGAGATGTTTTCTAAATCAATTCAAGGTTCAGTTTTTTGGAAGAATAAAGCCTAAAGTTGATTGAACGAGGGTCTTCCAAATTAAACTTGGGTCTTCGCGTCGAAGTCTTCCGGCTTTCGCCAATGAGCATTGTAAGGTGGCCTGCGCTGTTCATTCCCTCTCTACGGCTTTGATGTTCACCCCCGCACAATCGTGCGGGGCTACTTGTGTCCGTTGGTGTTAAAATG
>JBGSOF010000014.1:0-75499 GCA_041739275.1 Schleiferiaceae bacterium | reverse complement strand
GCCCGAATATCCAGGTGCCTAAAGCCTCTCGACTCCGGGACCCGCAAGCGACGCCGAGTCGCACAACAGCCGCAACTTCCTATTTAATATTCTGCGGCGGCGACCTCGGCCAAAGCGTACGCGGGTAGGACAAGAGAGCGCTGCGCCGGTCTAAAAAGCTCCTTTCTTTCCTTCTTTCTTTGGAGCAGCAAAGAAAGAAGGCCTCCGCGGCAGCGGGGTGCACATCAAGGTCGTAGAGAGGGAATGAACAGCGCAGGCCTATATCCACTCCTACCTTTAAATCGCACCGCCGCGATGCATGGCGGCAATACAGAATGCTCGTCGGTGTAGCCGGAAGACACCTACCCGACGACCCAGAAACATTTTGGAAGACCCTCGATTATTCTAACAATCGTAAGCCGTATTCCGCCAAAATGCAGAACATTGGAATGATTGAAGAAACTTCTCTCCCCAGAAATATCCTGTGACCCTCTTTTTGGTTCTTCCTACCGTTGCAGATTTAGCACCGCAGCGTTTAGCCCCCCAGCCATTCCATGGCCGCGCCTCCGAGCAGCAGGCGCTCGGTTTCTCGATCAAAACCCGCCTCGCGGATCATCTTGCCCGGTTCGAGCTCGCCCAGAGGAAAGGGATAGTCGCTTCCGAGAGCTACCCGCTGTGCTCCGAACATAGCGACCACCTGACGCAAAACCGAAGGGTCGTGCACCAAACTGTCGATCCAAAAGCGACCGAGATACTTAGACGGTGGATGCGGATTGTCGACGGCGCACAAATCGGGGCGCACCTCAAAACCGTGTTGAATTCGACCGAAAGTGGCCGGAAACGACCCGCCCCCGTGCGCCACGGCCACGCGGAGTTTGGGCAAGCGCTCCAGGACGCCTCCAAAGATTAAAGAGCAGATGGCCAGCGAACTCTCTGCGGGCATGCCGACCAACCAAGGCAGCCAATACTTCGACATTTTTTCTTTGGCCATCATATCCCACGGATGCAAAAAAACAGCCATGTCGAGTTCTGCACAGGCCGCAAAAAACTCAAAAAGCGGGGGCGCATCGAGATTCCAATCGTTGACGTGGGTGCCGATTTGAACTCCCTTGAGGCCTATTTTCTTGCAGCGTTCGAGTTCTTGAATCGCCAATTCGGGACTCTGAAGCGGAACCGTTCCGAGGCCGTAAAATCGATGGGGAAAATCGTTGCAAACCCCTGCGATGTGGTCGTTTAAAAAGACGCTCAGCTCCAAAGCGTGTTTGGGCTCTGCCCAATACGAAAACATCACGGGAACTGTACTCAGAACTTGAACGTCTACGCCTTGCCGAGAACAATCGACCAAACGAGCATTTGGATCCCAACAATTCGACTCTACTTCTCGAAAAAAGCGATCGTCGATCATCATCCGCGCTCTGCACGAAGCGTGGTGGTCGAGGTGTACAAAACCCCCATAGCCAAACCGAGCCCTGAAGTCGGGAATGTGTTCGGGCAAAATGTGGGTGTGGATGTCGATTGTCATCGGCCCGGCAGCCAAACCTAGACGTACCTCGGATCTGCGCTCATCACCTCTCCGCAATTCGAACAGGTTCGGAGCGATTCAGAACCGTAGAATTCGCGAAAACGAGGTAGAAAATCGCGCTCGATGTCGGTGAGGTTGAAGTAGGTTTCGTGCAATTTGTGATTGCACTTTTCGCAAAACCAGAGCAATCCGTCTCGGGTGTTGGGACGCACGCACTCGATCACCAAACCGACGCTGCCCTCGGGGCGAATTGGGCTGTGCGGCGTCTTGGCGGGAAGCAAGAACATCTCGCCGGCTTTGATCGGCATTTCGACCGCTTTTCCATCGATTTGAACCTTGACCAAAATGTCGCCTTCCAGCTGGTAAAACAGCTCTTCGGTTTCGTTGTAGTGATAGTCTTTGCGGGCATTCGGACCCCCAACGACCATGACGATGTAATCGGAGCCTTCGGGATAGAGATTCTTATTGCCCACCGGGGGTTTGAGCAATTCTCGGTTCTCTTCAATCCAACGGCTGATGTTGAACGGAGCTTTCATGCCGCCAAGATAGCGAACCTGTCGGGCGCTTGTCTCGATTGAAAGCCCGTGCTCAAACACTAACTTCGCAAACCGCGAAAGCCTGTGCACAAAGTCGTTTTTTTCGGCGAAACCGTCTGCGAACGCGCAGCAAAGCCGGCTTTTGGGGTCTCTAAAGACGAATCAACACCATGGGGTGCAGTAGTTGCAGCAGCGAAGGTGGCCTTCCGAAAGGATGCCGAAACAACGGAGCGTGCGGGTCGGGCGGATGCAGTCCATATCCGGTCTTCGATTGGCTCTCGAATATGCGTTTGCCCGACGGGCAGAAGCGTTTCGACATTGCCGAAATTCGATTTAAAAACGGCCGCAAAGAATTTTTCAGAATTCCGCCGCAGCTCAGTCTGCACATGGGCGACACCGTGGCTGTTGAAGGCAGCCCGGGGCACGACATCGGATTGGTAAGCCTCGCCGGCGAACTGGTTCGGATGCAGTTGCGCAAAAAGGAGGTTCGAGAAGACGAAATCTTGGCCAAAGTGTACCGCAAAGCCACACCGAGAGACATCGAGGTATGGGAGAAAGCGCGGAGCAGAGAAAAAGATCTCTTGGTCCGCGCTCGAGAAATTGCCGCGGTGAGCGGTCTCGACATGAAGATTTCTGATGTCGAAATGCAGGGCGACGGCTTAAAAGCTTGGTTTTATTACACCGCAGAGCACCGAATCGACTTCAGGGCGTTGTTGCGCGAATTTGCCCAACAGTTCAGCCTAAAAATCGAAATGCGCCAAATTGGCGCGCGTCACGAGGCCTCAAGGCTCGGCGGCATCGGGAGCTGCGGACGAGAGCTCTGTTGCAGTTCGTGGCTGAGCGACTTCCGCACCGTGAGCACCAGCGCGGCTCGCTATCAACAACTCGCACTCAACCCGCAAAAGCTGGCAGGGCAATGCGGAAAACTCAAGTGCTGTTTGAACTACGAGCTCGACACCTATCTCGACGCGCTCAAAGAATTCCCGGAAACCACCAAGCGCATTAAGACCAAAAAAGGCGATGCGCTGCTGATGAAAATGGACATCTTTAGTGGCTTTTTGTGGTATGCGTATAAGCACGATTCGGCCAACTGGATTAAAATCAGCGCTGCCGAAGCAAAAAAGCTGTTTGCAAAAGCACAGAGCGGAGAGCTTCCCGAGGCGCTCGAAGCCCATGCCGCAGCCGAAGCCCCAGTCGAAAAGCCCGTCATGGCGGTGATCGAAGCCGAAGATTTGTCGCGTTTTGACGGAAAAAAACGCCCCAAGCGCAAAAAGAAACGCTCGAACCGCAAACCGGGAGAACGACCCGCCGATGCCCCGCGCTAAGCTTCTTTCGGCCTTTGCCTTGATCTGGATTCTCAGTTGCACTCGAGAAGAGATTGAATGGGCCTCTTTTGCAGAGATCGACCCCGAGGCATGGCACCTGAACAAGAGCGTATCGCTCGAATGCGAACCCCGAGACTTGAATTCGGCTTATGCCTTGCGCATGGCTTTGCGCCATACCGTCGATTACCCCTATTCAAATCTCTTTTTGTTTCGGAGCATTACCGTGGGGGCCGACACACTTTATTCAGATACCCTCGAACTCCAACTGGCCGACGAGTACGGAGAATGGACGGGCAAGGGAAACGGGCCGAGCCGTGAATTGGTGTTTCCTTTTCGCAAGAACTGGCTGCGATTCGAGCGTTCGGGGGTGTATCGGTTTAATTTTGTGCACGGAATGCGCGACACTTCCCTCTTGGGCATCGAAGGCATTGGACTTAGCTTGATCCGAATTGAAGAAGAAGACAGCACCCACCGACCACAGCCCGTACGTTAAACGCTTTTGGAAGCTCATGGCGGCCGGCGTCGGAACCTTGGTTCTGATGATCCTCCTCGCTTCGATCGGAGCCTTCGGACGGCTGCCCAGCTTCGAAGAAATCGAAGACCCCCGCACCAATTCGGCCTCGCAGATATTGTCGAGCGACGGAGAAATGCTGGGCAAGTTTTACGAAGAAAACCGAGTGCACATTCGCTTTGAACAGCTCTCGCCCGAAATGGTCAACGCGTTGGTGGCCACCGAAGACGAGCGATTCTTCAACCACAGCGGAATAGACAGCAAAGCACTTGCGAGGTCGGTGTTCAGTCTCGGACGCGCCGGCGGCGGCAGCACCCTGACCCAACAGCTCGCCAAGATGATGTTTCACCGCCCGCCCTCCAATTTTATTCTGCGCGTGCTCCAAAAATTCAAGGAGTGGGTAATTGCGGCCCGTTTGGAGCGGCAGTACACCAAGCACGAGATCATTGCGATGTATCTCAACCAATTCGACTTTCTCTATCAAGCGGTGGGGGTGCAAAGTGCATCGAGGATCTACTTCGGAACCACCCCCGACAAGCTGCGCATCGAGCAATCGGCGGTTTTGGTGGGGATGGCCAAAAACCCATCGCTTTACAACCCGGTGCGCTTTCCGGAGCGCGCGTTGCAGCGCAGAAACGTGGTGTTCGCCCAAATGGAGCGCAACGGTTTTCTCGATGCCGAAACCCGAGATTCGCTGAGCGCGCTGCCGCTTGAAATCGATTTTCACCGCGAAGGCCACGACGAAGGTTTGGCGCCGTATTTCAGAGAATACCTCCGCGCGGAACTCAAGAAATGGATCGATAAAAATCCCAAGCCCGACGGGAGCAAATACAATCTTTACACCGACGGGTTGCGCATTTATTCCACCGTCGATTCGCGCATGCAAAGAGCGGCCGAAGACGCTGTGGAGAAGCATATGTCGAACCTGCAGTCGGTGTATGAGAAAACGGAGGGCAAGAGATCAAGCGCGCCATTCAATCGCCTCAGCAACAAGCAAATCGAAGATTTACTCGACCAAGCCGAAAAGCGCACCCCGCGCTACAAGAGCTTGGTAAAGCTGAAAGTGAGCAAAGACAGCATTCGCAAGGTGTTCGACAGCCCGATTCCGATGCAGGTTTTTCATTGGAAAGGCGATATCGACACTGTTTTCAGCCCGCGCGATTCGATTCGTTACTACAAGAGGTTTTACCAGACGGGCTTGATTTCGGTCGATCCGCAAACGGGCTTCATCAAAGCGTGGGTCGGCGGAATCGACTTCAAACACTTTAAATACGACCACGTCAAAACAGGCAAACGGCAGGTGGGCTCGACCTTCAAGCCCTTTGTATACGCCACGGCGATTCGGCAAAAACACTATTCGCCCTGCATGCGGGTCCCGAACGTAAGAGTCTGTATTGAAAAAGGCATGTTCGGACTCATCGAAACCTGGTGCCCCGAGAATTCAGACAATAAGTACGGAGGAACGGTAACGCTAAAACAAGGACTCGCTCTGAGTTTAAACAGCATCACGGCTTATTTGATGAAACAAATCGGGCCTGAGGCCGTGGTTCGTTTGGCGCGCGACTTGGGGATCGAGAGCGAGATTCCGAAACAACCGTCGATTGCGTTGGGCTCAGTCGATATGTCGGTGTATGAATTGGCGGGGGCGTATACTGCCTTTGCGAACCAAGGGGTTTATATACAGCCGATTGCAATTACTCGAATCGAAAACCGAGACGGAGTGGTTCTCGAGAGCTTCGACCCCGAAACCCGCGAGGTGATGAGCGCCGAAGACGCCTACGTGATTACGAGTTTGCTCAAGGGCGTCACCGAATCGGGCACGGGCGGTCGTTTGAGATATACGGGAGGTGGATATACGAACAATGTCGTCACCGGGTTCCCGTACGGTTTTAAAAACCCAATCGCGGGCAAGACCGGCACCACTCAAAACAACTCAGACGGCTGGTTTATCGGGATGGTTCCCAACCTCATCACCGCGGTTTGGACCGGTTGCGAAGACCGCTCGGCGCATTTTAGAAGCACTTATTACGGCCAAGGCGCCACTACGGCCTTGCCCATTTGGGGTATGTTTATGAAGTCGTGCTATGCCGACGACAAAATTGGGGTATCTAGGGCCGATTTCGAGCGGCCCGCCGAGCCCATTAGCATTCAACTCGACTGTTCGAGCTATTCCGATACCGAATCGACGGGTTCGGGAACCGATGAAATCGATTTTTAAGCGCCCGGCGATTTGCGATTCCTAATTCCATCACCATGATTCGAAAGACCGTTTCAAGCGCCGAAGATGCCATAGAGGGTCTGTCGGACGGCATGACCGCCATGTTCGGGGGCTTCGGGCTCTGCGGAATTCCCGAAAACGCCATTGCCGCCATCCGCAAAAAAGGCATTCGCAACTTGGTCTGCATTTCGAACAATGCAGGCGTAGACGGCTTTGGGCTGGGTTTGCTGCTGGAAACCAAGCAGATTCGAAAGATGATTTCGAGTTATGTGGGCGAAAACGACGAATTCGAACGTCAAATGTTGAGCGGAGAGCTCGAAGTAGAACTGATTCCACAAGGCACCTTGGCCGAACGCTGCAGAGCCGCGGGCATGGGCATCCCTGCTTTTTACACCCCGGCGGGCTACGGAACCGAGCTGGGCGAGGGCAAGGAAGTGCGCCTCTTTAACGGCAAACCCCATTTGCTCGAACACGCCTTTGATTCTGATTTCGCCTTTGTCAAAGCCTGGAAGGGCGACGAGGCGGGGAACTTAATCTTCAAGGGCACCGCGCGCAACTTCAATCCGATGATGGCTATGGCGGGGCGCATCACCGTGGCCGAGGTTGAAGAACTGCTCCCGGCGGGCGCGCTCGACCCGAACGAGGTACACACCCCGGGTATTTTTGTCTCGCGCATTTTTTGCGGAGCCCACTTTGAAAAGCGCATCGAACAGCGCACGGTTCAAACACCATCTCAATCTTAAGAACCATGCTCGACAAAAACGGCATTGCCCGGCGCATCGCACAAGAACTCAGAGACGGCTACTACGTCAACCTCGGCATTGGCATTCCCACACTCGTGGCCAATTATGTGCCCGAATCGATTTCGGTCGAATTCCAGAGCGAAAACGGCATTCTCGGCATGGGCCCTTTCCCTGTGTCGGGTGCTGAAGACGCCGATTTGATCAATGCGGGCAAGCAGACCATTACCGCTTTGCCCGGGGCATCGTTTTTCGATTCGGCCACCAGTTTTGGGATGATTCGCGGGCGCCATGTCCACATGACGGTGCTCGGAGCCATGGAAGTGAGCCAAAACGGCGACATCGCGAATTGGAAAATCCCCGGGAAAATGGTGAAAGGCATGGGCGGCGCCATGGACCTAGTGGCCTCGGCTGAAAACATCATCGTGGCCATGATGCACACCAACAAAGCCGGCGAATCGAAGTTGCTGAAAACATGCAGCCTGCCATTGACGGGCATCGGCTGCGTGCGCAAAGTCGTCACCGAAATCTGCGTCATGGAAATCAAAGACGGAGCTTTTCACTTGCTCGAACGGGCCCCGGGGGTTTCGGTCGAAGAAATCGCAGCCAAAACAGAAGGCGCTCTGCACATTCCGGACGATGTGCCCGAAATGCTTCTCTAAAATGCCCTACTTTTTAATTTCCCGCTCGTAGAGTTCAATCCATTGGTTCGCCGTCATTTCGGCGAACAATTCGGAGATCAAATCAAAGGGTATGTGCTCGGGCTTTTTAAACCGCAGACAGCTTTTTCCGATGTCGAGCGCGTTCTTGAAGTGCTTGGCATAAGCGGCTTGAAACGCCTCGACCCTGCCCGGACGGGCATACAAACCCATGTGATACACCGCTATATGGTTCTTCTGCGCCGCGAGGCTCGCAAAGGGCAGAGGCAGCTTGGGGTCGCAGTGGTAGCCTGCGGGATAGACCGAGTGCGGAACCACCCAGCCGATCATCCCATAACTCATCGCCTCCTCAAAACCCCCGGGTAGCGCCGCTGAAATTGTTTGGCGCAGCCGAATCATCGACGGTTTTCTGGCTTCGTCTACGGAGTTTAGATAGTCGTCGGGGGTCAGATGGAGAGCTTGCATTTATAAAATGGAATGAAGTGGCGAAAAGAACGGGCCTGAAGTCGCTGTTCCTGTTCAGAATTCGACGTAAAACACTTCGAATTCGCCCGCGGGGCAATCAAATGAACCTTGGGTGGGATCGAGCATCGTTTGGCTCAACAGAGAGGGCATGATATGGCCTGAATGCACTTCAGCATAGCGGTTTAAGTCTATTTTTCGGGACTTTTCGGAGCGATTGAGCACGGCCAACATCGCGCCCTTGCCCGAAACCCAACCGTAGACATAAACCCCTTCGTCGGGGACAAAGTGCACAAAGCGACCTCGATACAGTTCGGGATGCGCCTGTCGGTGTTTGGCCAAGATCTGAATGCGCTTCCAAACCCGTTCTTGGTCTGCGCTGCGCCCCTTGGCTTCAAACGCATTGGTGGAGTCTCCCGCCCAACCTCCGGGAAAGTCTTGCCGAATTTTGCCGTGATTGGTGGTGTCGGCAAGCAGAATCTCGGTTCCGTAGTAAATGCACGGAATGCCGCGCGAGCTTAGCAAAACGCCCAAAGCGTCTTCGATTCGGTCTACATCGCCTTTGAGCAAACCCGAAATGCGCCCCATGTCGTGGTTGTCGGCAAAGGTGATCATGCGAAAAGGGTCTTGGTAGAGCCAGTCTCCGGCGAGGCTGAGGTAAAAGCGACCCATTCCCTTGGCCCAGTCGGGCTTTTGACGCATCATGTCTTGAAGGCCAAAGCAAAATTGAAAGTCGAGCACATAGGGCAAAGCGCTGGCCTTGGCGCCGAGGGCGGGATTGTTCGTCCAACCGCTTTGAATCTGCCCCCCGTGCACCCAGAGTTCGCCTGTGAGGTAAAACCCGGGGTGTTCGCGCCGGAGTTCGCGCACCAAGCGGTTCATAAATTCTTGGTCGGGATAGGCGTAGGTGTCGATGCGAATTCCGTCGAGTTCGGCTTCTTCGATCCACCACAAGGTGTTTTGAATGAGGTAGTTGGCCAGATGTGGATCGCGTTGATTTAAATCGGGCATTTCGGGCACAAACCAGCCATTTTGAAAGCGCTCGCGATCGTAGTTTGAAGCGTGCGGATCGATAAATGCTTCGGCTCGGTAGTTGGTCTGGGTGTATTGAGGCCAGCGGTTGATCCAATCTTTCGAGGGGGGATTGGTCTCGAAGGGGTGAAAACTGCCGCAGTGGTTGTAGACCATGTCGAATATGTGTTTCATGTTGCGCCGGTGGAGCTCGTCGCTCAGGCGTTTGAGATCGCTCTGTTGGCCAAAGCGCGGGTCGACTTTGTAGAAATCGGTAATGGCATAGCCGTGATAACTGGCCTGGGGCTGGTCGTTTTCGAGCAAAGGGGTGCTCCACAGGGCCGATATACCCAAATCGTCGAGATAGTCGAGCTTCGAGATGATGCCTTCGATGTCGCCTCCGTGCCGGGCCCATTCGTCGGCGCGATTCACCGATTTTTGGCGCATTTGAGCCGAAACGTCGTTTTCGGGTCGGGCATTGGCAAAGCGATCGGGCGTGATTAAATACAGCACGTCGTGGGGTTCGAGCCCTCGGGGTTTGTGTCTGTTGTGTGGTTTGAGTGTCCACGAAAACAAGGCTTTGGACTTTTTCGCAAGCCGAAATTCGACACTTCCGGGCGAAGCGTTTTCGAGGATTCGAATGCGAACCAGTGCGTAGTTCGGGTTCGGAAGCGACTCGATATCAAGCAGTTCCACGCCGGGATGTTCGGTTTTCAGTTCTTGGAGCCGGTCGAGCTTTCGCCCGTAGAGCAAGAGTTCGAGGGTGTCGTGCTCCATCCCCACCCACCAATGCGGGGGGTCAATGCGTTGAACGCTTTGGGCTTGTCCGCTGGCTGCGAAAACAAGCGCCCAGACGAATATGACGAAAATCAGTTTGAGCGACCGCATGTCTTAATATATTTACACTACGTAATTCGTACACGAAGTAACCAAAACCCCGACTCGAATGAACAAAATCTATGCATTGGCCAGTCTTCTTTTTGCAGGCTCGGCCGCTATGGCGCAAAACGCCGTCACTTTTTCTGTGGACATGAACACCCAGAACCCCCTCCCCGACACGGTGATCTTGGCCGGGAGCATGGGCGCTGTGGCGGGCTATTCAGATTGGAATGATGGTGTTAACACTCCTGCCACGGCGATTTACCTCACCGATGGCGACGGAGACAACGTATGGGACATCACTTTGAGCCTTCCCGATGGCAGCTACGAGTACAAGTTCTTGAACGGTGCCGGTGGATGGGAAAGTGTTTCCGGAAGCTGCTTGGTGAACGGCAACCGCGGTGTGACCGTAGCAGGTGCCGCCGTTACCCAACCCACAGTTTGCTTGAATTCGTGCGCTGCTTGCCCAACAGGTGTGATCCCAACCTATAACGTGACCTTTAACGTAGACATGAGCACCACCTGCGACTACGACAGCGTCGACATCGCGGGTACCGTGAACGGTTGGAGCGGTGGCGCAGGCTACATCATGGACGACATCGACGGAGACGGGGTGTACAGCATCACCTTCCCAGTAGATTCAGGAGCCGCTGAATTCAAGTTCCGCCGCTACTATCAAGGCAACGTCAACTGGGAAGGCATTTCGAACCGCATGATGCTGATCAACGCCGATATGAGCATCCCTGCGACTTGCTTTAACGAAGCCACCGCCTGCACCCCGATTCCCGCTCCGGGCACCATCACCTTCCGCGTCGACATGACCAACGAAGCCCCCGATGCTACCGGTGTGTTTGTAATCGGCGACTTCACCAGCCCCTCTTGGCAGGCCGGCGCCATCGAATTGATGCCCGATATGGCCAACCCCGGTTTCTATGAGGCCAGCTACACCATGTGCCCCGGCACCTTCTTCTATAAGTACGTCAACGGCGACCCCCGTCCGGGCGGAAACCCGGCTTTTGTCGAAGAAGGCTTCCCCGGCCAAACCCCCGCTTGCGCTCAGCCCAACGGCCTCGGCGGCTACAACCGGTTATATACCCGTCCCGACGACATGCCTCACACTTTGGGTTATGTGTTCAACACCTGCACCGAGATTTTGAGCAGCGAGGAGTTTGTCCTCAACGGCTTTAACCTCTACCCCAACCCCGTTACCGGTGTTTCGACCGTAGACCTCGGCCAAGGTTCGTACAGCGTGCGCGTGCTCGATTTGAGCGGCCGTGTTTTGTCGCAATTCGACAACGCAAGCGGTTCGATTTCGATCAACGCTGCTGACTACAGCGCCGGCATCTACGTGATGAGCGTCTCTTCGGAGCGCGGCACCGCCAGCACCCGCTTTGTGGTTCGCTAAGACCTCTTAGACCGATTTTAAGCCCCGCTCCGGCGGGGTTTTTTTTTGAAGGATACCGTCCGTGGAGCAATTCGGTCAAAGTACTTTTGCGGCTTTATTCCATTTTATCGATTCCATATGAATGCATCTCGTCTTGTACTACCGCTGGTCATTTGGGCTTTTTTGGGCCTGTTCCAATCGAAACTCCACGCCACCCACGTTTTGGGGGGAGAAATTACCTATCGATTCCTTCAAAACACCCCCACGGGTCCGGAGTACGAAATTCAAATGGTGCTGTACCGCGACAATGGACCGTCCACTGCGGGATTGGGTTCTTCTCAATCCATAAAAATTTCGTCAAGTTGTTTCCCCACGGGGAGTACAACACTTTCCCTGAATCGGGTTAACAGTTTAAATAATGCTTTAGCAGACGGAGGGGTCCGTACCCTCGACCCACTGTGTATGATCGATACATTGTCGCATATACCGATGAGCAAGCATGTCTATAAAAAAGCGTATATCATTCCAATGGGTTGCAATGAACTCTGGTTTAGCTGGAGTGTTTGCTGTCGATCCAATTCCATTTCCAATTTGGTGACCCCCGGCGGAAAAAGATTTTACCTGGAGACGCACCTCAATCGATCGTATGGAGAAAACAGCAGCATTTCCTTTGGAAGGGACGCCCCCTTCTTTTCTTGCTTGAACGAAGACGTGTACTGGGATCACAATCTCACTGAAACCAACGGTGATTCTGTTTACTTTGGTTGGACCTCATCCTTGGAAAACAGGGATACTGCTCTGCAATATATCGCCCCACATAGTTTCTCTGATCCCTTTCCCGCTGCCAATGGAATTGTTGTGGATTCGTCGGAGGGAATTGTACGGTTAACCGCGAGCAATATCCAAGGTCGATTTCAGGCAACTTTTCGTGTAGAAGATTGGCGTTTTGTGCCTTCGTTGCAATCCTTTGTTCGAGTCGGATATGTGCTTCGCGAGTCGACCATCGACTTTTTGGCGGGCTGCAACCTGCCTCCTGCCATAGACGCTGCAGGAACTCCCAACGACAGCCTCGTGAATCTCTGCATCGGGGATAGTATACTTCTTTCGTCCTCGCCGCCCACTTGGGCCGACAGCATTTACTGGTTTATCGATGGATAAATAAATTCGATTTCAGATACCGCTTTTTGGTGGCAGGGCGGTGGATTATCGGCCCAAGCGGTTTGGGTGAGTTCGAACACCTTTTGCGAGCGCAGAACGCAAGCGGTTTATCGGGATCCCTTTAGCGATGTTCAGCCCAGTATTTTCGTGGGTTCGGTCAACGGCGTTTGCGAAGGCGACAGCGTATATCTGATCGGAGACCCGGGTGTTTCCAATGGCTTCCAATGGATGCGCAACGGACAATTTGTGACGGGGGCCAACGATACGATCTTATGGGCCACAGAAGGGGGATGGTATCAATTTAGCCGATCCCTTGACTCGGCTTGTGTTCGCGTTTCTGACAGCGTTTGGGTAGACATTCTGAGTTTGGTTGATTCCGCTTCTGTTTCGTGGCTTACTGATGCGCTGCCCGGGGCTGCGATGATCTATATGGCACCCTCGAATCCCAATTTCAGTTCTTATTTCTGGCAGGTTATTGGTGGAAGCATTATGGCGGGGCAAAACACACCGAGTGTCACAGTTCAGTGGAATTCTGCGCCGGGCCTGGCGGAACTGTCTTTAACGGTGACGGGTCAAGGTTGCACTGACCAAGTCTCGCTTCCCATTAATCTGAGTGGTCTCGGAGCAGATGAGTCCGATGCAAAGTACTTGATTCGCTTGGACCCCAACCCCGTTACCGGTGTGTCTACGGTTGAGCTCGGCCAAGGTTCGTACAGCGTGCGCGTATTCGATTTGAGCGGCCGTGTTTTGTCGCAATTCGACAACGCCAGCGGTTCGATTTCGATCAACGCTTCAGATTACAGCGCCGGTATCTATGTGATGAGCGTCTCTTCGGAGCGCGGCACCGCCAGCACCCGCTTTGTGGTTCGCTAAGACCTCTTAGACCGTTTTAAGCCCCGCTTCGGCGGGGTTTTTTTTTGAGAATTTTCTACTTGTATCGTTCGCATCTCAGGCGCTCGGTTTCTGTCGTGTGAGAGGACTTGAGAATTTGTTTGAACTGTATCTGGGCATTCCTGATAATGTCATGGTTTTTGATAACTCTGAGGAACGACCTGAATTGGTTGCAGAAAAGTGTACAAATCACGAGTTGATGGTGCTCAATCCCGATAAATTCGCACTTATGAAACAGTATTGAGATGACAAAACACAAGAGCATCGACCAAAACTCGTTGATTAAAGCGGGTATGGAACTCGTTTATAAACGACTCGTTGACTTTAAGAGAAAGGTCAATTCTGAGTTGGTCATCTGGAAAGACAATAAGATTGTACGCTTGAAACCATAAATCTCGCCCATCCTCTCAGTCGCCCGGTTCCTGCCGAGTGACTCTAGACCGTATTTCTAGGATCGTCATCGTTCAATCCTCGATTCGATGAGCCTCGGAACCAATGCGATAAGGTGGAAACGGTCTGATGGACCTTATGGAACAAACCGAACGAACTCGCGAAAATTTTCTCGATCAATCGTTTGAGCGGTAGCCGAATAGGAGTCTAAAAAGCGCGGAGAGATCTTTTGTTTTCCTCGACGATTCCACTTGAACTCGAAGGCGTGCAGCGTTCCATTGCGTTCTTCAATCAAGTCGATTTCCTGTTTTTGCACGGTTCTCCAGAAGTACAATTGGGCCGTTTGCCGCGCGTAGTGAAGCGTCTTGATGCGCTCACCAATTAAGAAATTCTCCCACAGGGCACCTTTGTCGTTTCGGAGATCGAGCGGATTGAGGTTCTTGATCAATGCATTCCGAATTCCATTGTCGTAGAAGTAGATTTTTCGGTTGTTCTTGATTTCATTGCGTTGATTGCGGCTGAAGCTGTTGAGTGTAAAGACCACAAAGGCCTTTTCCAACAGGTCTATGTATTTGGCAACCGTGGCTTTGTCGATGTCCAACAACTGGGAGAGTTCATTGTACGACACCTCGTTGCCCAGCTGTAACGCCAATGCCTTCAACAGTTTGTCGAGCACTACAGGCTTCTGAATTCCGGAAAGGGCAAAAATGTCCTTATACAAATAACTCGAGCTGAGCTGTTGCAGGATTTCGCTGGCCTCGCTTCTGCGATTGATGACATCGGGATACATCCCAAACACCAGCCGTTCGTTCAATTGAACCGAAGCTTCCAGTACCCCTACGTGGTCTTCAAATTCCTCCCAACTAATCGGAAGCAATAGGTATTCATACTTGCGGCCCGTAAGGGGCTCTTGGGTCTTTTGGCCGAGCTCGAGCGCCGAAGAGCCGCTGATCAATAGCTGCACCTCCGGAAATTGGTCCGTGAGAATCTTGGAGATCAAACCGATGTCCGGTATCCTCTGGGCCTCGTCGATAAAAACCCATTGGCGCTCACCCACAAGCGCTTTCAACTTTGAGGCTCCGGCACCTTCCAAGACCAAACGAACCTCGGCGTCGTCTCCATTCAAGAAGAGAAAATCCACGCCCTCCAAGCATGCTTTCAACAGGGTGGTCTTTCCCACTTGACGCGGGCCCAACAGCACAATCGCCTTTCCACAATGGAACCGACCGCGGAGTATAGCGAACAAGGTTCTGGGTATCATATTCACCAAAAATACCCCTTTTTCGGAGAATGAATTCTCCAATTATATAGCATAATTAATGAATACTAGATGGCAAATTCACTTCAGGCTCCACCGTTCTTTTGCAGAGCGGCGTTGTAAACAGGTCCTAAAGCAGACAAATTCCGTTGCACGGGTCTTTGTCATCTCACCCGCCCGGTTCCTGCTGAGGGACCTTCGGAACGTTTTCGACAAGCACAGGGGTCGAAACTGGCATCACCCTTTTGACCAAAGCCGGCCAGAACGAGGTGTGAATTTGGGACTTTTGTCTTAATTTAGCAGACAATTGTCCAATATGGAGTTCCATGAAAGCCCTTACCGACAAAGTCAAAGGAAGACTCAACCAAGAAATTGCCCGCTTTTTTGCGGCCCATCACTTAGGAACGGGCAAACCCGTGTCCTATGATGCTTTCTTGGAAGACAGAATGCTCATGATCTCTGCCATTAAAGCAGGGATCTCTTATTCCTTATTCGACATTATCCAAGAGTTTACCCCCTTTACTGAAAGCGAGTGGGCCGATTTTCTCAATATTTCGACCAAATCGCTGCAACGCTATCGAACCACTGCCGACTACCATTTCAAATCCCTGCACTCTGAAAAAATCCTAGAAATGGCGGAAGTGACTAAGGTGGGACTCGACGTATTCGGTCATCTTGGAAAACTCAAACTTTGGATGAACACCCCAAATTATGCTTTGGGGAACCTCAAGCCTTTGGAACTGCTCCGAGATTCGTACGGTAAAGAGATGGTGATCGCGGAACTCACGCGGATCAACCACGGCATCTTTGTCTAAATGGAGGTCTTTCGGCTTACTCGGGAGCGTTTCGCGCTGCCCTTGTCAGGATGGGGAGCGGCTCTTCGCGGGGCTAGATGGAATCCCATCGGAACGGAAGTCATCTATACGGCCCAAAATCGGTCGCTGGCCATGGCGGAGATTGCGGTCCATTTCACCCTCGCAACGCTCCCATCGGATTATGTGATGCTGACGATTCACGTGCCCGACGACGTAGGCTTTCAGGAAATAGCGCCCAGCGAACTGCCCGAGGATTGGAATCAATTCCCCCATCCCATGTCGACCCAAGAAATCGGTCGCCAGTTTTTAAGGGAGAATCGATATGGTCTTCTCAAACTGCCTTCTGTAGTCACCCAAGGCGATTTCAACTTTCTGATCAATCCCAAACACCCCGATTTCCAAAGGATCGCGGTTGTTGACATGGTTCCGTTCCCGTTCGACAGACGAATCTTTCAGTTGAAATAATTCGTCTCCTTTGCACGGTTCCTGCCGAGTGACCTCAGGGTAGATTCAGTGGGGCCTCGGTTGAACAACCAGTCTTCGGTATTCCCATCATCGCCTTCACCGCTTTTTTATTCGTCCCGACAGTTAAACGTGGGCGCATAATGCATATTTTTACTCTCATACGAACAATGCGGGCAAACGTTGCCCATGTAGCCCATGAAGTCCTTTCAACGAGCGGTTCCATACAACGCCCTTCCGCTCTTACCCCCTGCGGTCGATATTGAAACGAAGAATGTTCTTTTGAAAATCATTTCTACGAGCCGCGCCTTGGCTCGGCTCAATGGATCGCTCTCCAATATACCCAACCCTCATTTGTTTTTGGATGCTATCTATGTTCGAGAAGCCCAAGCCAGTTCTGCCGTAGAGAATATTGTTACCACCCAAGACGAAGTCTTTCAAGCCCTGGTTGCCGACAAGAAAACGAGAAATTCTGCAACCCAAGAGGTGCTCAGCTACAAATCAGCATTGTGGCTTGGGATGAGGCAATTGGAAATTCGACCCCTGATTTCGACGAACCTCTGTATTTCCCTTGTGCAGTGCATTAAGCAGAATGACGCAGGCATTCGGAAGACACCCGGAACGGCTTTGAGCAATGCCCAAGGCGAAATTGTGTATACGCCCCCAGTGGGTGAAGCGGTCATTCGCGAAAAACTGCACAACTGGGAGCTTTTCATCCACGAAACCCAAGACTACGACCCGCTCATCGTCATGGCATTGATGCACTATCAATTCGAGGCGATTCACCCTTTTTACGACGGCAATGGTAGAACCGGGCGGATATTGCTTTTGCTCTACCTCAAGTTTTCGGGACTTCTCGACATTCCGGCCATCTACCCGAGCGATTACATCATGAACAACAAAAGCGCCTATTACACCAGCTTACGCGGGGTTACAGAACATGGGGATTGGGAACATTTTATCCTTTATATGCTCGACATGGTCGAAAAAACAGCTCTCTTGAGTCTCGCACGTCTAGGGCGAATTATGGAAGTTATGGAAAAGATAACCCAAGAACTTAAGCAACAATGTCCTAAAATCTACTCGAAGGACTTGGTGGAGGCGCTGTTTCGACTGCCCTACACCAAGCGCGAACACTTGGTCGATGCGAACCTGGGCAATTTGAAAACCGTGGGGAAATATTTATCGCTATTGGAACAAAAGGGACTCATGCATTATGTCAAAGTGGGCAAGGAAAAACTGTACATCAACCATCGGCTCTTGTCCATCCTACAAGATCCATGAGCGATGTGGGGATTAATTCTACTCTATCACATCGCCTTCAACCCGTTACTCGGAACTGTCCCATGATCGACACAGTATTGAATCGGAAATCTCGGTACAACCCCTTGCCCAATTCCTGAAGTAAGCACCCCACAAGAAACTCATTCCCGTTGATCAATTATGGCCAAAAAACTCAAAGACTACTACGGAGCCGAGACGGCCAGATTGTTGGCGGAAAAGCTCTCCAAGGCCGCAAAGACCTTCGATGCCGAAGGATTTCAGGCGTATGTGCTGGGGCGCATTGGGCCTGCCGAATTCCTCGCCCGTCAGGACATTTATGCCGATGCCTTTGAGCGGTTCCTCCCCGGCGCCTATGCCGAGCATTTGGCCCTCTTTGAGCGCATTCTGGGCCCCGAACTCCAGACCTGCGAAGGCATGTTTACAGAGGGCTGGTGGCTGTGGCCCGTGGGGCGGTATCTCGAACGCCATGCCCTGCTCGACTACGAGCGCACTTTTGCGTTGTTGCCCGAGTTTACCAAACGGCATACGGCCGAATTTGCGGTCCGTCCCCTGCTCATCGCGCATCCTGAAGAAACCCTGAATCGTTTGCACGCCCACAGCCTCGACCCGAATGTGCATGTTCGGCGCTGGTCAAGCGAAGGGGTGCGGATTGCCTTGCCCTGGGCCAAAAAACAAACCGTGGTGCTCGATCACTTCGAGGCCTATGCCGCGATTTTATCTGAGCTCCGAGCGGCTCCGGAAAAGTTTGTGCAAAAGAGTGTCGGGAACAACCTCAACGACCTGTGGAAGGTGGCCCCGGAGCGCTTCCAGGAACTTTCCCGGGCTTGGGAACGCGAACCCATAGCCCCGGAAACCGCGTGGATTTTGAAGCACGGGCTCCGGAGTGCGAGGAAGAAGGGGTAGTCAGACACCTTATTTGTACCGTCTCACAGCCGAAGCATAACGGGCCGCAATAGCCCTCACTCGGCACTGCCAAGCGACTGTTTTTCCTTCACACAGTCGCTCGCTTTCAGCGCAAGAAGCCTATTCGGGAGGAGCGAGGTCGTCTTTGAAACACACTTTGTATTGTGTAAGAATATTCTGCTATATTTGATTTCAGCTGTCCGATTCGTTCGTACAAAGCTCTTCGCATTGGTTCAATGATCTTATGCAATTCAGCCAGGTTAGTTCGAAGGGATTTCATTCCCTATCCAAAACTGTCTGCGATAAAACCCAATTCGTTCCCTCATGTCTGAACTGAGAAAAGCCAACTCCAATGTCGCGTATTTCGTCACGCTTACAGTAGTCGGATGGCTGGACATCTTTACCCGACGACGCTACTGCGATATACTTATCGATAGTTTGAGGTATTGTTCAATAAACAAATCGTTAGAAGTGTTTTCTTATGTAATCATGCCGAGTCATGCTCATCTTATTGTCCGCGATGTCAATGGTGAATTGTACAATACCCTACGTGATTTTAAGCGCTTTACAGCCCAATCTATAATCAAATCCATTCAAACCGATGCGGGAGAAAGTCGAAGGGCTTGGTTGATCCATATGTTGCAATTCCACGCGAAATACCAAAAGCAAAATGAACGATTTTCCTTTTGGCAGAAAACGAGTTATCCCATAGAATTGAGCTTTGACAGTGTTTATTTACAGAAATGCGAATACATTCACAATAATCCTGTAGAAGCGGGATATGTGACCCAAGCTGACTACTGGCACTACAGCAGCGCCTCCCCGGATTCCCCTTTCGAAGTGCTTCAACCATGAACCGGAATCTAAATTGTAGATGCTTTGACATGCCTTCCCTTAAAATAACCCCTTGGTTTATCGCCATGACTGAACCATACGGGCCGCTATAGTCGTCACTCGGCATAGCCAAGCGACTGTTTTTCCTTCACACAGTCGCTCGCTTTCAGCGAGTGACGACTATT
This sequence comes from Schleiferiaceae bacterium, assembly GCA_041739275.1. Taxonomy (GTDB): domain Bacteria; phylum Bacteroidota; class Bacteroidia; order Flavobacteriales; family Schleiferiaceae; genus WGMI01. The sequence continues at coordinate 56,093 of JBGSOF010000014.1, read as the reverse complement.
CGGCAGGAGAGATCAAACAGCGTTTCACGCGAATAAACCTCAACGCGTGAAGCAGCTATGATTATCTAACATCCACACTATTTGCCATAGCCTTTCACACCTTTTTGTACCATCAGAAAGCCGAAACATACGGGCAGCAATAGCCGTCACTCGGCACAGCCAAGCGACTGTTTTTCCTTCACACAGCCGCTCGCTTTCAGCGAGTGACGACTATTCGGCAGGAGAGATCAAACAGCGTTTCACCCGAATAAACCTCAGCGCGTGAAGCTGCTATAATTATCCAACATCCACGCTATTTGCCATAGCCTTTCACTCCTTTTTGTACCATCAGACAGCCGAAACATACGGGCCGCAATAACCGTCACTCGGCACAGCCAAGCGACTGTTTTTCATTCACACAATCGGAGCCAAATGGGTAAGCCTACACATCGACCCTCGTTAGAATCACATACCCAACAAACACTCGAGAATTCATAGAAATTGAGTATTTGCGCGATCACGCTTGATCTTCTTGAAATCGTATTCAAAAAACATGGACAATATTTGGCAATTTGACTCACCCCAACATACAACCCCAAGATTTTATTACCGAGGCCTCAGCCCGCGCCCTTTCAGTTTCAGTCGCACGACGCAATTTTCGAAAACAGGAACATTTAGATGCAAACCTCCTTCGTTTTCTCGGGTACCAGCGATACTGACCAAATAGACCCCGTAGAATTCAATCAACGTTCCAGCCGTGTTCGCAGCCCACATCTCCGCAGTACAGCCTAATGATTTAGTAGTTGCTGACGAACCATCGGGATGTCCATATGTTTTTTAATACTAGGCAATCTATAGAAAACTCGAACTATGCCCTCGGCATCATTTTACGGCTTACTTCCATGCAGTTTTGCTCAATAACCCGCGAAATATCATCAATCGCAACAGACGTCCTGTTCTCAGAAAACGGCTCTCCGTATAAATTGGCAAGTTTATTTATGGTTAAAAACACAGTACTAATCACCACCATAATGGGGATAGACAAAAACTCAAAATAACTATCCTCTCCTCCCAAATCGATGTCCCCTACGAACAGAGGCATTAGAACAACATAAACACCGACTATAATCTTCGTAAAGGCGCTGTAAATCATCAAAAAGGGCGTATTTCGAATCCGTTCGGCCTTGCCCTGAATGCCGTAAAACAAACTGATGCTCTGCATTAAGTCAACTTTCTCGAAAACCGCTTCTCTCGAAAAATGCGTTTCTATTCTGTGGCTCATCACAATAAGAATTTCATTGGAAATCTTGTTTTCCTCTTCAATTCCGAATTCCACAATTTGGGCCTGAAAATTCTCAGAGAATACATGTGCGCCCACTCGATGCATTTCCAACTTCAGTTGTCGGATGTAAAAAATCAACAATTCGATCAACTTTCTCCCTTCTGAGAGCGAATCAAATGAGACTCGATCTCGAAAATTCTCCGCAGTACCATAATATGCGTAAACCTTTGCCGCGAAGCTTCGGGAATTATTCGTCAATTCACCGTAAATCTTTCTCGCCTCCCACCAACGATCGTATGCAGAATTCATTCTAAAGCCCAAGAAAAACGCAACAGCCAAACCGAAAACCGATCCAATCTGTCCCGAAATCTTATAGATATGATCTCCCAGAAACTCTTCTAACGCGAATACAAAGACCGAGTAAATCGTCGTGACAATCAGATAAGGAACTGCGATCTTTAACAGTTCCAAAAAGCCCTGCCTCTCTGTTTTTATCATGCTCTATTCCTCCTCATCGTCCTTCATTCCCTCAAGTTCAGCAGGAAGAACGGTTCCATCTCTTATTTCAATGTGCTGGATCTCGCCACCTGTGGTGCCCGTCCGGCTCGCAAAGAAAACAAGTACGATGGCAAACATCAAAGCGACAATATTGAGGGTGTTGGCTGCAGCCTTTTGCTTCAAGCTCGCCCATAACCCAACCAAAGACAAGGCCCCCAGAATATAGGACATCGTAGAAAAGAGTTCGGCGGCTTCTTCATGCGTTTCAATAGAACGCTCTGACACGCCCGCCATCTTTTCAACCACATCTTCTGCACCCTCGCCTGTCGTCATGGCAACGATCGCCGCGACCGACCCAAGGGTAAAAATAAAATAAGAAGTCCGCTTAATCGGACCTGATTTAACGAGCAATCCCGTGAACATAACGAGAATACCGACCATCGGAAAAACAATCGGAATGTGGTTTACCACCAAATGCCAGTGCGCTGAGTTCATAATTACAGATGTTTCAATTAGACATTAACTCCAAAAAGATATCCCACCAAGGCTGAAAGGGCCATGGCCACACTTCCCCAAATTGCTATTCGAAACACGGCCTTTTTAACACTGGATCCTCCTATTCTAGCGGATACGAAACCCAGAATCATTAAGGAGACAACGGTTACTGCAAAAACCCAATATACCAAACCTGAGAAAGGGAAAAACAAGATGCTGAACAAGGGCAAAGAACCACCCATCGCAAAAGCAGCACCCGAAGCCGCTGCAGCCTGAATGGGGTTTGCCTTGCTCATTTCATTTATTCCGAGCTCTTCGCGAATATGAGTACCCAAGGCATCAGCCTCTGTCAGCTCTTTGGCGACCAGAAGTGCAGTTTCTTTCTTCAGGCCGCGTTTCTGAAAAATTTGAGCCAGCATTTCCAACTCTTCTTGAGGCGATTCGCGCAGTTCTTGCTGTTCTCTATCAATATCGGCCCTTTCTGTATCGCTTTGTGAACTCACAGAAACATACTCGCCCGCAGACATCGACAATGCACCCGCCACCAAGCCTGCAACCGTGGCCAAAACGATGGGATCTCTTGTCGTGCTCGCTGCGGCCACCCCCATCGCCAGGCTTGAAATAGAAATAATTCCATCATTTGCCCCCAAAACCGCAGCTCTCAACCAATTGCTGCGATTTATGTAATGATTGGCTAGATAATTGTCAATTGGATTCACGTTGATTTATAGCTCTATTAAAGGTAGTTAAACGCAGGCACAAGTCTATGTTTTTCAGCAATTTATTCTCATTCTAATTATAGATAATCATACAATTTTATAAGAATTCGAGCGAATCAATGAGGCCATTTTTAGATTCAAAATGAAAGAAAATGTGCGAAAAAGAGACAACATAGGTTGCGGGGAGTACCCTTGTTCATGCTCCTCTGATCATACATCAATTCCTCAAACACATCCTGGAACGCGATAAAGCGCCATCGGCTTGAGACAAAGTCTCAAAGCAACCCCTGCCGATTTCAACTTTCAAACCTTCGCAACTAAGCATAAAAAAACGGAGAAGCAAAAATGCTTCCCCGTTTGTAGTGGGCCCACTCGGGCTTGAACCGAGGACCAGCGGATTATGAGTCCGATGCTCTAACCGACTGAGCTATAGGCCCCGAAAAATGGACCTCAAAGATAGCTCAAACGACTTATGGTTGAAGACCGAGATAGGCCATGGCGTCGACGTAGCTCATCTGAGCCAATGCGTCGGTCTTGAGCGCACTGCCCTCGATAAGAACCACTTTATAGGTAATCGAAGACGTAGGTTCAGGAGTGTTGAGGTCCGTGTCTTTTACTGAAAATCCAATGTCGCCGGGAGCGTATTGGAATTCCCATATCCGCTGGTTGGCGCTGAAATTCTCGACATAAGGCAGCGGAGTGTAGACCGTTTCGCCCAAGAAATTGTCTTGCTTGTAGACCATCACAAATCCATTGTTGGCAATCGACTCGGTAAGCGCTTCGATGTTCGTCACCACTGCAACCCAAGCGTGGTCTGATTGACCCGCTGAACCTTGTTCGCTCCAGTCTCCGGAATTCACGGTGATGTCGACTCGGCGCACGTTTGCATTTCCATTGGAACCCGCGGGGCCCTCGCTGCATTCGCAAGACGAAAGAATCAAGCCGGCCAAGGCCATTGGTGCTAGCGCAAATAGATGTTTCATAATGTTGAACTGTTTCACCACAAGGTAGCAAAGCCCGTGCCCCGATTTAAATAAGACATAAGAAGCCATTGCTTCGCCCTAAATTCGAGGCACCGTGAGCAAACCCGAGAAACACTTGATCTTCGACTTCGGAAACGTCTTGATCCGAATCGATCCATCCTTGAGCCGACATGCCTTTGAAACGCTGGGGGCGCCCGCTCATTTGTACGATGAGCTCGAAATCAAAAAGCTCCTTGAACAAGCCGATCTGGGGCAATTGACCGAAGTTGAACTCATCGAAGCGCTCAAAATCCACCTGCCAAAAAGGGTGTCGCGCAAGCGGGTCAAAGAAGCGCTCAATTCACTTTTGCTCGACATACCCGACAGCACTCAAGATTTGCTTTCGGGGCTGGCGAAAAATTACCGTCTGCACTTGCTGAGCAACACCAGCGAAGGACACATCAAGCACATTCGAAAAAACCAATCGCTCTTTTTTTGGAAACGCTTTACTTCTCATTTTCAGCACATTTGGTATTCGTACGAACTCGGGAAACGCAAGCCGCAATCTGAACTCTTCGAATACGTCATTCATGGACTCGATGTCGAGCCCGGGCAATGTCTGCTCATAGACGATTTGTCCATCAACCGCGCGGCGGCTGAAACGGCCGGATTAAAGAGCCTTCATTTTTCGCTGTCCGAAGGCGGCCGACACCGCGAGCTCTTCGAAGAACTGCGCACATTTTAAACAAACCCGGGTGCCTCAAGTTTGGGTGAATTTCTGAACACCGGTTCGCTCAACAGATTGTTTTGTATTAATTTGCCTACATGAACCTAGTCTGGAATTTTCTACCTCCCCCCGATGCGCAAGCGCTTGAAGGCATGGGGAAAAGGCTTGGAATCGATTCGTATTCAGCCGCCTTATTTGTTTTGAGAGGATTGACGAGCTACGAAGAGGCCGAGCGCTTTTGTACCCCTTTGAATCAGTCGACCCACGACCCATTGCTGATGGCCGGAATGGCTGAAGCCAAATCGCGCGTTCTCAAGGCCATTTCTGCGGGCGAAACGGTGATGATCTACGGAGACTACGATGTCGATGGCACGACTTCGGTGGCCATGATGTACGAATTCCTCTCAGATAAAATCGAACATCTGCACGCCTACATCCCCGATCGCTATTTCGAAGGCTACGGCATTTCGGCCCAAGGCGTAGAAAAGGCCCGCGAGCTGGGCTGTGCGCTGATTATCGCGCTCGACTGCGGTATCAAGAGCATCGATCGGGTTGAACAAGCCCGAGATTGTGGAATTGACTTTATTATTTGCGATCACCACAAGCCCGGAAGCGAGCTGCCCCGAGCGATTGCGGTTCTCGATCCACTGCGTTCCGATTGCGGATATCCCTATAAAGGTCTCAGCGGATGTGGGGTGGGTTTTAAGCTCGTCGAAGCCTTGGCGGCCGAGCTTTCGAGCGACCCTCGTCAAATTGAGCGCCTTACCGATTTAGTCGCCGTGAGCATTGCGGCAGACATTGTACCCATGACGGGCGAAAACCGAGTGCTTGCCTCACGAGGCCTCGAAGTGCTCAACCAAAGGACGCGACCCGGATTGAGCGCCCTGATGAAAGCCGCCGGGGGAGGCGTTTACGGAATTGACGAAGTCGTTTTTCGGCTGGGTCCGCGAATTAATGCCGCGGGTCGAATGCGGCACGGTCTCTACGCCGTCGAGCTACTCACTGCCAAAACAGAAGCCGAGGCGACTGAACTCGCCATATCGCTCGAAAACGACAACCGCCATCGCAAAGAAGCCGACGACCAAACGCGTATTGAAGCACTGAAACAACTCGAGGGCAGCGAAGGCCGATATAGCAGCGTGGTGTTTGCACCGCATTGGAAAAAAGGGGTGATTGGCATTGCCGCTTCTCGTCTCGTCGAACAATACTACCGACCTACCGTGGTCTTTACAGGAGAAGGGGGGGTTCTTTCGGGAAGTGCCCGTTCTGTGCAGGGCTTCAACCTCTACGAAGCCATCGAGGCGTGTTCAGAACACCTGATCCAATATGGCGGACACGCTTTTGCGGCGGGGATGACCATCGAAGCAGGCAAGCTCCGAGCCTTTTCGCAGGCATTCGAACAGGCGGTGGCCGAACGCATTCTGCCCGAGCAGAGAATTCCCGGACTTTCCATTGATCTCGAATTGCCGATCGAGCGCGTCGACGGGAGTTATGCTTCTTTGATCAAGCGCTTTGCGCCTTACGGTCCTCAAAACCCAAAGCCCGTTTTTGTTTCTCGCAATCTCTCGCACATCGATGCCCGGCGAATAGGGGCAGATGCCAGTCATCTAAAAGTGGTGTTTCCCGGAGAGCCGGGGAGACCCATCGAAGGTGTCTTTTTTAAGAAAGCTGCAGAGGCTCTGGAATTGCTCGAATCAGGTGCCGTGGACATTGCGTACCATATCGACATCAACGAGTGGCAAGGACGCAAAAGCGTTCAACTGATGATTTTGGATATGAAATCGTCAGAGCGAGCGCAGAACGGTAGACCTCTTCAGGCCTCGGGTTCTGAGGCGAAGGGGCCGAGCGCGACATCGTCGTAAAAGCGCTCTTCGAAGGTGTACATGGAGGGAATTCCGTCGCGAAGGACCTTTATCACCAATGCGATGACCACAACGGGAGACACAGAAAACAAGGCCAAAATCCATGCGGGATGTCCGTCGACCAGGACACTCACCACATAGGTGATCAAGAAAGCCGTGGAGAGAACAACAGCGGTTACGAGATTCTTCATACCGTAAAAACACCGCTCGCTCAGCCAGGTTCACGCCCGATTCGCTCCGGGCATCAACGGCCTGTCAAAACAGCCTCGGGTTCTATGGAAAGGCTGTCCATTTCGAGTTTGATCTTGTCTCGGATTTGTTCAAAGACCGCGCGATCGGCGGGCTCAATTGAACTGGCCTGTGGCAACTTTTCGCCCAGCGGATCGACTTGTTTGCCGTTTTTCCAGAACCGGTAGCAAACATGCGGACCTGTGGCCAAACCGGTGCTCCCCACATAGCCGATCACCTCGCCTTGTGCTACTCTGCGCCCGGGTTTCATCCCTTTGGCAATTCGGCTCATGTGGAGATATTGCGTACTGTACACCTCGTCGTGTTTCACTTTGACATAATTGCCGTTCCCACTTGTGTATCCCGCCTTTTCAACCACCCCGGAGGCCGTGCTCAGAATGGGCGTACCCGCGGGTGCGGCATAATCGGTGCCCAAATGAGGCTTTACCCTTTTGAGGACGGGATGAAATCGATTCTTGTTAAACCTTGAAGAAATTCGGAAGAAATCGAGGGGTGCCTTTAGAAAAAAACGCTTCAAAGTCTTGCCTTCCAAATCGTAATAATCGACCAATTCTCCATTTTTTTCAAAGCGAATTGCGAAGACCTCGCGCCCTTGGTGGAGAATCGAGGCGGCGATCACCTTGCCCCCTTTGATTTGAACCGTATCGTCTACGTAGCGATCTTCAAAAATCAGCTTGAAGGCATCGCCCTTGCGCACTTTAAAGAAGTCGATGGTCCAAACGAATAGATTGGCCGCGTTGACGATGATGTCGGGAGGTGCCCCCGAGCGTTCGAGCGTTTCATAAAACGAGCCTTCGATGGTGGCCGCCACAGCCCGCCTGACGACGCGCACCGGCTTTTCGCCCCGATAGACCGAGAGCGAATCCGAAAAATCAAACACGACATAGTGGATTTCGTCGATGGGATACACCGCAAAACGCGGACCCACAGAATCGGCCGGTGCGCGATAGAGATGCAAAGTCTGACCCGCGCGAACTTTTCGAAAATCGACCAGGCCGTCTGCCTTTTCGAGCAGCGTCTGAATCCGCTCGGCCGGCAAACCCACCGAATTCAACATCGTTCCGAAAGACTCCCCTTTCTGAATTGCGCGGCGCTCGACGGTCAAGGTGTCAATTCTCAGGCCGAATTCGTAGATCGGCTCGGGCTCGGGAACCGTAATCTCTTCAACTTCTTCTTCTTGAGGGGCGCCGAGCACCCCCATGCGGACAAGGCCGAAAAACAACAATACCAAAGCCGACGCAATCAGCGCCAAACGCGGAAACAAGGGCCTCATTCGGCTAAGTGCTTACCCGATTCGGCCAAAACATCGAGTACCCAGCGCTTGCCCCAATCCATTTTTTCTTGATCGGTCCACAGACTTGGGTAAAAAATGCGCTTCTGAAAACGCGGCGGCAAATACTGCTGCCAGTTGGTGCCCCCTGTGGCTTTTCGATCGCTGGGGCGCATCGCCAAATAAGCCACTGCCGTGCGGTAATGCTGAAGGGGCCAGTCTACGTTTACGTGGTAATCGAGCAAGCGAAGCTCCTGAATCAGCCCGGAAGACGTCTGGATATCGACGGGGAGGCACTGTACTTTTTGCCAGAGATTCTTGTGGCGCATGGCCTCGGCAAAACGGATGAGCTCGTCGCTGTACTTGAGTTCGAACTGCCTGAGCGTAAGCGTTTTTTCTCCTGTCGCTTCAACGATTGCCCCCGCCTTCCAATAAATGTGCGGAAACATGGCTTCTATATCTGTCGGTCGACCTCTCCATAGGTCGCGAACCGACTTGTCGATGAGCTCGACAAAATCGGTCGATGCGATTTCAATCTTGCGGTATTGAGCACTTTGGAACCCGCTTGCAGGGATTAAAGACATGCGAAATTTGAGAAACTGCTCTCGGTCCATGCCTTTCTCCATCACCCCAAAACTGTGGGTCAACGCCCCGAAATACCGATTGATTCGCCGAATTCTCTCGACCAACCAGACCGGATCGATCGTTTCTTGAGCCGAAATCTGTTCAAATTCGTGCAGTGCCAATTTGAAGTAGAGCTCGGTGATTTGATGGTAGACAATAAAAATGGTCTCGTCTTGAATGCTCGTGCGGGGTGTTTGAAGAGACAGCAAAGTGTCTAAATGCACATAATCCCAATACGTCAAGTAGTCGGCAAAGAGAAGCCCGTCTAAAAAATCGATAAGCTCTTGACCGGATGCTTTGTACTTCAGCGCCAAACTTTCAAGGCGAGTCCTCAATTCGGGGTTCTCGAACAACTCTTGCATGTTAACCGTGTTGGAGACTGAACCCGGTGTGGAAGCAGAGTCGTTCGGTTCCTCGGGATAGCCGCTCGGCAAGGTACAGCCGCTCAGCGAAACTTGAGTTCAGAGACCAGCCCAATCGACTGAATCAAGTCCATTTTGATCGAACCCACAGCCAGATCTGCCTGGAGGCGAACAGGAACCTTGCTCTGATCGTCGCTCACCCAAAGAGTTACACCCTCTTCTTCCTTAAACACGCGACCGGCCTGAACCGTAGGTCGAAACTTCATGCACTGAATCTTTCCCTGAGAGGTTTTCAATGTTTCGCGCCCGAGAAACTTGAGGCGAAACTCGTAGATCTGGTAATCTAAAAACATCTGGACCGGGATGCTTTGACCGGGCTGCAAATTGCTCACGTCCAAGCTTCTGAGATAATAAAAGCTCGAGAGCATATCCTGGGCGTAGTCGGGAAGTTTAAACACGGTGTCCTTCTTGAGATCGGTGTGCACCGCGGTGCTTTTAAACTGATCAAAAAGCACGTGGTGATTGATCAGATAGCCCCCTTCGTTCACGTCGCGTAGGAACTCCCAAGGCGCCATGGCTTCGGCATCGATCCACGTTTCATAGCGATCTCGAGTTCTGAAAAAGGTCTCGGCCATACCGACACTTCGGCCTTTCCCGACCATGTGAAACACCTTGCGGCCTCGCCGTTCTTCGGTATTTTGAATCCAGAGTTCTGCAATGCCCGCATTGATAATGCCGTAGTGAATGCGGTATTTGAGGTATTCTCCGACCTTAAAAGATCGCTGATCGATCCGCCTCAAATTTCGTTGGCCGGGGGGTACGTTAGAATTCGATGCAGACTGAAATCCGCTCGCAACGAAGAAGGCTAAGAAAATGGCAAGGATGGGGGTACGCACTTTTTCGATGGGTTTAGTTACCCTATTCAAAACAAATGCCAAAAAACTAAGTCGACAGCCGAAGTGATCTTACCACTGAAACGCATCGCGCACCCAGCGGGACAAATTGTCTTGGGTTTTATCGACAGGGGTATCAAAGCCGGGGAAGAAGTCGATGTTGTAATACTGCTTGATTTCGATGATCAACCAAAAAATCATGGTCGACCAGAGCAGCAAGGCCATGACGTTCGCGATAATCCGCAAATGATCGACCACCACATGCCACAGCAGGGGCGGTTGACCGGAGATAGAGGGAGTACGCGTGAGACCAAACATCGAAAAAGCAAGTGACTTTAGGTCGTAAAGATACGACACGCCCTGTCCCAATTGCGGAACACACTTAGAATACGATGTTGACAATCTTGTCGGGGACGACAATTACCTTTTTAGGGGTCTTGCCCTCGAGGTAGCGCGCGCTTCGTTCGTCGGTCAAGGCAATCTCTTGAACCTCGGCGGGTTTCATCCCCGGTTTCAACACGAGTTGAAAACGCGTTTTGCCGTTAAATGAAACGGGATAAACCACCTCGCTTTTCTGCAGATAAAGCGGGTTCGCCACAGGCCATTCGCCGTCGAGCACGCTGGCTTCGCATCCGAGTATCGAGCTCCAAAGTTCTTCAGCGGCATGAGGAGCAAAAGGCGAAAGCAAAACAGCCAAAATCTCGAAGGCGTCGCGACCTGAGCCCCCGGTTTCTTGCAATTCGTTGACGCAAATCATAAAAGCACTCACCGAGGTGTTGAAACTCAAAGATTCGATGTCGTCCGTCACCTTTTTGATACACCGATGAATTGAACGAAGTGCCTCTTCAGACGATGTATCGGGCAGATCGGGCCGGGTGGCCAGCCTCCAGAGTTTTTTGAGAAAGCCTTGCACACCGCTCAACCCTTGAGTGTTCCATGGCTTGTGCTGTTCGATGGGGCCCAGAAACATCTCGAACAAACGCAAAACATCGGCACCATAGGTTTCGATTACATCGTCTGGATTGACCACATTGTGCCAGCGCTTCGACATTTTTTCGACCTCTTCGGAGGCAAAAAACCCGTGCTCCTCAGCTTCGAACTCCGCGCGTTCAAATTCCGACCTCCAACTGTGCAGCGCCTCCAAATCGACCTTGCCCTGTTGCACTAGGCCAATATCTATGTGGATGGGCTGTGTTTTGCGGCCGTTGATCAAGCCGGCCGAAACATAACGCACAGGTTCGCCTGCCGCCGATTCCAAACGATGAATCAGGGCGCTTACGCCGGCGATCATCCCTTGGTTGACGAGTTTCTTGAACGGCTCGCTTCGCCCTACCCAGCCGCGATCGAAACAGAATTTTGGCCAAACACGACTGTAGAGCAAATGACCTGTTGCGTGCTCTGCCCCACCGATATACAAATCGACTTCGCCCCAGTACTCCTCAGCTTCGCGAGACGCGAACCGATCGTTTGAGGCCGGATCCATATAGCGCAGCCAATACCAACTCGAACCCGCCCAGCCGGGCATGGTGGTGGTTTCGAGCGGGAAACCCAAATCGCCTCCCACCAAGCCTTGTTCGGGATCGTAGCGCCAAACCTGAGCGCGCGCGAGGGGCGGGTCGCCTTGTTCGGTGGGTTGGTAGAGATCTATTTCGGGGAGTTGAAGCGGCAAATGCCCTTCCCGAACAGGGCGTGGAATTCCGTCGGCGTCGTAATAAACCGGAATGGGCTCTCCCCAATAACGCTGCCGACCAAAAACAGCATCGCGCAATTTGTACTGTACGATTCGCCGACCCAAGCCCCTTGCTTCGAGCTCGCGACTCATGTGTTCGATGGCCGCTGAAACAGAAAGTCCGTTCAAAAAGTCGCTCTGCGTCAAAATTCCTTCTTTCGATTCGAAAGCCGAGTCTTCGACCTGCGCGCCTTCGGTCACAGGTCGAATGGGCAAATCAAAGCGACGCGCAAAACTCCAGTCGCGCGAATCGTGGGCGGGAACGGCCATAATCGCGCCCGTTCCATAACCGGCCAACACATAATCTGCCAACCATATCGGGAGTTTTTCACCGGTAAACGGATGAAGCGCATAGGCCCCTGTAAACACCCCGCTCACTTGACGAACATCGGCCATTCGATCTCGCTCGCTCTTGCGCGCGCTGGCGAGGACATAGGCTTCAACTTCTGTTTTGAATTCGGGGGGCGTCAGCTCCGCGACAAGCTCGTTTTCAGGAGCCAAGACCAGAAAACTAACGCCAAACAACGTATCGGGCCGCGTGGTGAAAACCTCGATCTCCGACTCTGACTGTTCAATTTTGAATCGAAGAGAGGCTCCGGTAGATCGGCCAATCCAGTTTCGCTGGGTTTCTTTGAGCGCTTCGGTCCAATCGAGTCCGTCCAAATCGTTGAGCAGCCGCTCGGCATAGGCTGTAATTCGGAGGTTCCATTGCAACATTTTTCTGCGCTCCACGGGATATCCCCCTCGTTCTGAATAGCCGTCTTTGACTTCGTCGTTGGCCAAGACAGTTCCGAGGGCGGGGCACCAGTTGACAAACGACTCGGAGCGATACGCGAGTCTCAATCCGAGCAATATTTCTTCTTTGGCTCTCGAATCGAGTTCCTGCCACTCTTTTGCTGTCAGGTTCGGCAAGGCTTTGCCCGAGGCTCGAACAGCGGCGCTTCCTCCCTTTGACAGCAAAGTCTCCAACTCAGAAATCGGGCGGGCGCGGTCTTGCTCCAGATCGTACCAACTGTCGAAAAGCTGCAAGAAAATCCACTGAGTCCAGCGGTAATACGCAGGATCTGAGGTGCGGATTTCTCGATCCCAATCATAACAAAAACCGAGGGCTTCGAGCTGAGCGCGATAACGAGCAATGTTCTCGGCCGTGGTCTCGGCAGGATGTCTCCCTGTTTGAATGGCATACTGCTCTGCGGGCAATCCGAACGAATCGTACCCCATCGGGTGTAAAACGCAATAGCCACAATGTCTTTTGTAGCGCGCGACAATGTCTGACGCGATATAGCCGAGTGGATGCCCGACGTGCAAACCCGCCCCGCTGGGGTAGGGAAACATATCTAAAGCGTAATATTTAGGCTTCGACCGATCGGGCACTACGCGATAGCTGCCGCGTTCTTTCCACTGCTGCTGCCAATACCGCTCAAATTGGGCGGGTCGATATTCGGTGTCTTTTGCCATGATGCGCGAAATTAGGACGGTTCTCTTCACTGCCCTCCCCCTCGTTCGATTCAGCACAGTCGGCTCCCCGCTCGAAACTGCCGTATTTTCGCTTCCATGACTCCGAAAGCTGCGCCCGGACCTCCGCTTCGTTTGAGGTCTTCTTATGTTTCTGTGGTGATGAGCATGGCTTTGGTGCTCTTTCTTCTCGGGCTGCTCGGGGCACTGTTGATTCATTCGGCAGACATCTCTCGCTCGGTTCGCGAGCGCTTTTCCGTGCACGTGCACCTGGCCGAAGACAGCGACGAAGCCGATCGCGCCAGGCTGCTCAAAGCCATTCAACTATCAAACTACGCGCTCAGTGCGGTCTACATCTCCAAAGACTCGGCGGCGGAGCGGCTCGAACGCGAGCTCGACGAAGAATTTGTCGAATTTCTGGGCTTCAACCCCCTTCAAGACGCATTTGAACTGCACCTCAAAGCTGAATATGCCCAACCCGATCGAATTGAGGCTATTGCAGAAGAACTGCGCTCTTTTGCCGGGGTTCAACGGGTGAGTTACGACAAACCGCTGCTCGAACTTCTACACAACAACCTCGAGCGACTCGGTGGAATTTTGCTGGCTGCGAGCGCCATGATGTTGTTCATTTCGGTTATGTTGATCAACAGCTCCATTCGACTCGCCATCTACAGCCGGCGATTCTTAATCCGAACCATGCAATTGGTCGGGGCGACCAAAGGGTTTATTCAGAAGCCATTTATCGAACGTGGTTTGCTCCACGGTTTGCTCGGAGCCGCCCTAGCCATCGGGCTGCTGATTGCCGTAGCCTATGGATTCAAAACGGCTCTGGGGCTTTCAACTGTACCCTGGTCATGGAAAGCCCTTTTGGGGCTGGCTTTGGGCATTATCGCGACAGGGCTGCTCATATCGGGGGGCAGTACGTACTTTGCCGTCAAGCGCTACCTCGGTCTCAAAACCGATCGCCTGTATTATTAAAACCCCTATCTTTCTATGAATCAACCTTTTATCTTCGGAAAGCAAAACTATCTTTTGATGGGTGCCGGGCTTTTGTGCATCGCGCTGGGATATGTTTTGATGCAAGGAGGCGGATCGACCGATCCGAACGTCTTTAACCCGGAGATTTTTAGCCCGCAGAGAATTATTGTGGCCCCGATTTTCGTGCTTCTGGGCTTTGTTTTAGAAGCTCTTGCCATTTTGCGCCGCCCCAAAGCATGAATGTTTGGGAGGCCATCTTGCTCGGTCTCATCCAAGGGCTCACAGAGTTCCTGCCTGTTTCGAGCAGTGCCCACCTCGAAATTGCCCATCGATTGCTCGGACGGAGCAGTGGCTTCGACGGCTTGCTTTTTTCGGTAACCGTGCACAGCGCCACGGCCATAAGCACCTTAATCGTGCTTCGCAAACCTCTTTTTGATTGGTTCAGGGGCTTGTTCGGCAAAGATCGCGGGGTTTCTCTGGGCTTTGGGCGGACCATTGCCATCAGCCTCATTCCCGCAGTCGTCGTAGGCTTTTTCTTTGATGAATCGGTTTCGGGGCTCTTCGAAGGCCAACTCTCGTTGATGGGGGCTCTGATGGTGCTCAGCGGGTTGTTGCTCTATTTGGCGCACCGCAGTTCGGGTGGGCGCGCACGCCTCGGGCTTCGCGAAGGTTTTATCTTGGGGATTGCTCAGGCACTGGCCATTTTCCCCGGACTTTCGCGGCCGGGAATGACAATCTCCAGCGCGCTCATCCTCGGCATTGAAAGGCGTCAGGCCGCCGAGTTTTCATTTTTGATGGTGGTCCCGGTCATCTTGGCCAAGTTTGTCTTGGATTTTCGGAATTTATGGATGTCGGCACGGGCGGGATTCGAGTTTGAATTGCCTGTTCCCGCTCTGATTGCCGGCTTTGCCGTCGCTTTGATCACCGGGGTGTTTAGCTGCCGAATCGCCATAAAAATCGTCGAGCGGGGGCGCTTTATTTGGCTTTCTGTTTATTGTATGGCTCTCGGCACAGCTCTGGCTTTTTGGGGCTTGTACGAAGGATGATGTCCCTCCCCGAACCCGAGGAATTTATACTCGGTCAAACATTGCTGTTCGATAAACCCCTGGGCTGGAGCTCGTTTAAGCTCGTCGCCTTTGTGCGATCTTTTCTGCGGAAATACACGGGCGAGCGAAAAATCAAGGTGGGGCATGCGGGGACCCTCGACCCGATGGCGACGGGCTTGATGGTGATCTGCACGGGCCGGATGACCAAGCAAATCGACCAGTTCAAGAACCTCGACAAATCGTACACCGGCACCATGAAAATCGGAGCCTCCACGCCGAGCTACGATGCCGAAACCGCCGAAGACTGCGAAATGGCGTGGGAACATTTGAGCCTTGATCTACTCAGAGATGCGACTCGTCAGTTCAGAGGCCAAATTGAGCAAATTCCACCGGCCTATTCAGCAGTTCAGCAAAACGGAAAACGCCTGTATGAGCTGGCGCGCGCCGGGCGCTTTGATGAAATTCGGAAAGAAGCCCGAATCGTTGAGGTTCAACGCTTCGATATTCTCTCGGTCGACGCAAATAAAGCCCGCTTCGAAGTTGACTGTTCTGCGGGCACCTATATCCGGTCTTTGGCTCACGACCTCGGGAGGAGCGCCGGCAGCGCGGCTTATCTGGTGGAGCTGAGGCGCACGCGAATCGGGAGTCTCCAAGTGGAAAATGCGCTGCTGCCCGAAAACTGGAGTGCTCTCTTTCAGTCGGTATAAGGCGAATTCCAAAGAGAATTGCTGAAGTCTTTGAGGCGGGAGAATCCGTAGAGCACAGATATACCTGAGAAGGCAAGAAGCAGGTAGAAGAAGAAGACGGTCCGAACCCCAAAGCTGTGCTCGTCGTATGGCCCGATCATCCAAGAATCGGGAAGAGCGATAAATGCTATCGTAAAAGCCAGCGCCGCGAGCGTCGCAAAGGCGTGTTCCAAACTTCTCAGCGGCCAAACCAAGGCTTTGCGCCAAAAGCTAATTTCTCCTCCCCATTGATGTATCAGCAAGAAATGCTTGGCGTCGATTTGGGCAAACAACAGGGGGTCTCGATCTTTCAATTTTAGATCGAACAGACCCGCGGGTGCCGCGATGCGAAAACCATCAAGTCGAATTCCGTAACGGCGTTCCAAGCGCTCTACTTCTGCCAAAGCCGCCTGTGGAACCCCGGGCTTAAATCGAGCCGAAGGCAGAAACCGCAGTCGATATTCGATGCACAAATCCTTGATTTGCGCCTCAGAAAAAACTCGATTTGATAGTTCTGAAGGCTCGATACCCATCGGAAAATTGACTTCCGTCGGGCTCTCAAAAGATGTCCGGAGTCGAGAAATGATCTCCGATTCGCTCGAAGATTGGGCGCGGAGGAGTGCGCAAACCGCCTCAAACGCATCCGATTCCCCTTTCAATTTGCTCCGGCGGACTCTTAAAGCGCGCTCTAGCCGGCCGATATTTTGATTTGTGCTCGCGTCCTTCATCGCCATCACTTTTTGGTATCAAACACAAAATGAGTTGAGAGGTTTACTTACCTCCCATTCCACCGATGAGCACGCGCGCATAAAAACCGTCTAAGCCGTAATCCGGAGCGTCGATCACCGACCCCCCACCGAGCGTTTTCCAATCTGAGTTGCCCGGGCTGAACATATAACCGAGCTCCAGGCCAAACATTCCACCGCCTTTTCCGCGTTCCATTTGCTTAAAACCAAAGAGGTGCTCGGCTCGGAGCCCGATGTCCAACACCAAGCCACTCCACTGATATTCAACCGAATTAAAGGCAATAGGGTCGGTGACGACATAGTCTTGATCGGCGGCAATCGAATATGTGCTTCCCCCCCAGCCAATGCCGACGAGCGGGTACAGCCCAAAGCGGTCGCGATTGATCACTTTGTATCCCAAATCCAAAGACCAATAACCCGACTGAGCCGAATATTCGAAACCGTTCGCACTTGCCGTGGGTCCGTAGAGACCGGCGCCCTTAAAACCGATCATAAAACGCTGGAATTGCCATGCTCCGTAGCCCCCAAACGAAAAGTGCACCGACGATAAATCGGGAGCACCCGGCGAAAGCGCGAGCAGAGGGTCGGCATCTGAAGACTGCACTCCAAAAGTGAAGGCGCCTCCACTGGAATACGAATATTGTGCGTTGACTGTCGCGCACGCAAGTGCGAAAGACAGGAGTAGGATTTTCTTCATATCGTTTGGAACACGGTTGAACCGAAAATAGTTCTCAATCGCGCGCCTTCATAGCAACTATGTAAGAAAAGGCTCGAGAAGCGCCGACTCTGAGGGAGATTTTCTTCTCCATCGAGCGAGAGCCCCTCTACTTTCTAGCCCTTCAAGGCTTCTGCACCGCCGACAATCTCGAGAATTTCGTTCGTAATAGCCGCCTGACGCGCTTTGTTATAATCGAGCTTGAGCGCTTTTTGGAGCTCGTTGGCGTTGTCGGTTGCTTTGTGCATGGCCGTCATTCGCGCGGCGTGTTCTGCGGCCACAGAATCGAGGATTGCCTTGAACAACTGAGTCTTGAGCGCCGAGGGAATCAAGTCGTTCAAAATCTCGGCGCGCGAGGGTTCAAAGAGGTAATCTCCACTTTGGGTTGCCGTGGTCTCCACCTTTACCGGGAGGTATTCTTCGGCGTTAACCTCTTGAACGCCCGCATTTTTAAACCGATTGTAGCACAAAATCACCTTGTCGTAACGCGCATCGGCAAACACCTGCATCACCTCGGCAGCGACCTCTGAAACCGATCGAAAGTTGAGTCCGTCGTAGAGATCGCTCCGATTCGCCATGAGGGCGTACGGCATTTTTTTGAGAAAGTCTGCCGCCTTGCGACCAATCGCCATGACCTCGACTTCGGCACCGCTGCGACTCAAGTCTTCGGCCGTGCGGCGAACCATCTTGAAAACGTTCGCGTTGAATGCTCCACAAAGCCCCCTGTTCGAAGTAATGGCGATCAATAAAACTCTGCGCACGGGGCGTTCCACAGAATAAACCCCTTCGCCCACCTCGAGCGAAGCACTGATGTTGCCGAGAATCTCGCGCAGCTTTTCGGCATAGGGACGCATTTGGTGGATCGCGTCTTGAGAGCGCTTTAATTTGGCGGCGCTCACCATCTTCATGGCCGAAGTGATCTGCATGGTCGATTGAACCGATGCTATTCGAACGCGGAGTTCTTTGAGATTCGCCATATCGCTTTGGTGAGGGGGTCGAAATCAGTACTTGGAGGCGAGTTCGCGGGCGAGGGTGTCGATGGTGCCGGTGATTTCATCGGTCAACTTGCCAGCGCGAAGCGGGTCGAGCACGTCGCTGCGGTGTTTGGCGCGAAGCAAACCGAGCAATTCCGATTCGAATTCGCGAACTTTATCAACGGGTACGCGATTCAACAAACCCTTGGTTCCGCAGTAGATGATGGCAATCTGTTCCTCTACGGCCATCGGAGAATTCACCCCTTGCTTTAAAACTTCCACGTTGCGCTTGCCCTTGTTGATGACGGCCAAAGTAGCCGCGTCCAAATCGGAGCCGAATTTTGCAAAGGCCTCGAGTTCGCGATACTGCGCCTGATCGAGCTTCAGGGTGCCCGAAATTTTCTTCATCGGCTTGATCTGGGCATTGCCCCCGACGCGCGATACCGAGATGCCTACGTTAATGGCCGGACGAACCCCGGAGTTGAACAAGTCGGCCTCGAGGAAGATCTGACCGTCGGTAATTGAAATGACGTTGGTCGGGATGTAGGCCGACACGTCTCCTGCTTGGGTTTCGATAATCGGAAGAGCGGTCAACGACCCTCCCCCTTTGACTCGACCTTGAAGTACAGGAGGTAAGTCGTTCATCTGAGCGGCGATATCGTCGTTCTGATTGATTTTTGCCGCGCGCTCGAGCAAGCGAGAGTGGAGGTAAAACACGTCTCCCGGATAGGCCTCACGTCCCGGGGGACGGCGCAACAAGAGCGAAACCTCGCGATATGCCACGGCCTGCTTTGACAAGTCGTCGTAAATAATCAGAGCGGGACGTCCGGTGTCGCGGAAGAACTCGCCGATGGCGGCGCCGGCGAATGGGGCGAAAAACTGCATGGGCGCGGGGTCTGATGCATTTGCGGCCACCACCGTGGTATAGGCCAATGCTCCGTGCTCTTCAAAGGTCTTCACGATGTTCGCCACGGTCGAGCCCTTTTGCCCGATGGCAACGTAAATACAATACACAGGCTCGCCGCGATCGTAGAACTCGCGTTGGTTCAGAATGGTGTCGACAGCCACGGTGGTTTTACCCGTTTGGCGGTCGCCGATAATCAGCTCACGTTGCCCACGCCCGATGGGGATCATGGAGTCGATGGCCTTGATGCCGGTTTGGAGTGGCTCGGTCACGGGTTGGCGATAGATTACCCCGGGAGCTTTGCGTTCGAGCGGCATTTCGAGCAATTCGCCCTGAATGGGGCCCTTGCCGTCGATGGGCGCTCCGAGTGCATCAACAACGCGGCCTACAATGCCTTCGCCGACCCGAATAGATGCGATGCGGCGGGTGCGCTTCACCACCGAACCCTCTTTGATGTCGTGGCTCGGACCGAACAACACGATACCGACATTGTCTTCTTCAAGGTTCAAGACGATGCCGTTTAATCCGCTTTCGAACTCAACCAATTCCCCTGCTTGGGCATTGTTCAGGCCAAAGACACGAGCAATTCCGTCTCCCACCTGGAGCACGGTTCCGATCTCTTCGAATTCAGCCTCTGTTTTGAAGCCTGAGAGTTGTTGGCGCAGAATGGCGGATACTTCAGCCGGGTTGATTTCTGCCATGATGATGGGTCTTTGGGGAAGGGTTAAATTTCTCTGATGTACAAATTGTCGTCAAACTCGTTTCGGAGCTTTTCGAGTCGAGCCGAGATGCTCATATCGATTTGGCGGTCTCCTGCGCGGAGCACGAATCCACCCAGCAATTCAGAGTCGACGCGTTCTTCGAGCTCGATCTGCCCTGTCGTAAAGCTGCCGGCCTTCTGCAAAAGCATGTCGCGCTGGGCAGATTCCAGAGGCTGAGCCGAGGTGACGACCACTTTCGAAATGCCTTTATGGACGCGCCATCCGTCGATGTAGTCGGTCGCAATTTGATCGGCCCCCATTTCGCGGCGGTTCTTTGCCAAGAGCGACAAAAACTGCATTGAAAGCGGATCGAAGGTCGATTCGAAAAGAGCCTTAAAAATGGCTTCCTTGCGATCGGGGCGGAGCACGGGACTCTGCATGACCAAGCGCAATTCGCGGCTTGCGCGAAGCGTAGCTAGCAACTGCTCCATATCGGTCTTTACCCGATCGATTTTGCCCATTTCAATAGACAAATCGAGCAGGGCCTTGGCATATCTTCCCGATGAACGCGTGTGATGCATGTGAATTTCGGTTCAGCGGTGAATTTCGCGGAGCAAGTCGTCGACCAAAACTTTCTGGCGGTCTTTGTCGCTCAACTCGCGGCGCAACAGCTTCTCGGCGATTTCAATCGACAGAGTGGCCACTTGATTTTTTAGATCTGTAATAGCAGCCATTCGCTGGTTCTCGATGGCCATTTGAGCTGCTGCGAGCATTTTCTGACCTTCTTCGCGCGCCTTGTCCGAAGCCTCTTTCACCATTGCGTCCTTCAATTCGCGGGCCTCTTTCAAGATCGCGTCTCGCTCGATTCGAGCTTCTTTTAAAATTCGTTCGTTGTCGGCGCTGATGCTCGCCATTTCGGAGCGCGCCTTTTCTGCGGCCCTGAGCGCTTCGTCAATCGAGCGCTCGCGCTCCTTGACCGCCCCGAGAATCGGCTTCCAGGCAAAGCGGTTGAGCATAAACAATACGAGCAAAAAGACCAGTGTGGTCCAAAAGACGAGTCCGATTGCGGGAGTTACTAAATCCATATTCGAAGGGCAAATAGGTTTGTTCGGTGGGTGCGAAGCTCAGGTCTAAATCAAATCTTCTCGAATTGTGGCACTCGGCTCAAAAGCTCGGTCCGCAGGCTATCCCTAAACGGACCGAAAACTTTGAATACCGATTTAGGCAACAAGCAAAGAGACAACCACCGCGAACAGAGCTGCACCCTCAACGAGAGCGGCAGCAACGATCATGTTGGTTTGAATCTTGCCCGATGCTTCGGGTTGACGCGCAATGGCGTCCATAGCCGATCCGCCGATGCGACCGATGCCGAGACCGGCTCCGATTACGGCAAGACCTGCTCCGATGGCAGCGATTCCAGTGATCATGAGAATTGATTTGAGTTAAGCAACGGCGTTCAATGATGAGCTTCTTCCTCTACGTGGGCCAAGCCGATAAAGAGGGCGGAGAGCAATGTGAAAATGTAGGCCTGCAAGGCGGCGACCAAGAGTTCAATAAAATTCATGAACAAGACGAAAGCCACCGAAACCGGGCTGATCGCCACCGACTTGAAAATAAAAATCAGCGAAACCAAGCTCAGAATAATGATGTGGCCGGCTGAAATGTTCGCGAACAAACGAATCATCAGCGCGAAAGGCTTGCTCAGAATACCGATGATTTCGACGGGAACCATGATCGGATAGAGCCAAAGCGGAACGTGCGGCAAAAAGATGTGTTTCCAGTAGCCCTTGTTGGCGCTGACGTTGGTGATGATCAGCGTGAAGAACGCCAAGGTGAATGTCACCGCGATGTTGCCCGTCAAGTTGGCGCTAAAGGGGAAAATCGGGATCAAACCCATCAGGTTGTTAATCCAGATAAAAAAGAAAGCTGTGAGCAAGTAGGGCATGAAACGCGCATACCGATGCTCTCCGATGTTCGGGCGGGCGATGTCGTCGCGCACAAAGACGATCAGGGGCTCGAGGAAACCCGCCAAACCGCGAGGCACTCCATTGTTTCGAGCATATGAGCGCGCAGCGGGGATGAAGAGCGCCAGCAACAGAATAGCCGACATCAAAAGGCTAAAGACGTTTTTGGTGATTGAAAAGTCCAAGGGCTTCGCACTCAATACCGCGTGATCTTCGCCGTGAACCACGTACACTCCGTGCGCATCTGCCTCGTTTTCGGCGTAGTAAATTTTTTCGTGAACCTTGACAAAGCGCTGTCCTCCGCGCTCTACCGGGTGTTTTCCTTCGTCGTCGTGGTGAAACTCGCTCGACAAAAACGAAACCAAGCCCTTGTTCGTCCATAAAATGACCGGTAGCGGAAGAGTAAACCCGCTGTGGCCTTCGCCCCAGGCATGGAACTCGTGGCTGTCGGCAATGTGGTGCATGATCATGGCCGCCGCATCGAACTCTTCTTCGCCTGCAGCTTCGGCATGTTCGTCTGGGGCGTGCTCTCCCTCCGCATGTGCCACATCCTGAGCGTTGTGAGTTGTATCGGGATGGGCGTCGAAGTGCTGGCCGAAGGCGTCCGGAGCTCCCGAAATCACGATAAAAAGACTGAAAACGAGAAGCTTGAAGTATGTGCTTAACATTCCGAACCGTTCTTGGGAGGTGCCTTGAAAACCGCTGCAAATGTAGAACGAACAGCCAATGGAAGAAATAGAGTATTCAGAGTTTTGAAATTCTCGAGATCCAGCGCACTGTTAGTACGGCATCGCTGACAAAAACAGCGGTAAACGGGAGGAAAAATTGAATCGAAAGTGGCAGTGCGCGAGCGCTTTTCGAGACCAGATCAGGCAGTAAAAGCGAAATGGAGAGGAATCCGATCACACTGCTCCCCGCCACCCATCCTCCGCCAATTCGATCGCGGTCGAGCTCCGAAAGCTTGGCAAGGCCGAAGTGGAGGGCGAGAAACAAAAGGCCAACCAACGGATAAAACCAAATCACCTGGCTTATTCGCCAAGAAGGCGGCAGAAGATAAGGTTGCAGTATCAAGGCGTGGAACAGCGCCACAGGGATGATGGCCTTTGAAAGACCCAGGGCGTGAACGCGCAACTCGGAAGCCGAAGTGTGATTGACCTTCATTTGAGAATCGAATAAGGCAATAGTTTGTAGAAGCGCTCGGCCCCTGCAGCGAAAAGCCTTTGGCAAGCCGTTTTTTTAGAGCCGATGTGCGACGAAAGCCCGTTGTCGAAGCTCCCCTTCAGCGCCTCTTCGGGCTGTTGCCAAAAAACCGAGAGACCGTCTAAGCTGGCCCAAAGCTCGAACAACCATCGATGAATGCTTGAAGTTTTTTCACTTCTGGCTTCCGCGATCCGAGCTCTGTGGTTCGCACACCCAAATGATGCGCTTTGCGTACTTTCCCTCATTCGATGGATTCAAAGAGCCCGAAAATACGGCCACTGTTTGCGCGCATCTCCACCTACAGTCTTTTGGGGAATTGGACGTGGTTTTCCCTTTTCGCCTGTACAATGCTCTTTGGATCGAGCGCGCTCTTCGCCCAAACGGACACTGAAATTCCCGCGATTATTCTACGTGCCGAGCATAGTCTCAAATCAGACTACCCCCGCGCAATTCTGCAAGCCGACAGCGCCTTAGCTCAATTTACCGAGGCCATAATCTCTACCAAAGCCCTGAAAATCAGAGCTTCGGCCTATTTGTATTCGGGAAATTACCCCTCTGCTCTGGCCGATTTCAGAAAAATGTACGAGCTCCATCTGGCCGATTCCAACGAGCTCGAGGCTTCTAAGGCCATCAATAACATGGGATTGGTCTACAAAACTCAAGGCCGTTACGAGCAGGCCATGGAAAGCTTTTTTCGGGCTCTTGAACTCCGAGGAGCC
This sequence comes from Schleiferiaceae bacterium, assembly GCA_041739275.1. Classification (GTDB taxonomy): domain Bacteria; phylum Bacteroidota; class Bacteroidia; order Flavobacteriales; family Schleiferiaceae; genus WGMI01. Next base: position 32,315 of record JBGSOF010000014.1, on the reverse strand, counting down.
GAGTCGGGCAAAGACCAAACCGCGAATGTCCACATCAATATTGCGGCTACGTATGCCGTTCAAGAAGGCTACGAAAAGGCGCGACATTATTACGAGAAAGCGCTCGAAGGTTTTCAACTCAAAGGAGACTCGAATTCCGAACATCAACTCTATCTCGATCTCGCAGGGCTCGAACTGGCCGCCGGAAACTTGACGGAGTGTTCAAAATTGCTCGACAGAGCCTTTGTTTATTGGAAGAAAAGCCCCATTCAGTCTGAACTCGCGAGGGCTTGGTATATCCAGGGAAACTACTGGCTCGAACGCGGCGATCTGGCGAGTGCGGAATCTTCGTACTCCGAAGCGCTCGAGATTTATCAACGCATCGGCAATCGAGGACAGGCTGCAGGTTGCACGCTTCGAATGGCCGAAGTGTCTCGAAAAAGAGGAGCGCTCTCAGAGGCACTCCGCAGAGCACTGGAGGCTCTTGAAATGGCACGAAGTATTGGCTCGATCAACATTCAATCGAGAACACACCTCGAGCTTTCGATAATCTATTCCCGGCTCAGTGATTTTAAAAACGCACTCGAACAGAGAATTAGTTACGAAAAATTCAACGATTCCCTACAAGATGCCGATGTAAAAACCCGGATAAGCGAACTCGAAGAGCGGTACCAAAACGAGCAAAAAGACCGCAAAATGGCGGAATTGCTCGCGCAGAACAGAGCTCAAGAGCTCGGCCTGAAAAATCAAGAAATTAAAGTTTGGGGGTTGTTCGCAGTGGTATGCATCGGCAGTGTGATCGGTGCATCCCTTTGGCTCCGAAGCAGGCAACGGCTGAGAAATCAGAAAAAACTCGAAGAGAAAAACGCACAAATCGAACGCTCTCTCGAAGAAAAAGAGATCTTGCTCCGCGAAGTCCATCACCGGGTTAAAAATCACTTGCAGTTCGTGTCGAGTCTGCTGAACCTGCATCTCCGACATTTACCAAAGGGCGAAGCCTTTGAGGCCCTTGGAGAAGCTGCAGGCCGCATTCGATCGCTGTCTTTGGTGCACGAATCGCTTTATCGCGGCAACCGATTTACCGATGTCCGGGTAGATCAGTATCTCAAAGAGCTAATCGAGAGCCTAATTCACGTCTTTGGGCTCCGCGAAGAGGCCTGCGAAGTGCAGCTCAAACTCGAGCCTTTCTCTCTCGAAATTGAACGCGCCATTCCGCTCGGACTCATTGTGAACGAATGGGTTACGAATGCTTTCAAACACGGAAGAGACGCCCAAGACAAGCTTGCCCTATCGGTCGAACTCAAGGTTCTCGAAAAAGCCATTGAACTCCAAGTGAGCGATCGCGGCAGGGGCTTCGAGTGGGCGTCCAAAGCAGCGGCTTCGAGCGGCATGGGGCTCAAACTCGTAGAACAACTGCTCGAAAAACTGGGCGCGCAGGTGGACACCGTTCAAAGCTCCGCTGGAGTATCTCAGATTCTAAGAATGTCGACGGATACCGACGGATGAAAACGGGAATTTTAATTTTAATCGTAGAAGACGACCCCATTATCGCCGCCGATTTGGCCGGTCACATTCACGACTTCGGGTGGATCCCCATGGGGCCTGCACGGCGGGCCGAAGACGCTCTTGAGCTGATTCGCCGAATGCCGCCGGATCTTGTATTGATCGATGTACGGCTCGAAGGAAAGACCGATGGCATCGAATTGGCGCATTCAATCAATTCCGAGACAGACTTGCCGTTGGTGTTCTTAACCGCTCACCACGATCGACAAACCTTGGAGCGGATCAAAGCAACCCACCCCTCGGCCTATTTGGTAAAGCCCATTCAAGCGCACAATCTGCAGACAGGCATTGAGTTGGCATTGTACAACCACGCCCATCGCGAAGCTCGGAGCGAGGTGGTTGCGGGCATGCAAGGCAGCGGTGAATACGTTTCTGAAGACGCTTTTTTCTTTCGCATCGGGAACCGGCTCCAGCGCCTTAAACTTCAAGATATCAAGGCATTCGAGGCCTACGGAAATTTTTCGTTCCTCTGGTGGACCGAGGGGAAAGAACTCCTCGGAAATCCCCTCAAAAGCATTGAACAGAGACTCTCGGGGCTCGGATTTCTGAGGGTGCACCGCAGCTATGTCATCAATTTGAGAGCTGTTGAGGGCATTCAAGACGACGAGTGCATCATGCACGGCGGAATGCGTATTCCGGTAGGGGGGAGTTATCGAGAAGAATTGATGCGCTCGATCCCGAAATTGTAAGCCCTCGTTTTGTTCGTCACGCCTGCATAGGCCTTCGTCCTTTTGAATTGGGCTTTGGTCATTCTCTCCAAATGGGAGTTCGAATTCTCTGGTTCTTCGGGGTGTTGAAATCATTCAAACACCCACAACATGAAGCATTTTTCCACACTTACAGCCTGTTGGCTCGTCATCTGCGCGTCAGGAGCGCGTGCACAGAACCCGGGCGACTTCAATCTCGCGTTCGGGAATCAGGGCGTCGCCACCTTTAACGACCCAAACGATTTGAATCAAGCAGGGCGTTCGATCGCGGTTCAATCGGATGGCAAAATCTTGATCTGCGGAGAACAGGGCGACGGAAACACCAGCGATTTTGCCGTGTACCGAATCCATGCCGACGGGACATTCGATTACAGCTTCGACAGCGACGGACGAGTCACCTACGACCTCAACGCGCTCGATGTCGCTGTGTCGGTGGCGGTTCAAAACGACGGCAAAATTTTGCTTCTGGGCAATACAGGAACCGCCGCCAACGGTGTAGACATCGCCCTGATTCGCTTGATGCCCAACGGGGCGCTCGACCTCAGCTTTGGAACGTCGGGTCTGGTGCAACTCGATCGCTCGGGCGCCAGCGACGATTTTGCTGTGGACATGGCCATTCAGCCCGACGGCAAAATTGTGATCGGCGCGATGATGGATATTTTAGGCGATCGCTACGCATTGGTTCACCGCCTTTTGCCCAATGGAGACCCCGATTCTTCGTTCAGCTTAGACGGTTCGGTTTTCGAAAATTCACAGTTGAGCGAACTGGTGCTCATGGATATGGACTTGGCCGACGATGGTTCGATCTTTCTCGGAGGCACCGATCAAAGTCAAAGCGGCTACCGCTTGGCGGTGTTCAAGTTCACGGCTTCGGGCACTTTGGACAACAGCTTTAGCGCAGATGGAATCAGGTATTTCAGCACGGGGATCGGAAAAGAAGCGGCGCTCTACGGAATCGCAGCCCTTCCGGGGGGCAAGCTCCTTTGCGTGGGCGGAGAGCTGACCACCGCCAATCAACAAGTCGATGCCCTGATCGTGCAGCTCAATGCTTCGGGGCTATTCGATTCCGATTTCAACGGAAACGGAAAGGTGCTGTACGATCTCTCGATTGGGGGCGACGAATATTTTTTAGATGTGGAACCGATCGCCGGCGGTGGATTCATCACTGCGGCCACGGTCGAAATGACAGACGACGAAATGGTTCTCGCTCAATTTAATGACGACGGAACATTCGATATCAACTACGGGGGAGGATCGGGTCGAACGACTTTGGACATTTTTGCGGGCGACGGAAACTACGGGGCCTTCTGTATGAGCAACGATTTTGTCTTTACGTTGAGCACCGTCCTTTTGAACGCTCAACTCGATTTTGCCGTGACGAGCACCCATGTAAACAACCCCGTGAGCCTAACCGAAACCTCAGCAAAAGTGCCCGCACTTCACCTATTCCCCAACCCCCTGTCTGCCGGACAAACGCTGTGGCTCGAACTCGAAGACCCCAAGGCGAGCACCTTTGAAATCGAATTGATTGATGCCCTGGGTCGCACGGTGAAAAGCCAAATGGCCACGCGCAGCTCAAATAGCGCAATACCCTTGGACATGAGCTTTTTGGACCCCGGTATGTATTCGGTTCGCGTGCGCTGGTCGGATAAATCTGCAGTTCAGCGGGTTATTGTGAAATAGCCATCGTCTAACTCCATATCCGAAAATTTGATCGGGGCGGTTTCAAAAAACCGCCCCTTTTCATTTTTCGCCCTTCGAATCCTCGCGGTTCATGCTGCGAAGCTCGCCAAAGACCTGATAAAATGCGGCGAAAAGCCCGAGTAAAGTCAACCCGATCGTCCACCACGGAACATCACTTTGACGCTTTTGATCGAGGTAATTGCCCGCAAAAGCTCCGGCGCCGATCAAGCCGGCCATTTGAAATCCGAGGTTTGTAAACCTCAACAGTTTAGACCGATTGCGGGCGGCTGACATGTGCCTGCTTTTCGGCCGGTTCGAGCCGATCGCCCGAGCCCATCGAGCATTGTCCGTTAAACACCGCGCCCGTTTCAACCACCAAGCGGCGGGTACGAATATTGCCATCCACCCGGGCAGTGGCCGCGAGATTGAGCACCTCCACGATGGCGAGATCGCCCACTACTTTGCCCGCAATGGCGGCGTTTGAACAGGTGACATCGCCCTCGACGATTCCCTTTTCGCCAATCACCACTTTTCCACCGACGTTGACCTTGCCTTTCACCACCCCATCGATTCTAAAATCGCCGGGAGATTGAATTTGGCCCTCGATCACCGTACCGTTCAGAATCCGGTTGCTGATTTGCGTATCTCTGGGATTCGCAACTCCTTCTTTTTCGCTTTGCCTTCCGAACATACGCTCAATAATTTTCAGAGAAAAACTTCAGATATCCAAGCAAATCTTGCTTTTCAAAAAACGGAACGAAGTTTTCTTGTGCGATGATAAAACAGTCTAAAATACCTTCTTCTCCAACGGCGTCGGCCATTTTCGGATCTGAGCGGTAGGTTTCAATAAACTTCAAACCCGTTTCGGAATTTCCGATTCCATTCACCACGATGAGCTTAAACTCCCCCAAGGGCAAAATTTGGGCCTTGAGCTTGTCGAATCTGTGAAACTGATTGCAGTGTTCGGTAATGGCTGCCAGAACGGAATTGGCATCGATGTCGGATTCGAGAATTTGAGCAAAGCGGTGCTTTGAGGTCGGGCTGTAGGTATAATTGGCTTTCGGAACGATGGAGGGCGCCTGAGGCATGGCCGGATCTGCAGGGTCTTCTCCCGGTTTCACTGCCGCTTGAGCATCGGTTTTGGATGTTTTTGCACCCAAGCCCTTGAGAATTTCGTCGGCTTTTTGACCGACCTCTTTGCCCGAATACGTCTTGCTCAACTGGGTCAGTTCGTCAATCATACCGCTGCGGTCAGACATCCCGCCTCTTCCGAGCGCGTGGAGAAGTTCAAATTTTGGCTTGAGCGGGTCGACCGGATATTCGGTCATGCCCCGATCGCAGAGCTCCACGGTATTTCGGTACGCGCCTTGTTCAAAATTGCCATAGGCGGCTTCGTAGAGCTGAGTGCAGGCATCGATGCTTTCGGGCATGCGACCTCCGTTGCGAATCAAGGCCGCAAAATCGCTTTCGGGATAATCACTCAAAACCTCACTCGACACCCTCTGGGCCGAAGATGGATCGCCTTGGCTCGAATAGAGCAGAAACAAGGTGTATAAAACACGGGGTTTTTCGTCGAATCGGCTGTACCGCTTTAAGAGGTCTTCGTAGGTCGAAATAGCCGTCCGCGCCTCCGCAAGTTCGTCTTTGTACACCAAGCCCAAATCAATGGCCGCCTCTCGGTAGGTCGCATGGCTCTTTTCGGCAGCTTCGGGGCTGTTCGGAATTCGATCGAGATATGCCTTAGGGTCTCGCGCGCTCGGTTTTTCTCCCTTTGCGATTTCGTTGCCCTCGTCAGCAGAAGGCCCTGCGAGCCGACCGCCCGACTTCGAACCCCATCTCCAATTGTCGGCAAGTTTTCGATTGCCCCACTTCTGGCGAAACTCTGCCATGCCCGCGTTCGACAAGCTCGGGTTGTAGAAATACCACTTGCCTTTGGCATCGCCGCCCGCCTTGGGTGCCTGTTCTGCGTTTGCCGCTTCGGCCAATTCTTTGTTTAACTGGCGCACAGCTTCTTCTTCTGCTTTTTGAGCAGCCTCTTTTTCGAGTTGATCGATCAAGGAGGCGACCGCTTTTTCTTGATCTGCGAGAGAGCGTTGAGAAAGTGAGAGCAGGCTGTCTTGCTCGTTCATGGTCTGGAGATCGCGCACCAATCGATCTAAGGTTTGAGCCCGCCGTGCCGCTGCCGCCAAACGGGGATGCTCGGGCGGAAGAGTCGTCGAAGCACTGTCGTAGTAGGCCTGGGCTCTGACGTATTGCTTAAAATCGAAGTCAATTTCGCCCAATCTCAGATAACTCAAGCCTTTTCTGGCCGTATTCGAAGTACTCGTTCGAACAGACTTTTTGAAATTTTCTTCGGCCTTGGGCCAATCTTCATCTTTGACCGCCAATTCGCCGATCGCCGCGTAAATCTGATCTCGATTGTCCTTATTCTTTTCGTCTGCCGCCATCTTTTCGAGTTCTCGATACACCTTTTCGGGGTCGTTGGAGTAGACGTCGTAGGTAAGAGCCCGAGAGAGCTGGGCATTGAAGGCGAACTCATAAGGCGGACGCATTTTGAGGACCGCCGCATACTGGTCGGAAGCTTCGGGGCCTTGACCCGCCCGTTCGAGACACTGAGCGCGAACATAGGCCCAGCGCACTCTTTGCTTTTTGTCGGGCTTGTCGCGAAGCGCGCGCTCCAGGAAAATGGCGGCCGCTTCCCAATGAGACTGATTGATTTCGAGCTGCGCCAAAGTTGCGTTGACCTCGGACTTTAACTCCGCCGGCAAATCGCGCTCCCCCGCCAGAGTTTCGAGTTCGCTGCCCGCCGAAGTCGTGTTTCCGACCTGAATTTTGCAACGCGCGCTCCAAAGTCGGGACTCAAAAGCAATCGGCTCTTTCTTAAACTGTTGCGTCAGAAAATTGAATGTCTCCATGGCCGGAAAATACTCGGCCTTGTAAAAACGGGCCTTTCCGACCAAGAGGTAGCTGTCGTCGACATAGTCGTTTTTCTGCTCCTCTTTAATGCTCATGCTGTGATCTTGAATCACCTTGACGCCCTTCTCCATGGCCTTGTCCATTTCTGCGGCCAAGAGCGGGGCAGACTTTGCGTCGGTCCAGACATAAACCGGCAAAACCGACCCAAAATCGTCCTTGTACTGCGCTTTGAATTTGGCAATTCCCGCATCAAAAGATTCCTGTCCGTTAAACAACGGATTGAACCTCGAAGTCATTTCGTGATAGGTCCGATTGACAAAACTGTCTTTCGTTCTACTGCACGAAGACAACAAGGCGATGGCCCCGAGAGCGAGACAGCCGGCAGTGGATCGAATGGAAAATCGGTGGGTGATCAAGCGTGCTAAAATGGACGAATGAATGAGAACGTCCTGCCTTCAAAATTAGTACAGTCTTTCGAGGCAGAGCGCGCCTGAGCAAACGCTTGGATATTTCAGCGCATCTGAATCAAAACTTGGCCTTTTTCTACGGCCTCGCCGGCAGAAACCCCAACAGAATCGACAACACCCTCTTCGGCGGCCTTCAAGATGTTCTCCATTTTCATGGCTTCGAGCACCACAAGAGCATCGCCCTTTTGAACCGAATCTCCCGCTTTGACTGGAATTCGAACGACCAAACCGGGCATGGGTGCCTTTACGGAAGCCGCTTTTTTCTTCGATCCGCCCCCCATTCCCAATTTTTCGAGCAGGCGGTCGCTCTCGGTTCGAGACGTCAGCGAAACCGTCTTTCCGTTGACTAAAAACACATAGCGCTTGGCTTCTTCGTCGAAGGAGACGAGATGTACAGAAATCGATCGATTTTCGATGATGAGATGCCATCGGCCCGGACCGATCTCTACTGCATCTGCAGCGTGCTCCACCCCATCGATGAGCGCTTTAAATGGAGAGCCGTTTTCGAGCTGACGAGTTCCGGAGGGCAGGTTTAATTCGAGCATGGATCAAATATAGAGCGCGGCTTTTTGGAAACGAAAAGCCGATCGACTCCCAACTTTTAGGGATTGAATTGCGTTAATAAAAGGTAAAATTGTTCCATGAAAGCAAATTTAATGGGTCGCTTTGGCCTGATTCTGTCGTTATTCTCAGCTCTATTCTTCTCATTTTCAGCGAATGGACAGGATTGGGTCGAAGGAATGCAAGATCCCAATGTCAACTTTTACAAGGTTCAAGCCGACTTTGATTCGCATTGGAACGGACTCGAAATCGAAAAAGGCAAAGGGTGGAAACAGTTTAAGAGATGGGAAGCGTTTATGGCTCCTCGGGTCTACCCGAGCGGCGAGCGCCCGAACCCTTCGATTTTGTTTGAAGCACTCGAACAGATCCAAGCTCAACAGTCCGTGCAAAGCGGCGGGCAGTGGACCCCTCTCGGCCCCACAAACGGCAATGCCATCGACGGCATCGGCCGACTCAACACCATAGCCTTTCACCCGAACGACCCCAATGTTTTTTATGTCGGCGCTCCTGCGGGTGGATTGTGGAAAACCACAGACGGCGGCCTTTCTTGGAACACCACCACAGATCAACTGACCAATCTCGGGGTCTCGGGCATCGCGCTTCATCCGTTGAACCCCGATACTTTGTTTATCATCACCGGAGACCGCGATGCCTCTGATACCTACAGTCACGGTTTGATGAAGTCGTACAACGGCGGGCAGACCTGGTTGTCTACGGGGCTCAGCTTCAATCTCACCCAAGCTGTGCGGGGCACCGCGGTTCACATCCTGCCCCATCAGCCCAATGTAATCGTCGTGACCACTCGAAATGGCATGCGCCGCTCGGTCGACGGCGGAGACACATGGACAACCGTGCAGGGCGGAGGATTTAACTCGATCGAACCCCATCCCACGAATCCGAACATGCTGTTTGCCACCACCTATGGCACACCGGCGCGCATTCACCGTTCGACCGACGGGGGCGCGAGTTGGACCTTGCTCAATGCCACCAACGGCCTTCCCAACAACGCCAACCGCATTGAACTGGCCACGAGCGTTTCAGACACGAACTACATCTATGCTCTATGCTCCGGAAACGACAATGGCTTTCTCGGAATGTATCGCTCGACCGACCGCGGTTTAACCTGGACCTTGCGCTCGTCGAGCCCAAATTTGATGGGCTGGAGCACCACGGGCAACGACCAAGGCGGTCAGGGTTGGTACGACCTCGCAGTAGAAGTGGATCCCGATAACCGCGACATTGTATATACCGGAGGCGTCAATATTTGGAAATCGACCGACGGTGGGCAATCTTGGAATCTAAACGCCCACTGGTTTGGGGGTGGGGGTGCGCCTTATGTGCACGCCGACATTCACTGGCTCGCCTTTCAACCGGGCACTGCTCGCCTGTTCGCATGTGGCGATGGAGGGCTTTCTCGCACCAACAACGGCGGGTCAAGCTGGACTGAGCTTCAGAACGGAATGAACATTACTCAATACTACAAAATCGGAACCTCGGCCTCAGACAGCATTCGGGTAATTGCGGGCGCACAAGACAATGGAACCCATTTGAGGCAAACCAATTTGGTGTGGGATCGCGTGGCCGGGGGCGATGGAATGGATTGCGCCATCGATCCTGCGAATTCCAATATCATGTACTCCTCGGTGTACTACGGCGACTTTCAAAAGTCCGTGAACGGCGGAAATAGTTTTGGAGCCGCTTTTAATTTGCCCCCTTCAGGCACGGGCAATTGGGTGACCCCTTTCGCCATCGACCCTTCGAACGGCCAGATTTTGTACGCGGGCTTCGATGGTATCTGGAAGTCGACGAACGGAGGGAGTTCCTTCGCCAATGTTTCAGGCTCTCTGAACGGGGCCAATCTAGATGTGGTGTACGTTTCGCCGGCCAACCCCCAGCACGTTTTCGCCTCGGGCGGTGCCGATCTGTATCGATCGACCGACGGCGCGCAAAATTTTAGCTCGCTCGCAGGCGCCTTGCCGGGTTCTCTGGCGGTGACCGGTGTTTCAACCCACCCCGTCGATCCAAACAAAATTTGGGTGAGCATGTCGGGCTATTCTGTTGGATTTAAAGTGTATTACAGCTCAAATGGCGGACAGACCTGGACCAATTTGTCGAGCGGCTTGCCGAATGTGCCCGTCAACTGTGTGATCCACAGTGGAGATACCGCTCGAAATGGGGTGTATATCGGCACAGACGTAGGCGTTTATTATCGCGACGATCTGCTCAACGCCTGGGTTCCCTTTATGAACGGACTGCCCAATGTGATTGTCAACGAACTCGAAATTCAACCCATCAGCCTGAAAATCAGAGCGGGCACCTACGGACGCGGGGTGTGGGAAAGCCCCTTGTTCAGCCAACTGCTGCGGGCACCCGAAGCCAATTTTACCTGGAGTTCGAATGCGCTGTGCACAGGCGACACCTTGTTTTTGCAGAGCACGAGCTTGTATTTGCCCGATTCGGTTTATTGGGAGATTCAGCCGGGAGGAGCCGTTTTTGTAAACGGAACCCATGCCAACTCGCCTGTGGCCGCTGTGGTGCTTTCTGCACCGGGCTGGCACTCGATTTCTTTGAAGGCGTTCAATGCCTTGGGCGCCGACTCAATTCTCCGGGTCGCGGCCGTTTCGAACGGAGGCCTTCCCTTGCCCTTTGTCGAAGATTTCGAGACCACTGAACTCCTTGAGCGCTGGGAAATTGTGAATCCCGACCAATCGGTGAGTTGGGCGGCGACACAAGCCACGGGAGCCAACGGGCAACAAGGCAGCTCGATGTTTCTCGACCATTACGCGTACAATGCCGCGGGTCAGCTCGACTACCTGGTAAGCCCTCCCCTCGATTTCAGACTTCATCAAAATGTTCACCTCCAGTTTAAACACGCCTATGCGCTCTTTCCGGGTTATGCCGACAGCTTGTTTGTGGAAGTGTCTTCAAACTGCGGACAAAGCTGGACTCGCGTGGCTTCTCTGGGCGAAAACGGCAGCGGAAATTTTAAAACACGCCCCGATCTCTCGACCTTCTTCAGTCCGAGCGCAGCCAGCGATTGGTGCGGGCAGCCGGGGTTTGCGAGCTGCAACGACATCGACTTGAGCGCCTATTCTGGTTTGGACGATGTGCGCGTGCGCTTCGTTTCAAAGACGGGTTATGGCAATGCCTTCTACCTCGACGACATCTCCATCGACGGTGCCGCGGCCGTCAAGCCCGTAGCTCAGTTCGATGCCACGGTTTCGACCTGCCTCGCGAGCGCTGTGGTTCCGATCAATTATTCGACCGGAGCCATCGACAGCGTGTATTGGAGTTTTCCCGGGGGCTCTCCTTCGGCGAGTAACAACCTCAACCCCACCATTATCTACACTGCTCCGGGAACGTACTCGGCCGAACTTCGGGTGTACAACTCTCTGGGCGGAGACACGGCTTTTGCAGTTCAAACCATTCAAATTCAGCCTTCGAGCCCTGTGCTTGCCCAAATTGTGGGCAACGGCAACGGATGTGTGGGTCAAGCTATGGTATTGCAATCGAACTCCGGCAATGCGGGCAGCACACCGACCTATCAGTGGTTTAAAAACGGTATGCCCATTTCGGGAGCTACGGGCGATTCCATCAACATCAGCACACCGGTTCAGGGCGACACCTATTATTACTCAATCGCCTCAAGTCTTGAATGCGCCTTCCCGGCTCTTGCGTGGTCAGACACTGTGGCCATTTCTCTATCGCCTCTTCCGACCGTGAGCACCACCGCGGTGGCTCCGATTTGTGTGAGCGAGGGCCCCCAGACTTTGAGTTTTGGCAGCCCCGCAGGTGGAGTTTATGGCGGACCGGGCGTTGTGGGGAATGTGCTCTACCCCGACCAAAGTGGCTCGGGCACCAAGATTTTGACCTACACCTACACTGCCCCCAATGGGTGCAGCGCTACCGCCACGCGCAGTGTGCAGATTTCACCCGTTCCCGTGGTGGTGATCTCTCCCGACAGCAGCTGCTCCGACGACGGAATGGTCGTGCTCAACCAAGCCTTGCCCACCGGGGGTGTTTATGTTGTCAACGGAGATACCGTTTCGTCTTTAGACCCGGCCGTGCTCGGAATCGGAGTTTATGCGGTGACCTATCATTACGGAAACGCGGCCTGCGATTCAAGCGTTCAGTCGGTCTTTGAAATACTCGCTTCTCCGGCTCAACCCGCGATCAACGTTTTGAGCAATGCCTTAGAGTGCTCAGTGGTTGGCGTAGACTATCGCTGGTTTCTCGACGGGCAGCTCCAAGCAGGCTTTACGACACAGCAGATCACGCCAAATTCAGCCGGCTATTACCAAGTAGAAATTGCCTTGCCAAACGGCTGTACTTCGATTTCAGATTCGGTTTTGTTCAGCATTGGCCTCGAGGACTTCGGCCCGCTCTCGGGTTTGTCTTTGTTCCCCAATCCGAATGGCGGTTCGTTTTCGCTCAGGGTTCCTGAAAATGCCGAAGGATACTACGAAATCTTCGACGCTCGAGGGGCCCTCATTCAAAGCGGAAACTGTGCCGAAGGTTTGTGTACGATGAGCGTTTCGGGTTCTTCCGGCGTCTACTCCCTCAGATATCGCACTTCTGATTCGGTTCGGGTTCTGCGCTTTATGCTCGAATGATCGTTCGAAGCATTGTTTTGCTTTAATTCGCACTCAGAAAACCTAAAACAAAGTTTATGAAGCGTTTTATTGTGGGTGTTTTGATCGCATTGGCTCCGGTGGCTGCTTCGGCTCAGTCGGAAATGGAAGTGATTCGCAGTGTGTTCAAAATGGAAAAGCGCCAAGCGCTTGAGCAAGTATTGCAGTTGAGCGCTGCAGAAGCCGAACTGTTTTGGCCCGTGTACACCGAGTACGAAACCAAGATGAACGAACTGGGCAATCGCCGAATCGCGCTCATCAAAGATTATGCGTCGAACTATGCGACGATTACCGACGCCAAAGCGGCTGAACTGGCGGCTGAAATGCACAGCCTCCGTTCGGCGCGCGAAGACCTCGCAGCCAAATACATGAAGAAAGCCAAGAAGCAGATCGGCGGCATCAAAGCGGCCACTTGGTATCAATTCGAAGTGTACGTAACCGACAACATCAGCGTCGAAATCGGAGACCAGATTCCCTTTCCCGGAGAGCTCTAATTGAATTAGACCTCTTTTCGACCCGATCCATTTTTATGCGATCGGGTTTTTTTTGTCTTTTTCAAAATGAATCGTACACCTCGAAATAAAACCGTTGCAAAAAGGCTACTTTTCCTCAGCCAAATTGAAGACATGAAGCCAAAACTCACTTGGGGTGCTTTTCTCATCATCGCATCCGTCGCCGCTTGTTCAAAAAAAGAGCAACCGACTGCTTCGGTCCCCAAACTCAAAGGCATGGAGCTCAAGACGAGCCAGGTGCCTCTGTACAAGGAGTTTGTTGGCCAGGTGTACGGGCGTCAAGACGTCCCGATTCGCGCCCGAGTCGATGGATTCTTAGAAGGACTTCACTTTGCTGAGGGGCGCAAAGTCAACCGAGGGCAATTGCTATATACTATTGATCCTCAGCCGTTCGAGCTCAAAGTACAAGAAGCACAAAGCCAATTGGCCGAGACTCAAGTCAACTTGGTGAATGCAGAAAATGAACTCAGGCGCATTGAGCCTTTAGCCGAAATCAATGCGGTGAGCAAAAGAGACTTAGATGCCGCCCGAGCCAAAGTAGGCGCCGCCCAGGCTCAAGTTCAAGCGGCCCGTGCTCGAGTGGAAGGGGCCCGTGTCAATCTCAGTTACACCCGTATTCAATCGCCCATAGACGGCCTGATCGGCAAGACGAAAGCCAAGGTGGGCGAATATGTCGGACGCGAGCCGAACCCCGTCATCCTCAATACCGTTTCTAAACTCGACTCGGTTTACGTGGAGTTCTTTCTCAACGAAAACGACTATTTGGAGTTGATTCGCAAGTATCACGATCAACCCAAACACGCGGCCGATTCGACCAGTTTCGAACTCGTGTTGAGCGACGGAAGCCATTACCCCGAACCCGGGGTGTTTCGATTCCTCGATCGGGGGCTCGACGCCAGCACGGGAACCCTGCTCATGCAAGTGGCTTTTGCCAACCCCCAAGGCGAAATTCGCCCCGGACAGTTTGCCCGAATCAAGGTGAATGTCGACCGGCTCGATGGAATTTATTTGATCCCCCAACGCGCGGTCGTCGAACTGCAAGGGCGCTATTTCGTTTGGGTGGCCGATGCCAGCGGAAAAACTCGGCAACAGGGCGTTGAACGCGCCGGAACTCAAGGACCGAATTATGCCGTTCGCGCCGAATTCAAGCCGGGCGACCGAGTGATTACCGAGGCGATTCAAATGCTGCGACCCGACATCCAGGTCGAAGTAGTCGTCGGAGAAGCTCTGTCTAACGCCGTATCCTCCAAGCCGTGAGTCACGCTTCTCAAGAATTCTTCTTCGTAAAACGACCGATCCTTTCGTTCGTTATTTCCATTGTGATGGTGATTGTCGGCGCCTTGGCCGTGGGCGATCTCCCCATCGAGCAATACCCCAACATCACCCCGCCGGTGGTGCAAGTGCGCACTCAGTTTACGGGCGCAAACTCCATTACGGGAGAACAGAGTGTCGCAACCCCCCTCGAACAACAGATCAACGGGGTCGAGAACATGATTTACATGAAATCGACCAACTCCAACGACGGTTCCGTAAACATCGATGTGTCGTTTGAAGTGGGTACAGACCCCGACTTAAACACGGTCTTTACCCAAAACCGGGTGTCTTCGGCCACGGCCAAGCTGCCCGAAGAAGTGAAGCGACTGGGTGTGACCACGCAAAAGGCCATGCCCAACATTTTGATGCTGGTCAACCTGCACTCAGCAGACGGCGAAGCCAATCAAGAATTCCTCGGCAACTACGCCAATATCAACATCAAAGACCGGCTTGCGCGGATTCCGGGAGTCGGCCGAGTCGATGTGCTTGGAAGCCCCGAATACGCCATGAGGCTCTGGGTAAAACCGGACCGCCTCGCGCACATGGGGATCGGGATCAACGAAATCGTCGCCGCCGTTCGAGCGCAAAACGTAGTGATTCCGGGCGGAAAATTCGGGGCAGAACCCGCGCCTCCGGGAACGGAATTCACCTACACCGTGCGCTTGCCCGAACGGCTGCTCACCGAGGAACAGTTCGGAAACATCGTGGTGAGAACGCATCCCGACGGCAGCCAAATCAGGGTTCGCGATGTGGCACGGGTTCAAATGGCCGTGGAGAACTACAACGCCTTAATTCGATTTACGGAATCAGCCCATGGCGACACGCCCGGCAAAACCGGAGCGGGTGCGGCCATCGCCATCTATCAGGCCCCGGGTTCGAATTCTGTCGAGGTTGCGGCCACCGTGCGCGCAGAAATGGATTTGCTCAAGTCCAAATTCCCCGAGGGAATGGACTACACCGTGGGGCTCGACTCGACCTTGCCGATTACTTCAGGCATTGAAGAGATTATCGAAACCCTCGTCATTGCTCTGCTCTTGGTGGTTTTAGTGGTGTTCTTGTTTATCCAAGACTGGAGAGCCACGCTCATCCCCACCCTCGCGATCCCCGTCTCTCTGATCGGGGCCTTTGCAGTTTTCCCGATGCTGGGGTTTTCGATTAATGTGTTGTCGCTCTTGGGTTTGGTACTTGCCATCGGCATTGTGGTCGACGACGCCATCGTGGTTGTGGAAGCGGTCCAAGTAAAAATGCAGGAAGGCCTGAGCGCTCGTGCCGCGACGACAGCCGCCATGAAGGAGGTCACCGCTCCGATTATCGCCACTTCTCTGGTGTTGGTTGCGGTGTTCATTCCCGTGGCCGGTATGGCGGGAATTACCGGCCGCCTCTATCAGCAGTTTGCCATCACCATTGCGGTGTCGGTGATTATTTCGTCCATCAATGCCCTGAGCCTCAGCCCCGCGCTTTGCAGTATTTTGATGCGGCCGCACGCCAAAACCCCTGGACCGCTCGGAAAATTTTTCGACGGCTTTAACGGCTTCTTCGATCGAAGCACCGAAGGATACATGCGCTGGACGAGGATTCTCGGCCGAAAAACAGCGCGCGGGGTCATACTCCTCTTGGCGACGGCCGTGGGTGCGGGCTTGTTCGGTCTCAAAGTGCCCGGGGGCTTCGTTCCCGAAGAAGACATGGGTTATTGCATGCTCAACGTACAACTCCCCAATGCGAGCTCTCTGCAGCGCACCGACGAAATCAGCCGTCAAGTGGAATCTATTTTGGCAGAGTATTCCGAGATTGAATACATCACCACGCTCACAGGCTTTTCGATGTTGAGTGGCTCGTTCAACACCAACAATGCCTTCTTCTTTATTTCGCTCGACGAATGGTCTGAACGGGAGGGAACGGCCAAAGAGTTCACCCAAAAACTCAATATGAGGTTGAGGGGAATCACCAACGCCATCGCCTTTAGCTTTACCCCTCCACCCATTCCCGGATTGGGCAACGGATCGGGTTTCAGCATCATGATTCAAGACCGCAGCGGGGGCACCCCCGACTATCTCTTTGCCCACACACAGGCCTTTGCCGAAGCCGCGCGAAAAAGACCCGAGATTGGTTCGGCCTTTTCTCAATTCCAAAGCGCGGTTCCGCAGCGGATGATCGAACTGGACATCGACAAAATCCTAAAAACCGGGGTCGATCTCAACGAGGTTTACACCACGTTTGGCGCGTTTCTCGGAGGCTCGTACATCAACGATTTCAACCGGTATGGGCGCTTGTATCGCAGTTATGTCCAAGCCGAGAATTCGTATCGACAGAGCCCCGATCAGCTCGAACTCTACTCGGTCCGAAACCGCGACGGACAAATGGTGCCCGTGAGCACGTTTGCCCGAGTTCGCGAATTCAACGGCCCCGATTACACCAATCGCTTCAATCTGTATCGATCTGCCGAAGTGAGCGGAGTTCCTGCGGCGGGCTATAGTTCGGCTCAGGCCATGAAGGCGCTCGAAGAAGTGGCTGCCGAAGTGCTCCCTTCGGATATGGGTTATTCGTGGAACGCCATGAGTTTTCAAGAAAAACAGGCCGCGGGCGGCAGTGCGGGGGTCTTTGCACTCTCCCTGATCTTGGTCTTTCTCATTCTCGCGGCTCAGTACGAAAGCTGGTCCTTGCCCTTTAGCATTCTGCTGGGAACCCCGATGGCCCTCTTCGGTGCCTTCCTCTTTTTGTTCTTGTTCAGACTGTTCAGCAACAGCTACGAAAACAACGTATTCGCTCAAATTTCGCTGGTGATGCTCATTGCCATGGCCGCGAAAAACGCCATTCTGATCGTCGAGTTTGCCAAGATTAAGTTCGACGAAGGGCTGAGTTTGTACGACTCGGCCATGGAGGCGGCCAAACTCCGCTTCAGACCGATTCTGATGACCGTGTTTGCCTTTATCCTCGGCATCTTGCCGCTGATCTTCGCTTCGGGCACCGGAGCCGAAGCCCGTAAAGTGATGGGCGTTGCCCTGCTCGGAGGCATCGGCATCGCCACCCTGCTCGGGGTGTTTGTCTACCCCATGCTCTTTATTCTGATCGGGAAACTCGCCGGCTATGAGCGCAAACGCGAACTCCTTCAAAACACCGTCGAACATGAAGCCTAATCGCTTCGACTTCATAAAAACGCTTGGGCTGACGGGCATGGCCGGCTTGCTCTTGCTCTCTGCCTGCAAAGTGGGTCCCAAATACAAAGGTGAAGAATTGGTTCTGCCGGGCGGGTTCGACTATGCCGACAGCAGCTTTGCGGTGCGAACCGACAGTTTGCCCGATTTTGCCATCGACGGTCCGGGATGGTGGACCTTGGTTCCCGACCCTGTGCTCGACAGCTTGGTGCGCCGGGCGCTTTCGCAAAATCAGAACCTCGCAATTTCTGCCGAGAACATTGTTCAGGCCCGCTCTCTATTGGGGATCAGCAAAGCAGATCTGCTGCCAAAGTTCAATTACGGGCTCAACGCCCAATCGGGCAATTTGCTCAATGGCGGGTATAGCACGGAAAGCCAGCAATTCTTTTATGGCTATGGCGCCGTAGCTTGGGAAATTGATCTCTGGGGAAAACTCAGGCGCCGAAACGAGTCGGGAATGGCCGAGCTCAGCGCGAGTGAATTTGGTTATCGGAGCCTTCAATTGGGATTGGTGGTCGAGGTGATGGATGCCTACTTCACCTTGCTCCAAAGCAGGGCCCAGCTCGAAGTGGCCCGGAGGAATGCGGCCCTACGCGACAGCATGGAGAACATTATTCAAGCGCGTTTTGATCGGGGCATTGTGGCCGAGATCGATCTCGACCAAGCGAAGATTCAACAAGCCATAGCCGCCGGAGCGGTGCCTGTGTACGAACGCGCCGCGGTAAAAGCGAACAATGCACTCTGTCTCTTGACCGCTTCGTATCCGCGGCCTATTCCGGAACGCACAGAGCTCAAAGAACTCAACAATCAGGCCTCCCTGCCCGATCGGGTTCCCTTGGCGCTCATCAATCGCAGACCGGATTTGGCACAACAAGAGCGCAGATTTGCCGCGGCCAATGCGCAAATCGGTGCGGCTCAAGGCGAGCGACTCCCGAGCTTAAGCCTGGGAGGAACCATTGGTATGGGGGCAAACGATTTGTCGAACAACCTGATATCGAACCCTCTGTGGAATGTATCCGCCGGTTTGGTGGGTCCGCTGTTCTATTTCAATCAGCTCAAACGCCAAGTCGACATCAAACAGAGCATCGCGGAGCAGACACGGCTCAACTATCAATTGGCCGTGCTCAATGCCTTGAGAGAGGTAGAAGACCTTCGCGTGGAGATGCGCACCTTGGACCAACAGCTTGCGATCGTCGAAAAAAGAGCTGAGGCTGCACTACATGCGCAACTTCTCTCGCAACGCCGATACGATCAAGGGGTGACCAGCTACCTGGAGTACCTCGAGTCTCAGCGTCAGGCCTTCGATGCCGAACTCGAGCTACAGCAGGTGATTGCCTTGAGGTTGAGCGCGTATGTCAATATGTACAAAGCGCTCGGAGGGGGTTGGCTGGACGAAAGTGAAGGGCGGTAAGATTTTTTGAAAGACGCTTTCAGATGGACAAATACTTGCTTTCTAAAATAATCTTGCGGCCTCATTCTGTGCGCTAAAATCTCGACTACCAATAAACTGATGACCAGTTCTCCTTTTTAGTATACCAAAACTACTTGCG
The DNA here is from genome assembly GCA_041739275.1 of Schleiferiaceae bacterium. GTDB lineage: Bacteria > Bacteroidota > Bacteroidia > Flavobacteriales > Schleiferiaceae > WGMI01. The sequence goes on along the minus strand of JBGSOF010000014.1, from coordinate 13,280 downwards.
AAAGCCGTGTTAAAATACTTCTCTAACTAAGTTCCGTTGCGATAGTTTAATCATCAACCTGTCCACCGTTTCCCATCCACTCCCCAACGAGTTCAGGTACACGATCAAGTATTTCTCTTCCAAAGAGAATTTCTGTAACTAAACCCATATGCATTGAGTCTATTAGTCTGCATAAATATGAACGCCCTTTAGTCCACCATGTGTAATAGTCATCAACTATCAAATAGTGTTTGATGTCACGTCCAACTCTATTTCTCGCTTCCAAAAGTTCCCAACCATCTAGCTGCGTTTCGTACACACCATCGGCCACTCTGCTACCAAAAGTTGTGGTGTAGTAATATTCTTTTATCTCCCAAATAGCTATGGGGTCCCTAACTCCAGGAAAAGCACCATCAACTCGTCTCGAAAGAGTTCGCACAGGAAAGTTATTCTCTGTTATTGCCGTAAGTTCCTCTGGATCATAATCGCATTGACTCTTTCCTTTATTTCCTTCAATTAGCATATTTACTAATCCGGTCAGAAACGCATAATCCCTTTTTTCACCTTTCTGTGTATTCATTGGTAAGGGACACGTTGGATTCAATTCATCTTTTAGACGATAAAAAAGTTCCCTCGCTTGATCCTTGTCCATTAAGTTCGGTTTAATTTGCTCGGTCAGCAACTTGCTACGACAATTCATATAATCAATAATAAGTTCACCAAACGCCGTCAATCTATCATCTTGAACTAATTTAGAAACATTAAGTCCTTCCGATGTAAAAGTTCGAATTATTTGTTCCTTCGTTGGAACAATGAAACCGGGGTTTGGATTGACTTCAGATTTTCTCTCGACATAACCCAATCGTTGGTTCAACAACTTAATATTCGCCCAAAACTCCAAATCTTGGTGCTCGAATCGTTCAACTCGTCGCATTTAGTTTTCTTTCAAATTCAGATATAAAGTCCGGCAATGACACTCCCAAGCATTCCACAATCATTTTCAGCTCTATCAGATCGATTCGTCTCTCTCCACTTTCAATTTTACTTATGAAGGATTGAGGAACATTTAGTCTTTCAGCCAATTGTGATTGGAGCAAATTGCTACCGACCCTTAAACTGTAAAGTGTTGTAAGTAAAATTTTATATTCTTTAGAGCGAATGCTTTTTTTCATTGTTGAAAAATATATTCTGTAATAGTATAACCCAAAATAGGATATTAGCACACTATCTATTATGTTTGTTAAAATTCTCGTATGCAACTCACCATAGATAGCAAATTCGCCACCTATACCCCTCCAAAGTCCCAGTTATTAAAGTGGGTTGGTAACAAACAAAAATTTGCCGGCGAAATTTCTAAGTGTTTTCCCGCAAATTTTAAAGCATTCTATGAGCCCTTTCTCGGGAGTGGGGCTGTCATAGCAACTGTTGCGCCACAACACGGAATTGGTTCGGATGTCTTCAAACCACTTATTGAAATTTGGCAAAAATTGAAAGATAATCCGCGCGAACTCATTGAGTGGTACGCGGTGCGAAGAAAAAGAATTGAGAATGAAAATCCAGTAATCGTATATGAAGATGTAAAGGCTTCATTTAACAGCAATCATAATGGTGCTGATTTCCTTTATCTTACCCGTACTTGTTATGGAGGAATTATCAGGTTTAGGAAGTCTGATGGACACATGAGCACGCCATGTGGAGTGCATACACCAATTCCTGTTTCAACTTTTGAAAAGCGTGTTTTTGAGTGGAAAAGCAGAATGAAAAATGTGAATTTTATTCATGCTGATTACAAAGAAATCTTTAATTTGGCAAAAAGAGATGATTTAATTTATTGTGATCCGCCCTATTCACACAGTCAAAGTATCCTCTATGGTGCGCAGGATTTTAAGCTTGAAGAGTTATTCAATGAAATCGAACGGGCCAAATCAAAAGGTGTTCGTGTTGCCCTAAGCATTGATGGAAGTAAAAAGTCAGGAAATTATATGTGTGATCTACCGATACCTTATGATTTGTTTGAAGAAGAGATGTATATATCCGTCGGTCGCTCTATGTTAAGGCGATTCCAGTTGGAAGGGCAGACCTTAGAGGCAGAATTAGTTTCTGATAGGCTTTTGCTGAACTACAGTTTATAGTTTTCAATCATCGTCTTCACAATATTCAATAAATTCAAATCGGCAAGCGCACATCGGCTCGGTCGTGGACTCTCAAGGTCAGCAGGGCTGCAATGGCCATACATACCCCCCCGGCAATCAAGGCGTGAACAGTAGAACCTCCAAACCAATTCTCGACCATAAAACCGAGCAAACTGGCCGCCACAATCTGAGGAATCACGATAAAGAAGTTGAAAATTCCCATGTAGTAGCCCATTTTATTGGCGGGCAGACATCCGGCCAACATCGCATAGGGAATCGAAAGAATCGAGGCCCATGCGATTCCCACGCCAACCATGCTCAAGAGAAGCATCGAGGGTTCGCGAACAAAATAGATAGAGATCAAGCCCACCCCTCCGCTCAAGAGCGCGAGCATATGGGTGAATCGACGGCTGGTGCGTTTGGCCAATTCAGGCAAGAGCAGGGCAACCGCCGCCGCGACTCCATTGTACACCGCAAAACAAACCCCTACCCAATCGGCTCCCTCGTTGTAGGCCTTGGAACTCGGATCGCCGCTGCCGAACACGTGCAAGGTCACCGCGCTGGTGGTGTAAATCCACATGGCAAAGAGCGCAAACCACGAGAAAAACTGAACAAAGGCCAGCTCGATCATGGTGCGCGGCATGTTTTGAAAATCTCGAACGATTTGCACAAAACCGTTGCGGTACAGTCCTCGGCTCATCCAAAACGACGAGCCGGCGTAGGCGATGCCAAAAACCCCGAGTATGCCCGAGAGAACGTACAATTCTTGTTTTAAACCGGCCCTGTAAAAGAAGTACGCCAAAACGACGGCCATGGCCAACAAAGCGGCGCCGATTTGAGCATAAACCCTCGGTGGATAGCGAATCACCAAAGGCTCTTCGCCCGGCTTTGCCTCTCCGCCCTCGGGTGGGTATTCTTTAGTGGTGAAGACGGTCCATGCAACCGCCGACAAAAACGCAATCGCACCGAGGTAGAACGACCATTTTACCGAATCGGGAACCAGCCCGGGGGCCGCCGTATTTGATACGTTCAAAACATTGGTGAGCAAATAGGGCAGCATCGAGGCGACCACGGCTCCGATTCCAATAAAAAAGCTCTGCATGGCGAAGCCGCGCGTGGTCTGTTCTTCGGGCAGCATATCGCCCACAAAAGCGCGAAAGGGCTCCATGCTAATGTTGATCGAAGCATCCATCATCCACAACGTACCCGCGGCGACCCAGAGAATGGCCGAATTGGGCATCACCACGAGGGCAACAGAGGCCAAAACCGCTCCAATCAAAAAGAACGGCCTGCGCCGGCCCCAATACGGATGCCAGGTTCGATCGCTCATAAACCCGATGATCGGCTGAACAATAAGCCCGGTGACCGGTGCGGCAAGCCACAAAATGGGTATTTCTTCGGGACGCGCTCCCAGGGTTTCAAAAATCCGGCTGACGTTGGCGTTTTGCAGCGCGAAGCCAAACTGGATTCCGAGAAATCCGAAACTCAGGTTCCAAATTTGCCAAAAGCCCAAGCGGGGCTTCGGTTGAGAGAGGGTGTGATCCATTGAAGATACAGTCTTGAACTCCGTCGAACGAACTACGTACAGCTGCGAGAAGGGCGAATCTAAATCACAATGGCGAGCCAATTGCGCGAAAAGTCGCTCAGTCGATCAACAAGCGAAGTGCCCGCACGCGATCTGCCGTTTCGATATTCACCACATACACCCCTCGAGCAATGCCCGACCAATCCCAATCGAAGCGATTTGAGTCGACCCGGGCATCGGCCACAAGGCGTCCTCCGGAGTCGTAAATCCGGACACGAGCTCCTGAGGCGCCGATTAAGGAAAAGCGTCCGCTGCTGGGGTTGGGGATCAGGCTCGGTTCCCCGGGCTCTTCGGAGTCCAGATAACTTGAATCACCCGTTTTACAGCTGCCCGCATTGTAGCCTTTGGACAAGAAACACGCAGGTGCCGAGGTCTTGGCAATTCCGCCTTCGCTGTATCGAACGTAGACCGTAAAGTCGTAGTTGCCATTGCACAATCCGAGGCCGGTAAAGTCGGCGATGGCACTGGTGATCTGGGTGAGCGCCAATTGATTGAACGCCGTGGTTCCCCGCAAGCGGTAGGCCAAGCGGTAGCCGATCAAGCTCGAACCCGGGGGCAGGGAAACAGGCTGCCAGTTGAGAAGGTAGCTCTGGGGGCTCAGCTTGGTGACGCTGTTCAAGACCGTGGCCTGAGCCGTTCCCGCCGGGGGATTTACGGTGATGCTGTCGACCGCCGAGCAGCCGCTTTCGTCGGTTACGCGAACCCAGTGACTTCCGATTTGCGCGGTCGTGAACTTACTGGTGGCGCCCGTGCTCCAAAGAATGGTTTTGCTGCCCAGACCGCCGGAATACCCCACTCGAAGCGTCGCTTCGTCGCCGGCGCAAAAAGGGCTTTCAACCAAGGCGATGGCTGCGTTCATCGGATGCGTGCACCAGGTGGTAAAGCTGCGTTCGGCTCCGTAGACCACTCCGGTTGAATGGACTGCGTAACTCCGGACAAAATAGGTCGTATTGGGCTGCAAACTCAGTACATAGGCGCTTATGGACCCAAGCGCGATCGGCACTTGCACCGAAAAGTTGCTTACGTCGGGACTCGGCAGGGTATCCCAACAGAAACCCAGTTGTTGAATTCCCGATCCCGCAGAGGTCAGCCGACCGTAGGCCAAAGCCATATTCGCGCTCGCAGCTACGACTGAATCGGTTTGAACAGTAGGAAGAATGGGGGCATTCGACGACACTTCGAAGTCGTCGAACGACCAATTGTCGAAAGACGATCCGCTGCCCGCAAGCAACTGAACTCTGACGCGGATTTGCGCGTTGCCCGAGACGTTTACGCTGACGCTGTCTAGGGTTGGAGTATTCGGCGCCGAGCCCCCATCGTAGGTTTTCAAGGCCGAAAACACCCCTGCCGAGTTGACCCATCCCAACTGCACCTGATCGCCGGCATCGGCATTTTCGCCGCAAGCGGCCGCCGTGGGGTCGTAGTAGAGGTATTTGATCCAAACGACCGACTGCCCCGAAGCGTTCAAGACCGGACTTTGAAAATACAGGCCCGCTTGACCATAAACCGTGGCCTCGCTGTTCCCCGTGCTCGGACAATTCGTTTTGAGGTATGCGTAGGCGAGATTGCTCGATTGCCAACAGTCGAATTGGTTTGATTCGAAATCGCAGGAGTAGGGCAGATTTTGCACGAGACAGGCCGCGCTGCAATTGAGATTTCCAATCGGTTTGCGCACGGCGAATGCATTCTTTCCAAAATCGCCATCCGGCAATACCGCGCGGACACTATACCATTGCTCGCCCGAGGGCTGTCCATTCAACGCCACCGAAGTACCCGATACCCGAACTACAGAGTCCATGTAGCGGCTGCCGAGGCGAAGGACATCGTAAGCCACTGCTCCCGATACTGCGGTCCAGCTCAAGGATATGCTGTCGAAACACGTCCAATTGATGGAAACCGTCGATTGGCCTAAGACCGTAAACGGCTCGCTTGTATGGATTTGCGCACCTCGGCTAAGCCGAATTAGCGCAGTCGAGCTAGCCGTCGAAGGAACGGTCCACGACTGCATCCTGCTGCTCGCCGAAGGGTTGGAAACCGCAGTCCACGTAGAGCCGTTGTTTGTCGAATACTGCAGGTTAAATGCTGTGGTCCCGGCCGAGGCTGTCCAGCGAATGTTGGTCGATTCTCCCGGTTCGAGCCGAGTGCCCAGAGCGGGAAAGTCTAAGTGCACTTCGTCATAGTCGTAGCTATACACCACGTAATACGTCTGTGGGCCTTGGGGAATGGAGGTCCCCACAATCGTCAGCACCCTTGAACCCGCGGCCGGAGAATCGACCGTAATCTGCTCTGCATTGTTCAAACTGTCTACCGCCCGCACCGCCGGAGCCGAGAGACTGGCGGCGTTTGGATTGGGGTTCAACACCCAGGGGAGCAAGGCAGCACCCCCGCCATTGCTGAGCGAGGCGTTGAGATCGTTCACCAAAGCCTTGGCGCTGAGAGGGTTTCCCGCCCTATCGCTCCAATAAACCATCACTTTCAGCTTGGACACACCCGCGGGTACGGGGATCGAATGCGTCTGGCTTGAACCTTGAGAAATTGAACCCGTAATAAACTGACCGTTTTCAACCAATTCCACGGCCTTCCTCAAATCGATTCGCCCGTAGCCATGGGTAAAGTCGGGGCCCGGATTGCCGAGATCTTCAGCGGTATTCATCAAGATCGCCTTGAGCAAACCTCCATCGGCTTCGCTGCCTTGGGTCTCTTTAAACGCCTGAGCAAGAACTGCCAAGCCCCCCGAAACACCCGGACAAGCCATGGAAGTGCCCGAATAGGACGCATACGATTGTGGCGTGACGCTCGAATAAACACTCGAACCCAAAGCGCTGACATCCGGTTTTAAACGACCATCGGCTGAAGGCCCGCGGCTGGAACTCGAACTCACCACATCGCTCGAACTCAAATTCGCCACTGCAATCACGTTTTTGCCCGCCTTGTGCCCTCCGGTAATGTTCCCCCAACCGGCCCCCGCTCCGTATCCGCAATCGGAAGTGCCCGAATTGCCCGCAGAAAACACGTGCATCAGCTTTGGGTTCGACACAATGTCTTGGTCGAGTTGTTGTGAAGTGCTCGTATAGCCGCCATTGCAAGTAGAACCGTAGCTCGAAGAAGTGATTCGCACACTGTAGGTGACATAATCTGCATCGATGTTCGAATAATTGGCCGGAAAGTTTGAATAAACCATTTCGGCTCCCGGTGCCATGCCCATACCGTCGGGGTCGACATTCCCGGCTCCGAAGATGGTCCCCGCCACGTGGTCGCCATGGTCGCCGCTGCTGGCCCCGCTTCGATCGTAAACAATGCGGCCTTGATAGTCGGGGTGCGGACCGATGGCCCCGTCGTCTCCGAGACCCACGCGAACGGTGCTGCCGTCGTAGCCCAAGCCAATTCCGGGCTGAACAGAGGCCACTCGATGCATGGCTCGGCCTTTCAAATTCTCGGCTTCTTGAACGGGGTCGAACGCTTCGACAAATCGCACCCTGGGATTCGACGCCAGTTCGACGAGTTGCTGAGGCGCAACCCAAGCGCTCAGGATGTTCGGTTCGCTTCCGGGCAACTGATCCGGTCGCGCATCGACTCGGCGCACAGCCTCAAGTGCTCCGCGAGTGCCCAAATTGCGGTCGACGTGTACCCAAACTCGAACAGATCCGTCGGCTGAAAGAGCATCGGGGTGAACGTCTAGCCTCAGAAGCTCAGATTGAATCTTTTCGGTGGGCGAAAGCGCCAGCAGGGCGATGATTTCGCTGCTGTTTTTGCGAATTTTTCCCAGTAATTCAGGCGCAAAAGAAACCTGAAAGGCATTTTGGGGCAGATATGAATCAAATTCAAGCCCCTGTTCGATCCAAATTTGCTTTTGATCGTCTGTGGGCAATGTGCGAAAGATCAAAATCGCTCGAACCCGACCGTCGATGGGGTCGATGGAGCCTTCGGGAATGTTGAATGCCGATTGTTGGGCAACCGCAAGGGTTCCGCCTCTGAGGTGCAGCCGGCCTGACTGGGCGAGAACTTCCGGTCCGACGAGCAAGGCGATCCACATGGCCCCGCAGAATACTTTCGAAATCATCGGTTCGACATTTTGAGGTGAACGCACACTTAAACCTTCGAAGATGGTCTTGCGCAGCGACCGAAGAATACTACCGAGAGATTCCGATCTATCCGAACGTTAATCCATCATTTAGATTGGGTTAAAGTAACTGTTTTGGGGTGTAGAACGCAACGGATTCTTAAACGCGCCCCTCGGCTGAGCGGGCATCGGAAAAACCGGGGGGATCAAACTCCCGGCGCATCGTATTTTGGCTTCGTCCTATCACGCAACCCCCCCCACTTCAAAGGAAAATTATGAAGAACGCTATTCTATTTGTCCCCGTTGGTTTGGTCGCGCTGGCGGCCGTTCAGCTGATTGCCAATTCGAACGGAGCTCCCGCCGGGCGCACAGGTTCTGAAGCGAGCAACAATTTGACCTGTGCTGCCGCGGGTTGCCACAGCGGCCCCGCCCCGGGAACAAACCATCAGATGACCATCCTCACCAACATCCCCATCGACGGCTACGAGCCCGGCTTTACCTACGCCATCGACATCGATCTCGAGGATACTCAAAACACCGCCCCGCTCTGTGGCTTCAGCGCGAGCGTTGAAGACGGTTCGGGCAACCACGTGGGCACCTTGGTTTTGAGCGATCAAGCTTCGACCGCGCTCAACGGACAGGGAAGGTTTGTGACCCATCGCACGGCCTCGAATACCCTTCCAAATGCCGGGCGGAGGTATTCGTTTCAATGGACTGCTCCCAGCTCCAATGCCCCGAGCCAAGTAAAGATTTATGCCGCGGGCAACTTCGCCAATGGCAACGGAAATACCTCGGGAGACGCCATTCGCGCCATCAGCTCGAGCTTCGTGCTCAATCCGGGCATCGGTTTGGATGAATCGCTTTTGTCTTCGACCGTATATCCCAACCCTTCCAAAGGATCGTTTACAGCCTCAGATTCTCGAATGGTTCCGGGCGCGGTTCGCCTGCAGTTGTTCGATCTTTCGGGCAAAAAAGTATTCGACCGCCTCGACCGGCTCACATCGGCTGTAGAGGGGGTGCGCGTCGAGGCCTACGAACTTCCGCGCGGCATGTACGTGCTCGAAGTTGAACAAAACGGCCAAAAGCTGATCCGCGAACGCGTGGCGCTGAACTAACTCCGTTTGTGAATTAAAGATGGCGGCGTCCTCAATTCAAGGAGCGGGGATGACTCCATCGGTCGATTCAGAATATCATTTTGCACTTTCCTAGGGCACATTGCCTCGTTTCACTCGCGCAACGAGGCAGGTAGCCACGGCTTCGGCTTACCTTTACGCCCCCTCCAAAAAGGGGTCATTCTCATGCTTGGCAACCTCCTCTCCAAAGTTTTTGGCAACAAGACACAGCGCGACCTCAAAGCGCTCCAACCCTATGTAGACCTCGTTCGAGAACAATATCCCCCTCTCGAGGCCTTGTCTGACGACGCACTCCGGGCGCGCACAGCCGAGTTTAAAAAGCGGCTCGCTTTGGCGGTCGAGGAAATCCAAGGCGAAATCGACCGAATCTCCGAGCAAATCCTCACGGTTGAGCATTTGGAAGAGCGAGAAGAGCTCTTTGTTCAACGAGAAAAGAAAGACAAAGAACTGGCCGAGCAGCTCGAAAAAGAACTGGACAAGCTGCGCCCCGAAGCCTTTGCCGTGGTGGTTGAAACCGCCAAGCGATGGGCCAAAAACGGCTCGTTGAATGTCGTGGCCGGCCCATTGGACCACGCCCCCGGAGTACGCGATTTTGTGCGCATCGAAGGCGATCGTGCCATATGGCCGAACCGTTGGAAAGCCGCGGGCAATGAAATTGTTTGGGACATGGTTCACTACGATGTCCAGCTGATCGGGGGAACGGTTTTGCACCAGGGTAAGATTGCCGAAATGGCGACAGGTGAAGGCAAAACTTTGGTCGCCACTTTGCCCATGTATCTCAACGCCCTCACCGGACGCGGGGTACACGTGGTTACAGTAAACGACTACCTCGCCCGCCGCGACTCGGAGTGGATGGGGCCTTTGTTTTGGTTCCACGGCCTGAGCGTGGACTGCATCGATCGGCATCAGCCCAATTCTCCCGAACGACGTGCCGCGTATCAAGCCGACATCACCTACGGCACCAACAACGAATTCGGCTTCGACTACCTCCGCGACAACATGGCTCGGTCTCCCGAAGACATGGTGCAGCGCAAACACAATTTTGCGATCGTAGACGAAGTCGACTCCGTATTGATCGACGACGCTCGTACTCCGCTCATTATCAGCGGCCCCACTCCAAAGGGCGAGGATCAAGAGTTCGATGCCCTCAAACCTTTTGTCGTCAAGCTGTACAATGCTCAAAAAAATGCAGTTCAGCTCGAGCTCATCGAGGCTAAAAAGTTAATCGATCAGGGAGACGAAAAAGAAGGCGGCGTTCGACTGCTGCGCGCACACCGAGGCTTGCCGAAGAGCAAAGCCCTGATTAAGTTCTTGTCTGAAGAAGGCCGAAAAACACTGCTTCAGAAGACCGAGAACTACTATATGCAGGAGCAGGGAAAGGAAATGTGGAAAATCGACCAAGACTTGTTCTTCGTGATCGACGAAAAACAAAATCAGGTCGAACTCAGCGAAAAGGGAATTGAGCTTTTGACGGGCGATACCGATCCGCAGTTTTTTGTCCTGCCCGATTTGAGCATCGAAGTGAGCCGAATCGACCGCGAGATCTCAGACGTCAAAGAACGAGCCGAGCGCAAAGAGGCCTTGCTCCGAGAGTTTGAGCGCAAAAGCGAGCGCATCCACACCATGAACCAGTTGTTGCGCGCCTACACCTTGTTCGAAAACGACGTTGAATATGTGGTGATCGACAACAAGGTGAAGATTGTCGACGAGCAAACGGGGCGGATTATGGAAGGCCGTCGGTATTCAGACGGTTTGCACCAGGCCATCGAAGCCAAAGAGAATGTGAAGATCGAGGCGGCGACCCAGACCTACGCTACGATCACCTTGCAGAACTATTTCCGGATGTACGCCAAGTTGGCGGGTATGACGGGTACAGCCGAAACGGAAGCTCAGGAATTGTGGAACATCTACAAGCTTGAAGTGGTGGTGATTCCCACCAATAAATCGATCGTTCGCAAAGACGAAGAAGACTTGGTGTACAAAACCAAGCGCGAGAAGTACAATGCCGTGATCGAAGAGATCGAAAAACTCACCACGGCCGGGCGTCCCGTCTTGGTGGGAACGACTTCGGTAGAGATTTCGGAGCTCTTGAGCCGTTCGCTAAAACTGCGAAAGATCAATCACAACGTCTTGAATGCCAAGCTTCACCAAAAAGAAGCCGAAATTGTTCAAGAGGCGGGAAAGTCGGGTACGGTGACGATTGCAACGAATATGGCGGGCCGCGGAACCGACATCAAACTGAGCCCGGAGTCGAAGGCTGCGGGGGGTTTGGCGATTATCGGCACCGAGCGGCACGATTCGCGCCGCGTCGATCGGCAGTTGCGCGGCCGTTCAGGAAGACAAGGCGATCCGGGCAGTTCGCAATTTTTCGTGTCGCTCGAAGACAATTTGATGCGCCTTTTCGGCTCGGAACGCATTGCGGGCTTGATGGACAAAATGGGGCTGAAAGAAGGCGAAGTGATCCAGCACAGCATGGTGACCAAGAGCATTGAACGCGCCCAGCGAAAGGTCGAAGAAAACAATTTCGGGGTGCGCAAGCGCTTGCTCGAATACGACGATGTGATGAACAGCCAACGCGAGGTGATTTATTCGCGTCGACGCAATGCTTTGTTCGGAGACAAATTGGCCACCGACTTGGCGAATATTGTGTACGACACCGCCGCGGGCATTGCCACGACCTTTACCTCGGGGCGCAATGAGGAGGAGTTGCGCTTTGAATTGTTCCGGATGTTCGGTATCGAGCCCGACCCGGCCCTCGATTTGAAAAAGGCCGGCCAAGCGGAGCTCACAGATTCATTCTATCGCTCTGCCAGAGCCCATTACGAGGAAAAATCAGAGCGCTTGGGCGCTTCGGCTTATCCCGTCATCAAGGATGTGTACGAAAACCGCCGCGGTCAGTATCAGAACATTGTGGTTCCCTTTACCGACGGGGTCAAAATGCTTCAAGTGGTTACGGGCTTGGAGTCGGCCTATTCGAGCATGGGCAAGCAGTTGGTCCGCGATTTTGAAAAGAATATCACGCTTTTGCTCATCGACGAAGCCTGGAAAGACCATTTGCGAAAGTTGGACGATCTGCGCCAGTATGTTCAGGGGGCGGTTTACGAGCAAAAAGACCCTTTGTTGATCTATAAATTCGAGTCTTTTGAGCTTTTTAAGGCCATGGTGACCAAGTTGAATTCGGAGATTTTGAATTTCTTGTTCAAGGCATCGATCCCCATTCAGACCGAACAGCCCGTTCGCAGTGCTCCCGCGGCCATGCCCGCGCGTCGGCCCGAAGCGGCGCTGCGCACCAGCGGTCCGGGGGCTCCTGAAGCTGCGCGCAATGCCTTGTCTCGTCCCACTGCTCCGAGCCGTCCGACTCAGGTCATCAACACGGCCAAAAAATATGGTCGCAACGATTTAGTGACGCTTCGCAACCTTCAAACAGGCGAAGTGCGTTCGTCTAAATACAAACTTGCCGAGCCCTTGCTCTCGGGCGGAGAGTGGGTGGTTGAGGATTAAACTGTTAGAGCTTTTATTGTACGGACTCCGCTCAATGTCGCGCGAATCTCCTCCGGTTTACGCTTTGTTTTCATCGGAAACTCCCTGGCAGGCCCGCTTCTCCGAACCCCGATTAAGTTCTTAGAAGGCTGAATCTCTCCTTTTTAGGCCGAACTTTGGGCAGGCGCCTACGGATGAAGTGCTCTTTTCTCGTCAGGTGTTGAAACGTTAATAGCCACGGAATCGATTCGCATGACAGAGCGGCCACATAGACTGACTCGGAACATTGGACTCTTTTGTACAGTCCTTATGAGTCTATGGGCCACTTTGGGCCATGCCTAACAGTACCCTTATGTGAACGACACCATCGGTGTTGCACCCATCGAAGGCAACAGCATCTGCTACGCCAATGGCGAGTTGTACATCGCGGGGAAAGACCTCTTTATCAATGGACTCTATGAGTTTGCCAAGATCTCTTGGGATGGGACCATTTTGAATTCCTTCTCAGTGCATGTCGAGCAGAATGGCAATGTGAATAGTCCTGCTGTGAACAGTCTAGTACACATGAACGGGAAGTTCTACTACGCCGTGGGTGTGGCTCAGCCTGATTCATTTGAACAAACAAGGATGATCGTGCTTGAAATCGCCTCAGACTTTAGCGATACGGTCGCCACCTATTCCTTTGAATCCGACTCAACCCTGTGTGCCATACAACCTTGGAAGATGGTGGCAGACAGCGATTCTACTTTGTTGATGTGCGGCATATGTTATGTCGGTGCGGATACGGCGAATACAGGTTTGTTCGATATATGGGTGGCTCGATTCGACACGAATTTGAATCTCCTTTGGGAAACGGTCATCGCCGATAGTGTGGTAAACCAGCCCTACGGAGACTATGGCACATCGATCCT
>JBGSOF010000047.1:0-8813 GCA_041739275.1 Schleiferiaceae bacterium | reverse complement strand
ACGGCCAATAAAGATTCGGCAATACAACAGAGCCACGAGGCCTCGTGGCTCTACACACCTTCTTTGGAGCAGCAAAGAAAGAAGGCCTCCGCGAAGTATTAACACCAACGGACACATGTAGCCCCGCACGATTGTGCGGGGTAGACATCAAGGTCGTAGAGAGGGAATGAACAGCGCAGGCCATCTTAAAATGCTTATCGGCGAAGCCGGAAGATTTCTAATCGAAGACCCAGAAATATCTTGGAAGACAGGGGTTTAATCAATAAATCGTAGACCTTATTTTACCAAAATCCAGAACCTTGAAAAGATTGAAAAAATAGCTCTCCCCAGTAATATCCAGTGACCCCTTATTCATCTCCCGAATGATGTTCTTGATCGGCTTTTTCTATAGCCCTTTTCGCAGGGCGGAAGTCGGGAGAGTAATAGAAAAAAAGGCGTAGCGTATGGTTGGCGTCGTACTGGTATCCACTGAATTTTTGTTGATAGACATACATATACGCCAAGTCGAACGACCACGATGAACTCAATCGCTGTTGTATGCCGAGAGAAAGGCGATTTTGATCGAAGGGATTGTATACTACTTCAGAACCCGCTTGCAATAGAACTTCGTCTGCGAGCATCAATTTCGGAGCTTTGGCACTTTCGAAAACAGGAATGCTCAGGCTGATGAGATACCGAAATCGATTGGTAAAACGAACATCGCCCGTGGGCAAGCCGTTTGTGTACTTTTCGAGCCATCGCTGCTCGTTTCTGAAGCGCTGAAGAACGGTCGTCTTGCCAAATTCAGGCAGGGGAGTGCTCCACTGAAACTGTTGGTAGATTCGATGCTCGTCGGCAAAGACAAATTCTCCGGGTTCGGCCCCGGGATTGGCCAACCACATGTGGGCATAACCCGCCACAAAATAGGTGCGAGGCTTTATCCAATAGGCTGCACCGATTCGGGCAAAATAGAAGCTGGGGTCGCGCACAAATTCGTTTCTCCTGAGGTGAAAATCTGCGACCATTCCCCAGCGATCGCTCAAACGCATGGTGGAGTTTACGCTCGTCCAAAATTGGCTCTGATGATTGACGAACTTCTCTTGAGGCAAGACAATTTGACTGAAGCTAGAAGTAGGGAGCAAACCGAGCCCGAAAGTGCACAAAAAGAAGCACAGAGTTTTGAATTCCGACCTACGACTCGAGGGCATCAAATGATAAACTTCGGGTTGATTAAATTCTCTAGAGAATATACTTCGTTCCACTTGGCTTGGTCGATGAGCTTGCGTTCGAGTACTGCGATTTGGTGCACCGATTTGCCCGTTTCGAGCGCTTCGTTGGCAATTGAAGAGCAAATTTCATAGCCCAAAATCGGGTTCAATTGGGTGACGATTCCGATGCTGTTCATCACCAAATTCTTGGCGTGTTCTTCGTTGGCCGTAATTCCGATCACGCATTTTTCTTCGAGCGTTTGGCATGCGCGGCTCAAATACTGCAGTGAGCTGAACAGCGAAAAGGCAATCACGGGCTCCATCACATTTAGTTGAAGCTGACCGGCTTCGGCCGCCATGGTGATGGTGAGGTCGGCGCCAATCACATAAAAACACGTCTGGTTCACCACTTCGGGAATCACGGGGTTTACTTTGCCCGGCATAATGCTGCTCCCGGGCTGCATTCTCGGCAAGTTGATTTCGTTAAACCCTGTTCGAGGTCCGCTCGAAAGCAGGCGCAAATCGTTGCAGATTTTGCTCAATTTAACGGCGACCCTCTTGAGTGTGCCACTCAGCTGAACGTAGGCTCCTGTATCGTAGGTCGCTTCAATGAGGTCTTCGGCCAAGCTTACGGGAATTCCGCTGATTTGCGCCAAGTGTTCCACGCATTTTTCGGGATAACCCTCGGGCGCGTTCACTCGGGTGCCTATGGCCGTGGCACCCATATTCACTTCAGTAACCAGTTTTTGAGCCTCGCGAAGCCTCAGGACATCTTCTCCCAAAGTCGTAGCAAAAGCCTTGAATTCTTGCCCTAGGGTCATGGGCACCGCGTCTTGAAGCTGCGTCCGCCCCATTTTGAGCGCGTTTTTGAACTCTTCACCCTTGCGGCCGAATGCGGCTTGAAGCGATTCGAGTACTTCGATAAAGCCATCCATTTTCATGTGCACCGCCAACCTAAAAGCCGTGGGATAGGCATCGTTGGTGCTTTGGCTGCAATTGACGTGGTTGTTGGGATGCAAATGCGCATAGCTGCCCTTGGGAAAACCCATTTTTTCGAGCCCCAGATTCGCAATCACCTCGTTGGCGTTCATATTGCAGCTCGTGCCCGCCCCGCCTTGGATCATGTCCGTCATAAACTGGTCGAGGTAGCGGCCTTCAATCAGCTGATCTGCTCCGTAGCAAATCGCATCTCGCTGGGCTGCCGTCAAAACCCCGCAGTCGAAGTTGGCGAGTGCCGCGGCTTTTTTCACATACCCAAAAGCCTTGACAAACAGGGGTTCGCGATTTATGGGGATGCCCGTAATGTCGAAATTTTCGAGCGCCCGCAGCGTTTGTACGCCATAATACGCTTCGCCGGGTATCTCTCGTTCGCCGAGAAAATCATGCTCCAATCGATAACTCGACATAGCTCGTGGGTTTGGTTAAATCTCAACCAAATCTCGGCTCAAAATCAGTTCGAATAAGCGGCGAATAGAGCACTGTTCTAAACTCTCGCGAGGCCACTGTGCACTTTTGGAGAACTATCCCCCAAACTCCTTGGCATACAACTCAATGCTATCGGCTACAATTTCATACGCCTTTTGCCGCCCTTGCATATCCTCCACACTCACTTGTTTGTTTTCAAGGGCTTTATAATCTTCAAAGAAGCGTTTGATCTCTTTGGAAATGTGCGGAGCGAGGTCGAAAATGTTGTGGATGTGCGCCTGTGCCATATCATTTTTGGCCACGGCAATGATTTTGTCGTCGGCTTCGCCCTGATCAATCATCCGCATCACCCCGATTACGCGGGCTTCAATCATGCACAAAACGGGCAGCTCAATCGAGGTAATCACCAAGATGTCCAGAGGGTCTTTGTCTTCGCAATAGGTACGCGGAATAAATCCATAATTGGCCGGGTAATGCACCGCAGAATACAACACCCGATCGAGCATAATCAGCCCGGTTTCCTTGTCGAGTTCAAACTTTCCCTTGCTGCCTTTGGGGATTTCGATAATGGCATTGACGATTTGCGGAGCGTCTTCTCCCGTGCTGACGCGATGCCAAGGATGGCTCGAATTTTTGACCACTTTAGCCATAATCGATCGAATGAATTTTCGGTGAAGGGCGATTGATTTCTAGTGTCCGGTCATGTCTTCGGGGCGAACCCAGCGATCGTATTGTTCGTTGGTGAGCAAATTGAGCTCGAGTGCGGCTTCTCTTAAGGTTTTGCCTTCTTTGTGCGCCTTTTTGGCAATCTTGGCGGCATTGTCGTAGCCGATGTGCGTATTCAAGGCGGTCACCAACATCAAACTATTTTCGAGGTGCTTGCTAATCACGGGTTCGTTGGCTTCGATTCCCCGAGCGCATTTTTCTTCGAACGAACGACATGCGTCTCCGATCAAGCGCGCACTTTGAAGCACGTTGGCGGCAATCAAGGGTTTGAATACGTTCAGTTCGAAATGCCCGTTCGACGCGCCGATGCCCACGGCCACGTCGTTGCCCATCACCTGAGCGGCCACCATGGTGAGCGCTTCGGGTTGAGTCGGGTTTACTTTGCCCGGCATAATGCTCGAGCCCGGCTCGTTGTCGGGGATCGAGATTTCGCCGATTCCACAGCGCGGCCCCGAACTCAGCATTCGGATGTCGTTGCCAATTTTCATGAGAGAAACGGCGGTGCGCTTGAGGGCGCCCGAGAGTTCAACCATGGCATCGTGCGCGGCCAGAGCCTCGAATTTGTTCGGCGCGGTGCGGAAGGGGTAGCCCGTGAGCTCAGCGACTTTGGCAGCCACAGCCACATCGTAGCCTTTGGGGGTATTGAGCCCCGTGCCCACGGCGGTTCCGCCCAGGGCGAGTTCAGCCACCATTTCGAGGGCCAGACGCAGGGCGCGAATGCCGTTGTCGAGTTGTTGCACGTAGCCGCTAAACTCCTGTCCCAAAGTCAAAGGGGTGGCGTCCATAAAGTGGGTCCTCCCGGTTTTCACGATGCTTGAAAATGCTTTTGACTTCTCGGCCAAGGTGTTGCGCAGGGCTTCAAGCCCCGGGATCGTGATTTCGACCACCGAGGTGTAGGCCGCGATATGCATGGCCGTCGGAAACGTGTCGTTCGAAGATTGCGACTTGTTGACGTCGTCGTTGGGGTGAAGCACTTTCTGCTCGTCCAGCAGCGAGCCGCCCTGCAAGACATGGGCTCGATAGGCAATCACCTCGTTCACGTTCATATTGCTCTGAGTACCCGAACCGGTTTGCCAGATCACGAGCGGAAATTCGCGATCGAGCGCTCCACTCGAAATTTCGTCGCACACCCGGCCAATCAAATCGCATTTCTCGGACTTCAGTACGTTTAGGTCGCGATTTGCCTGAGCAGCAGCTTTTTTGAGAATCGCGAATGCGCGGATTATTTCGATGGGCATGCTGGCTTCGGGGCCAATCTTGAAGTTGTTCCGGCTGCGCTCGGTTTGGGCGCCCCAGTGTACTTCTGCGGGCACTTGTACTTCGCCCATGGTGTCGCGTTCGATGCGGTAGCTCATGAAAAGGTCGTTTTACGGGGATTTCTCAAAGAATTCAGGCCTTTGTGAAGCCCGTTCAAAGGTAGAGTTCGAACGAGCGTTTTAGTCTATTTTTGACGCAAAGAAGCTCTCCCATGTTCGTTCAGCTCCTCGGTTTTTTCATTTTCTTGTTCATTTTGTTGATGGGCTTTTCTATGCTCATCTTCCTCTCCCTGTTTGTGGGGTACTGGATGACGCTCAACTTCTTGGAAAAAGCCAATCCCGCTTTGGCGCATAAGCTGATCGGGCACAAGGAAGACCGGGAAGGTTAGGCGCGGGTTGCGCAAGCGGAGGACACGCGCTCTGAAGTTAGCTTTCCCTCCGGAATGATGAGTGCACTCAAGGCAGATGCGCCAAACCAAAGCTCTACAGCTCGGAGCGATCTGCGACTTCAAATGGTGCAAAGTCTCCGCTGGAGCTTGGGGGTGAACCTCCTCATGGCTGCGGTCAAGTTTGCGGGCGCCTATTTTGGAAATTCAGATGCTTTGATGGCCGACGCGGTCGAGTCGATCAACGACCTGTTTTCTTCTGTCTTAATGCTTTTCGGCCTTCGATACGCCATGCGCCCCGCAGATCGGGAGCACCCCTACGGACACGGTCGCGCAGAGCCCTTGCTCACTTTTGCCGCGGTTTTGCTCTTGTTGATTTCGTCCGGGCTCATTGCAAAAAACAGCATTCAGAATCTTCAACACCCCGCGGTGACTCCTGCGTGGTGGACGCTTTTAATCTTGGCCCTGGTCGTCATCTCGAAGCAAGCTATTTCTTCGAGGCTCCAAGCCCGAGCGCAATCGAGCCACAGCAGTCTGTTGTCTGCCGAAGCATGGCATCACCGAAGCGACGCGATTAGCTCCGCAATTGCCTTTGTCGGCATTCTGCTCGCTCTTTTGTTCGGTCCAAAATGGGCTGTGGCCGACGACTGGGCCGCCTTGGCTGCCGCGGTTTTTATCGCCTACAACGCTTGGGTACTCTTTCGAACGGCCTTTGGTGAGATTATGGACGAACAGGTTTATTCTGAGCGCATTGCTCAGATTCGCAGCTTGGCTCTCGAAGTGGAAGGGGTTCGCGGAACCGAAAAATGCGTTTTGCGCAAGACGGGCATGGTGTTCTTGGCCGATTTACACCTGTTGGTCGATGGGAACCTCAGCGTGGCCGAAGGACACCGAATTGCGCACCTCACGGTCGATCACCTCAAATCGGGTTTGCCCGAACTCGAATCGGTCTTTATTCACGTGGAGCCCGCGGCTACTTTGCCCTGATAAAAATATCGACCGGAGCTCCGCTCAGCTCAAAGCGATCTCGGAGTTGGCGTTCGAGGAAGCGCTTGTACGGGTCTTTGACGTACTGCGGCAAATTGGCGAAGAACACAAATTGCGGATAAAGGGTGGGGAGTTGTGTGATATACTTGATCTTGACATACTTGCCTTTCAAAGAGGGCGGGGGGTAGGCCTCGATAATCGGGAGCAAGATCTCGTTGAGTTTTGAGGTGCTGATTCGTGTTTTGCGGCGCTGATACACGGCCATGCCTTCTTCCAAAGCCTTGAGCAAGCGCTGCTTGTTGAGCGCGGACACGAATAAAATCGGGATGTCCATGGCGGGCTGAAGCGCTTCGAGAATCTTGGCCTTGAAAACATCTGAAGTTTTGGTGTCTTTTTCGACCAAATCCCATTTGTTCACCAAAACCACGATGCCCTTGCGGTTCTTTTCGGCCAGCGAAAAAATGGAGACGTCCTGAGCTTCAATGCCCCGGGTTGCATCGACGAGAAGAAAGCATACATCGGACGATTCGATGGCGCGAATGCTCCGCATGGTGCTGTAAAACTCGAGGTTCTCGTGCACTTTGGTCTTTTTACGCAGGCCTGCGGTGTCGACGAGGATAAAGTCGTGCCCGAATTGTTGATAGCGTAAATGGGCCGAGTCGCGGGTGGTGCCGGCCACTTCGCTCACAATAAAGCGCTCTTGACCGGTCAGTGCGTTGATGAACGACGACTTCCCGACGTTGGGGCGCCCGATGACGGCAAAGCGCGGCAATCCTTCTTCTAAGTCGGGGTCTTCGGTCTCGGGCAAAAGCGGAATCACGGCGTCGAGCAATTCACCTGTGCCGCTGCCGTTCTGAGACGAAATGGCGTAGTAGTCTCCGAGCCCGAGCGAATAAAACTCGGCGGCATCGGCTTGGCGCGCGTGGGTATCTACTTTGTTGACCACGAGCAAGACTTTTTTGGTGGTCTTTCGCAGCATCTGGGCAATTTCTCGGTCGGTGTCGTGCACCCCTTCAATGGCGTCGACCAAAAACAGAATCAGTGCGGCTTCGTCTACGGCCAGTTCGACTTGTCTACGAATTTCACCCTCAAAAATGTCGTCGCTGCCGGTGATGTATCCCCCGGTGTCGATCACCGAAAACTCGACGCCGTTCCAATCGGAGCGTCCGTAGTGGCGGTCGCGGGTTACGCCGGCGACACTGTCTACAATGGCTTCGCGTTTTTGGAGCAGTCGGTTAAAAAAAGTCGATTTTCCGACGTTGGGGCGGCCTACGATGGCGATCAAATTGGGCATGCGGGTTCTGGGTCTGTGGGCGGGGGCTCAATAGCCGAAGCGTTTGAGAATGCGTTCGTTTTCTCTCCAGTCTTTGGTGACTTTGACAAAGAGGTCGAGGAATACTTTTTTGTCGAAGAAGTGCTCCATTTCCTTGCGCGCGGCAGTTCCGAGGCGGTTGAGGGCTTTGCCTTGGGCGCCGATGATGATTCCTTTTTGGGAGTCGCGGCTTACGTGAATGATGGCGCGGATGCTGAGCAGGGCGTTTTCTTCTTTAAAGCTTTCGATTTCGACTTCGCAGCTGTAGGGGATTTCTTGCTCGTATTGGAGCAGGATTTTTTCGCGGAGTATTTCGGAGGCAAAAAAGCGTTCGCTTCGGTCGGTAATGGTGTTGGTGTCGAAGTAGGCGTTGCCTTCGGGCAGCAGCTCGACGATTCTTTTGAGGAGGTAGTCGGTTTGAAAGCCTTTGAGCGCCGATATGGGGATGATTTCGGCTTTGGGTAGCCGTTCGCTCCAGGCGGTGCTGAGCTTTTCGAGTCCGGTTTGGTCGAGAGTGTCGATTTTGTTCAGGGCTAAGATCAGCTTGACTTCGAGCCGGGCAAGGCGGTCGAGGAGGTCGGGGTCTTGCTGCTCGATGTCGCCGGGTTCGACGAGAAAGAGGAGGATGTCGGCGTCTTCGAAGGCGTCTTTGAGAAAGCCCATCATGCGCTCTTGGAGGGCGTAGGCGGGGCGGATGATGCCGGGGGTGTCGCTAAACACGATTTGTGCGTCTTCGCGGTTCACGATTCCGAAGATTCGGTGCCTTGTGGTCTGCGCCTTGCTGGTTACGATGCTGAGTTTGGCGCCGAGCATGGCGTTCATCAGGGTGCTTTTGCCGACGTTTGGCCGCCCGAGTATGTTTACAAATCCGCTTTTCACGGGGCAAAGGTCGACATTTCTAGATCGATACACTTTTTCCTTGTCACTTTTGTGGAAGGTTGTATCTTTGCCCTCCAATATCGCGGGGTGGAGCAGTTGGTAGCTCGTCGGGCTCATAACCCGAAGGTCGTAGGTTCGAGTCCTGCCCCCGCTACGAATTCCGCCCAAAAGCTCAGTGTTTACTGGGCTTTAGGCATTGGTTAAGGTGCCCCCCCCGGCACAATTTCGGCACACCCTTTTGACCGGCATCCCCGCGATGCCCGGCCAAAAAAAAAATGCCCTCACCCCAGAAACCCGGTAAAGCCAAGCAACTCGCTATAAAGGAGGTCGTTAGGTACATTCCCGCTGAGCTCCACGAGTGCAAATCCCGTTGGTACATCTCCTTCTATGTGTGGTGTCCGCAGACCGATCAGCTCGAGCGCCAGATCATCAAATGGAACCGGATCACCAACCTCAAGGAGCGACGGCGCGCAGCCCTGGCCACCATCCACGAGCTCAACCAAAAGCTCGCCCAGGGCTGGAACCCGTACATCGAACAAGAGGCGCCAAAGGCCTTTACTCCCCTGAAGGTGGCCGCCGATCAGTTCCTAGCTCAAATCCGAAGGCAGACCGAGGATGGCGACATGCGGCCGGATACAGAGCGGACCTACTTGAG